>JANRJA010000085.1:0-27672 GCA_033764315.1 Oculatellaceae cyanobacterium bins.114
CAGCAGTGCTTTCACCCGATTCTGAAAAAACCCATAAAACTTCAAAGAATGTAATATCTATGCCCAATATTTGTTGTGTGGAACGTTGCACCCTCAAGGAGCTTCAATCGTTGGCATAGAAAACCTTAAGTTAACCTTTCCTTTCAAAAAAATTAAGGCGATCGCTTCATAATGGCAGCAAAACCTGAATTCAGGTTATGAATTTTGTTTGAGAAGTTTGGAGGAATATTAATAATGGGTTGGTTAGATAGACTTTTCCCAGGAAGCAAGCCTGCTGCGGCACAGACTGGGCTTGCAGGAGCAACCTCTGCCCCTGCTGCTACCCCTGCTGCTGCCCCTGCTGCACCTGGACAAAGCATTCCTCCTGAGCGGGTGGGATTAGATGGTGGCTATGACGAGAGTGGTTTGGCAAAACGGGTTGCTCTGGCGTTTGACCATGACTCTCAGCTTGATGATGTGGGTACTCTGTGGGTCGCTCAGTTAGGTGGCAAAGTGGTGCTCAAAGGCAAAGTGCCTGATCAGTCCTACCTTTCTAAAGCAGTATCGATTGCTAGAGGGGTGAACGGGGCAACTGATGTTGATACCAGCGAAGTTACCGTTGGTTAGTGTGTCTAAAATTTATCTGTTGCAAAACGAGGCTTGGCATCAAGGGTGGTGCCTGGTCTCGCTTTTGTAGTTTTTGAACAATGAGATGGATACAAGCTTTAGTAGGAATAAACTCATATGGCACTGTTTGATCAGATTTTGGGAGCTATCAGTAACCCCAATCAGCAAGGGAGTCCGGATCAGATTGGCGGCATTTTAAACATGGTGCAGCAGGTTGCTCAAAACCAAGGAGTTGATCCTGGAACGACCTCGACGGTGATGTCGGTAGTGGGTAGTTATGTGCGCTCCTCATTGCAAGAGCAACGCGCTGCTGGTGGCAACGATCGCGTTGAGTCGTTAGTGAACCAGTATGGTGGTACAACCCCCAGTGTTGCCGCGCTTCAAGCTCTGTTTAGCCCTGCTCAACAAGGCCAACTTTCGCAGGCGATCGCCCAAAAAACAGGACTGAATGCAGACACCATTCAATCTCTTTTGCCTGTATTAGTTCCAATTGCGCTGAATTTTCTTAAGTCTGGAGCTAGCAACACTGATCCCGGCAGCGGCTCAACCGGAAGTAACTCAGTCTTAAGCAGTTTTCTAGATGCAGACGGAGATGGAGATGTCGATTTGGGCGATACACTGTCAATGGCAGGACGCTACTTAAACCATTAGTAAGGCAGTCATTGAGTGAGGCGGCAGTGTGAATCGAGTGATCTTTTGGCTGATGTGGGTTGGCTTTATGACCTATGCCTTTTGGTTAGCACCTCCCGATCAACCGGATACGTTTGCCACGATTCAAAAATTGGTGACAGGAGAATGGCAGGGGATCAACCCTCTGATCGTGTCGCTGTTCAATATTTTAGGAATTGTGCCACTGATTTATGCTTCGCTATTGCTGATCGATGGTCGGATGCAGAAGGTTCCAGCCTCACTGTTTGTTGCGGGATCATTTGGGGTAGGAGCCTTTGCGCTGCTACCCTATTTTGCCTTGCGCCAGCCCAACGATAGCTTTGCTGGTGCCAAGAATGGGTTGTTAAAGTGGCTTGATTCTCGTTGGAATGGAGTGGCGATCGCCCTCCTACTTATTCCTTTTGTGGCATATGGCGCGATCGCAGGCGACTGGAGCGACTTTGCCTATCAGTGGCAAACCAGCCGTTTTGTCCACGTTATGAGCCTCGACTTTTGTATGCTCTGTCTCATCTTTCCTGCGATTTTGGGAGATGACATGGCCCGACGGGGGCTGCGCGATCGCCGTCTATTTTGGTTAGTCGCGTTGATCCCTTTGTTTGGCTCTGTGGGCTATTTGGTGTGGCGTCCATCGATTCAGGAAGACGGAAAAGAGAAAAAAGAAGAGAAAAAAAAGAAGAGAGAAGAGATGAAGAAAGAATAAGAAGGCTAAAGCTAGGGGTTGAAGGATGCATTTATGTTTGATCTTTATTCTTTATTCTTTATTCTTCATTCTTGCCTTGAGGGTTAGAGCGAATATCAGTCATTTGGCGACGCCACTGCTCTGCTAGCTCAGGCAAATCAGCTTGGGCGATCGCTCCTTGTTCTCCCGACTGCATCCACTTCAGTTGAGTCGTCCCATTCTCAGCTTCGGCATCTCCTAAAATGAGACAGGCGATCGCCCCACTGCGGTCAGCCCGTTTGAACTGTTTGCCAAAGGCACTGCCACTGAGATCTAGCTCGACTGAAAAGCCCAAATGACGGAGGGTTTGGCTAATTTGTAAGGCTTGAGCTTCAGCGCGATCGCCCTTTGACACCACATAAAAGTCTAGGGGGGTGTGAGTTGGGAGATGCAGTTGTTGTAATAACAGGATCAGTCGCTCCATGCCCAAGCCCCACCCAATTGCGGGCGTATCGGGACCACCCAATTGAGCCACCAAACCGTCATAGCGTCCGCCGCCACATACTGTCGCTTGAGCACCCAAATCATCCGACTGAATCTCAAACGCCGTGTGGGTGTAGTAGTCCAATCCCCGCACCAGTTGAGCATTAATGTGGTACTCAATGCCCACATCCGTCAGACATTGCTGCACACGCTCAAACCGTTGTTGTGACTCAGGACTCAAATAATCCAGCAAGCTGGGAGCGTCTTGCACGATCGCCTTAGTGCGTTCGTCTTTGCTGTCGAGAATTCGTAAGGGATTGCGGGTCAGGCGATCTTGGGAATCGGCGTCTAGCTCTGCTTTGTAGGGAGTTAAGTAATCAATGAGAGCCTGTCGATAGCGTTGGCGATCGTCTGGGGTACCCACTGAGTTAATGTCTAGTTTCAGCGTCTTCAACCCCAAGGCATTTAACAGATCGGTAGCTAATACAATCACCTCTGCATCGGCGCGGGGATCACTACTGCCCATGATCTCCACATCGATCTGGTGAAACTGTCGCTGTCGCCCTGCCTGCGGACGCTCATAGCGAAACACGGGAGCAATCGACCACAGGCGTTGCACCGGACTGACCGCGTAGAGTTTGTGCTCAATCAGCGATCGCACCAATCCCGCCGTTAATTCAGGACGCAGGGTAATCGAGCGATCGCCCCGATCTTGAAAGGTATACATCTCTTTGCCGACCACATCGGTCGCTTCCCCAATACCTCGCTCAAACAGTTCTGTTTGCTCAAAAATGGGCGTGCGGATTTCACGATAAGCCGCCTTGTTAAAAATCTCTCGTGCCACCGCTTCAACGTGCTGCCAGTAACTCACCTCATCTGGCAGAATGTCTCGCGTTCCTCGGAGTGCTTGAATAATGCCCATAAAACTTGCAATGTAATCGATCAAAACTTAACTCAATCGTCATTGGTCGTTAGTCACTAGTCATTAGTCAACTGCCTATTCACCGTTAACCGTTGACTATTAACTGTTAACCATCAACCTTGGACTCTTGCTCCTTGACTAACCACTGACCATAGCGATCGCCATAGTAGTTCAAGATTTGTTCTACTCGGTGTCGAGAGTTGACATCGGCTGCCTGATTGTACTCAATCCACAATCCCCCAATCTGACTTTGTTCATAGTCAAATTGTTGAGAAACCTGAGGCAACAGACCTGCATCAACTCCAGTCACTTGGCGTAGATGAGCTGACACCTCACGATAAACCGCCAATGGCAACGTAGAGCAGCAGATGCAATACCGCATTTTGTGGTCGGGTTGAATCTGGGATATTGCCTTGTTCATCTCAAAAGTGCCCTAAGCTGTCAATTACTGTTGTGAGTACTGTTATACGGCCTATTATTTTCCCATGAATAAGATTCAAGACATCACCTCGTCATTGGAAATAGATACCGGATCGATCGGATCTGGCAGCGCATTGGATGGAGTCGGCAACGTACAACAATTGACTTCATCAATGCAAACTTTGCCCCATTGAAGTGCCCAACGAACCAATGCCACCCGGTTGCCCGTAGCAGTTTTAGTCAAGATGTTGCTGATATGGTTGTCAACGGTGCGCTTGCTAATATCTAACTTTTCCGCAATCTCTTGATTGGTTAAGCCAGCAGCCACCAGTTCAACGATTTGCAACTCTCGTTCAGAGAGAGAACCGGAGGTTTGATTGTCATCGCCAGCCATAACGCTACTACCTATGTATATCTACTCATTGCCTACTTCAATTTTAAGAGGTTTATCAGCAAAAGCTGTCTGATAATTTGGGTTGGTTCACTGAAATGGGAAGTGAGTGCAGGCTGAGTGCTTGATTTATCACGGTTAAGTGAGCGGCTGTTCGCTGTTTTCCCACGATAAGGTAGATCAAATAGCTCATCTGGTTTTGTCTGCGTGTGTCCTCTAATGTCTTCGTATGTCCTGCTTAATGCTTCTGTGCGATCGCCTCATCCTATGTGCTGGCTCACTTTGAAACGAGTTGTAGTGCTGATCGTTAGTGTCGTGCTGCTCCTCGTCATCCCCGTCAATAGCGCGATCGCCGCAGAATTGCCGACGTCCTCTCCGGCTCTCACCCCATCGCTCGAACAATCTGCCGATACTCATCTAAATGTTGATATCAATGCCATTTCTTCAGAAAAAATAAGCCAATTTGTTCAGGCTTACCTGCAAGTTGTAGAGTTAATTGAGCGGCGTGAAGGAGAGTTGCAAGGTGCAGAAACTGATCTCGAATCGGTTCGGGTGCAACAAGAGATCGAGGCAGAAGCATTTGCCATTATTGAGTCAGCAGGGTTAACCTGGCAGGAATACTTACAGCTGTTAGGGCTGGCTAACACAGATCCCGAGTTTGGCGATCGCATTGCCACCCAACTGCAAGAAGCCATTCGCTGACGACTGATTTTCGCTGACGATTGATTGCTCTGTTTTAAGTTCTAAAAGGAAGATATTTGTGACTAGCCCCCGTGTGCTTTGCTTGGGCGAGATTTTGTTTGATCTGATCGCTGACCAACCCGGACGATCCCTTGAACAGGTCACCTCTTGGACGGCTTATCCCGGAGGAGCACCTGCAAATGTGGCGTGTGCTTTGGTCAAGCTAGGAACTCCCGCTGGGTTTATTGGATGTGTTGGCAAAGATGCCTCTGGTGAAACGTTAGTGGACTTATTGCAAACTATCGGAGTTGAGACCGCGGGCATCCAATATTATGGCACCGCTCCAACGAGAGAAATTTATGTGTTGCGATCTGAAGATGGCGATCGCCAATTTGCGGGGTTTGGCGATCGCGACACCACCGACTTTGCCGATACTCACCTCCAGGCCACTCAGTTACCTGTCAATCTTTTTGCCAATGCCGATTTTCTGGTGTTAGGCACCCTAGAGTTAGCCTATCCAGATACTCGAACGGCCATCGAACGGGCTTTAGAACTGGCAGAGCAACACTATGTCAAAGTTGTGGTAGACGTTAACTGGCGGCCGATGTTCTGGCAAGATGCTCAAGCTGCGCGGGCAACGATCCACGACTTTGTGAAGCACGTCGATTTTCTCAAACTGTCTGTCGAAGAGGCAGAGTGGCTGTTTGACACCTCTGATCCCGGTGTGATTGCCCATCGACTCGGAGATGTAGAAGGGGTTTTGGTAACGGATGGCGATCGCGGTAGTGCTTATTGCCTGGGTGAGAACGAGGGAAAATTTCCTGCCTATGCTATTGAGGCTGAAGACACCACCGGAGCCGGAGATAGCTTTGTGGCAGGATTTCTACATCAACTGTGTCAATATGGAATTTCGGCCTTGAGCGATCCCAGCGTGGCTCAGAAGATGGTTGCTTATGCCAGTGCCGTAGGAGCGTTGACCACATTGAGGGCAGGGGCGATCGCCGCTCAACCCACAGCCGCAGAAGTTGAAGCATTTCTCTATTTACATCAACAACCCTAAAATGGCAGTCGAGATTGAACGCAAATTTTTAGTTAAGGGTGACGAGTGGCGATCGCTAGCTCAAGGCACACTCTATCGTCAGGGATATATTGCTTCAGGGCAACGCACTGTCAGGGTTCGCATTGCCGGGGATCACGCCTATCTGACGATCAAAGGAGGCTCTAATGGCATTGCCCGCAGTGAATATGAATATGAGATTCCCCTGGTGGATGCGATCGAGATGTTAGCGACTCTGTGCGATCGTCCCCTAATTGAGAAGATTCGCTATCGGTTAGATTATCAGGGCTTGCTCTGGGAAATTGACGAGTTCATGGGAGAAAACCACGGGCTAATCATGGCAGAGGTTGAGTTAACTGACGTAAATCAGGTTGTGTCTTTACCAGCATGGGTTGGCGAAGAAGTGTCCACCGATGTGCGCTACTTTAACTCAAACTTAGCAAAGCACCCTTTCCAATCATGGTGATTGAGTCAGCTGTGAAAGCTGTATTGCAATACAAAAAAACTATAGCTGTAGCCAGCTAACTGAGGACATAGGGGGTGTGGGGGCGGTGCCCCCAGTCAGGGGTTCCACCCCTGCACCCCGTCCTAACCTGAATGACTACGGCTATAAATACAAAAACATCTCAACTGTCATAAGTTGAGATGCCTTTCAAGCTAATTGATCATTAGGATGCCGCTTATGGGCAAACAGTCTTACCAGAAACGGTAGGAACTAAGCTAGGGGAAGTACCTTCGCAGAGGATTGCCAACGTAGTAGCTGTGTTGTCAGTACCAACACCAACCCAAACACGACCAGAATAGCCTTTGAGAGTAGCAATAGGGCTAGCTGTGGTAACTGCTTCAGCGGTTGTACCAGAACCACCAGGGGTAGAAGCGTAGGTGTAGTTCTTGGTATCACTGATACCTAGTTCCAAATTGGTCAAAGTACCAAAAGCGTTCTTTTCAAGGAAATACGCTTGTTGACCACGGTTGATCGAACCAACGTAGGTAGAAGCTTCAGATTGACGAGCCTTGTTTGCTTGGTTGAGGAAAGAGGGTAGAGCAATGGCTGAAAGAATGCCGATGATGATGATAACAACGAGAAGTTCAATCAAAGTAAAACCTTTGTCACTCTCTTTGCGCTCAATCAAGTGCTGAAGGAACTTTGCTTTCAATTCGGTTTTCATGAGATGTTTCTCCTACAGTGGGAATTTGGGAAATAGTCAGGTTCGCGATGCCCTACAGTAAGATTTCCCACTTAATCAGTGAAACCCCTCAGTATATTCACCTGATAGAGTAAAGAAAGTGCCTTTCTTTGACCGTCAAAATATAAATGTTTCTTGAGAAACTGTGATTATTTCCGGATTGTTAAATCCGGAAAATTTTTGGGAATTCTAATTATTATGTAGGGTCTCACCACACTTGTCTGAATCGCCACAACTCTTGCTTTACGCCTCTAAAACACCTCAACTAATTTGGGTGAAGCAGCAAATGACTAACCCAATGAGACCTGTTGAGTTGAGTGTTGTGTTCAAATTCGATTGGAAGATCCTAAAGCTAAGCATTTAAATCACGAACTCTAGATCGAAAAACCTTCCAAAATTAGTTTACGTGATTTATGCTACAAACAGGTTTTTGTTCTACTGATACTTTTTTGCGGAAATTGGGTAAGTTTGTTAACCAGATTCAACAAAAATCTTATTTGCAAAAGCAACCCCCAGAGGCTTTAAAACTTCTGGGGGTTGAATCATTGTCTCTAAACAATCACTGCTGCTTCTTGCAAGCACCGATTTTAAGCAACTCGACTCCAATTAATATAGGGAAGTTGAGTTGCTGTGGCTCGAATGCTATCTGCTTGCGCTACGAGTTGCCCACAGGCATCCCAATTTCCAGAAAGGAACATGTTTTTAGGGCCTTCACCCATCAGGATGGCAGCCACAAACTCACCACATCTAACTTGCATCGCTTCCAGATTGATCTCGACTGAAGCCTGAGGATTTTCGGCCACTAACGCCTGTAGTTGCTTGACTGTATTATGGTCGGCTGTAACGCAGGGAATTCCCATAGCAACGCAGTTGCCAAAGAAAATTTCGGCAAAGCTTTCCCCGATGAGGGTTTGAATGCCCCACTTGGCGATCGCTTGAGGGGCATGTTCGCGGGATGACCCACAGCCAAAGTTGCGGTTAACAATGAGAATGCTTGCCCCTTGATAGTGAGGTTGGTCAAAAGGGTGCTGACCTTTGGTTTGAAGGCGATCGTCCTCAAATGCATGTTCGCCCAGTCCGTCAAACGTAACGCACTTTAAGAAACGAGCTGGAATGATGCGATCGGTGTCGATGTCATCACCCACTAATGGAATGCCTCGTCCTGCAATTGATTTAATTTGGCTCATAGCGTCTATCTAACCCAGACTATTTAGTCTATAACAACTTCTCAACCTATAGGTGCCTCTAATAGGGAATGTGCTATTTTCTGGGAAACTACCTCAAATGAGCGTTATTTGGTTGTGGGAGGACTGTTATGGAACTCATGACTCTCAATCAAACCCCTGTCAGTTGTTTGGGTTTAGCCAGCCAATATTTAAAGGAATCTGCCTGTGTGAGCGCAGCATTTGAGGCGGGCATGAATTACTTTTTTTCCTATGGGTTACCGTCTCGCGTGTTTTTAGACGAGTTGAAGCCGCTCTTGGTAACTCAACGAGACTCCCTTTTTGTGGCACTGGGGAGTGAAAAGCGCGATCGCAAAGGGTTGAACCACACCCTCGATCAGATTCGCCACACCCTCAATATTGATGTGATTGATGCCTTTTTTGCAGAGTATATCTCTCCCGATGACGAGCTTGATGAGATTCAAAGGCTAACGGACGAGTTATATGACTGGAAGTCAAAGGGCTATATTCGATACGTCGGCATGAGCAGCCACAGTCGAGCGATCGCTTTGAATCTGATTCATTTGGGGCAGTGCGATGTGTTGATGCAGCGGTATAACATGGCGCATCGCCAAGCGGAAACTCAAGTCTTTCCGTCAGCCCATCAGGCCAATATTCCTGTGGTTGTCTTTACCAGTACTCGTTGGTCAACTTTGTTGCGATCGCCTCCTGGATGGACTCAACCGCCCCCAACGGCGGCTGAGTGCTACCGTTTTTCGCTTCATCCGCCTGGGGTGCGACTTGTCTTAACTTCTCCTGCAACCCAGGCAGAACTAGAGAGCAATCTCCAGGTATTACAAACTCCTACTATGACTGCTACAGAGTTAGCTTACTGGCAACGCTTTGGAGACTTGGTTTATGGCACTGGTCAAGATGCCTTTGAAACTCAGTGGGTTTAAAGGTTGGGAAATCTCGCTTTTTCGGTACAGTTTGCCTAACCCCCGTTCTGCTTAGAAAAGAACATCATAGAAACATGAAGACTGTAGTTTCTAATCGTTCCTTACATCGACCTATGTTAGTGCGTTACTGGCAACCGTTCCGTGAAATTGAAATGATGCGCCGTCAGTTTGATAGTCTCTTCAACGAACTGACTCCAGCTACCAAAGGGCAACTGACTTTGACTCCAGCGATCGAACTAAAAGATGCTGGCGATGCTGTAACCTTGCGTGCTCAACTCCCTGGCATTGATGCCAAGGATTTAGACATTCAAGTCAGCAAAAAAGCGATTTCGATCTCTGGCGAACAACGCCAAGAGTCTAAAACTGATGAGAATGGCATGATTCATTCTGAGTTTCGGTATGGCAAGTTTCAACGGGTTATTCCTCTGCCTGTTGCTGTGCAAAATGACCAAGTGCAAGCGGAATATAAAGATGGTATTTTGAGCTTGACATTGCCTAAAGTGACTGAAGCTCGCAACTCTGTTGTGAAAGTTAACTTGACCAGCGATGCTCCAGCAATTGAAGAAGGTCAGGTCGCTTAAGTTGTTTTACTCGTGAGACATTTGGTTAGATAAATTACCCGCAGAGTCATGATTGGCTCTGCTTTTTTTAATTTTTAGGGATTGATGAATTGATCTACCAAATTTACTAATTTTTGTTAGGCATGTCTGGTGCGGGTGTAAATGTAATGAGTGAACGACGCTTATTCAAAATCAGCTAGTTTAGAACAATGTGTTTGAGCGATCGCGGGTCTTCAATAATTTTGGAAGCGTCCCGAATTTCTAAGGCAATGATGTTGTCATCCGCATCATAATCAACGGTTACACCTGAGCGATCTTCACTGAAATCTTCAACTGGCGCATCCCGAAAGATGATTTGTAGTACATCTGTTGCGCCATCATAGATTACTTTCATAAATCCTCCATTGCACCATTGAGTAGTTTTAATAAGTCGTACTATACCGATCAAAATCACTTTTGGCTGTAGCTGTTGCACAGGTTCTTCTCATCAAGATGGGGTTGGCTCAACTCAGAAAAAGAACTAAATTGCATCCCTCCAAAGTCTTTCTCTCCTTATTAAAAGATGCTAAAGGTATTGCAATCCGTTGATTAGGCATCTAAATTAATGCGACCTGTTCGTGGCAACCCTCGTCCATCTACCCATCTTTTTTCAGACATTGACCACCATTGGGCAAAGGAGTGCATCGTTGAACTGGCTCAACGTCACTTTATTAAAGGGGATCAGACGGGTCGATTTCGCCCTGATGCACCGATTAAACGAGGTGAATTTGCAGTACTGATGTATTGGGTTTTTCCGAGGGCATTGCCTGTGAGGGAACCCCAACCTTTTTTAGATGTGCCTGCTATTCATTGGGCGAGTAATGTAGTGAAGTGGGTTTATGAGCGCGGATTGTTTTCAGGCTATAACGATCGCACTTTTCGTCCTGATAATTCTCTGTCGCGGCTAGAAGCGTTGATGGTTTTAGTAAAGGGGCTGAATTATGCTCTGCCACTTTTTCCTCAAAACACTCTCAAGGGTTATTTTGACGATGCTGATGAAATTCCTGATTATGCTCAGGGGGCGATCGCCTCAGCGACTCTAGCCGGTTTAGTCGTCAATTATCCCGATGTGCGGCGACTGCGGCCTCTCCAGGCCATTACGCGGGCAGAACTGGCAGCTATGGTGTGCCAAGTGTCTCATCAACCTGGCACCATTCCCTCGCAATATGTCACCTGGAGTAAAGGATTAGAAGAAATTTCAGAGACAGATGCAATCTCATTTAGGTTGCTTCGGGGCAATGCTCGACTGGTTAAACAGATTCAAACTCGATTGAGTGCATTGCGGCTCTATCCCACTGAAGCCATTAATGGCAAATACACCCCCTTCACAGAAACAGCTCTGATTGATTTTTGCCGAATTTTAGAGTTACCCAATCGGCACACTCAAACCCTAGACATAACGCTGACACAAATTTTGCTCACGTTGGAACCCGTTTGTTTCATTTTGGAACAAGCCCGAAACCGAGACAAAATCTTTAACGAATATCTGCAACAGGAAGTGGGGTTTGGAGCGGCAAAACTTGCTTTTTTAGACAAAGGGATCGAAAGTTCGCCTTATGAGCCTGAGGTAAAACACTATCCGATTCATTTACTGCGCCAAAATCATGCTCCTCAAGCGATTTCTGTAGTTCACGCTGAAGAGCGATCGCTTCACCAAGGAGACAACCTTTTTAAACCCTTTCCTAAACGGGGAGTCTTGCCAACCATTCATCAGGAGCTGTCGTTTTTACATGACGATATTCAGCAAGCGTGCATTTGTTTGGGAAAGTTTGAGAATGGGCAACTCAAGACCCGTTGGTTAGGCAAAGATGCCTTGGCAAACGTTGAACTTTGGAGTGCAACCAAGATTATTCCCTTATTGAATGTTGTTTCAAAAGCCAATGCGGTTGCGGCTGAGGCAGATATTGACAATGGTGTGATCAGACCTCGCCGCAGCAGTCGAGGCTTTAGTTTCTATGATTTAGCGGTTGAGATTGTCAATTACAAGTCATCCATCGGCAGCTCAAACTCACTTGCAGCTATGTTCAAGCAGTTTGAGACTCCCCAAAATCTAGAAAATTGGTTGAAAGCCATTACAGGTAATACCCAGCTCAAATTTCGAGGACGCTATGGGGAAGGAAATTTTATTCAAGCACCAGAGCTGTGGGATCAACGCCTGCGCCGAGTGCTCTTAACAGCCACAGGAGGAAATCACCGAGGGGATAACTCAATCTCGACCTATGACATGACTCGGCTTGTCACTATGCTGGTATGGCATCCTCACCTGTCGCTTGAGGCTCAATTACCAAGTGCTCAGTGGCATAGTTTAGAGAGCATCATTCGAGCAATGGGAGAGGACTCTGCCCGCTATATCGATGTGGCGATCGCCCGCTTGGGTTTAGCCGAGTTGATCGCTTCCCCTGTGATTATTTCTAAATTGGGGTTTGGGCGCAGTGGTATTCGTCATCGCACAGAATTGGTTTATTCTGCTTTTGTGCAGTTTTGGGATCAACATCAGTGCCGCTCCTCAACAGCCACTTCACCTCAGTTGCGATCGCTCGGTGTGACTCTGATTGGGGCTAAAAAACTGGGAAATGGCGATCGCGAAGCAACAGAGTTAGATGCTCGTATGGCGGCTGAAGTCACTGAGATCTTGCGTCGAGTTGTCACCGAGGAATTGTGATCTGGATAACGAGATCATCCTCTCCTATTGTCTTGCACTCTCACGGCTCACTCTTAAGAGGGCAAGCCTTGAACTAAGTTAGCCTTGGGCGATCGCACCCCTCTTAACTCGACAGCATTGAATTTAGCGTTGGTTAGATTGACGTTGTGCACATAGGCATTGGTTAAACTTACCTCGCGCAAATCGGCAGTATTGAAATCAGTCTCGTTTAAATATGCCTCGCGCAAATTTGCACCCACTAAGTTTGCACCACACAAGTTAGCCCGACTTAGATCGACACCGCATAAGTTAGCACCTTGCAAATTAGCATCACTCAAGTTGGCTCCAACTAAGTCTGAGAGACTCAGATCGACGCCGCTTAAATTAGCTTTCATCAGCTTTGCGTGGGTCAAATTAACACCACGCAAATCAGCATGGGTCAAGTTGGCTTCAACCAGTTTTGCTCCGTAAAGATCAGCCCACCTGAAATCAGCTTTACTGCCGTTCGCTCTGGTTAAATTTGCCTGTCTTAGTTGGGCTTCTTTTAGATCTGCCTCAATCAAGATCGAGGATTCAAGGTAAGCTTCGCTTAAATTAGCCGCGTGTAAGATGGCTGTGTTTAATACAGCCCCTTGCAAGTTGGCCCACCGCAAATCAGCATGCTCAAGATGGGCAGAGGTCAGATCTGCAAGGCTGAGGTTAGCGCGAGAGAGATTGCTTCTCTGCAAGTTTGCCTCTATCAAAACTGCCCCTGTCAAAATGGCTCTGTTTAAATCAATCTCGTTTAAGGGAGCTTTGCTCAGGTCAGGTTTAAGCCCTGGCTCGCTCAGATGATTGTGCCACCACTCATTCCAGTTGTCTGCTCCTTGTTGCAACAGAGACAGCAACACACGATTTGCCATAGTTAGGAGTGTCCGGTTAGGGATTAGTGTTGCCCTCCGAGGGCAATGTTGACGTGGAGATTTTATAGCAACTGAAGAGTGAGTTAGGACGGGGTGCAAGGGCTTTGGCTTGAGCGGCTCAGGTGAAAGCTGGCTCAGGGCTTTGTCCTCACACCGCTTGGTGTCAACTGTCTTGACAGTTCCTATAGACTGGAGGGCGATCGCTCCCCATTTAAGAAGCACTGTCCCTACATCACTATCGGTATTTCAGTAAAAACCACTAGACTCTCCCCAGTTTTCTGCGGTCATGCCACAGGATCCGGACACTGCAAGCAAAGCTATTGTGAAGCGCAGTCAGCGATGAGTTCAATGGCCAGGAAAACACTGAAACTCTTCTAACGTCAGCCACGGTTGCTCATCAGAGACTTGGGAGGATGCCCCTTGGGTGGGCATCGTGGTTTTTTGATAATCAACCCCTTCTAAAGTAGCCCCTTGTAAGTTGACATAGCTCAAATCAACAGTACTCAAATCGGCTCCACTCAGATTGGCTCCACTCAGATTGGCTCCACTGAGGTTAGCATCGGTCAACGTTGCGCCAACTAAATGGGCACCGCTCAAATCGGCTTGCTCAAGATTGGCACCGCTCAAATCGGCTCGGCTCAAATCGGCAAGACTCAAATTTGCTTTTGAGAGATTGGCCTGTCTTAAATCAGCTTCGATCAAAATTGCCCCAATTAAAACAGCTTCACTGAGGTTGGCTTGGGTTAACACTGCCTCGCTTAAAATAGCCCGGATCAAGTCGGACTGGCTCAAAATGGCAGCATGTAGATTGGCTCTCCGAAGATTTGCCCCTCGCAGGTTAGCTCCGATTAAAACGGCTTCTGTTAACAGGGCCTCATGCAACACTGCTTCATTGAGCAGGGCTTGACTTAAATACGCTTCAGTCAGATTAGCTTTTCGCAACTTAGCCCGACTCAGGGTAGTTTCAATCAAAATTGCTCTACTTAAATTAGCCTCACTTAAATCCGCTTCAATCAGGGTGGTTGCGCTTAAGTCAGTCTCACTCAGATTGATTTTCTTAAGTTTGGCAGCACTCAGATCAACCTCACCTAAACAAGGTTTGTCATGGCAAGTCTGCCGCCATTCATTCCAAATATCAACTCCACGGGTTAGTAGGGCGAGTTGTTCTTGCTCAGACATAGAGTTTGTTGTGACACTCGTGTCATCTTTTCGACGGCTTCAAGGCTAAATCCGGAAAGGTATCGGCGCGATCAAATTCTCCCTTTATGAATATTTCGCGGCTAATGTAAATTGATTACACTGCTGATGGCAGAAAATATTGTTCGCCTTGAGTTGTATTTCAAATATGGCAGAATCAAGTACCCCTAAACGAGAGTGTGACCCAATTATCGGGTCAGTTCTTCCGGTGCAGGAAGAGTCTGTTGCATTTGTCGAGCAATGGCAAGAAGTTTTAGCCCCTCAAGGGTTGGGGTATCGTATCAAATTACTCTCTCAACTGTTTGCCCGTCGATTTCAAGAGCGGTTAGAGCCTTTTGGCTTAACTCCATTTCATTGGGTTGTGTTGTGTTGCCTCTGGGAAGAAGATGGGCTGCCAACTTCTAGCATCGGCGATCGCTTGCAACAGGTAGGAGGGACATTGACTGGTGTCTTAGATCGAATGGAAGAGCGGGGCTTAATTCGGCGGGAGCGCGATCGCCAAGATCGACGAGTTTGGCGCATCTGGTTGACCGCTGAGGGAGAGCAACTCCAGCAAATTCTTCCGCCAATTGCGCTGGAACTCCGAGAAACCGCATTGCGAGATGTGTCAGAGGGCGATCGCCAAGTGCTGTCTCAACTGGTAAATCAGGTGATTGCAAATCTTTCCTAAGAAAAAGATGAAGGATGAGAAAAAGATGAAGGATAAACGATTAAGGATAAAAATGAGATGTAGACAGCTTTCTTTATCCTCTTCATCCTTTAGTCTTTAGTCTTTAGCCTTGACTCTTCGCCCTTCATCCTGCCCTTTTGAACCCCTAAATACAACCCCAACAGTGTCAGCGGAACAATCGCTCCAGGCTCAGGGACAGGCTGGGATGAGGCAACCGTCAGTTTGCCAATGAGGAAAGCGGTGTTAATGTCTCGCTCTTGGGAAATGAACTCGTTGACCAATGTGCCATCTAGGGTGGGGCGATCGCTAAATCCCAACAATTCCAATGTATAAGGGGTGCCTGCTACCTCAAAGGTTTCTAAAGCAGTGGTGTTGAGAAACGAGATGCGATCGGCGCAGGGAATTGCGCTGGCATAGAGACAAGGAGCAACGTTAGTCGTCTCATCAACCGCAAAGTTAAAGGTAAATGAACGGCTTGCCAGAGACCCACTGACATCGGCCAGATTGAGATTGATTAACAACTCTACAGCCGTGACGTTGGGTGGAGCGACCGGGTTATTAAAATGCCGTAGCGTTCCCACTAAAAATGGAATGTCAGATGCAATCCTAGAAGACCCCACTCCCAAATAGCCCAACCCACTTTTACTAGCGGATGTAGTGGCAGTCCCCCATAAAATCAACGCTTCATCACCCATTGTGATGTGCTCAATCGTTGTGTCGCCTCCCACTGGGTTATTCCAGGTGCCAGATGAGCCAAGCAGCGTTACTCCCGTTGCGGGAGCAGGCAAGATGATAGTTATAATGCTGGCAATGGCAAAAGTCAATGTCGAAACACCAGCTCTGAGAAACATGAGTTTCATAGGGCATCTTCTCTTTTAAATGAAGTGGATGTGGTCAATGACCGCTTTCAAGAATGCTTGTAGCTTGCGTGAATGATTGCGTAGCTGAACTGCACAACAACGCATGTCCTCAAACTTGATGAATACAAGAGGTCTGTTGGATTGGTAATAAAGCGAAGCTACATTAACTGGGGTATTGCTTGCTAACGATGCAAGCAATTTTTGGGGTCAACCAATCGCACAATCTGAGAGGTGCACTCTGAGTTAGTTCGTATCATTCATAACAATAAAGGGCAGAAGCATGAGGCGTAAACCTGATTCTTCTACCCTTCAATGATTTGTAATACAGTCATCTCACATGAGGTATGAGATCGACCAAATGGCAAGACAATTTTCCCTTTTTGGGTCAGTTATCTCTAGGGAGCTAAAGCACTGCCTCTAAGTAAGCTACCAATTGTCTTTGCAGTAATCTTGAGCTGCGTCAAAGGATTAGCAGGCACAACGGTCTTGTACAAATAGCTGTCAAAGGTCAGCTTTTGGACATCGATGTCAGAGCACATCTCGACAAAGGCTTCGCGGGTGGCATCTGAGCGATAAAAGACAGTTTGCAACAGATCTAACACTTTGTAGGTCAGACCATATTGCTTATCCCAACGCTTGATGTAGATCTTGAGATCGTTCTCAGTGATCATGCGTTGCCCGTTGTTAGAAAATTCCACAATGGCTTCGGCGCACATGCGAGCTGACTTAGCCGCAAAGTAAATACCCTCCCCAGAGGATTTGGTGACGGTGCCAGCCGCATCACCCACCAGTGCTACCCGACCCACCACGCGGCGAGGTCTGGGATGCTCAGGGATAGGATGGGCTTCGACTTTGATGATTTCGCCACCTTCTAGGCGGTGCGCTGCCCGAGCACGAATGCCAGCTTGGAGGTCTTTAATCTTGGATTTGTTGACCTTCATGGTGCCAGTGCCAACCGCCACATGGTCATACTTAGGGAAGACCCAGGCATAAAAGTCGGGGGAAACATCGTTGCCCACATACATCTCTGCCAGTTCTTCGTAGTAGTCCATCTTATCTTGAGGCAGACGAATGCGTTCTTGGAAGGCGATCGCATAGTTATAGTCTCCCGCATCGATCGCTTTGGCGATTCGAGAGTTTGCCCCATCTGCCCCAATCACAACATCGACTTGCAGTGTCTTTGCGACCCCTTCCAAACTGCCATCAGAATGATCGGCATAGTGGAGTGTGTAGGGATCTGTGCTGTTAGAGGGAATGTCTAAGCCATACACCGTGCCGTTGATCAGAGTTGCCCCCAATTTATGAGCGCGATCGCGTAAAAACCCATCTAACACTTCCCGACGACACATCCCGATATATTCATCGTCTTTCAGAGTGCCACCAATGTTGACCTCGACATTGGAAGGCGAGATCATCTTCATCTTGCGGACACGGCGATCAATGATTTCCATCGGTAAGTCAAACTCACTCACCATACACAGTGGGATTGCTCCACCACACGGTTTAGCGTTGTCTAACTTGCGTTCAAATAAAAAAGTTTCGATTCCAGCTTTTACTAATGTCTCAGCGGCGGAAGAGCCTGCTGGACCGGATCCAACTACAGCAACCCTTAGTGCCAAAGGTGTTTCTCCCAAAATCTTTAAGGTCACGGAATGCATCGTATCACGGAGTTTCAGACCTCTTTCAAGCGAAACTCAAAGATATGACCAAAATGAAACAGAGCTTAACATCCCGACACGAAAAACAGAAGACAAGATAGAGAATTCTCGATGGATTTGCAATGTTGAAACCGTAGTCAGATCAGGGAGAATAAGGAGAGAAATCACTTGCCTTAACAAAGGCTTTAACAAAAATCTCACTGTGTTGCATCGGCAGAACTCACACCAGCAGCCTCAGACGATAGCAACAACCAGAGAACGGGTGGGGCGAGTGAGGGATGAGAGGTTTTACTGCCTCAATTCCCGTCCGCTCAACCCTCAATTCTTAAACTCTCAACCTTATAGCAATGGCTATAAAAGCTGTACTCTATAGAACTTCCTAAAATGAGGCAACACAAGCTCAAAATCTGATGTGAAACTGAATCAGTCTAAAGACTGCTATTCATGGATAGGTTCGGAAATAAAACCTGTGGGTTTTGGGGGTGAGAAGCCTCCAGCCAGAGGTTCCGCCATTTGGCTGGGCTAACGACGAAGCCCCTGCACCCCAAATTTCGCACCCTAATTGATGGTGTGTTGTACTAGGTGTGTTGTACTAATGGTTTGCTGTACTAATGGTTTGCTGTACTAAGTGTGAGTGGTCAATCTTATCTATATAGTCAGTGGTCAGTAGCCCTTGGTCAGTAGCTGGTGATTCAATAGTCAAGCGTTTATGCTCACTGATATGAGCCATAGATCATGACGACTCGATTAGCCTCTTTGGGCAAATCTCTTCCTACTCTCTCTCCTTCCCTACTCTTTCCTACTTCCATGACCCTTAAACCATCTCAAATCCGCGATATTTTGAATGCTAAACGTGAGGAGTTCAACGCATTCAATCGGGAAGCCCTACAGGTTTTAGAGCGATATCGTCAGGCGTTAAAGCACGTCAGTGAGATGTCTGATAGTGACTTAGAAGAGAAGTTGTTGAAGTGTGATAAACCAGCTGGGGCTAAACCTTTAGAACCCTTGAGTAAGGGAAGCAATGCGGTGATCGCAGCCAATTTGGTGTGGCAGAATCGAGAACAAAGTTTGACCTGGGTGCGCGATCGCCTCACGGGAATCACAACCTTTGCTGTAGACGGCTCCCAAATCTATCCCAGCAAAGACTTGTCCATTCCCATCGCGCTAGTACAAATCGGTTGGTTTGAGAATTTGCATTTGCCCACCGGGGACTACGAAAAAGATGTGGCAGTCGATATCATGACCCCGCAAGATTTACGGGTGGGCGACAATGGTGAAATGGCCGATCGCCGAGTCAGTATGCGTCGGTTTCAAATGGAGACGCAGCGACTTGTGGAGTATATGAAAGCCTGCTCTCAACCTGAGAGTTGCCTGGTCTTTTTAGACGGTTCTCTGGTCGCAACTTTTGCTGATGTCTTTGATGCAGAAACCAAGTCCTTCTATGTTGATTGTTTGCTAGAGCTATTGCGAACCAGTGAATCGTGTCGTGTTCCCTTAGTGGCATATATCGATACCACCTCTGCTAAAGATCTTACTGGGATGCTACAGGCCCTATTTGACCTGCCAGAACCGCGATCGATTCACGATGCTCAACTGCTCAGCCGCTTGATGGAATGGGGCGATCGCACCCCTCTATTTTTGTGTGAGCGATCGGGGATTCTCGACTACTACGAAGAGCAACGCCGCACGATCACCTTTACCTATCTCAAAACCAACCGAGACAACCCTCCAGCCCGACTAGAGATGCCCCTCTGGATGTATGAGGCAGGGTTAACTGAGAAAGTCGTTAACTGGGTGCGAGGAGAGGTGATTGTTGGCAGTGGTTATCCCTATGTCATTGAGACAGCCGACCAAACAGCGGTGCTGCAAACTGAGGATCGACAAGCATTTTACAAAATCTTGCAAGATTGGGCAGAGACTCAAGCTTTAGATTTGCGCTTTTCTCGCAAAATGGTTAGCAAAGTACGCCGCCGTTAATCGCGGTTACTGATCTAAAAGGAATTAATCGACTCATCCGGATTAAATGTAATGGGAGGTGTTAATGTTTCCCATTGCATGATATTGTCCGTTTGACCGTATTTCCCTTTATGACCGTTTAATGACCAAGAATGGAGAATCAGGGCAGATGCACTGGCAGTTGCAACTTTTAGTAGTTTGGTGTGGGGTTTCGATTCCAAGTTGGCTGATTGGCGTTGCTCCTAGTTACGCTCTTTCGTCCTCTGAGCCAATTAATTCAGTTGATCAGGTTCGTCATGTACCGGCCTCAGAGCCACTGTCTACCACTGACAGCCCTACAGAGGCGTTTCAAAGCAATTCTTTTGCCAGCAGCGTCGCTCCTCCTGAGAGTGCAGTGCAGTTTTCGCAACCTGGCTTACGGTTACAGGCTCAAACTCCCTCCGCTCCATCTCCGGCAGATGCTAACAGCGATCGCTTCTTGCCACGACCCCCGCTTCCTCCACCGGTCGCCCCAACCGAGCAGGTACCTGTTGTCCCTACACCAAACCCAACTCCGACTCCATCGCCAACCTCTCCACCCCCAGCCTCGGCTGTTACCGTCACGGTGCAACGGGTTGAGGTTACAGGCAGCACTATTTTTGATGAAGGTGATTTTACCCCAATCACTGAGCCATACATTGGTCAATCAGCAACGTTTGAGCAACTCCGGAGCATTGCCGATCGCATCACTCAACTTTATTTAGATGGAGGTTACATTACCTCTAGAGCGGTGCTAGTCAGAGATCAGGATGTCACTCAGGGGGTTGTTCAGATTCAAGTCATTGAGGGAAGCTTGGAAACAATTGAGATTGAGGGGAACGATCGCGTTGATGCTGGTTACATTCGCAGTCGAGTTCGACTAGGTGGCAGAACCCCTCTTAATCAAGGGCGTCTAGAAGATCAGTTGCGGCTGTTACGGCTTGACCCCCTCTTTGATAATGTCGAGGCAAGTTTGAGAGCAGGCAGCGGTCTGGGACAAAGTATCCTCACCGTTAGAGTGACTGAGTCTGCCCCATTTGCCAGTAATTTTAGTGCTGACAACTACTCACCCCCCAGTGTTGGGTCAGAGCGATTAGGAGTTGCAGCCACGTTACGCAGTCCGACTGGGTTAGGCGATGAAATATCAGCCGCCTATACACGATCGACCACAGGTGGCTCAAACCTATTTGATTTTAGCTATCAAGTGCCGCTCAACCCCATGAATGGAACCTTGCAACTGCGGGTTGCCCCTAGCGATTATCGAATTACAGACCCCAGATTTAGCCAAATCAATATTGAGGGCAGTGCTGATGTGTATGAACTCAGTTTTCGTCAGCCGTTGACCCGCACCCCTCGCGAAGAATTTGCCCTCTCATTGGGCTTTACCCACCGTGATGGGGAAACTCTGATCAGCGATATCCTGGCAGATGCTAGTACAACAAGCGTCATTAAATTTGGGCAAGATTATGTGCGGCGAGATGTCCAAGGGGCCTGGGCTGTGCGATCGCAGTTCAATTTTGGGACAGGTTTACTCGACGCCACCAATAACCCCGATCCACAACCCGACGGGCAGTTCTTTAGCTGGCTAGGTCAAGCCCAGCGAGTTCAGATTCTCAACCAAAACCACTTGCTGATTGTGCAGGCTGATCTCCAACTCACCCCCGATCCGCTGCTAGCGTCTCAACAGTTTGTCATTGGGGGTGGGCAATCCCTGCGAGGTTATCGCCAAAACGTTCGCACCGGTGACAACGGGTTTCGCCTGTCAATAGAAGATCGAATTGCTGTACAACGCAACGAGTCTGGAGCACCTACCTTACAACTAGCTCCGTTTGCTGATGTCGGTGCTATCTGGAATGTAGATGAAAACCCCAATGATCCACCTGATCAAACCTTCTTAGTGGGGTTAGGATTAGGGGTGCTATGGGAGCCTCTGCCGGGGCTGAATATTCGTCTAGACTATGCCGTGCCGCTCGTTGACTTGGATGATCGAGGCAATAATGCTCAAGATGAGGCATTTTACTTTAGTGTTAATTTCCGCCCCTGATGAAAAGGTAAGAGGCTGAATCAGGGCAGTGCTGAACAGTGCACGAGATGAGGGAAACCTGCGTCAAGGTAACCTTACTCAGCCTTTAGTCGCCTGAGCCGATTGACCAAATGCTTAAATTTCTTCTATCGCATCTTAAAGAGTGGGTCAGGACAAGATGTTGGGGTTCCAACCCCTTCTATCGACGGTCTTGACAATTAATACAAATTTCAAAACTCTTAGCATTTAGATGAAGACTTTCTAGAAATTACAGATTGATTATCATGGTGGGAGGACAATCGGCTTGAGTTGTTCCACAATAAACAGTGTGTGGAGCAGTTGTGCGGGTAACGCCCTCGTCATAGCCTTACGAATCAAAATTAAGCCAGGTGTTTCACCCATGAGCTAGCTTTTATAGTTCTTCAGGTCATTCCCTCGCTATTAATTTAATTCTTGAGGCTCATTGGAAACGGTATCCTGGAGATCTATCCAGTCTTCCCCGATTAAACCTTGGGTGTTGCTAATTTTGGGAAAAGCGGTTTGCATGCAAAACCTTTGGTTTTAGATGCAAGAGCCATCTCACAATCAGTCAATATCGACCTGGGTTCGCAGAATTTTTGAGATCCACAGCATGATTTTCTGGTTGCTCTTATTGGGAATATTCACATATCTGATCGTGCAACGGAGTGTGGCTAATATCACCCGAACTCCGGTCTGGGTCTTGTGGCTCGTCATGATGACTCCTGCATTTGTGTGGACAGGGTGGATTTTGTTGAATGGGGAGAGTGCTCCGATTCCTCCAGTTCTGGTGTTGGTTCCCTTTATTGTTTGTCCTTTGCTGTATTGGTTGTTGATTCAATGGGGGCGTCCTACCAAACCTGCATCGGCTGAAGCTGAACCTGTCACCGCAGAGGCAGGCATTGCCCCTAATGTTGAAAAGCGACCAACGCTGCGACCCATTGATAAGCAAGAAGAATCAATGTTGCAGAATTGTTTTCCTTGGACGGTTTATTATCTGCAAAATATTGAATATCGCCCTCAAGCGTTGATTTGTCGGGGGCAACTCCGCACTTCTCCAGAGGTCGCCTATGAAACCATTCGGGAAAATGTGGAAGGCCATTTTGGCAATCGGTTTTTAGTGGTGTTTCAAGAAGGATTGAATGGCAAGCCTTTCTTTGCGCTGGTGCCCAATCCTCAACTACAAACCGTCAGTAGTCAACCCACGACAGAAACGATGAGCCGTCCTGGGATAGCTGTTGGGTTGTTGATTGCGACGATTGTGACCACGACTCTGGCAGGTGCTTTGTTCTCTAGTGTTCCTAATGAAGAAAATGCTCGGCTGACGCTGCCACTGTTTTTGACGGGCATACCCTATGCGATCGCCCTTATGGCGGTGTTAGGAACCCACGAATTAGCGCACTACTTGGCTGCTCAGTTTTATAAGATTCGAGCAACGTTGCCCTACTTTATCCCGGTTCCGCCAACCAGTTTTTTCCCGTTTGGAACGTTTGGTGCATTTATTCAAATGCGATCGCCAGTGCCCAATCGCAAAGCCTTGTTTGACATTGGAATTGCTGGCCCGCTGGCCGGTTTTGTCGTTGCCGTTCCCGTATTGTTGTGGGGTCTGGCACACTCTACAACGGTTCCCTTGAGTGATGAGTCTAGTATCTTTAATTTTGAGTCTCTTAAACCCAGTCTGTTATTGCCTGCATTGCTGAGTAAGTTGGCTTTAGGCAGCGCATTGAGCGCAACAGATGCGATTCAGTTACATCCCGTAGCGATCGCTGGATATTTAGGACTCATTGTGACGGCGATTAATTTGACCCCTGTTGGCCAACTCGACGGGGGGCATATTGTCCATGCTATGTTTGGACAACGAGTGGGTGCAGCTATCGGTCAGGTTGCTCGATTGCTGGTTTTGGCATTGTCTCTTGTGCAACAAGAGTTTTTGCTGTGGGCAATTTTATTGTTCTTTATTCCGGTCGTTGATGAGCCTGCATTGAATGATGTGAGTGAGCTAGATAACAAACGAGATTTGTGGGGGTTATTTGCCCTCAGCTTGTTGGTCATAATTATTTTGCCAGCCCCTCAAGTGGTGACTCGCATTTTGTTTTAGCTGTAATATTGAATACTTAAAAAGTCGGTTTAAGCATTAAGGATTAGTTAGGGCTATCTAGATTTCCTTTAGCATTAGGCAGACATGAGGAGCCTTGGTGATGACTCAAGATGTCAGGCAGTGGTTAGCAGAAATTAAACATTTGCAACAAAAAGTGGTAGAGACTTGCCAAGAGCGAGATGAAGCCTATGCGGGTGCGGCCAACTGGCGCAAATTATATGAGCGGGAAGCACAGCAACGGCGAACCGATGCTACTTTAGCAGCTCAAACCATCGACGCTCTCAAGGCAGAGCTGATAGAGCTTCAACGCCTACCTCAAGCTCAAGACAAAGCACCTGTTGATGTGGCTGTGATGCAACAGCAGGTTGACCAGTTAGACGGAGCTGAGTTAAAACAAAAACTCCTGGATTTGATGGTGGAGTGCGATCGCCTTTCACAGGCTCTGAAAACAGAGCAAGAAAGTCATACTCAAACCCGCAACAGCTTGACGATTGCTTTAGGAGATACGGTCGATTTGCTAACCAAAGAACGGGCAGCTCGAACTCATCATGCTGAGTCGGTGCCCGTTGCTATGAATGGGAGTGCAGCCAGTGCCAGCCTGGAAGCCTCTAAAAACCCATCACTTGAGCTACCGCCGCTAAATCAGGTTCAATCCCTGGTTTAAATTGGTTCTCACAATGTTTAATCGCAGTATCAGGGTCTTTCAATCCATTTCCGGTCAAGACACAAACCACTGTTGCCCCAACCGGAACCTGATCTTTGACTTTTAACAAGCCCGCGACAGATGCCGCGCTAGCAGGTTCACAAAAAATACCCTCTTGCGACGCCAATAGGCGATAGGCAGACAAAATCTCTTCATCCGTCACGGCATGAAACTGCCCCTGACTAGCGTCTCGGGCGGCGATCGCTTGTTGCCAGCTAGCAGGATTGCCAATGCGAATCGCAGTTGCAATCGTCTCAGGATATTCAATGGGTTGCCCGGTAATCAGTGGAGCCGCTCCTGCGGCTTGAAAGCCCATCATCCGGGGGAGGCGATCGCTCTGCCCCTCCTGGTGATATTGACAGAACCCCATCCAATAGGCGGTGATATTGCCCGCATTACCGACTGGAATGCAAAGCCAGTCTGGAGCCGTTCCTAACACATCCACAATTTCAAAGGCAGCGGTTTTCTGCCCTTCTAAGCGATAGGGATTGACCGAGTTCACCAACGTAATGGGATAGTGCTCTGCCATCTCTCGAACAATGGTCAAAGCGCGATCAAAATTGCCCTTGATGGCTAAAACTTCTGCCCCATAGAGCAAAGCTTGAGCTAATTTGCCCACAGCGACATAGCCATCTGGAATCAGGACAAACGCTCGCAACCCACCCCGACGAGCATACGCCGCTGCTGCTGCTGAGGTGTTGCCTGTGCTGGCGCAAATCACTGCCTCTGCTCCAGCCTCTTTGGCTTTTGAGATTGCCATTGTCATACCCCGGTCTTTAAAGCTGCCTGTGGGGTTGAGCCCGTCAAACTTGACCAGCACCTTCACGTTTTTACCAATTTGAGCAGCGATCGCTGGAGCTGGAATTAACGGCGTGTTTCCTTCATAAAGCGTTACAACTGGAGTTTGCTCGGTCACGGGTAAATAGGCACGATAGGCTTCGATCAAACCTTTCCAGGGTCTGGCTTGAGGCGACATCATGCCGTGTTGAGTGGACGACAAGCCTTGAGATGACAAACTTAGGGTCACAGTACTTCTACACCATCTAGCGGATCTTCAGTTTATCCTGACGTGATTCAGGGATGAAAGTTGGGAACTGTAGAAGATGACAACTCTAATGGCTCTCGATACCTGGAAATCTTGGACAATCGACAATTCCATAGCCAGTTGTAAAATTGCCACAGTAAAAATTACACAATTCGATACATGGAATACAATCAAGGGTGGGATTTAAGTTACAATTCCATATATTGTGTGAGTGAGTATTAATGACTAGTCAGGTACTAATGCCCAGTCGTTCATCGGAAGTTTCTAATTCTGCGGTGGCTGACCGCCCCTCCGAAACCGGGACCCAAACGGTTTCCTCCCCTTCAGTCCGTTCTGCTGCTCTACTTGGAGATGTCAAACTCCCTTATCAAGTCGATCACCAAGTCGAATTGTTGCATCTCAGAGCCGAAGCCGAAGCACTATTGCAGGAACTACAAACTCTTAAGCAACGCCGGTTAGTTGCTGTCGGAAGTGGTACCTCCAACTAACTCTCTGACTTAATTAGTTGACTTGATCTGTATGCCGCTTGTTACATCACGGCCTCAACATACGGATGCCTTCATTTTGCAATGAAGGTTACGCTGTGATCAAGGTTCAAAGGTGATGGATATGAAACTTCAGCGATCGCAGTTAAGTCTGTTGGGGCTGATAGTTCTCCTAGCGGGATGTGCAGGTCACAGCGTAAGTTTGTCCTCTGCTCCTCCGACTGTGGCGGTTACTTCATCTCCATCAGTCGCAGGGTCAGGAGAGTTAGCTTCAAAGCCATTTCAAGAGCTATTAATAGATACGGCAGCTAATCCGCCCCGTTTGATTCCTGAGTTGTCTCCTGCCCCCACTTCAACAGATCTGGCAACCGATCAACGTAATTTGCCGTCAGTCAGCGTTAATCTTTCTGGGCAGCAATTGCCCCCTGTTCCAGTTGTGCCGGGGAACGCACCGCTGTTAGTTCCTGTTCCTCCAGCACCTACGGTCATTCGGACGGTGCCCATCCCCAACCCTGCCCCATCGATCTTGCCTGCTGCGCCAGTTGCGGCTCCGTCTCAAGCAACAGTGTTGCCAGTACGCACTGCGCCATTACCACCCAGATCGCCCTCTGCCCAACCTCAAGCCGTGGCTGCACGACCTATTCCTCCAAACACTCCCAATCGTTTGGCTGAGTCGATTGTGGTGACTGGAGTGGTGCAAGTTGGAGATGTGGTGAGCGCGATCGTGCAAGTCCCCAATGAACAGAGTAGTCGGTATGTCCGGGTTGGAGACTCGTTAGCCAATGGCAGAGTTGTGGTAGATCGAATTGAGATGATGGCTGACGGTGAGCCGAGAGTAATTTTGCTGCAAGATGGCGTTGAAACTATTAGAACAGTGGGGAACTTTTAGACAGGATGGCGTACAGTGACTTTACATTGCCTAAGCCAAATTAAGAAAATCTCAGGCATTTTATGATTGCCGTTGCAATCTCAATCTGTGACATCTCCAACGATTGGGTCGTAAAAGCTGGATAGGTCGATGCCATAATGAACCATAACGCGATGTGCAACTTAGAGGTTTAGATCCCCGGTTGCTCGTTCAGCCTCCTCAAAGGAGTCTGATTTGCGTCACAGCAACCGGGGATCTGGGGAAAGTCTTACTGGGGTACCATATCGTCTTTTAATTGAGTGAATTGCATTTGGGGCAACGGGTATGACTGTCACCCTCTACAAATGGACACTGGATCGGTATCATGCGGCGATCGATGCAGGCTTGCTGGACGACCAACCTGTGGAATTGTTGCGGGGAGACATTATTGTCATGACGCCGGAACGGGAACCCCATGCCTGTTACAGCAGCGACGGAGCAGATTATCTGAGGCAGCTATTGGGCGATCGCGCCTCGGTGCGTGAAACAAAACCGGTGACCCTGCCCGATGACTCGGAACCAGTGCCAGATATTGCGATCGTTCAACCCCCTTTAATACCAATCAGATATGAAGATGCGCCAAACTAAAGAGTAGAACCTATCAGAGACAGTGAGATGACAGGACGACCTTTTAGGGTAGAGATTACTGAGAGTTTGGAGCAGCTAGAGAAGAGCCTCAAACAAGCTCGTAGCGTG
>JANRJA010000097.1:0-60591 GCA_033764315.1 Oculatellaceae cyanobacterium bins.114
AGAAGGAAGTTGAGGAAAAAACTCAATCTAACAAAGAGCAAGCCATTCTCAATGAGTTGGTCAAGCATGTCGAGGTTGAGCTGCCAGAGACGCTGATCAAGCAAGAAATCAACTACATGCTGACTCAGACCGCAATGCGGCTTGAAAATCAGGGCATGGACATTAAACAAATGTTTACACCAGAACTGGTGGAGCGACTACGGGAGCAATCTCGACCAGAGGCGATCGCCCGGATTCAACGCACTATGGCACTGGGTGAAGTCGCTAAGCGGGAATCGCTCAAAGTTGAGCCAGCTGAGATCGAAGCCAAAGTGACGGAGATGCTCAATGATTTTGCTGGGCAAGACGTCGATATGAACCGATTGCGGCAGGTGGTTGAAGAAGACCTGCTCAAGGAGAAAGTATTTGGTTGGTTAGAACAACATTCCACCCTTGAATTGGTTCCTGAAGGATCCCTCAACCCTGTTGAAGAAGCCCCACCCGTGACAGAGCCAAGTCTTGCCGGAGATGCGGTGGAGGAGGTGCCGTCTGAGGTGACTCCTGAAGAAACCCCAGATGAGACCCCAGCATCTGAAACTACGGTGGAGGCAGTTGTTGAAGTTGTTGAACCAGAGGCATCTTCTCCAGAAGTGGTCGCGACACCTTCTCCCAGCCCTGAGAAAACAACCAAAGGTAAAAAGGCAACAGAGCCAGAGGATGCGTCTGCCGCTGTTGTAGACCCAGCATCTGAGACTGAAAAATCAGCTGAACCTGCCAAAAAAACGTCGCGATCGACTAAAAAATCAACTAAGAGCAAAGCGGCAACTGACGCTGATTCAGATGCTGCCTCATCCCAGCCCACTGAAACTGAAGATGCTTAATATAGTCTTTGGGGTGTCATATACCGCATCAGTGTTACTGTAAAATCAACGTTTTACGCTGGATACACCAATGCCAGAGATTTGTTACATGAATGCAACAATCCGCATCCAATTGGTAGCTTTTCCTGGATTCCCAACCAGTCTTAATTCAGTTGAGGCATAATGTCGGATATGGCATCACAAGGTTTACAAACCTGAACTCACTTTGTTCTTAGACATGCCTTCCCTTGATTTTATGATTTTCTCCCAATTTGAGAACGACTCAACCATCGCAGCGCAACCTTACAGCCTCTACTCTGGCGGGGTTAGCAATGCATTCCCTCCTATGGTTGTTGAGCAGTCTGGGCGAGGTGAACGGGTATTTGATATCTATTCCCGCTTACTCCGAGAGCGCATCATTTTTATTGGAACTCCAATTGATGATGCTGTCGCTGATTCTGTTGTGGCACAACTCCTCTTTTTGGCGGCTGAAGACCCTGAAAAAGATATTCAACTCTACATCAATTCTCCCGGTGGATCCGTCACGGCGGGGATGGCAATTTACGACACGATTCAATTTGTTGAGCCTAATGTCGTTACAATTTGTTACGGTTTAGCCGCTAGCATGGGAGCTTTTCTATTGGCATGTGGCACGGCTGGTAAACGGTTGTCTTTGCCTAGCTCTCGGATCATGATTCACCAGCCTCTTGGAGGTGCTCAAGGTCAAGCGGTAGACATTGAGATCCAAGCAAAAGAAATTTTGTATCATAAGCGCAAACTCAATGAGCTGTTAGCTCATCATACGGGTCAACCCCTAGAACGAATCGAGGCTGACACAGAACGCGATTTCTTCATGTCCGCTGAGGAAGCAAAGAATTACGGTCTGATTGATCAGGTTATCTCACGGCAAGAACTTCCTTCTGCTAGAGAGACTCTCACCGCATTGAAATAAGAGGCGACTATGACCAAATACGACTCCCATCTTAAATGTTCATTCTGTGGTAAGTCGCAAGAGCAAGTTCGTAAGCTGATCGCGGGTCCAGGAGTTTATATCTGTGACGAATGCGTTGACCTCTGCAATGAGATTTTAGATGAGGAGTTGTTTGACTCAAGTGCTACGGTTCCTCAGCCTTCCCCCCGCCGAGAGCAACAGCCAGAGAAGCGTCAGCCTCGATCGCCCCATTTTTCTCTCAATCAAATTCCCAAGCCAAGAGAGATTAAGAAGCATTTAGATGAGCACGTGATTGGTCAAGACGAGGCTAAAAAAGTGCTCTCAGTAGCGGTTTATAACCACTACAAACGACTCAGTTTTACTCAGGGAAAAGGAAAAATTGAGGATTCGGTCGAGCTGCAAAAATCGAACATTCTCCTGATTGGCCCAACCGGATGTGGCAAAACTCTGTTGGCTCAGACCTTGGCTGAGATGCTAGATGTGCCGTTTGCGGTAGCGGATGCCACTACCCTGACTGAAGCAGGGTATGTAGGTGAAGATGTTGAAAACATTTTGCTGCGATTATTGCAGGTTGCTGACCTAGATGTTGAGGAAGCTCAGCGTGGCATTATTTATATCGATGAAATTGATAAGATTGCCCGCAAGAGTGAAAATCCGTCGATTACTCGTGATGTATCGGGTGAAGGGGTGCAGCAAGCTCTGCTGAAAATGTTGGAAGGGACGATTGCCAACGTTCCTCCGCAAGGCGGACGCAAACACCCCTACCAAGATTGCATTCAGATTGACACCAGCAATATTTTATTTATCTGTGGCGGAGCCTTTGTCGGCCTTGACAAAGCCGTGGAACAGCGGATTGGCAAAAAGACGATGGGCTTTATTCAACCGGGTGAAAACCAACCCAAAGAAAAACGGGCGGCAGATGTGTTAAAGCATTTGGAACCAGACGATCTGGTGAAATTTGGGATGATTCCTGAATTTATCGGTCGGGTACCTGTGATTGCGGTGGTTGAGCCGCTCGATGAAGATGCGTTGACGGCTATTTTGACTGAACCTCGCAATGCACTCGTGAAGCAATATCAAAAATTGCTGAAAATGGACAACGTCCAGCTTGAGTTTAAGCAAGATGCAGTTCGGGCGATCGCTAAAGAGGCATATCGCCGCAAAACGGGTGCTAGGGCACTGCGAAGCATTGTAGAAGAGCTGATGCTGGATGTGATGTACGAGTTACCGTCTCGTAAAGATGTAACTCGGTGCACCATTACCCGTGAAATGGTTGAAAAGCGTTCTACAGCCGAACTGCTTTTGCACCCCTCCTCACTGCCAAAGCCAGAATCAGCCTAAGATCAGTCTGCTTAAGATAGAATGTTGAGTTGTTCCGTCTCATCGGACTCAACTCAATATTCACCATGTTTTATTGATATTTTATTCAGATGCCTTATCTTGCGATTCGAGGAGTAGACCACTATTACGAGTGGATTACGGCTACCAATTCAGAGCGATCGCCCTCATCTACTAAGCCTGTCATGGTTTTCCTGCATGGTTGGGCAGGTTCAGCACGATATTGGGAAAGCACAGCTCAAGCCCTGTCATCAGACTTTGATTGTTTGTTATACGATTTGCGTGGCTTTGGGCGATCGCCTCTGCCTCGACCTATTCCAGAAGCCGTGTCAACGCTTGGCTATGAACTGGAAACCTATGCTGATGATTTGGCAACATTATTAGACGAGTTAGAGCTGGATCAGGTTTATCTAAACGCTCATTCTACTGGGGCATCGATCGCGGTCTTTTTTCTCAATCTCTATACTCACCGGGTCAAGCAAGCCATCTTGACCTGTAGTGGCATTTTTGAGTATGACGAAAAAGCGTTTAACGCCTTTTATAAATTTGGGGGTTACGTCGTCTCGTTTCGACCTAAATGGCTCTCTGCAATTCCTGGAGTCTCTCGCCTATTTATGGCTCGGTTTGTCCGTAATGCCCTGCCAAATGCTATTAGTCGATCGTTTCTCGATGATTTTTTGATGGCAGACTACGAAGCCGCAATGGGCACTGTCTATACGGCTGTGAGCAAACGGGCAGTGGAAGTAATGCCACAGGAATTTACTCAATTAACGGTGCCCACGTTATTAATCTCTGGGCAATATGATCAGATTATTCCGGCTGATATGGGGCGGCAGGCCGCAACACTCAATCCTTTAGTGCAGCACATTGTGATCCCTAATACGGCTCATTTCCCGATGTTGGAAGATCCTGCAACCTATCTTAGTTGTCTACACCAGTTTCTAAAGCAAGAAGTGGGCAGTAGGGAGTAAGGGAGGAGGCTAGATCTCTATTACCCCTCTATTCCCCACACCCTCATTCATGAATCTTGCCATCGGGCATAGTTGCACCCGTTAAGCAAACTCCTGTTAAATTGGCTTCCCACAAGTTTGCTTGTCGGAGATTGGCACCACTGAGGTTTGCCCCTGACAGGTTGGCTCGGCTAAGGTTGGTCATTACCAAGTTTGCTCGAATCAAATTAGCACCCGTCAGGTTGACCTCGTTGAGGGTTGCCTCCCTTAAGTCAGATTCGCTGAGAATGCTGCCACTCAAATCAGCTTGATAGAGATTTGACCCAATTAAATTTGCCCCAATTAAAATGGCTCCTTTAAGGTTGGCATGACTGAGGTTTGCCATACATAAGTTTGCCAAACTCAAATTCGCTTTGCTCAAGTTGGCGTTGTATAAGGTTGCCCCAATTAAATTGGCAATACATAAAACGGAAATACTCAGGTTTGCATTGCGAAAATCAGCTTCTCGTAAATTGGCTTGGCTCAGGGTTGCCTCTCGCAGGTCTGCCCAACTGAGGTTGGCGGCATAGAGTGTTGTTTGACTGAGGTTAGCAGTATAGAGATTACTCTGTCTTAAATCGGCACGACTCAGGTTAGCTCGGTTGAGGTTTGCCATACAGAGATCAGCATGACTCAAGGTAGCATAACTCAGGTTTGCTGCTTTGAGGTTTGCTTCTCGCAGGTTTGTGCCTTTTAAGTTAGCCGTGCATAGGATGGCTCTAGAGAGATTGGCATGTCTCAGATCAGCATCGGTTAAATTTGCCTCACGCAGATCGGCTGCACTTAAATTTGCCTCTCGTAGATCGGCTTCACTTAAATCAGCGGTATAGAATACCGACTCCATCAAGTTAGCCCGTTTAAGATTTGCCTTGCGCAGACTTGCCATGCAAAAATCGGCGTGGTCAAGAATGCCCTCCGTGAGATCGACACAACTTAGGATTGCTTCTCTAAAGCTAGTTTGATTGAGGATTGCCTGACTCAAGTTTGGGTTGATGTCGGCATAGTCTTCACGCCAATGGTTCCAGGTTTCAATCCCTTGTTGAAGCAAAGACAGATGTTCCGCGTTTGCCATCTACAGCACCTAAGTGACCACAACAGGTATCTTTAGTATTCCCTATTTGAATGGTGGTCATTAGGGAGTAGGGTAGGCGATCGCCTACCTTAAAGCTCGGCTTTAACTCGCCGGATCGGTAAATTGGCAATTAATGCAGTTGCCCGTTGGTTATTTTCCAGTAGAAATTCTGATTCTTCAGGGTCAATTTCGACATATCGAGCGACCACCTCTAGAATCTCTTGCCGCATCTTTTCGACCAGAGCGGGAGGCAGATCAGCGCGATCGTGGGCTAACACGATTTGTAAACGCTGTTTGACTTGCTCACGACTGCTAGGAGTGGTGTTAGGGCGGGGGAAGAGCCGTTCGAGGAGTTCATGGAGCATGGAACGCTTGACAGGGGGTGAGGTGGCAGAAAGAAATTGAAGACACAACTGGCAACAAGCCGTTACTTGTTTGACGACCGAAAGAGACGACGAAGGCGAGAGAAGAGATCGTCATGAGTAGCCGTCAAATCAATGAAGGGAACGGCTTCCCCTTCTAAGCGGCGGGCGATGTTGCTAAAAGCGATGCCAGCTACAGAGATAGTTTGAGATAGAACTAAAGGTTCTCCTCGATTGGTCGAGACAATCACCCGCTCATCGTCTGGAATCACCCCAATCAAAGGAATAGCTAGAATTTCTTGGACATCTTTGACTGACATCATCATGTCTTCTTGCACCATTGCTGGTTTGAGCCGATTGACAATGAGATTCAACTTTTTAATATTGTTAGCTTCGAGTAAGCCAATGACGCGGTCGGCATCTCGCACAGCGGCAATTTCGGGGGTTGTGACAATCAGTGATTCTTGAGCCGCTACGGTGGCATTTTGAAAACCCATCTCAATGCCAGCAGGACTGTCAATCAAGACAAAGTCAAAAGACTCTGCCAGGGTGTTGACAATCTGCTTCATCTGGTCAGGGCTGACTGCCTCTTTGGTGCGATTTTGAGCCGCAGGTAACAGTGCTAGATTAGGTTGACGTTTGTCTTTAACCAGAGCTTGTTCCAGACGACAGTCTCCTGCCAAAACTTCGACGGCTGTGTAGACAATGCGATTTTCTAAACCCAACAGCAGGTCTAGATTTCTCAGACCAAAGTCGGCATCCACAACTGCAACTTTGTGGTTACGCTGAGCGAGAGCCATGCCTAAGTTGGCAGTGCAAGTTGTTTTGCCAACCCCGCCTTTACCAGATGTGACAACGATGATGCGACTCATGATTTGGGTGGAATGAATAACAAAATTAACGTTAAGAGCAGAGGGAAATATTGAATAACTGGCGATCGCGGCTTAACTCAAATGGTTAAGTAATCGAGTGCGGGAGAAATCGGAGACCTTGGCGATGCGAATCCCTTCGGCAGAGACGTAGGCAATTTCAGGATGATATTGGTCAGGTGGCATTTCGGGTGCCCGTGCCACCTGATCGGCAATCCGAATCTGAGTTGGCTCCATTCGCAGAGCCATGATGAGACAACGACTATTACCGACTGCACCCGCTTGCACCACACCCCGCAAGTTGCCCCACACCAGGATGTCGCCATCTGCAATGATCGAACTGCCAGGGTTGACATCTCCCAGAATAACCACTGTACCAGGATGGCGGATCTCCATGCCCGATCGCAGTGTTGTTTGCATATAGAGTGGATCGGCAAGTGCTTGCCCTGACTCAGGGGGTTGGTTGAGGTGGGCAATTGGGGAGTGTTGTTCTACAGAATATCCGATGGTAACAGCTGCAACCGCTGTTTGACGACGACTGGTATAAACTCGTTTGAGATGAAGTTGGGCATCGTTGAGGGCATCTGCGATCGCTTGAATCTGGCGTACATCGAGCAATCGATCACGAGCAACCAGGTGAACAGCGGTGTTGGGTTGCCAAAAGCGATCGCCCGCGTTGAGACGCTGTTTAAGTTGTTGCCACACATCTGCCCATGTGGTGGTCAAAGGAGTTTCTTCTTCGGGTTCTGGAGGCAGCAAGAGCAACAACCGACCCCCCTCACTCTTAAATCGGACTTGTAAGTGAGGGTTAACTTCGGGTAGGGGTTGAGAAATCGGAGCGATTGGGGCGGGTGCAGAAGTGTCAGGATTCATGCGGTCGTCGTCAAGTCGTTGGGCACTGATGGAGCTAAGTTAACTACTCATATTAGTAGTCAAGTCGCGATTAGACAAAAAAATTAACGTTTGTCTTTTGCAGATTCTAGTTTTTTCGATTGAGGCGCAGATATGTCTCGGCTAATGCGGTGCGATCGCCCACATTTCCGGGAAACAAAACCACGGGTAGATTAGGAAATTGGGGATGATCGGCGGGAGTGCGGACAATAGAGCATCCTGGTAAAATCTGCCCTAACAAACGAGCAGTGGTCAGGGCTAGCCCCTGGCTCAAAACATCATTAGAGGTAATGCCACCTTTACTAATCAAAAAACCGATATCCGTAGGCAACCCCCGCACCACATCCATTAATAGTTGCGACACAGCCGTGCCAAAGTCTAGCCGAGTTTGGATGTCAGGAAAGGTCAACTCCTGACGACTTGTAAACACCACTGGAGTTTTGCCATTCGTATGAGCGGTGTGTACTTGCTGGAGGGTGTGTTCTAAGAGGGCAACTCGTTGGCTGATCGACTCATCTAACAAATGCACCACATCGATTTCGATCGCTACGGTTCCCTCTGTTTGTAAGAGATGCTCCAATTGCTCCGTTGTTTTTTTAACGTGGGAACCGACGATCACCGCTCCGGCTTTGCCATCACGGGTGTAGGTTGCCATGTCTTTAGGGGCGATGGGTTGAGGCGGTAAGGCAGCTAGAGCGGTGAGCAAACTGGCTGCACTGCGAAACAAAAACCGCTTGCCTTGAGCCGCTGCCGCTAGGATATCACTAGCAAACTGATTGAGGTCGGCTTGAGTTTCAGCATCGACCACACCACACTGATTATCTTTGAGGTGCATCAAACGATCAAAACTACCTGCTCGCACCTCTGCTAGCAAAAACCGCTCTACAGATGTAGCAGGAATACGTCCCCCAGTCTTTTCTTCTACGTAATCGGGCAAGTAACTGTGACTAAAGGCAAAGACTGAGTCACGGGCAAATTCCGTAGTGTGTACAGGAGTTTCTACACCATTGACGATCAGATAGTGAATGCTGTCGCGGGTGATGCGTCCTCCCTCAAAGAAAGCAGGGGTCAGAAAGTGGGCATCAAAGGGACCCAACTCTTGGGCGATCGCATCAGTTTCAACGGGGTAGTGCCCCCTTAAGGTTGAGTCAGAGCGACTGACAATCAAAAATTCGTCAATTCCTTCTAGGGCGATCGCCTGCTTTAAGTTACGACACACTTCACGAGTCACCGCGTCAGCTTGGGTCGGGGTCAGTGCTCGTGTGTTGCTCAAGATAAAAAAGATGGGTGCCTCATCTGCTAAACCAATGCGCAACGTTTCGACATCCCAACGGGTTAACAGCAAACAACTGTGAACCGTTTGAGACCCAGTAGGGTCATCATCTAAGACAATAATTTTAGGGTTAGCTGTCATATCAGAGTGCTAGAGCCGCAAAAAGGCACGAGGTCATTAAAAAATTAGGAACACTAATATTAAGGTTAAAAAGTTAAGTGGATTAAACCATTGCACCCCACTCCTGATTAAACGGTTTGACTAAGCCGTTTGTTTTTGCACCTTACCATGTCTTTGGAGCACCAGGGTGATGTCAATTATGACTAAGCATTTGTGCAGAATAGAGAATGGGATTTAGAAATGACAGCAAGATCTTTTTCTGAAGTGCCACTCCCTGCATCATAGGCGGCAAAAGTAACTCAGAAGGTAGGAGCAACCTGAATTACATTGACGCATATCCAATAACTGAGCAACAAACACAGGGGTGCTTCATAAAAATCAATATTTATTTTCTCGCAAATGATCGCCAATTGATTGAATTGCCAATTTTATTGAGTAGAATATTTAGCAATTTGTGAGATTTCAGAGATATCATCGCGTTAGTGCTAGCAAATCGCAATTCTGATTCAGGGTTTTGATTGCATTCATAACAAGCCAAGTCATTCAAGTAATTTTAGTGAATAAGCGAGGGGTTGCACACTAATGGGGCGACTGGACGATTTACCCGAATACTCTGCCTCAGGAGAGCTAAACTCTGCGGAAACTGTTTTAAAGGCAGTAACGCAGGATTTAAAGACATTGCAGCATGATCTAGTTGTCCAGTTAACTCAAGACGTCAAGCGACTCCAAACCGAAAAATCCCAGTTGCTGAATGAAATTGAAAAACTGCAAGCTCAACATGAAATATTGCAGTCTGAGCAACACACTCTGTTGACCCGGCAACAGTTGGCACAACAACAACTATGGGCAAAACAACTGGCTCAGGCACTGGCGGCTCACCTGCAAACCTTGTTGGTGCAACGCGTGCATCAGGGTGATCCCTATGCCAAGCCTGGATCTAATGTATCGACTGCTCCTGGCAATGGTGGGGCAAATGACAATGCCTATCAAGTGTTGTCTTCTATCGATACGACGCTAAACCGCACGATGAACTCACTGCGGCAAGACCTCAACAGTTATCAGAGTTCGTTGTCACAGCAAATTAATCGGATGCAAACCCTCGAACAGCAAGGCGAGGCGATTTTGCAAGCGTTGGTTAATCGGCTCAGTCAACAGTTGCAGTCAGAGACAGCACCTCGCCCCCTAAATGGCACTTCTATTCCTCCTGCTAATGGCTATCGCACAAACGGTGTAGCGTCGGCTTATCCCTCTGCTGTTGACCCAGCGCGACCTGAAATGCCTACGGTTCTCCCTGTTTCCCCGACGATCGCCCCTGAGCCGCCAGTTTCAGGGCGATCGCCTGCCCGCCCACAACAGTGGTCTGAATTTCAATTAGGGTTTGTGCTGATTTTGTTATCAACGATCGCCCTGTCGCTGCATAACGTGGTTGTGGGTATTATTGGCAATCCCAGTGCCATCTTTGGAGTGTTGAACTTGGGTGGATATATCAAGCTCAACAGCCTGGGAAACTCGCTGTGGATCTTGTGGGTGCGGATGTTGATTGTGCTTCCTCTAATTGCCGCTCTAGCCACTCGGTTTTATCCGCCTGCTTGGAAGGCGATCAAATCGTTCTTTGTCTCTGGTAATCGCCAATTGCAGTTTAGTGTGGTAAGTAGTGGATTCTTCCTATTTCTCTCACAAATTCTGATCTACATTGCGATCGCCCAGGTGGGGCCTGGAGTCGCTGTAACCATTCTGTTTATGTACCCGATCGTCGTAGTGCCCTTGGCCTGGCTGCTCTTTCGCGATCGCCCCACTCCCCTACGCTGGACGGTGATGTTTGCCATCTTGTCTGGCGTCATATTAACCGCATTTCCTAAACTGGCAGCAACCACCAATATTTCCTGGTTAGGAGTAGGTTGTGCCGTTACTTCTGGCGTTTTCTTTGCCTTCTATCTCCTGTTCATGCAGATCAGCTTCAAATGTAAGCTCCATCCGGTTCCCGTCAGTGTCATTCAGTTCTTTACTATCTTTGTGCTTACGAGTTTTAGTTTGTTGCTGCCATTGGGACCACGAGTTTTACCGGATGGTCAACTGGGCTTCATTGCCGGGGGCATTGTGTTAGGCACATTGACTTTCCTAGGTTATTTGCTAAATAACTTTGGGGTGGGTCTGATTGGGCCAGCACGGGCAGCCATCGTGGCATCGAGTGGACCTGTTTTGACAGCCCTCTTAGCATTTTTTATTACTCCCAGTCCTCGTACTGCCCTACAAGGGGTTCAGTGGCTTGGCATTATTATTGTGACGGTGAGTGTCGTTGCCTTGAGCTTTGAGAAAATGTTGGCTCAAATGAAAGATGCAAAATCTGCTCCTGCCAAGTCGGCTTCTGCAAAATCAGTCCCTGTAAGGCCAGCTCGATAAACTTAGAGATCTGCTGGACATATAGCGATTTTTAACTGCCAACAGCCCGTAAGTAGCGGGCAATCCCCTTGGAGTAACAATAGAGGAGTTATTTTGCGGTTGATGGCTGAATCGGAAGCTCAATGATGAACTCTGCCCCATCTCCTGGTGTGGATTGACAGCGAATCTGCCCACCATGACGCTCAACCACAATTTGGTGACTGATAGACATTCCTAGCCCCGTGCCTTTGCCAATTTCCTTGGTTGTAAAGAAAGGATCAAAGACTCGCTGGAGCACCTCTTGAGTCATGCCTGGGCCATTGTCTTTGATCGAGACAGAAACGTGGCTCTCGTTGCAGACTTGAGTCCGGATTGTAATCGTAGGGGTGAAATGGGTTTTGACTTTGTGATTATTAGTCTTTAATTTGATCGGGTTCCGTCCTCGACTGGGCGTTGTTTCATCTGCATGATCCAAGTCAGAGTTGAGGATGACATACTTCAGGTTTTCTTCTAAGGCGTCAATAGCATTGCTAAAGATATTCATAAACACCTGATTGAGTTGTCCCGCTGAGCACTTGATTTGAGGCAACTCCCCATAATCTTTGATAATTTGAATGGCTGGACGATTTGCCTCTGCTTTGGTGCGGTGTTGCAAAATCATCAACGTGCTGTCGATACCCTCGTGGACATCAACGAGTTTCAACTCGGCTTCGTCTAACCGAGAGAAGTTTTGTAGCGATCGCACAATTTCGCAAATGCGCTCGGCCCCGACTCGCATCGACGCCATCAGACGAGGCAAGTCTCCCATGATAAAGGGCAGATCCATTGCCTCAGACTTGGTTTGAATCTCTGGCTCTGGCTCTGGTGTCGCTGTTTGATAGAGTTCTAATAGCTCTAACAGGTCTTTGGTATAGCGGGTAGCATAGGCTAAGTTGCCGTAGATGAAATTAACTGGGTTGTTAATTTCGTGAGCCACCCCTGCGACTAACTGTCCCAAACTCGACATTTTCTCACTTTGAACCAGTTGAGTTTGAGCCTGTTGTAACTCGATCAGAGCTTTAGCCAGTTGCTGCGATCGCTCCCGTTCTTTGGCCTCCGATTCTCGCAAAGCTTCTTCGGCCAACTTGCGTTTGGTGATGTCTTCAACAGTGCCCTCATAGTAGAGCAATTGACCCTCTTCATCTCTGACCGCACGAGCATTTTCAGAGGTCCAGATGATACTGCCATCTTTGCGATAGAACTGGGATTCAAAATTGAAAACCGAACCGTACTGTTCTAACAACTGGGCAAATTCGGCACGACGGTTAGGATCAACATAGAGTTGGGTTTCAATATCGGTCAGGTGAGTAATTAACTCCTCCTGAGAGTCATAGCCATACATCCGCGCCAATGCCGGGTTAATGCTGATATAGCGGCCATCTGGGGTAGTTTGAAAAATTCCCTCCGCCGCATTCTCAAAGATGCCACGATATTTTTCCTCTGCCTCCCGCAGAGCTTCTTCGGCTTGCTTGCGTTGAGTAATATCACGAGCTACCCAAATGACTGAGTTATCGGGCAACGGCGAAATATTAGCGACAAACCAACGTTCTGTCGGCTGGTCATCGGTCGGTTCAGAATCGATCAGATTGCTCACCGGGAGGCTATATTCCAGGGTGACTGTTTGCTCAGTTGTGAGTGCGAGTTGAATTTGTTTATAGAAAAGATTGGCAACAGGCAACGGCAGAACGTCATAAACAGTCTTGCCAACTCGATCAACCTCTGGTTTATAGTGCACCTCAGAGTTAGTGGCGACCATTTTGAGATAGCGTCCTTGAGCATCAAAGACTGTGATCACATCGGTCATTGCGGCAAAGAGTGCCCGCAGTTCAGCTTCTGAGTTTCGCAGAGCCGCTTCCGCGCGTTGTCGTTCAGCAATCTCAATCACTAACCGACGGTTGAGTTCTTTAAGGGCAGCCGTTCTTTCTTCAACCCGGATCTCTAACTCTTCATTGATCCGCTGGAGGGCTTCTTTGGCTCGTCTGCGCTCGGTGATGTCTTCGACAGTTCCTTCGTAATACAGCAGATTGCCATCGGTGTCTCTAACTGCATGGGCATTTTCAGCAATCCAGGTAAGGGAGCCATCCCGTCGATAGACTTGAGATTCAAACCCTACTACCGCATCATTTTCTTGCAGTAATCGGATAAATTCAGAGCGACGTTTAGGGTCAACATAGAGTTGCTGCTGAACGCTGGTTAGATTGGCGACTAACTCTTCGGGGGAGTCGTATCCATAAATTCTGGCGAGGGCGGGGTTAGCACTGAGATAATAGCCGTCAGGGGTGGTTTGGAAGATCCCTTCAATGGCGTTCTCAAAAATGCTGCGATATTTTTCTTCTGCCTCGCGCAAGGCTTGCTCTGCCCGATGTCTTTCAGTAATGTCAATGCCTACGGCAAAGGCGGCCCGTCCCTGATCGTACTTCTTCATGACGATCAAAAAGTTACGCATCACGCCATGCACTGTGGCAGGCACTTCCTGAAACGTGTCTTCAGAAGGACTCTCAAAGAAAGCTCGAACAAATTCTGTAAATTGAGAACTAGATTGCAAGAAGCCAATGTCTTGTCCCACAAAAGCATTTGGCTCTAATCCGTAGGTGCCTGCTAGATAGCGGTTGACACCCAAATAATGCAGGTCTGAACTAATCCAAGACACAATGCCCGGAATGGCTTCTAGGATTGCTTCTAGCTGATCTTTAGTAGCCCGGAGTGCCTCTTCTGCTTGGTGGCGTTCTGCGACTTCAGCGACGAGTTGCTCATTAGAACCTTGCAACGCGGCTGTTCGTTCTGCCACCTCGCTCTCAAGATCAGCTTTGAGCTGTTTTAGTTCTTGCTCTATGATTTGGCGATCGCCAACTAGCACCTCCAGTTCAGCAACCTTTTGGCGCAAAACAGATAGTTCACTAATTAACTGCTCTTTCGATTTTTCGTCGTCTTTCATGAGAAATGGTTTTCTACCTTGAGAGAAATGCACCCCTGATTTCTCTGATTCCTTGAGGTTTAGACCGTTTCCGGATCTTTATCACGGAAGTGGCTGCTGTTAAAGAAAGCTGGCAGAAAACCCTGAAACGCACAGTGCCAAGTGGTCGTAGCCTCTAAAGATTAATGATGAGTATACGAGAAACGAATGTTTCTAATTGTTGCCTTGAGTACCAATTCTAATGCTGTAACGGCATTAGCGAACAGCACTCAACAAAATATGCCAGAGCACCGAGAAAATAGTTGAGTTAGTTGAATAGTACCTGCAATTGGCGATCGCCAACATATCAACTAAATATATTTCACCAGGATTAGCGGTTTGATGATGTCATGCTAAACACAATGACGCATTTCTAGCTAGATGTGAGGCGGCTTAGCAGAGTAGAAATGCGGTTAAGGGCACTTTTTTAGAATATATTCTGCAAAATTGTTGGGAGGTCTCCCGAAATGGAGCACCATTCGATTGAGGTAATCTTCACGCCCCCACGGAAAGACGGACAGTAATCAGCCCCCGCGATACTGTCCGTCTTTCTCTTACTGTGGAGTTGGGGTTTGTTTAACCCTTTCCTCTAGAGTATTCGTTTAATTGGAATAATTGGCGAAGGAATAGTAAAGATCAAGTGAGTGAATAATGAGGATTACTCATTGAACGATGCTGATCCAAGATGGATTGACCATCGACATCGGGTAGAGGCACCTCTAACAGGTCAGCAATCGTTGGTGCAAAGTCTGTAACTGAGATTCCATGCTCTAACTGACCGGGCTGCATAGCTGAGCTTACGGCAAAAAACATGCCATTGGGCTGGTGATCCCCAGTTCGCACCCCTGCAAATGTCTTCTCAAGCATGCCTATTTTAGGGGAGCTTACACGTTGAATGGGTTTTTCTCGATTCCATTCGATTAACAAATCAGGAAATGTATCTAAACACTCTCCTTGATAAAGTTCCGCAGTGCGTAGGACTTGTTTGACTAATGGTTTACCCGTATCTAAGTTGATAATTTCCGTTAAGTCAGAGGTGAGTTGTTCACAGAAGTGGTCATACTCCGCACCTGGATAAATCTGTCCGTTTGGCTCACGCCCCACAAGGTTAATTCGGATCGCCCCATAGACGTCATTGTTAGGAACTGTAAAACACTTGCGTTGGCTGGCATCAGGCTCTGCCATCGCTTTGCGAAGTGGTTTATCACTTTTCCAGAAGCGATCGCGTAATGGACTCCAAACAGTCTGTTTCAGAGGTTTCAGAAGCCAACCTAATCCTGCTGCTTCCTCTAAGTTTGTGTTAAGAACCTTAGCAAACTGCTGTTTTGCAGCGGAGACTTTGATGTTCTCTAAACGGCAAAGAATGTCATCTAACAGAAAAGTGCCATCGTAGTGTGGGCCCATGCCGTGACTGGCAAGAATGAAAACGTGGGTATCTGGATTAACCTCAGCTAAAAGTTCACCAATTGCCTTATCGAGGGCTTGGTAGACCGCTAAAAGGGGGTCTCCAATCAACTGAACAACATCAGATTGGTGCCTAGGGTGGTGTGGGTCATGTAAATTCCAGCATTGATGACCAACACAATGACTCTCACTAAAAACCGTTAAAAACAGATCCCAATTTTCCTGATTTAGAAAATGTTTAGATAGGGCTGTTTTAGCTTCAATTCTATGAATCAAGTTGTCTCTAAACTGACGATATCCTTCGACAGTTCGAGAGATTGTGTTGCAATCTCCAACTGGATCTCGCCCAAACTGGTTTTCTATATCAGCCGCTAAGGTCTCTGGATAGGTATATAATCGCCCAATAAAGTCGGGATCATGTGTTCCCCAATCCACAATTTGAATGCCATTGAGATTGGGCGTTAAAAACGTTTTAGGAACATCAATGATGCCTACTCGCCGACCTGCATCACTCAAGGTCTTCCAAAACGGTTCTCCTTTAACGTCTGTAACTTGAGTTTTAAAGGTTCTGTAACTGCCTAACCCCAGCTGAGTGTAACAATATCGCCCATGTCGTATGGGAGATAACCCCGTTGAGAATGAAGGCCACACAGCTCCAACGTAAAAACCAACGGGATTGTTTGTAATTCCCCACGTAGCTTGTTCTAATAATGCTTTAAAGGTTGGCAATAACCCGTCTCTTGCCCATAAACGAATGAGTCTTTGATCAGCTGCATCGATGCCAATCATTAAAACTTTAGTTTTTTGGCCCATGATAACCTCTTACAAGAATGAGTAGGTGAGTTCTTTCCAAGCCAATAGTTCAAGTTAAAAAGACATCGGGAAGTAGATACCTGAGGGTATTTAGAAATATGTGAGAATTCAGAGCTAACCTGATGTTGAATAGAGGCTATTTCTGCTAATAAAAACATTCTTTACAGCTTTGGTCAGACAGCTTAGGACAAAGACAATGGCTCAAACACTGATTCTGGGGGAGTTCTCTGACTTACCTTCACCCTATTAGATGCAGTTATAGCTATAAAACTTTAACTATCCCAAACTGTGATGTCTAGAGGAAGGAAGAACCCTCATCAATAGGTTAGATTTGAAGGTACAAATATTAAGACGTGATGAGGAACCTATCTAAAAACCTCAACTATAGCAATCCTAAATAGGTTGTGAGAGTCGCACCCCGGAGGGGTGCGACTCTCACAACCTCCTAATTTCACAAATGATTTAGGACTGCTATATATTGATGGAGAAGTTTTAACTGTAGTTGGAGGAGTGCCAAACCACAATCAGGTTGTCTTAAATCTGACTGGAACTCTAAACCTGAGCTTCAAACGACAACCCTATCGAGTTTTCGCCACCGATCAACGATTATGGATTCCGCAGAATAGGAGCGATCGCTGATATCTCAACCCATAATACGACTGGCTTTACCAGGGCAACACCTCACCATTGGCATGCCAAAACGTACCTGAATTCTCCAACGTTAACTGATCAATTCGAGTCAATAACCCCTTCACCGATTCCTCTGGTGTAATGCCATTAGTGTTGAAATTTGTCATGCGAGTTTGCACCAAACCAGGATGCAAAATCGCTACCGCTATTCCTTGGGGCTTGAGGTCATGAGACAGCGATTTGCCCGCCATCGACAAGGCCACTTTTGACATGCGGTAGCCATAGGAACCACCAGAGGTGTTGTCAGCGATCGACCCCATCCGACTGGTCATCAGCGCAATCTTAGAACCAGCTTTGAGTTGTGGCAATAGAGCTTGGGTGAGCCGCAAAGGAGCGATCGCATTGGTTTCAAACTGTTCTCGAATGCTGTCAAAATCCAGATCATCAAGTGTGACCCGCTTGGCAATGCCTGCGTTGTTGATCAGCACATCGATTTGAGTGTCTTTGAGGCGATCGCACAACTCTCTCACGGATGCCTCTAAGGTTAGATCAATATCTTCTTCAACGCGCACCCCCAACTGGCTCAATTCCTCAGAGGCAATGCGACAAACTGCAATAATATGCTCTCCTCGTGCTTGCAGTTGGCGGCAATATTCATAGCCAATGCCGCGATTTGCACCTGTGACCAAATAAGTTGCCATGCAAACTCTCAAGACAATAATTTATTAAACCCTATGTACGACTATATCCAGATCCCCGGTTTCTAGAGATATAATGAGGCACCTTTCGGTCAGTTTCAACGAGAAACCGGGGATCTAAACCCTTGAGTTTAATTGGGGTCTCCTACCACTTGATTAGAAGCATCGATCGCGGAACGAGCATTGAGCGACAGCATGATGCGCGAGATTCCAGTGAAGAGAACACTAGCACCGACCAAAGTTCCTAACAACCAGGGTGCATTAGACGGCCATTGGAACCAAACAAAAATACCCAACAAAAGCGTGACAATACCGTTAGCTAATGCCCATGTCCAGTTGTGTTGGGGACGCAAACGAAATGCCAGGATCAGTTCAAATACCCCTTCTGTCAGCAAGAAGCCACCTAGCAACAAAGTAATAGTCAGTACCCCTGTTAGAGGATAGACAAACAGCATTAAGCCAGTGGCGACATAGAGGATGCCCAGTAACAATTTCCAGACAAAACCCCCCTCAGTGCGAGTTTGAAAAGCATAAACGAGCTTACCTGCGCCCGCAGAAATGAGAATGAAAGCAATCCAAGTTTCAGCAACGATGGTTGAAAAAGCAGGAAGGGCGATCGCCACAACCCCCAAAATTGTCAAAAGAACACCAATCAGCAGTGAGTTATTCACTTTTTGCTTGGTGGTGGTGGTGGGAGAAATATCAGTTGTCATTCGCAATTTTTCCTTAGCTTGTTGTCATGTTCTACTGAACAGGCTAAGAAATCTTTGAGAAACGGCATAGAACCCTAAGGTAGAGTAGGAGCAACGCATTCAGTAAGATAGCCTTGTAATGCCGATTTGATTTTTGACTGTGGCAGAAGCTGAGTGGGAGCGTTTCGCAAAACGCCTGACGAAATCATGTGCCGCGAAGCCAAGTTAAATCGGTACACCTTTAGGAAGATCTTTCTACAAGGGTGTCTTATCAGACATCCTTTAACGAATGCTTTGCCCCTACAGCGATCGCCCTAATTAACCTTAAACGTAGAGGTGATACGTCGCATTGCCTCTTCCACATTGTCGCGGCTATTAAATGCAGAAATGCGGAAATAGCCCTCACCAGCAGCACCAAACCCAGAACCAGGCGTTCCAACGACATTGACCGTGTGCAACAACTTATCAAAGAAATCCCAACTGGACAGGTTATTGGGAGTTTTGACCCACACATAGGGAGCATTCACTCCGCCATAGACTTGCAACCCAGCAGCGGTGAGTTGCTCTCGAATAATTTTGGCATTCTCCATGTAAAAGCTTACAAGAGCTTGGGTTTGAGCCTTGCCCGATGCGCTATACACGGCCTCTGCTCCTCGCTGCACAATGTAGGACACACCGTTAAATTTGGTGCTTTGACGACGATTCCACAACTTCCACAACTCTACGTCAGAGCCATCGGCAGCTTTAGCAAGGAGGGATTTTGGCACTACGGTCAAGGCACAACGGGTGCCGGTGAATCCAGCATTCTTGGAGAAAGACCGGAATTCGATTGCACACTCTCGCGCCCCTTCAATCTCATAAATGGAGTGAGGAATTTCAGGGTCAGTGATGAACGCTTCGTAAGCTGCATCAAAAAAGATAATGGAACCCTGTGTTCTAGCGTACTCAACCCAAGCTGTGAGGTGCTCTTTAGTCGCAACCGAGCCAGTAGGATTGTTAGGGAAACACAGATAAATCAAATCAACTTTTTGGGTTGGAATCTCAGCCGTGAAGTGGTTTTCAGCCGTGATGGGTAAGTACACCAGACCCTCATATTCCCCTGCTTCATTCACAGGCCCGGTATGCCCTGCCATGACATTGGTATCGACATAGACGGGATACACGGGGTCAGTTACAGCAATAATATTGTCATTGCCAAAAATATCGAGAATGTTGCCTGTATCGCATTTAGACCCATCTGAAATAAAAATCTCAGAGGCATCAATATCACAGCCTCGTGCTTGAAAATCATCAGTGGCGATCTTTTCTCGCAGCCAGGCATAACCCTGCTCTGGCCCGTAGCCCTGAAATGTAGCACGATCGCCCATTTCTTCAACCGCTTTGATCATGGCAGTCCGGCAGGCTTCGGGCAACGGTTCAGTGACGTCACCAATGCCCAACCGAATAATTTTGGCATCGGGGTTAGCGGCTGCAAACGTGTTAACCCGACGGGCAATTTCAGGAAACAGGTAGCCTGCTTTGAGTTTGAGATAGTTATCGTTGACAGTTGCCATGATGAAGTCCTACAAACACTGTTGCCTAGTTTTTCTAAAAAAACCTGCTTTAAGATAGTTTACCGTTCATTTGCAGAATTCCTGCCTAATCCCGATGTCTAAAATTGGAGTGGTCAGTGCGGTAGGATTTTGGTGTTATTGATCAAGTCTCTTGGCTGCACTTGGCGTTAGATTTGAGGCTCAGTGCATACCAGGCTGTTAACAACGTCAAAACTCCCGTAATCCAAAAAGGTACACTGTAATTGATCGTGACTAACAGGCCAGCAACAGCTGGACCCATAGCATTAGAAATGCTCAGGTAAGACGCATTAATGCCCTGTACTTCGCCTTGTTCGCGATCGCCACTATTCAACGACAAAACCGTGCTAATGAGCGGCATTGGGTAAGAGTTACTGATTCCCAGTGCGATCGCCAATACAACAAATGCAGACAAGGTTGGAAAGACGGGAATCAACAAAAAGATGAGTGCTCGAACAGCGATCGAAACAGACAAAATATCCGCTAAATTAAAACGATTGGTCAGTGGCTCAACCGCAAAAACTTGAGTAATCACGCCAGCCACACCAATGATCGTAAAGACGATCGCTAATGTTTGAGCATTTTGGTGAAGTATGTTGAGAAAGAAAGGTTGAAACGCAAATGTAAAGATAGTGAATGTGAATCCAGTAAAGAACGTCAACAAAAAAGCATGACCTAACGTAGGACGAACAGCCGAGCGAACAATTTTGTCTAAGCCAAAAATATGCCAATCGAGGATCAAAGGTCGTCGTTGGGGCAATGTTTCAGGCAATAGAAATAGAGCTAATAGGGTAGTGATTAACGCTATCACTGCCCCTGCAAAAAAGCTCATGCCCAATGGAGACACACCGGGAAAGGGTGGCAGACCTTGAGCAAAAAAACTGATGGCTGGGCCAGTCACAAACCCCAACCGAAAGGCCGCATCAAACAAGCCAAATGCTTTAGGGCGTTCAGCGGGTGTGGTCGTGTCACTAATGATGGCTCTGGCGATCGACGTGTTGCCGCCTGTTAGCCCATCTAAAATACGAGCAGCAAACAGCAGCCATGCGACCCAAGCATAACTGGCGACCAAGTTGGCTAATACTGTACCAATCAAACTAATGATTAGCAAGGGTTTGCGTCCCCAAAAGTCTGAAAATCGTCCCAAGATAGGGGTTGCAAAGAACTGAGCGATCGCATAGCTGGTGGTCAACAAACTGGCTTGAAAGTCGGTCAGTCCAAACTCTTTTGCATACGGATACAACGTTGGAATGATGATCGTAAAGCTGATGGAGTTGATAAACGCAATCAGCGCAATAATCCAAAATTTTGCTGGGAGATCAAATTTTGCCTTGAAAGCTTGAATCAGGTGCATCCAGGTTGGGGAGTGAAACAGCAACACAGTGGCGATACAGTAGCGATCGTTATTGTCCCTGCTTATGGGGCTTTGTAGCAATGTTCTAGGTCTACGCCCTAAGACGAAATATTTTTTCTCAGACTGTTTGCCTTAAAACTAAATTGTGCTATATCTAGTTCAGGAAATGTTTTAACTCAAACATTTCAAGAGCAAACAAGTTTGTATCGCTGAATACCTGAGTTATCCGTCTCAATTTCTTACAGCCTTAACTAACCACCCAGGAGTAATGTCATGACAACTGATCTGACGACCGATCTAAAAGCTGTTTTTGAAGATATTCAAAGCCTGATTGCACAGGGCAAAATCATGGATATTTTTGAAAAATACTACGCCGACAATGTAGTAATGCAAGAGAATACAAACCCCCCTACTATCGGCAAAGATGCAAACCGAGAGCGTGAATTAGACTTCTTCAAGAAATTAGTTGAATTTCGTAAGGCAGAGCTAAAAGGGGTCGCGTTTGGCGATAATCTGATTATTTCAGAGTGGGACATGGACTACACACACTCTGAATGGGGTAGTTTGACTTACACTCAAGTTGCAGTGCAACGCTGGCAAGATGGCAAAGTGGTGCACGAACGTTTCTATTACAGCAACTAAGCTTACTTATACTCATGTGAATTGGCTTTGCTACACATGATTTCGTCAGGGTGTTTTGCGAAACGCCCTGACCCAACTATCTGCCACTTGTAACTGCAACTGTCCCTGACACCAACCTAGCGATCTAACTATGAATTCGAGGTTCGGGATGTAGGGTTGCTAACAACTCACTCTCCACCGTTGCCAGTTGTTCTAGACGCTGTTCTACAGCTTCTCGGTCGAAATAGGTAGTTGCTAATACCCAATAGATACCATAGTGGCGGGCTTCGGATGCCATTAAACCACGATAGAATTGCGCCAATTCAGCGTCGGGGCAGTGACTTGCTAACAAGCCCAAGCGTTCATGGCTGCGTGCCTCAATTAACCCAGAAACCAGCAACGAATCTAACATTCGATTGGGTTCTTGTCGTCGCAGTTGATTTTTGAGACCAGCGGCATAGGGCGGCGCAGAAAGGGGAGCCAACGCAATACCCCGCCGATCGAGCCACTGGTTAACCTGTTCAAAGTGTTCCAGTTCTTCTTGGGCGATCGCGGTAAGTTGCCTTACTAGTTTGGTGCTAGAGGGATAGCGGAAGATCAAATTTAGTGCCACTCCTGCGGCTTTGCGCTCACAGTGGGAGTGATCGAGCAACACGATGTCAAGATTGGCGATCGCCTGTTGCACCCATGCGGTCGAGGTGGGCTGTTGCAAAAATTTGATTGACTTAGGTGTGATGTCCACAGCGAGATAACTTAAGCGAGATAACTGAACAAAGAAACTGTCAACAAATTGCAGAAAGAGCAAGCTTAACTATCCTAACGTTGGATCAAGCTCGATCACCCAAAGGGTAAGTGAGGACTCCCAAAACAGGACTGGTTTATCAAATAGTGGCTCTTTGGATGAGGTGTGACCTGGCTACTCCTTATAGGGCGATCGCCGGTACAGTGACCTCGGTTCCAAGTTCGGGTGTTTTGGGTGGGGGCAAGACCCTTGGCAAAGGCTCAAAATCCTCCAACGTTAGAAATTGAGGGGGCTAAGAGGACTGGTAATCCCAGTTCTAGAAATTATTGCTACAGATTACACCCCACCGCTTGCGGTACCTCCCCTTGCCAAGAGGAGGTTGGGAGGGGTCAGATGTGTAGCCTTAAAAAATTGCATGGGTATAACCCACCGGAGAGGGAACTGGAGTCCCTGAACGCCCTTCCCCTGGAGGAGAAGGGTTGGGATGAGGATAAATTAGTTGTACATCATGAAGTAGGGGGTGAAATTGATTGACAAGCTGACAACCTCTTACAAATTTGCGATCGCTACAGGTTCGATTGCGTCTGCTAATTCAAAGCCAAACACTTTGGCGTAGAAATAGAGTTCGCCATCGAGGGCGCGTTTGATGTTCTCTGCTTTGCGGAAGCCGTGTTGTTCCCCGTTAAACAGCACATAGGCAACGGGCAATCCCTTGGCTTTGAGCGCATCGACCATCATCTCGGCTTGGTTGGGGGGCACGATTTTATCTTCGTCGCCCTGGAAGAAGATCACAGGACATGAGAGGCGATCGACAAAGTGAACGGGCGATCGCGCTTGATACAGATCGGCTCTTTCGGGATAAGGCCCGATCAGTCCATCCAAATAGCGCGATTCAAATTTGTGGGTGTCTTGAGCGAGAGCCGCTAAATCGCTGACACCGTAATAACTGGCTCCAGCTTTAAACACCTGCCGAAATGTTAGCGCAGCAAGTGTGGTATATCCGCCTGCACTGCCGCCATCAATGCAGAGGCGATCGCCATCGGCTAAGCCTTGATCAACGAGGTACTTGGCTCCGTTCACACAATCGTCGATATCGACAATGCCCCAATTGTCTCTGAGCCGTTCGCGATAAGCCCGCCCATAGCCTGTGCTGCCGCCATAGTTGACATCTAACACAGCGATGCCGCGACTCGTCCAATATTGAATGCTGAGGTTGAAGTTGGCAGATGTGGCCGCGGTTGGGCCTCCATGACTTTTGACCAACAACGGAGGGCGATCGCCTGCGGGGGCAGTGTAATCTTTATTTTTGGGAGCGTAATAAATGCCATAGGCGGTCAACCTGTGCTCCGTGGGAAACTCAAGTACCTCTGGCACTGATAAATATCCCGGATCGATCGCCAATTCACTAGAGCGGCGCATGACATCTACCTCACCCGTGGCGAGATCTAGACGAGCGATCGCCCCAGGAGCCGTGGGAGAACCTCCGCCAAAGACTAGGTGCTTTGGCGACACTCGCACGCCGCCAATACTGGCGTAAGGAGTAGGAATTTCTGTTAACTCCAGCGTGTTGGTGTTGAGACGAGCGACATGCTGAATGCCATTCTCAACATAGGTACAAATCAGGCTGTCACCGGATTCAAAACCATAGGTAGACATGCGAAACACCCAGTGAGGCATCCCAAACTCGGCTGATTTTTCACAAATTGGCTCAACTGAGTTGTTAGCAGTGCCCACGCGATAGCGATAGAGATTCCACCAACCTGTGCGATCGCCAATGAAATAAAGCACTCCATCGGGCGACCACTCTGGCTGAAAGATTGACTCGGTCAAGCCCCCCGCAATCTTTTGGGCTTCTCCTAAAGAGCCATCAGGCTGAACCGGAGCCAGCCAGAGTTCGGTGCCATCCCACGGCATGTTGGGGTGATTCCAACTTAACCAGGCCAGGTAAGCCCCATCGGGACTGAGACGCGGGGAACTGTAAAAATCGCTGCCCGACACGAGCACCTGTCCGCCATCCAGTGACTCCGTTGGGATGGCTGCAACCGCAACGATGGTATTGACGCATTCCCCTTCACCTGTATGGTCTTCGCGCACTGCCAGTAAGCGTTGACGAGAGGTATCCACCACCGCATCGGCATACCGTAGCGCGATCGCCGGAGTGAGAGGTTGGGGGTCATCCCCTGCTTGTTGACGATAGAGCCGCTGGTCGGCAAAGTTTGAGAAATAGAGGACTCCATCTGCGACCACATAGGCACCTCCTCCATATTCATGCACCCGCGTCCGCACGTTAAACGGAGTGGGAGTCAGGTCAGTGGTCGTGCCATCAGGCGATCGCCGCACCACTACATTGCGTCCTGCCTCGGTAGGTCGCATCTCGCTCCAATAAATGTCATCTCCATCAAGCATGATCTGCCCCAGGCTGATTGTGCCTGCCACAATCAAATCGGACGTAATGGGAGATTTCCATGATCCATAGGGAGCGATAGAAGGTTGAGTCATTGTTCTAGCCATCATCAAGTAAGTGCCTATCACTGAGGATAAAGGCTTTTGGAGAGGAGGGAAAAACAAGAGCAAAAAACAAGAGCAAAAAGCAGTGTTGCTGATCGACTACAGGGCTGGTGTAAGGGCGTTTTGCGAAATCTGCTGGCTGTGAGAATGTCTGTTGGCAAATCATGACTGCCTTCAGCGACACCCGACTAGGGAAGGAATGAAAAAGTGGGTAGTTCTATAGGGACAAAGATGAAGAATCATCAAGAGATGCCGGGATAATGAGAATATCGCGGTATCTCCATCGCTTAGCTCGATGGATCATTCGCGCTGCCGTTGAATCTCTTGCACTACTCTCGCTTTGCTTGCGGTTAAGTGCGTGGCGATCGCTTCAACAGCAGCAGCAGTGTCATGTTGGGCGATCGCTTCATAAATTTGGCGGTGTTCTAAGCGAATGTTGAGCACTTCTGGATTGCGCCGCAAGGTTTGAATGCGTAACAGCAACATCGCATCAAAAACGTTGTCTAAAAGGGAGATCAGCCGTTGGTTGGCAGAGCTTTCGGCAATTAGATGATGAAATTGATAGTCTAAATCGAGCAATTGAATCAACGTTGGCTTGGTGGGGTGTTGCTCTAAGGTTTCAGCCTGATTGACATACTTTTCGAGCTTTTTGAGTTGAGCTTTTGTGGCATGTTTGCAAGCCTCTGCTACGGCCAATTGTTCTAAGGCGAGACGACAATCATAGAGGTGAATGGCGTCTGCGGCTGAGATGGTGCTGACTCGCAACCCTCCATTAGGCTCAGCCGCCACCAACCCCTCTCGTTGTAACTGGCGCAACGCTTCTCGTAGAGGGGTGCGGCTAACGTGTAGCCACTGGGCTAATTGAGTTTCGACGAGGCGATCGCCCGGAGCTAACTCACCCGAAAGAATGCCAGTTCGCAAGGCTTGATAAGCTTGCTCGTGAAGCGATTTGGCACGTTGAAGCGGTTGGGGAGACAGAATCAAAACAGTAATTGGGTTAAGAGGAACGAGTCTGAAAAGCTTGTTAACACTATAACAGACAGAAATTCCCAATCTCCAACTCTCTTTAAACCAGTAATAGGCAGTGTGCTCCAGGGTCTAAGTCAAAATTACTGGGCTTGCCGCGCACCAATTGCTCTGTAGTCTCGGCACGAATCACCAGTCTTCGCATCGAGTCATGATAGCCATCGTTCTTTAGCTGTCAGGTAACCAGGACACATGAGCCGACACGATCTGCCAACCCTCTGGCAATCTGCGCCAAACCTGGCTTTGTCGTCCCTGTCGAGCAGGTTTGCCGACTACCCCACCATAAAATTCGAGGGTTACAACGGCAGTGTCTGTGTCAAACGTGACGACTTTGAAGTTTGAAATCTCACGTTGAATGGTTAGCGTTACTGGACCTCTAGCTTTGCGAAAAGCTCGGATTGCCTCAATTCCATACAGGTTCTCAGTTGCTCCCAATCGAACCACCTCTGAAGACTCCCAAAACAACGCATCCATTGTCTCAATATCATTAGTGCAGAGAGCCGTTTCGTATTTGGAATAGAGGTCAGTTACTTCAGCGACGGTAGCGAGATGATTGATTTCAGTCATGGGGTATGTCAGAGATGGGCGATCGCTACAAACGGTTTATCAAACGTGATTTCAAGTTTACGATACACCCGTACTCAGCGTTGTCATCACTTCACCACCCATTGAGGATTGCTATAGTTTGAATGAGTTTGAAACATCACTTTGGAGATCAGCTTGCGAAAATTATTGAGTGGGGCGATCGCCTGTCTGATCACAATTATCTTTATCCTGTTAAGCCAGTCACAGGCTGGTTTGTCACGCCCAACTCTGACCAGTCAAATCTTTTTTACAATCCCTACGTTTCAAAGGTATTGGTGTCCTCAAAAAGCCAGCTTGCCCGTCGCTACTCAACAAACCGTGGATGCCTTGTTGCAGATCGTTGGGACTGAAGACTGCGATCGCGCCTCTGCCCTGCTGCGACAGGCTGAAGAGTTAGATTTGAGCATGCGATCGCAGTCGTATCTGCAACCGCCGTTAGATCTGCGACCCTTGCAGGAATTTAATCAACTCACCTCCCTGGATCTGAGTCTGAGTCAGATTCAAGATATCGCCCCATTAAGACCGCTCTCTAACCTGAGACGACTTCTGATCAGCTACAACCAGATTACAGATTTGCAGCCTTTACGTTACCTGCCTAACTTAGAAGTATTAGCGATTAGCAACAACTTAGTGACCGATCTGGGTATTCTCTCAACCCTGCCCAACTTGCGATCGCTTTCAGCCGCTAGTAATGCCATTGAGGATCTCAGTCCTCTGACGCAATTATCTAATCTGAGTTTGTTATATTTGCCCAACAACCGGATCTCTAACCTGCGACCCCTGGCTCATCTCACTCAACTTAGGAGCCTTCATTTAGCAGGTAATGCGATTACCGATCTGGCTTCGCTCGCCTCATTGACATCACTGCAAGTTCTCGATCTGGCTGATAACCACATTACAGATGTGCGTCCGTTGACACCCCTATCTCAGTTATGTGGTTTGAGTTTGCGAGATAACCTGATTCAAACCTTTCAACCCCTGGCAGCTCTGACTCACCTCGATACGTTAAGTCTCACCGATACGGCCTTGTCTGATCTTCAACCTCTGGCGGGGTTAAGTGCCTTAAAGCAGCTTTATTTGATGAACAACCGCATTTCTGATTTGTCGCCATTAGCGGCATTAACTCAACTCGACTTGTTAAACCTCAGCCAAAATTCAGTTCGCAACCTCAATCCATTATCAAACCTGGCTCATCTAACAGCTCTATGGCTTGATGACAATCATATTCAAGATGCCAGTCCACTTTTCTCGCTCCAGACTCTCATGCAACTGGATTTGAGCCGTAATCCGATCACTGAGCTTCAGCCATTACTCAATGCCATGCCTCAGTTGAGGTTTTTGGCTGTAGATGGAACTCCGTTTGTCGATCAAATTCCTCAAGTTTTGAGAGAGGGTAGCTCACCCCTCAACGAAGTTCTAATCCTGAATTGTGCTGTTGCTCAGTAATCTAACGTCAGTTCGGTTTAAGCAGCCCAGCGAATAAATTCGCGGCTACCAGAGCGAAGTCCGCCTTCGCGGACTACCAAAATCAAAGGTTTACTGAACCGAAGTAAGTTGGTTTTGCTCGTATAGCAGCGGTTTTAACCGCCAAAATCCTTATCCCGAACTCAGGTTAATCTAAAATTTGCGGCGTTGCTGACCGACTGTATAAATTTTGTCAGGGCGGTTTGCAAAACACCCCTGCTGTGATGATTAACGTCTATGCATTAGACCTGGATTCAGCAACGCCACATTTGCCTGATGTTTTAGGCGACGTGCGATTTAACCAACCCCGATCGCAATGCTCTGACAGCAATTTGGACGCGATCATCGACCGCTAGCTTGTTCATAATATTGCGGACATGACATTTGATCGTGTAAGGGCTGAGATAGAGGGTTTTCCCGATTTCGTTGTTGGTTTGCCCTTTGACGATTAAGTGCAAGATCTCTAACTCTCGTTTTGTCAGATTGGCAATGGGTTGATCAGAGGTTGGCTTTTCTAACTGATTTACGACGCATCGAGCAATGTGTGGATCAAGATAGATGGCTCCATCCTGGACACAGGCGATCGCCACTAACAGTTGAGCTGGACTGATGCTTTTGAGACAGTAAGCATCTGCCCCGTGCAACAGAGCATCCGTAACTCGGCGTTCGTTGCGATCGCTGCTTAGCATCATAACCCTGACCTGTGGCAACAGGGCTTTCAAGGTTTTTAAGACTACGATGCTATTGAGATCAGGTAACTGCGTATTCAAAATAATCAGATCGGGCTTGAGTAATTTAGCTGCGCTAAAGCTGGCTTGCCCATTTGTGACACTACTGACAATGTTGAGTTGAGGGTAGCTAGACAGACGTTGTTTTAACTCAAACTGCGATCGCAAATCAGCATCTACAATGATGATTTTTAAGGAGTCAATTGTGAGTCTAGATAACTCAGGAACTAGTTTTGGATGGGGCATAAGAAAAATGTGAATGAATCAGGTTTAGTCGATAACCCAAAAACCGCTGTGTCGCCAATATTGTTCTCGTAAAGCCATATCTAAGTCAGACTTAGAGATTAGTTGTTGTTCGATTAAGAGTTCACCCAGGAGTTGAGATAAACAGTAATATCGTTGCAATTCAAGGACAGATTCAAGTCGTTCGGCATCCATTAATCCTTTACGAATTAAGATTTGACCTAACTTGATTTCGCGTGACGACAAACGATGAGGTGTGGCATTAAGTGACAACACGTGACAACTGCTATACCAGGAGACCTGGTGAGAGACTACTCCAGTAAGGGGGTACTACCCTAAAGAATTTTAGGGCAATATTTTTAGAGTGGCAAGGGTTGATGATATTTTTTTGCCAGCTTTAAAGCTTTGTAACAAAGGTGTTTGCCTCTTACCTTTAATCTCTTGCCTAAATATTTTGAGGCTATTACAATAGCTTGAGTCTTCATTCGAGCTTTTTACTTTTTTCGACGCATGCAGCAGCCAACCCCGATTCCTAAACTTGCACTTTTACGTGAGCAGGCAGGGCTGACCCAACGAGAGTTAGCCCATATTGTGGGTGTGACTGAGACAACCATTGCCAATTGGGAACGAGGTCGCAGTGGGCTAGATTGGATCGAACGCTTCATTAAACTCTGTGATGCGCTGCATTGCGACTTGCATGATCTGGTTGAATATCCGAGTGACGAATCTGTAAAAGAGCCTTCATTTGAAGAATTGCGTCAAATGTATCGAGCGGGTCAATTGCTACATCACGGCGCGATCGACTCTAACACTCAATCTCAGGCAATGTGAGGTGTTGACGTGTGAAAACCGTTCTTTTAGATGGTGATCTAATTCTGCGGGGGTTGACGGATGAGGGTGATTTTCATCAACATTTCGTTGTTCTTTGGCAGACGTTGCAGTCATCTAAGCTAGAGGGTTACATCACAAAGCTTGATTTAGCAAGATTACATCGACGCTTAAACCACGAAATCGGGCAAGAAGCGAGTGAGCGATTGCTGACGGCGTTTAGGCGCATTTTAAAAATCTGGTCGAGCCATCCATCTGGTTGGATTGATGCCATCATTACTGAAAATCCCCAGTCGTTTAATGAGTGGGATATTCCTACCTTTTCGGTCAGCGAGTTTTTGCAACGATATGAGCTAGACGCTCTGTTAAAACAGACTTCAGAGGCCATCCCACCCCTCACAAAACCGCCTGAGTTGCCCAGTAGCCACAAAATTAATAAAGCGGCAACAACGGTGTTGCTGATGCTGCCAATTTTGTTAGAGCTATGGATGCGTCGAGAGCAAGTGACAGGTGTCTTGGCGGCTCTCAATCAACAGGAGACTGAGCAAGAGGCTGAAGAACCACTCAAGTCAGGTCTGGCAACTCACTCGTCGGATGTGATCAGTGTTGTTCAGCGTCCAGAGGCAATGCCAACAGCAGATGTGCGATCGCCCTCAGCCCGGTTGTTGTTGTCAGACCTACCTGGTCTTGATATTAGCGTTGAAAACGATGTATCTCTGGATGTGCAACTGGATAGCCAGGGCAATGCGGTCATCATCCAGTTGCAACTACCCCAAAATGCCTCCTCAACCCAGGATGCGATCGCGGCTACGCTTTATCGAACTGATAATAACCAGGCGATCGCCCAGATTGTTATGACGGAATCAGGGCTGGTGGTTTTGGCAAATCCGTCACACGTTGTTTCTCGCTCGGCCTCTGAGTTTGACTCAACCGATGGGCAGGTGATTGCGATTGTGCAACACACCTCTGATGGGCACTTAACGGCTTGGCTCAATGCTCAAACCTCACCGTTAACAGGCCGCAGTCCAGAGGCTACTCTGTTTACGCAAAATACAGTAGTTGCAGTGCGATCGGTCGATCGATTTCCATCCTTTTTACCTGCTCCCGAACAAAGAAGGCTTGAGATTCGCGTCGATGTCAAACCTGATGGTAATCACACCGTCACAATCGATCCAGGGCTGATGCCAACTCCACGCCTTGAGAATACTACCCCTGGTTTAGGCGGTGGGGGCGGCATCGAGTCGCCAGGTGAGCCATTCCCAAACTTTCAGCCAAATCAGGTTGAAAACTATGACAACTCATGGGTGCTCAACAATAACGGCAATCATAACGGCAATAACAGCAATTTTTTGCCCGGTAATCTGCCCTCTCCATCCCCCTCAGAACCAGGTCAAAATTCTCATGAAGGGAGGAATGGCTCCAGTGGAGGAACGGCTCCAGATCGTCCCTCTGGGCTGTTTTTAGAGCCTTTTGTTGCCCCTGATGTAGCAGTCACACAGGTTGTTGACTCAACCAGTGCGAGTCAAGTTGATGGGTTCTACTCGTCATCCCTGGCGATTCAGGACGATTTGTTAGGGAACCAGGGTCAAGCTATGGTGACTCCAATCCCCGATGAGTTATTGACAGGCAGTATTTCGGTGCCGATGGCCGACTCCCATTCCACGCTGACGATTAGCATTCGTAATTGGGGTGAGATTGGGGCAGGCTCTCCTCTCCAATCAACCTCTATCCGGGGCACAGGAGTAATCAGTTCTGCTGTCTTTCCAAATGACTCAACACCGTCTTTTTACCCTTGGTTATCAACCCCTGAAATCAGCAGCATCTAAAACCTGCTAATGTTGAAGTCGTCTGCTATGCACAAGCCGTTATGAGGACTTAACTGCCCATCATGGGTTTTGATTTGTTGTTGTCTAATACGCTCTTAATCTTCTGCACAAGATGTTTTGAGTCTTTGTGCTTCATTAACTCTTTTAACTCAGACAACGTATCTTCTAGCACTTCGATTCGTTGCACAAACGCCTGCGCCTCACCAGATACTCCGGTTGAGACTCCTTGAGCCGATTCAATTTCTACAAGTTGCTCTAACTCTGCCAGTGCAATTCGTGCATTTTCGACCTCTCCAACAAGCGATCGCGCCACAGTCGTACACGTTTGAGCCGAATTAGTTAACTCCTCAATCCGGGCTTCTAAGCGGCTAGCGATCAACTCCATCTGTCGTCCAGCTTCAAAGGTTTGAGTGCCCAGTTTGCGGATCTCATCTGTGATGTAACTAAAACCAGACATTTTTGAGCCATCATGATTGGCTACGATCGCCGCTTGAATCGCCAAATGGCGCACCTGTTGACTGACTTTTTCGATCAAGTTAGAGATATTGCGAACGGTGTCTAGTTCTTGGTTTAATAACTGCCCATTGGTCACAATCAAACCTGTATTCAAACAGATTGCGTTGGCACTCTTAAAAGTCGCTCGAAAGGCTTTTGCCCCTTCTACTGAAAGAATCTGCCCAATTTGAAAAAACCGCTGATTTAGATTAGCAATTTCTTCCGATCGTTGTAATAACTCACTCTGATTCTTTTCTAACAGTTGATTGCGTTCTCGAATCAGAGCTTGTTGTTGTTCTAGAAGTTTGGCGTATTTGTTGACCTTTTGACGTTCTTCTTCTAACTTGAGGGCTTGTTCTTGAATTTCACAATTTGCTACTGCCAAGATCTCGGTTTGCGCCAATAACAACGCATCAAATGCTAATAAAAAGCAATTGGGTTCCTCAGCTTGATTGGGCTCATCCAAGATCACGACAATGGGTTCGTGTTTGTCATCGGCTGGACGGCTCAATGCTCTTTGCATGGCTTTTTGCACACTATCTTTGGCAGACAGGCGCAAAAAAGACACATTTTGCATTTGTTCAAGAAAGATCTTGATGGGGCGTCGCAAAAAGAGTTCTTGACCAAACCCCTTACTAAGGGATTTAAAGAAGCGACGCCGCGAGATCACTCCAGCAATTTTTGCACCTTCTACAACAATCACTCCTGGTAGGTCAGGTTGTTGTTCAAACAATCGTTCGACATGTTCACCATGATCGGTCGATTTGACCCAACACCCACACAGGGGCAATTCACCTAATGTTGACGAGAGGGAGGGCTGAAGCGGACTATCCATTGTCCTTGGGGGGTATAAAGTTTAAAACAGACAGTAGGTGTGTTAGCGATCGCGTAACGCACCTCAAAACTATGACCAGTCCGTTGCACTCAGGACAAACGCACCCTGGCTAAACCGTTAATCGTTCTTGAATACGCAATGACCAATCCCTATATAGATTAGGTCATGACACTGAGATAGATGGAGATGCACCCTGTTGAATGTCGTTATTCTATGACGACTTGTTTATATCCAGGTTATGAAATGGCATGTTTTGGTCACTCAAAATTGTATTACCAGGGATTGCCCACCATTGTGAAAGCAGCCCAATAGTAAGGATGGGAAAGGGAGCGATCGCCCGTATCGAGACTGACCCCTGGTAGCGCAATGGGCTTACTCAACCCTTGAATCGTGCCATTGTGAATGTAGACCTGACCCGTTGCCATTGCGACTTGTGCCTCTCGCAGAGCCTCTGCTTTGATGGGAGCCGTGTTGAGTGACTGATAAAACCCGGTCATCAAGGCAGCTGTTCCTGCATCGCTGACATACCAGAGGCTTGCCAAGACCGATTTCACCCCCGCCTGGACTGCCAATCCGGCAAACCCCAACTCCGCCTCTTCACTGCCCAAAGCGGTGCGGCAAGCACTTAACACCAAGAGATTCACTGGGGGATCATTCCAACCCAATTCCCGCAGTTGATCCATTCGCAATTTGTCATTCCAGAGTTGAATGTAGGATTCATTAGCGGCTCCAGCGACGATGTCTGCATGGGTCGCCATGTGAATGATGCCGTAGGGAGTTTGCTGCCGAGTTCGCTTTAAGTTATCCAACGTGGCGCGATCGTTGAGGTAAATACTACCCCGCCATAAATCCAGGGCGATCGTTGTTAACTCTACAGGCACTCCTGGCAACGGAACTTGCCCCTGGGTGCTCTCTGAGATTCCCATTGCTAAAACGGTTGAGTTGCGGATATCGACATAGCGCATATCGGTCAAACTGAGACTGGGCATCAGTCCAATGCTGTATTGCTCGACTAAAAATTGTTGTCCGTTATGCAGAGCCGCATAGGGGAGCGATCGCAACCCAGCATCGGGCAAAAATACCAGGTTATTGATCTCCTGCGTTTGCAAATCAGAGGCGATCGGCTCAATAAACCAGCGATAGAGTTGTTGAGCCGTTGGCATATAACTGGTGGTGTCAACTCGGCGGGGGTTGGTTATCTCTCCTCGAAACTGTTGAGCTGTGGTCATCACGCGGGCACGAGTCGCTTCAGCAATGCGCCGACGAATCACCGTATCTTTGGTGACAACCACCACTTCAAGCTGATCGGTGTCTGTGGGTTGAATGGGGACACCGACTAAGCCATCCACAGATTCAGGCACAAAATTGATATAGACAAACGCAGGCTTGATCCCTGTGGCTTCTTCAATCTCACGGGCGATCGCTTGGGCTTCATCTAATGTGGCGATCGGGGTTTGATCTAGCCCCAAATAAGAGCCATACTGCCGGGTATAGTTACGCTCTAGGGTGCTGATGGTGGTGTCAATACTGACGGGAGGCACCTCAGTTGTAGGCGTGAGCAATGTCGTTCCTGGAATGTCGATACGGGGATCGTCAAACCCAGAATCTGGGAGCACCGTTGGGGGTGGCGTCGGCACAGGTGTCGGCACAGGTGTGGGGGTCGGCGTGGGGGTCGGCGTGGGAATGGGCGTTGGAGTTGGTGTGGGGGTAGGGGTGATATCCACCTGCACACTGGCTGTTCCAGAACTGGATAGCTCTCCATCTCCATCCACTTGATCGGTAGCTCGTACTGAAAACGCGGTTCGAGTACCAGTTGAGTTAGCCGGAGGGGTATAGGTCAAGTTGCCACTGGCTGAAAACACCGATCCCACCGTTAGTGGAGTACCCCCCTGACTCAGCGTAGCTCCTGCTTCAATGCTAACAATGCGGTATTCAATGACATCTCCGTTGGCATCAGTGGCAATCAAACCCAACGTAGGATAGGAAAAGGTCAAGGCTTGATTTTCAGGGGTTGTTAATAGGGGGGCTGATCCTGGCAAGACCGGAGCCGCATTCACCGAGTTAATGGTGATACCTGCTGGAGTGCCAGGTGCAGCACCGCCTGCGGCCAACACCGGAAAGCTCAGCCCTGAAGACGTGTTAATCGCTCCGGTTGTCCCACTGGTAAAGGCTGAACCAATTCTAAACGGCGCATTGGTTGAACCCCCTGCATGGTTCATTGTCACCGTTCCAGTGCCAGTGCTGCCAGTCGTCGCGATACTCGTGCCAGGTAAAGACGGAATCGTACCGCTGACTAACAGCAAGTCGCCGCTCAAATCTACCGCTCCACCGCTTCCTGCACTGCTGCGAGTGTCAATCGAGGTAGCGGTGACATTCCCCTGAGTGCTGGTGATGCTAACGGCTCCACCGTCATATCCTGTCCCAAATGTACCTGTAAAGCGAGTGTCAATATTGCCGACGTTAATGTTGTTTCGAGCATTCAGGGTCACGTTTCTGGCAGGAATGCCAGGAGGACTAAATCCACCGCTGACGGTTTGCAGATTTCCAGCAATAATGTTGAATCCTGAGATGACCAAATTCCGATTTGGAGCCGTAATGTTGCTGGCAGTATCCATGCGGAATTCGCCCGTGTTGTTATTATCGGCATCTGCTCTAAAAGTGATCGTGCTGGTGGGTGTGCCAGTCAGGGTGAGCGATAGCCCCGGAGAAATGATGATGTCATTACTGGCTTCTAAGGTGATGTCACCAGCGATCGCTTGAAGGGCGGTAGCACTGATGGTGTAGTTGAGAGTGGGATCATCTGTTGCATTGACAATGCCATCGGCGATCGCTGCATCATCACTGCCAGGAGCCGTTGCCACGATGGTGATATTCAACGGGTCAAGCAAGAGAGAACCTGTCGTACCGTTAAGTGCCGTCAAATCAACGTTGCCATCAAACAGTAGGTTCTGCCGTCCTGATACCTCAACGAACCCACCATTACCCGATTGACTGCCCCCCTGTGCACTAATGCTGCCTAAAAACGCTGTGCTATCGTCTGCCCAAACAATCACCCTGCCCCCATTTCCTGTTTCAAGGGCATCAGCGTTGATCGTAGAACTGCGGCTGACCACCGTGCGATCGCTACTGGGAACGGTGCCCTGTCCCTGATAGTCGCCCCCAATCAACACCGTTCCTCCTCCACTGGTGCCCGTGACATTAATGTTCGCTTCGAGTAAGCCGACGCGATCGCCCAATACACGCACGGTTTGTGAGTTAGCCGCTTGAGCATCAGTATTCGCGGCATTCAGTGTGCCAGAGACGATGGCAACGCCCGTCCCTGAGGGAATCTCAACCCCAGAACTGGTTAATCGCACCGTACCGTCGGGTTCGACAGTTAACCCAGTTGCTCCCTCAATGGAGCCACCTGTCAACAGTTCAGGCAATGACACTGGAGTAGATGACAGCGGATTGGGCAAATTGCCTTGAGCAGGTTGCACATCCAGGCTAAGAAGGCTTCCGGCTTGACTAATGCGGATCAAATTTTCACCTGGCACAGCGGCGATCGTGATTTGACCCCCCGGAGCTGAAATCGTTCCCGTATTGACGACCGTGCCCCCTAACAGGGTGACAGATTCTCCGGTCGGCACATTGAGCACACCCGCATTCACGATCGCTCCGGGTTGAGCGGTGGCAAAGGCAAATTGATTGGGTTCCCCTACCAACGCAGCATAGTCATTGGTGCCCACGGCACTCAACCAACCCTGATCAAAGCCAATGCCCGTCGCAGTGGTAGCCGTAAATGCCCCAGGCACATCTAACCGGGCATTGGCTCCAAACAAAATCCCTGCTGGGTTCAGCAGATACAGGTTAGAGTTGCCCCCTGTCACTTGCAGCAGCCCATTAATGATGGAGGGATCGCCCCCCACTACCCGCGTCAAAATGTTTTGAATCGCAGGATTAGACTGAAAGTTGGCAATCTCTTGAGCACTCAGCCCAAATCGCTCTAGGCTATGAAACAGGTTGGCACCGTTGCTCGATAGCTGTCCTCCGGTGATGTTATAGCGGTGCGAAGCAGTTCCCCCTTGGGGGTAAACGCTCTGACGAGTCACCGTTGTTTGAGTGCCATCATTGGCAGGAACAACAGACTGCGCCATTGCCAGACCCGTGCCGATCGCCCCCGCCAAGGGTAAAGTTGCCAGAAATGCTCCCGTCCGTCGAAGCAACTGAGGATGAGAGGCTAGCCAGCATCGCTCCCCTTTACTCTCCTTAACAGGCGTGCTAGCCGCAAAAGGTGTTGCAGAATTTAGGGGCTTGGCAATGGACAAGATTTTTTTAGGACGTAAAGCAAATCGTCCGCGAAAGTCACTATCAATCAAGTCAAGCTGAAACTCTAACTCAAAGCGATCGCTCAATCCACGTCGCTCCATTGCCTGCAAAATCACCTGCCGCGACAAAAAAATCTGCTCTAAATGGCGATCGCAGCTCAGGCGATTGTCATGAACTCGATAGTAATAAAGCGGCTTTGGCACATGGTGAATCTCACCCACCTCTGATAACTGCAAACACAAGTCATAGTCATAAATCTGTCCTGCTTCCAGGTTGATGCCCTTGGTTTGCTCAAAGGTCGATCGCCGAATCAACCGAAAATGAAAGGTCATGAACTCCAGCAGCAACCGATCTCTGTGATAGGGGGTGCGACAACGCTGCCCATATCCCTTCAGCTTCCCTGCTGCATCAATTTCGACATAGTCGGTGTAGACCATACCAACATCAGCATTGGCATCTAACACTGCCGCTGTTGTGGCTAGAGCCGTAGGAGCCAACCCATCATCACTATCGACCACCCCAAAATAGTCGCCTTGCGTTAGCGCGATCGCCTGTTGACACACCGCCGCTAATCCTTGATTAGGAGCACTGATGACCCGCACCCGGTGATCGCGTTTGGCATAGTAATTGGCAATGTCTAATGAGCGATCGGTTGAGCCATCATCCCAAATCAAAACCTCAAAATCATCTCGGCTTTGACGTAAGACACTGGCGATCGTGGTCGCTAAATAGGACTCGCGATTATAGACAGGAATAATGATGGAGATAGGAGGATGCATGACGGTATCAGGGGGCAAGGGACGGGGGATGCAGATGTCATTATAAAAATTACGCCAGCCCTGACCGAAATCAGAACTGGCGAGATCAAAACTTAATTAGATTAATTCTGCATCACTTACCCTGGAGGGGGTGAGTGATCAGCCGTTGGTCAGGCTGTTGATGGCTTGAAGTAAATTCAATCCTTAAACAAGGGGCTGATAGAGTTTGATGAAATAATTTGGCAAATTCCTGAGTGCAGACATCTTGCCACAAGCGAGACGATCGCCCTTCTTGTGCCAAATCTATTATTTAACCTTCACAAACCCCTTGTCTACTGGACTGCTTGCCTACCTGAGTCGTTGATCTACTAAGCTGCTAGTCTATTAAGCTGCTAGTCTACTAAGTTGCTTCGACAACGTGCTTAGTAGCGAGGACCGCTGCTGGTGCTGCTGCCCACTTCATCCGGCTCACGATAACGAGCAACCCGATCATCGTTCTTGCGATTTAAGCCAGCCAGACCGATCAAACCCAACAATCCTAACCAACCCCAATCAAATCCATCGTCTTCAGCATCCGTGTCAGTGTCAACATCTGTGTTAGCGTCGATGGGTGCTGGAGCCGTGGTATCTACAGAAGGAGCCGTATCAGTTGGGGGAGCGGTTGTTGCGGACGCAGGTAAATGAGTAGCAATAGTTAAACCTAACGCCAAAACGCTAGCACCTAAAATTTTGGAAAGAAAATTGTGTTGCATGGTAAACATCCTCTTAAATCGGTTTAATTTGACAGGCTTTTGCGAACGGCATTTTGATGGTCTAGACCTGTTTGATGAGGTCAGTCAACCGCGCAAATTAATCACGCCTTCAACTTATCGGTTCCCAGTCGCCTCGGCATCGATCTGAAGCTAGAAGCCCTGTGCAATTAAACTCATCCTCAAGAAATAAAAAAAATGTAGTCCCTGGTTATGTTAAGATATGCAGCAATTATGAAACGCTTGTTGGTGAGGTTTACCCATTCATGGAAGCAGCATTGCTCTTAGCAAAATTACCCGAAGCCTACTCCATCTTTGATCCTCTGGTGGATGTTCTGCCTTTGATTCCTTTGTTCTTTTTCCTACTTGCGTTTGTTTGGCAAGCAGCGGTTGGTTTTAGATAAATCTAAAATATCCTCGAGTTGTTACAAAAATAAACAAAGGGTACTGATATCAGTGCCCTTTTTATTGTCCTTATTTTCTTTTTCAAAAAGTTGAATGTTGTTCAACGACTGCCAAGCGTTTTTTGAAACCCAGGTCGTTGAGCTAGCCGTTGAAGATAATCTGCGATCGCCCCATAGTCACTAAAATCGAGCTTAAGCATCAGCGGCATATAGGCTAACATCGACCCCACAGCAACATCGGCAGCTGTAAAGCGATCTCCCAAGATAAAAGTCTGTTGACTAAATAGCGTGTTGAGGGGTGGAAACAACTGCAACGATTCTTTGTCACGACTGGCTTCTATAAAAATGCCTGGGCCTAGTGTGGCGTTCGCAAATAACACCCATTGAGCGATCGTGGCACGTTCCTCCAGGGTTACTGGAGCATCATATTTGTCAGACAAATAGATCAAGATGGCACCCGACTCCCACAGTTTCAAGTCTCCATCCACAATGGCTGGAACCTTGCCCATCGGGTTAATCGCCAGGAAATCAGGTTGATGGTGTTCTCCTGACTGCATGTCTAACAAAACAAACTCATAGGGAACAGCGAGTTCCTCTAAATACCACTGCACAATTGATGCTCGGCTTCGAGCACTGCCATAGAGTTTCAGCATTAGTAATGGATAAAGCTAAGTTTACAAAACTTTATGAGTATACTCATGTTGCTTGACGTTGTCCTCCGTTCGGACAAGTCGTTCAGAGTTTAACACTCGCTTACGCTCTGTTGAAAAATTAAAATCGTCCCGCGATGAGCCGAGAGGAATGTGATCTTTGGCGATAGAACGGGTCTTGTAAGTGCGGGCAGCCGCGATCGCCCGAAACGCAAATTCATCACAAAATTGAGTTGTTGCTGGAAAGCCTGCTGGCAACACGGTTTCTTCGCCTGCCAACACGGTTCCTAGTGTTGTAGCGCAAGCCACTCGATAGGATGTTGGAATGCCTTTGACGATCGCCTCTAATGCAGCCGAGGGAATTGGCTCTGCAACTTGAACCTCATGCACGCCATCGTCATCTTTGATAAAACACGTTGCTAACCCCACGACGATATAATCGTCGGCTGAGAGATCTGGGGCATTGGGGTATGAAGTCGCCATTGTCATAAACAGTATTTAAGCCGTGAAACGATAATAATTCCAGCAATGCATAGCCGATCTTAGCTGGTTTGGTCAGTATCAGCGTTGAAACAGACTCAAAGATTAACGCTGAAAACGTCTACATTCTACCTACATCAAAAATTACAAACCCTTCACAAATCCCATCCTGACTCAGCCCCATTCGTTGAGTAGTGTGTAGGGGTTCACAAAGTTTTGGCAAACCTTCAGAAATTATACGGAGTCTTACTGTAGTTAAAAAAGGAGGAGAAAAGAGGTCTATTCGTTCTTGAATATGGGTTTTAAGCGTTAGGGATTTTTTCTACTCGTAATTTTAAAATCAGTAGTTTCAACCTAACAATCTTACCCAAACGGACACATTATCAAGTGACACAGGAATGAACCCGTCTTCGTTGAACTTAGAAGACACTGAAGAAGATGCTGAACAGTAAATCCATTCGACGTTGACCTGATCAGGCTATATCACTTTTGAGGATGCTATGAATCTGCGATCGCCTGCAAGCCGTAATAAGGGACACCAAGCTAGTTCGACTGGAACTGCCGTTAAAACATCTGCGACTCATTCTCGCCTGATATCTCGTTCTCGCGTTGCACCCCGTCGTAAGCAATACCGTGAAGGGACGACGCCCGTCAAACCATCGACTTCTAATCTCAGTCAAAGCGATCGCGACATCTTGTTGCGGCAACGCGCCTTAGCTGAAGTGCAGCAGGGTAATTGCCAGGAGGCAATTGACCTTTTTACTCAACTGATTGAGCGTAACCCTGATAGTGCCACCGATTATAACAATCGTGGATTAGTTCACTTTCAAAGGGGTCAGTGGGAAGCCGCACTTGCAGACTACAATCGGGCGATCGAGCTAAACCCCCGATTAGATAGTGTTTACAATAATCGCGCCAATTACCACGCCTCTCAAGGTGAGCTGTTGGAGGCAATCTTGGACTATGACACGGCCCTCGACTTAAACCCTGGCAACATTCGCGCCTGGATTAATCAAGGCATTACCTTCCGCGACCTGATGATGTATGAACAGGCGGTCGAATGCTTTGACCTAGCACTCTGTATGGGGCAACTCGAAGGTCATATATATGCTGAACGAGGACGCACCTATCACCTTTGGGGTGATTGGAATTGCGCGATCGCAGACTATAACCGGGCGATCGAGGCTCTGGTTCAACCCAAACAAACCACAGCCGCTCTAGCGGCTCGGCTGCGGCTACAAGTCAACGTTTGGTTAGATGAATTGACCAATCCCTAATCAGGGCATGGATAGGCATGGGAGGAGTTAAATCAGAGGTCTGATCAAGGATTGAGCCGCGATTGCGCCCTTGACAGAGCCGCCCTGACTTGCTCAAATCCAGTGCCACCATAGCTGTTACGGGCAGACACCACCTGACGAGGGGCGATCGCCTCATAGATATCTGTTGTAAATGCCGGGTGAATGGTTTGCCACTCCTCCAGAGTCAAGTCTTTGAGCAACTTGCCTGCTGCGAGCGACGTTTTGACCACCTTGCCGACGAGGTTATATGCCTCGCGGAAGGGCACCCCCTTAGCGGCCAGATAATCAGCGACATCGGTGGCGTTAGAAAAATCTTCAGCGACCGCTGCATTGAGTCGAGTCGGGCGAAACTCCAGCCCCTCTTGCATCAAAATAGTCATCGCTTCTAGGCAGGCTTTAACCGTTTTGACGGTGTCAAACAAGGCTTCTTTGTCTTCTTGCAAATCTTTGTTATACGCCAGAGGTAGACCTTTCATTAGCACCAACAACCCCTGAAGATGCCCAAACACCCGCCCAGTTTTGCCGCGCACCAACTCCGGTACATCGGGATTTTTTTTCTGTGGCATAATACTTGACCCCGTGGAGCAGGAGTCTTTGAGGGTGACAAAGCTAAATTCCTCTGATGCCCACAAAATTACTTCTTCAGACAGGCGGGAGAGGTGCACCATGATCAGACTGGCGGCACAGCTAAACTCAATTGCAAAGTCGCGATCGCTCACCCCATCTAAACTGTTTTCATAAACCGCCTCAAATCCTAATAGCTTGGCGGTGTAGTGGCGATCGATCGGAAAGGTGGTGCCTGCCAGTGCTCCCGACCCTAACGGTGAAATGTTGACTCTTTTATAGACATCGGCCAACCGCTCCCAGTCGCGTTGAGTCATCTCGACGTAGGCCAACAAATGATGCGCCAGACTCAAAGGTTGTGCTCGTTGGAGATGAGTATAACCGGGGATCAAGGTTTCAATGTGCTGTTCTGCTAGACTTAGCAATACGGTTTGAAATACCTGTAACTGCTGTTGCAGTTGAGTGATTTGGTCGCGCAAATACAGGCGTGTATCAGTGCCAACCTGGTCATTGCGCGATCGCGCTGTATGAAGTTTTTTGCCAACATCTCCGATCAACTCAGTCAAGCGACGCTCGACCGCAAAGTGAACGTCTTCTGCATCAATGCCGGGGTTAAAAAATCCCTGCCGATATTCCTGTCGAATTTGCTCTAACCCTGAAACCAACTGCTCTCCTTCTTCAGGAGGAATGATCCCAACCTGTGCCAGCATGTTTGCATGGGCTTGTGATCCGGTTAGGTCATATTCAAGTAACTCGATGTCAAACCCAATACTGGCGTTAAATTGGGCGATCGCCGGATGGAGGGCAGTCTCAAATCGCTGACTCCAGGTTTGTTGCTGACTGAATGGCTGAGATACTGGATTGTTCAAGTGACCTACCCCGATGAAAACATTAAAATATCACGGTTGATGGTCAATCGTTAATGGTCATTCGTTCTCGGTCATTTGTCAGGGGGTTAATCGTCAGGGTCATTCGCTAGGAGTGACTTAGAAATGAGAATTAAATAAAATCGCATTTTGTAGGATGTGTTGGGCGATCGCCGTAACGCATCAATCCCTAAAGGCGATGCGTCGTTATGCTGCGCTAACACATCCTACCCAAGCTATGCTCAGGACGGGCTACTCTCACACCGTGTGAAGATAGAGAGGTTCTTAGCCCATTAAGTAGACTCGAACCATTCCCCTTGCCATCAATAGGTGAGCGGGTCGTGGCAACCAAAGTGCAGCCCGTTGACTGGTTTGAACCTTGTCCTAATCAGCTTGATAACTGCATTTTGAGCTTCACTGCTCACACAAGGTGAATGACCCACAGTCAATTGGTCAGGTTCGGAGGCGATGCGTGAACCCCGATTGACACTTGACAAATGACGTTGACTCTGATGTCCTCTTTCCGAATTCAACCGTAAGAGGTAAAGCTACGAATGAGGAACCCAATGACTAAACCGGCTAACAGTGCCCACAACTGACCTGACTTGACAAAGTTATCAAAGGAGTTGCGCGCATTGGCAAAAACATCGGTCTCAAACTGTTGGGCGAGTAAGCTCCAATCTACATGGGGATGCCATAGCATATTCCACAGATCGCTATCGGGACCAACTGCCAATAGAGTAGGCATGTCTTGCATTAGATGAATCAGCAACATAGTTCTCGTGCCTCACACACCAAATTCATAACGGTTGTCTCAGAATTAGCATACGGCACTCCATCGCTTTTATACCGTTGCTTCAGTTTTTTTGATTTGCATCACGATGAGCGTCATGTCATCTTCAGCCCGATTTGACTTACCGATAAACTGTTGTACCTGGTTAAATAAGTGATCCAAAATTGCTTGTGGGCTTTCGCAGTGTTGGCATGCCCACTGAAACGCCTGTCTCAGGTTCTCTTCATCAAAGCGATCGCCATTTTGGTTGGCAGCATCAGTAAAGCCATCGGTGTAATAGATCAGGGTGTCACCTGGATGCAACTGCACTTGAGCATCGTGATATTGTGTATCGACATCTAAGCCAATCAACATGCCCAGAGTGTCTAGTCGCTGAATGGTCTGAGTTTCTGCTTGCCAAAGCAACGGTGGATTGTGAGCCGCATTGCTATAGTGCAATGTTTGCGTTTGGGTGTCGTACTCGGAGTAAAACAGCGTCACAAACCGATTGGAGTTTTCCAAATCGGTATACATGACGTGATTCAAATGTTGCAAGATGCGAGCGGGTGAATGTCGGTTAAGCACCTCTGCCCGCAGCATGCCCCGCAGCATCGTCATGATTAATCCAGCAGGAACCCCCTTACCCATGACATCGCCGATCGCCACACTCCAGCGATCAGACTCATAAACCGCCCCTTTTTTAGAGCGAATCTGGTCATAATTAGCGGGGATAAAGTCGTAATAGTCACCCCCCACCCGGCTAGCGGGTTGAGTCCGGGCGGCGACTTCGGTGCCCATGATGTTGGGGCAGTGACGTGGCAAGAGTTGCAGTTGAATTTCAGCCCCAATCTCTAGCTCGCGATCGAGTCGTTCTTTTTTACGCAATTCGACCGTGAGTTCGTCATTGGCGATCGCCACAGCTGTTTGGTCAGCGACGAGCCGCACCAATTTTTGCCGAGTCTCTGTCCATTCATAGTCTGGGTCACGGCTAAACACATAGAGCCGTCCTCGCTCGGTGCTTTTGGTCAAAATCGCTGTACCAAACAGGTGCACATCAGGTCCCAATGACAGACTGACCTGGTGGTCAAGCGTTGCCGTCAGATTGTTGGTCAGGGTCAACGCCTGCCCTGGTGTTGTAGAAGATAATCCGGCAATTTGGCGAGTTGCTGCCTCTAACGCCTTACGAATGTCTTGGCATTGCGTATTGTCTTGACAGTGCAACCGCTCTAACCGCATTTGCCCATCGGGCTTAAATAGAATTAAGGCTCCGCCATCGGCATCGGTGACTCGGCTGGCGATGAGCGGGGTTAATTCTAAAAACTGCTTGAGATTGTTAAAACTTCGTAACGCAAAGCCCAACGATCCCAACAAATCTTGAATTTTATTTTGCTCTCGCCGCAACCGAGACACCAACTCCTTGAGCGCAAACACAGGTGTCATCTCTGGTGAGGGAGTGCCACTGCCAGTGATATCAGACGATTGGGAAGGTTGTCTCGGAACAGGTAGAGAAGTCATGCGTGAGTATTAACGCAGAATAGAGACTCACTGAGCAAGGAATGCAAAAGCAGGAGCTAAAGCCACAGCAAGTGTCGTGGGATGCGTAAAGATGTTGGGATAAATTCTAACGAATGTTGTGGCGATCGCAGTATGCCCTTTCTGGTGGTTTTTGCTACGCCACTAAGGTAATTTGATCTGGAATTAGCTGAGCAGTTCCTTGGAGAGTGGCGATCGCTATGGGTAAGCCTGCCCCAAGTCCATCGGCATCAAACTGCAACACTCCAGTGCTGGTGTTAAACAAAAAGGTGGCTAAAGTGCTCTCAGGGTTTGCATCGATTCGTAATACTCCTGTCGCATCAACCCCATTCAGGCTTGTTCCAGCGACCAGACTGCCACCAAACCCAGCGGCTGAAATTTCCAGGCGATCGTCTGGGGTGAAGTCAGTGAGGATATCCACACCCTCACGAGGTAAGTTATAGCGAAAGGTATCACTTCCCCCTTTCCCGGTTAAAACATCATTGCCTTCTCCCCCTATTAACACTGTGGCACTGTCATCGCCAGTGAGGATGTCACTAAATCGGGTGCCAACCAGGGTTTGGGCGTTGTCTGAACGTGTAATGCGAGCAGCTACATCTCCTGAAAAGACAGGGTTTCCCAGACTGCGCCAGTCGCCACCCTCAACAAAGGCTCCATTTTGAAACGTCCCTGTGGTGACGTCATACCACAACACTTGAAACGTGCCTGTGACACTCCGCAAATCCAGGTTTACTATGCCACCATTTCTGAGGTAGATGGCATAAGCGGCTCCGGTTTGTGCAAAAGCATAGTTGCTGGTGGTGGTAGAGAGCAAGGCATTGTTAGGTGCCATGTTGTTAAAGGGTAATGTCTCTAGCAGTTGCCGCGTGCGACGCATGTCGTCCCACATCGATTCGATCGCCTGAAATCGCAGGTTGGGTGAATAGTTGAAGAAGAGTTCGTGCTGTCCACCTGCGAGATAAATTGGGTACAACACTTCCGAGCGAAACTTGACACGAGTTGACTCGCTATTGTCAAAGATTCTGGGAATCTCATCCAACATGATAGGAATGGGACGACCCCGCTCAATGCTGCGGCGACGATTGGTTTCGATCAGGTTGTTTAAGTTGGGTAGTCCTGTAGTTGCCAAGTTGAAGTTGCCCCCAGGGAGCGTCTGCATACTGGTCAGATCAAAGTTTGGGTTTCCCAGGAAAGGCCACGGTACATTTTGTCGATGAACAGTAACGGGGTGATCGTAGGGGTCGATTGCCCGAAGTTTGGCTGCAAAATCGATTTGTTGTTGGTCGGTGTAAATTTCATTGGCTTCTTCACCCAGGTTCCAGATGATGGCAGGGTGATAGCCAAATCGAGCCACCATTTCACGGTAATAGACATCGTGGTCAAAGCTACGCCAAGCCGAGTCATCGGTTAAAACCCAATGTAGAGCCACTCCTCGCTGTTGGGCATAACTAAAAACGGTTTCCCACTCTTGCAGCTTGTTAATGTTAAACCGATTGCTATTTGCTTTTGCTTCGGTCGAGGTTGAGCCTAACCAAGGCCAGGTATCTCTGCTATCACTATCAACGTTGTTACTGACAAAGTAGATACTGTTGACCCCTCGACTGCTGAGATAGTCGATCGCCTCCAGGCGTTCTTGCATACTGCCAAAGGCGGTGCCTAAAAAGTTTTCAGGGTCATCGGTTCCGGTTTTAATCCAATAATCGCCATCAGCAAACTTGAGGTAGTGCCCTCCAGCATATTGCAGGCGACCCCACCGCAAAAAGTTGGGTGCTGAGGCAGGAGCCTCTGTGACAACAAAGGAACCACTGTAACCATTTAAAGCAGTGTCGCTGCTGCTGGCGGTAAACGTCCAGCCTCCTAGAGCATTGGCACTAAAGCGCACCTTCCAGACATTGCCAGAGGTTCCCCCATTGCCATCACCGTCATAAAAAGCTGGGACGGTAAAGGTTCCACCCGGTCCAGTAAAAGTGACATTGACATTAGTCAAAAAGGGATTGTCTGAAGCCGTCACATTGGTGTTGCGTCCTCTTAGAACAATCTCAACTTTGTGCCATTCATGAAAACTACCAATTGCCCCCAAATCTTTTGGGTTGGTGTTGCCTGGAGGAGCTAACACTGAAAAGCTGCCCAGACTGCCTGCTGCAACAGCGTTACCTGCGGTATCTGTCACCTGCCTGGCTTGCATGGCTACTGTATAAGTACCGTTGTCAGTCTGATCCCAACTGCCGTCTGGAGCGTTGATCCGATAGGTTGAGGTGCGGGGAGAACCTGTGCCAGTCGGGGTGTAACTAATGAAGGTTGCCTGTTGACTGGTTCCATTGGGGCTAATGACGGAAATATCGTTGTTGTCTAAGGTGGCAACATTGATGGCAACTGCATCGCTATAGGTGACGGTAAAGGTGTAGTCACTGCCGCCACTGGTGGTGATGTTGGATGCAGTGAGGCTAGCCGTAGGAGCGATCGCATCAGGGGGTGGAGCATTTCCCACAGGTACAAATTCGATGTAGTCAACCCGAGCATGTTCTTGTGATTGCTCTGTTCCAAAAATATCAATACGGGTTCCTGGAGTGACATCCAGAGTGCCAACAAAGCGATTGACTCGATTTTGATTGCTAATGCCACTAGAGTTGAGATTTTGATTGAGCGTCCAGGCAGCGTTAAACCCAGTGCCAATCTGTAAACGCATCTGAGCCTGCCCGTCACTCTCATCAAAGTAGTTGACATAGACGTTATAACGTTGTGCTATGCCTGAGAAGCTGGTGAAAGCGGAACCAGATTCTGTTGTGCCGCTACCAACTAAGCTCAATAAAGCCCGATTGGAAGCGATGCTGTTATTTTCAATACGATATCCCGATCGCGTCATTGATTCAGCTTCGATGCGGATGGGAGTCCCAGTTGGGGGTGGCATCACATCATCATCGGCGATCGCTACTGTTGTAGTAGTTTGAGTGCCCAGAACAAAGCCATTGGTAGGATCGCTCAAACTCAGATTGATGGTTTCGCTGCCCTCAACCAGATCATCATTCACAACCGGAATGACAGCGGTTAAGGCAGATTCACCATCTGCAAATGTGACCGTGATGGGGGTGTCGGTGTAGTCGTTGGTGGCGATCGCAGTGCCATTACGCAGGTTAATTGTGACCGTTGCACCAACATTGATGTCCCCGGTACGAGCTACGGTAACGGTGTTGGGAGTAGTGCCGTTTTCATTCACTGTAAAACTGGCAGCACCAAAAGAAATTACTCCAGATAGAGGTGGAGTGTCATTATCAATAATGGTGAGGGTAGCGGTAGTTTGAGTTCCTACGGTTGCTCCCCCCGTGAGATTGCTCAGAGTCAAGTTAACGGTTTCATTGCCCTCGACATCGGTGTCATTGGTGATGGGGATCGTCACCGTTTGACTGGTTTGACCCTCAGCAAAGTTGACCACAATCGGAGTGCTGGTGAAGTCGCTGCCAGCCGTTGCCGTGCCATTGGTGGGAGTTACCGTTGCACTGACCGCTCCACTGCTGCCGCCTGTTCGGGTTACGGTGACGGTAGTAACGGGAGTGCTATTTTCATTAACACTGTAATTAACAGAGCTAAATGCTAAGGTTCCTGGAGTGGGAGTTGGATTGCTAACTGGAATAAACTCAATGTAGTCAATTCGAGTAGACTCGCCTGCGTTTTCTCGCCCCAAGATCGAAAGTGTTTGACTCGCATCAACGGTTAATCCACTAGCAATTTGTCGTCTGACAAGTGTCCGGCGGTCGGCTGCTGTACTCGGTAGCGAGGCATTGAGGTTAATGCCACTAATCAGAGAGCCACCGAGGGAAACTTCGATGCGACCGACACCGTCATTTTCATCAAAGTAGCCGAGGTAGATATCGTAAGTGCCAGAGGTCAAACCAAACCCTGCTAGTCCTGCCGCTCCTGTGCTGGCGGTGCCAGTTTCATTTGCACTACCACCTGCAAAGCCAATCATGCTTCCACCGGAAGCAGCCCCACTCGACTCAACTCGAAATCCAACGCGTTGCAAACTTTCGGCTTGAATGCGAGTGATCATACAAAATCCTTCTAAACTCTATATTTAAGCTGAGACACGACTTACACACCAACGATGATTTGGTTGACGGTGAGATTGGGAGCACCCTGAAGAGTCGCGATCGCTGTTGCAACAAATACTCCTGCCCCGTCTACGTCAAAACTCAATAGCCCTGTTGCGGTGTTGTACAACACCGCTCCACTGCTGTCTAGCGCAGCTGGATTAGAACCACTCACAAAACTACCTGTCTCCAGCTGAGTATTAAGTGCTACTCCAGCAACAAGACTGCCACCAAAGCCAGCGGCTGAAATTTGCAACTTATCATTTGGTTTAAAATTGGCAATTTGATCGACTCCATCTGCAGGAGTGTTGAAAACAAAGATGTCTGCAGCAGATGTGCCTGAGAGTGTTTCGTTGCCAGGTTGATTGTTAATGGTGTTAACGCCAACACTGCCCGTCAGTGCATCAGCAGAGGAACCGCTGACTACATTAGAAGGCATTTGCCAGAGCTTGACGGTGCCATCTTCACTGGCTGTCACCATGTATTGCCCATCACTAGAGAAGTCAATATATTCCACGCCCTGCGTGTGCACCACAAATTGACCTACCAGACTGAAATCTGAGGTGCGATAGATTCTAAAACCAGTACTCGCGTCAGGCCCATCATCTTGAAAATCGCCGCCGCCCGTAGCAAGATAACGACCATCCGGTGAAAATGCCACTGCTTCCATATAGGAATCGCCATGAGATAGGGTTCTAATGGTTGCCCCATCAGATACGCGAAACACTTTAACGACACTTTCTGCCCCGTTGGCTGTGGCAAATAGAGTGCCATCAGCCGATAATCGCACCGATTTGATGGAACCCCCGGCGACTGAAGTGGCGGATGAAGCGGTGACACGACGGATTAAGCTGCCATCTGATGTATTAGAAATTCTCACCGTTCGGTCAGCTGCTCCTGATACCAAGATCTGGCTATCTCGGCTGAAATCAATTGAGTTGACTTCACCACTGTGAGTAATGCGACCGCTGTAGCGCAGTGCCCAAGTTGCGGGGTTATACATTCTCACATCACTGCCTGCCGGACCCCCAAAATATTGTCCATTGGGTGAAAAAGCAATACCATCGGCTCCTGATGTGCTTAAGGTGCTCAGGAAAGTGCCATCACTGGCTCGATAAAGTCTAATTCCAGCAGTGTTACCCGCAGCTGCGACTGTTTGACCATCAGGAGAGAAATAAACAGCTTCAATTTCTCCTTGCTTATTGGTTAACGATCCACTCCAATAGACGCTTTCCCAGACTAGCGAACCGTCACTAACTCGAAAGAGTCTGATTTTGCCATCCCCGGCTCCTGTGGCAATAAACTGACCATCGGGTGAAAATTCAGCCGTTTCAGTGGTGCCTACGCTCCCTCGTGAATCAACGGCGATCGTCCGCAGTAGAGTTGGTGCTTCAGAGGAGGGCACATTGATTTGAAACGTCCCGAGCGATCGCCCCAGCGCAGGATTGTTGCTGGTGTCATTCACTTGATTGGGTTGCAGAGAGACGGTATAAGTGCCGTTCTCATTAAAATTCCAATTGCCATCTCCTGCCATTATCTGATAGGTGGCTGTTCGAGGAGAGCCATTACCAGAGGGAGTCACGCCAACAAAGGTTGCTGGTTGGTCAAATCCACTAGGTCCTGTAACTCGAATATCACTACCATCTAGGCTTGAGACATCGACTGCGGCGTTATCACTATAAGTCACAGTAAAGGTATAGTTTGCACCTCCTCCGGTGGTTAGCGTTGGTGCAGTTAGTTGAGCGGTAGGTGGAGTTGTATCAGATGTAGGTGTGCTGACTGGGCGAAACTCGATGTAATCGACACGAGCATGCTCACTACTCTGCTCAGTTCCTAAGATCTCTAACAAATCGCCACTGTTAACCACTCGATTAGTAGCGATCGTTCGGATGACCCGGTTACTGGTACTAATGCCACCATTGCCTAAGTTTTGATTGAGCGTCCAGCTATCTAGGGTTTGACCTGCCAACTTGACTTGTAGACTGGCTGTGCCATCATTTTCATCAAAATAGCTAATGACAATGTCATAGGTACCAGAGGCAAGGCTCAAAGCTCTTGATGCCGTTCCTGTTTCACCCGTTGCTCCGCCAACAAAGCTAATGAGGTTTCCACCAGAGGCAATAGAGCTAGCCTCAACCCGATAGCTACCTGTGCGAGTCAGACTCTCGGCCTCAATCCGAGTGGTTGCAGGTGGAGTATCATTATCAACAATCGTCAGAGTGGCAGTAGTTTGAGTTCCCAGGGTGGCTCCTCCGGTGGGATTACTCAAGGTCAAATTAACGGTTTCATTGCCCTCGACATCTGTGTCATTGACCAGGGGAATAGTGACCGTTTGAGTGGTTTGGCCGTCAGCAAAGTTGATCACAATCGGCGTGCTGGTGAAGTCACTGCCAGCCGTTGCTGTTCCATTAGTGGGCGTGACGGTAGCACTAACCGCTCCACTGTTGCCGCCTGTTCTTGTTACCGTGACGGTAGTAATGGGAGTGCCATTCTCATTGGCACTATAGGTTGCATTGCTAAACGCTAGCGTGCCAGGATTAGGAGTAAAGTCATTATCAACAATCGTCAGAGTGGCAGTAGTTTGAGTTCCTAGTGTGGCTCCCCCCGTGGGATTGCTCAGAGTCATGTTGACGGTTTCATTGCCCTCGACATCGGTGTCATTGGTGATGGGAATAGTGACAGTCTGACTGGTTTGACCCTCGGCAAAGTTGACCACGATTGGAGTGCTGGTGAAGTCACTGCCAGCGGTTGCCGTTCCATTGGTGGGAGTAACGGTGGCACTGACCGCTCCACTGCTGCCGCCTGTTCTTGTTACCGTGACGGTGGAAACAGGAGTGCCGTTTTCGTTGACACTGTAAGTGGCAGAGCTAAAAGCTAGAGTGCCAGGAGTAGGAGTCGGATTGCTAACTGGGACAAACTCAATGTAATCAATTCGAGTAGACTCGCCTAAGTTTTCTCGCCCAAAAATAGAGAGGACATTGGTGGCATCAACGGTTAGTGCACTGGCGATTTGTCGTCTGACAAAGGTACGACGGTCAGCGGCAGTCCTGGCGAAACTAGCATTGAGGTCAATGCCACTAATGAGAGAGCCACCGAGGGAAACTTCGATGCGACCGACACCGTCATTTTCATCAAAGTAGCCGAGGTAGACATCGTAAGTGCCAGAAGTCAGACCAAAGCTAGCGAGTCCTCCAGCTCCTGTGCTGGCGGTGCCAGTTTCATTTGCACTACCACCTGCAAAGCCAATCATGCTTCCACCGGAGGCAGCCCCACTCGACTCAACTCGAAATCCAACTCGTTGCAAACTTTCTGCTTGAATGCGAGTGGTCATACAAACCCCTTTAGGTAGAGTTTCTTAAAACAACTCAGTCAATGATTTGTTAGGAAATCAGTGGTTTTACTGAGTAAACAAGATCTATCTTATAAAGTTTTTTACTTTCAGTTGAGAATAAAAATTAATAACCTGTGAAGACATTGTGAAGCTTATCACTAGTCTTATTGTCTTAAAAGTAGTCAGGTATGCTTACCATCCTTGACAGTACTTTACTCTACTGCTTTGAGTGGGATGGCAGAAAACTGCTAAACACCAATGACGATTTGGTTGACGGTGAGATTAGGAGCACCTTGGAGAGTGGCGATCGCCACTGTTGCCCCAATCCCTAAACCATCGCCATCAAAGCTAACCACTCCAGTGGTGGTGCTATAAAGCACATGCGGATTGGTGCTGACTGCCGTTGGATTGGCATCACTAACAAACACACCACTAGAGTTATCAACGGTGCTCAACAACATGCCAGCTACCAACCCATTAAAACCACTGGCTGACAACTGCAACACATCTTGATTGCTGAAATCTGTAATGGTGTCTCCTCCGTGATTTGCTTGCTGATAGACAAAGGTGTCAGCTCCTGCGCCCCCTGTCAATAGGTCACTGCCTGCGCCTCCCTCAATGGAGTTGACACTGGCGTTGCCAACGAGGGTGTCTTGAAAGGGGGAGCCGATGATGTTTTCAATATTGATCAGGGTGTCGCGATCGCTAATTGCCTCATACCAGCGATCGCCCAGTTCGTCATAACCCGCTTGCGTGGGGTGTAGACCATCGGTGGTCAGATCATTCAATTCTAGTGCCCCACCCACATCTACAAACGCGACGCGCCGATTGTTTGCGGCGGCGGTATTAACGATGCCTGAAATCTCGTCGTTGAAAGCATCAATGCGAGCATTACGGACTTCATCTTCAGCTGGTGAAACGGTGGATACCACCAACAGAGTATTGGGAACCCGTGTGGTGATTTCGGTGATTAGAGCTTCCAAGTCACTTTTCATTTCATTTAGAGAGATGAAGTCATTGCCAGCATCATTGGTGCCAATCATCATCAAAATGACATCTGGTTGATAAGACTCTAAGAATCCGGGATCATCCACGAGACCGCGAATCTGATCCATCGTCCAGCCTCGATGTCCTTCATGATTGGGGTCAAAGGGGTTGGCAGGGCCGTTGCTTAAAGACCCTACAAAATCGATTCCAAACCCGTCTTGCGTAAAGCGGTTAAACAGTTGAATGCGATAGGCACCGGGAACCGGATTGGTGGTGTGCTCTCCAGCGGTAATCGAGTCACCCAACGGCATGATCTTGGGAGTAGATAGTCCTCCATAGATTGGCTTCAACACGCGACCATTGCTAAGATTCGCCACAATGCCAGTGGTGGCTTGAGAATAATCAGCGGTGTCAAATCCGTGACCACCCTCTAGTGTGTTGTTGCCTGCCCCCCCATCCAAAATGTCATCGCCTGCTTCACCGATTACGATGTCATCTCCACCCACGCCATGAATCACATTAGCGATCGCATCCCCTACCAATGTTTCAGATGCCTCAGTACCGACAATCGGAGGAGTAGCTGTAGTAGCGTTGCCATTGGCAATATTGACCACTTCGATCGCGACATCGTTTGCTCCCAATGGGGAGGTTAAGGTACGCCAATCGCCCCCTTCGATAGAACCCCCTGCTGTATATTGACCTGTGGTGACGTTATACCACCGCACCCGATAGGTGCCTGTGACGTTGCTGAGGTCTAAATCTACCGATCCCCCGTTTCTTAAATAAATACCGTAGGCAATCCCCGTTTGCGCAAAAGCATAGTTGCCATTGGTATTGGAGAGCAGCGCATTGTTGGGTGCCATTGTGTTGAAGGGCAACGCCTCCACAAACTGACGGGCATAGCGCATGTCAGTCCACATAGGTTCAACCTGGGTGGGTGTCACCGTACCGCCTGCGCCTGTGACTGGGTCCTGGTAATAGTAATGCAACTCATAAATACCGCCCGCCAAGTAAGTGGGATACAACACCTCCGATCGCATTTTGAGACGAGTGGAGTTGTTCACTACATCCACGCGAGGCGTTTCATCGATGCTAATCGGAATCGGTCGTCCCTGAGTGATGCTGGCGTTCCGATTATTGATAACAAAGGTGTTGACGTTTGGGATTGTAGTCGTTGAGAACAGTTCAGCTCCACCCGGTGGATCGATTTCGATACTGGTGAGGTCAAAGTTGCTATTGCCAAAAAATTGCCAGGTGTTGCTGGTGGAACGGTGTACCGTAATTGGATGATCGTAGGGATCGAGGCTGCGGAGTTGACTGGCAAACTGACGCAGTTGGGCATCCGTGTAGTTTTCTTCCGCTTCTTCCCCAATATTCCAGATAATGCCAGGAAGATGACCAAACCGAGCAATCATTTCCCGATAGTAGAGAGTGCGATCGTACCCACTCCAGGCGTTGTCATCTTCTAGCACCATATGAATCACCATGTTCCGACTTTGAACATAGGTGAAAAAGTCTTCCCACTGCTGCAATCGACTAATATCAAAGCGGGTTGAACTGCCAGTGGAGTTGGTCTTAGCGGTGGCAAGTGTATCTCCTAGCCAAGGCCAAGCATCATTGCCATCGCCATCCACATTATTGGTGATGATATAAACCGAATTCACGCCCCGACTCGCCAGGTAATCAATCGTGGCTCTCTTCGCATTAAAGTCTCCCAGTGCCGTTCCTAAAATGGCCTCAGGATCATCTGCTCCCCCCTTGATCCAATATCCGCCATCAGCAAAGCGCAGATAGTGGCTATCGGCATACAATAGCCGTCCTTGCCGAAAGAGATCGGGGGCAGAAGTCGGAGTGGTGTTGACGGTAAAGGAACCGTTGTAACCGTTGAGCAATGAATTGGTACTGGATGTGGTGAAGCTCCAGTTGCCGATCGAGTTGGCACTAAACCGCACTTTCCAGATGTTGCCTGTGCTGCCTCCATTGCCATTTCCATCGTAAAAGGCAGGCACCGTGAAGGTGCCTCCAGGTCCAGTGAAGGTGACATCCACTGAGATTAGAAATGGGTTGGGATTTCCACTCTCACTACTTTGAGGTCCAGGCAGATTGATCTCAATTTCTTGCCACTTGCCAACCGTACCAACCGCCCCCAGATCACGCTCGTTATCAGTAACGTTAACCGTCAGGGTAGGAATCGAAATAGTGTTGAAGCGAGGGTCGGTGCTGGTGGTGGTGTGGCTAATGGTGCCCGTGTGAACAGGGGATTCAAATACGGTGTCATTGACCGCATTGACTGTTATTGTGCGGGGTTGATCCCAATCTGTGGGTGTAAAGGTGAGTGAGGTCAAGTTGGTGCTCACCTGACTGTTAGAGGCGATCGCCACTGTGACATTTGCAGTTGGCTGACTATTTAAAACAAGGGTGTAAGTGTCTGAGTTGCCGCCTTCGGTTACATCCGTGCTGTTGCCAGAGGGGGCGATCGTAATTCCTCCAGGTGGCGTAGGGGTGCTGACTGGGCGAAACTCAACGTAGTCTATCCGAGCATGCTCCTCTGTTTGCTCAGTACCCAAAATCTCCAGCAAGTCTCCATTATTGACAAAGCGACTAGTGGCGATCGTTCGGATAACTCGGGTGCCATTGCTAATACCAGATCCTCCCAAGTTTTGGTTGAGCGTCCAGCTATCGAGGGTTTGACCCGCTAACTTGACCTGCACACTTGCCGCCCCGTCATTTTCATCAAAGTAACTAATGACAATGTCATAGGTGCCGGAGGCAAGGCTGAGATTGCCAAACGCCGTTCCTGTTTCTCCGGTTGCTCCTCCGACAAAGCTGATGAGCCGCCCACCCGAAGCGATGGAGTTTGATTCTGAGCGATAGCTACCCGTGCGAGTCAAACTCTCGGCTTCAATCCGGATGGGTGGAGGTGGAGTGTCATTATCAACAATCGTCAGAGTAGCAGTGGTTTGAGTTCCCAGCGTGGCTCCCCCAGTGGGATTGCTCAAACTCAAGTTAACGGTTTCATTACTTTCAACTTGAGTGTCATTGAGGATGGGGATTGTCACTGTTTGAGTGGTTTGACCCTCAGCAAAGTTGACCACAATTGGAGTGCTAGTGAAGTCACTTCCAGCCGTTGCCGTCCCATTGGTGGGAGTAACGGTGGCACTGACCGCTCCAATGCTACCCCCTGTTCGCGTTACGGTGACAGTAGTAACGGGAGTGCCGTTTTCATTGACACTGTAAGTGGCAGAGCTAAAGGCTAGAGTGCCAGGACTATCATTATCGATAATTGTTAGAGTGGCAGTGGTTTGAGTTCCCAGGGTGGCTCCTCCAGTGGGATTGCTCAAACTCAAGTTAACGGTTTCATTCCCTTCGACATCGGTGTCGTTTGTGATGGGGATCGTCACTGTTTGAGTGGTTTGACCCTCAGCAAAGTTGACCACAATTGGAGTGCTGGTGAAATCATTTCCAGCCGTTGCCGTTCCGTTTGTTGGAGTTACTGTTGCACTAATCGCTCCACTGCTGCCGCCTGTTCGCGTTACGGTGACGGTAGTAACAGGAGTGCCATTTTCATTGACACTGTAAGTGGCAGAGCTAAAAGCTAGAGTGCCGGGAGTAGGAGTTGGATTGCTGACTGGGCGAAACTCGATGTAATCGACACGAGCATGTTCAACGCCCTGCTCAGTCCCTAAAATTTCTAGCAGGTCGCCACTGTTAACCACTCGATTAGTAGCGATCGTGCGGATGACCCGGTTACTGGTACTAATGCCACCATTGCCTAAGTTTTGATTGAGCGTCCAGCTATCTAGCGTCTGACCTGCCAACTTGACTTGCAAACTGGCTGTGCCATCATTTTCATCAAAATAGCTAATGACAATGTCATAGGTGCCAGAAGCAAGGCTCAAAGCTCTTGATGCCGCTCCTGTTTCACCCGTTGCTCCGCCAACAAAACTAATGAGGTTTCCACCAGAGGCAATGGAGCTGGCCTCAATTCGATAGCTGCCAGTGCGAGTTAAGCTTTCTGCTTCAATTCGAGTGGTTGCAGGTGGAGTGTTACTATCAATAATGGTTAGGATGGCAGTAGTTTGAGTTCCTAATGTGGCTCCTCCGGTGGGATTGCTCAGAGTCAAGTTAATGGTTTCATTGCCCTCGACGTCGGTGTCATTTGTGATGGGGATCGTGACCGTTTGACTGGTTTGACCCTCAGCAAAGTTGACCACAATTGGAGTGCTGGTGAAGTCACTGCCAGCCGTTGCCGTTCCGTTTGTGGGAGTTACTGTTGCACTAACGGCTCCACTACTACCGCCTGTTCGCGTTACGGTGACAGTAGTAACAGGAGTGCCATTTTCATTGACACTGTAAGTGGCAGAGCTAAATGCTAAGGTTCCTGGAGTGGGAGTCGGATTATTGACTGGGACAAACTCGATGTAGTCAATTCGAGTAGACTCGCCTAAGTTTTCTCGCCCAAAAATAGAGAGGACATTGGTGGCATCAATCGTCAGTCCACTAGCGATTTGTCGTCTGACAAAGGTACGACGGTCAGCGGCAGTACTCGGCAGGGAGGCGTTAAGGTCAATGCCACTAATGAGAGAGCCACCGAGGGAAACTTCGATGCGACCGACACCGTCATTTTCATCAAAGTAGCCGAGATAGACATCGTAAGTGCCAGAGGTCAGACCAAAGCTAGCAAGTCCTCCAGCTCCTGTGCTGGCGGTGCCAGTTTCATTTGCACTACCACCTGCGAAGCCGATTAAGCTACTGCCCGAAGCAGCACTGTTTGACTCAACTCGAAATCCAACGCGTTGCAAACTTTCTGCTTGAATGCGAGTGGTCATGCAAACTCCTTCCAATTAGGGTTAGTTTGGATCTGTCTTTGAAGGCGAGCAATAGATAGATTTCAAAAAATTGGGGGTGAGATCAATGGGAGTCAAAACAGGTGAAAATTTAATGCAAAATCAGCAGCATAGATTGGATGAACAAATACAACTAAAAATAGTTAGTTGTTCATCCTAATCAAGTTTTTTTGCATCCCCTGTAGAAGACATTTATATGAGCTAAATGCCTTTATTTGCTCAATCGTTCAGTGCTAAATTACTTCAAATCTTGACGTTGGAGATGAGGGAGTTTCATGTCAGAACATTGTGTGAGTACTTACAAGTGAGTTATGTCTGTGAAGTGCAAAATTCCCTTTTAGCAATGCTAGAGAATTGCTTTAAAACGCTTCATAGGGAAAATCTTTCAGTGAATCTACTTCAGTATTGTTTCGATCGCACTGTTCGGGATAAAACACGGGATTTTTCATCTTTTTACATAGGAACCTATCTATTTCCCGGATTTTTAGACCGAAATATGACAAATTTCTAGTAAAAGGTGACGTTATAAAGAACGGGGTCAGTTCAGGAGGATCACGGAATACGGAATGATGCCTTAACTCTTTATACCTGATGTAAGGTAATCTTAAACATCCTTAAATCAGTATCTTCACTGAAACTTGTGATTTTACAAGGGATTTAAGGAATGCCTTAAATCTTGTATGAAGACTCTAAAGATTAGGGTTATTAACTGCATAAAGCTCAAGAGGGATTCTCAAGAGGTTTTTACAAGGTTCCTATCAAAGTTTCATTTTTAATGATTTGTCCTTTTCACTCTGTCCTGCCATATCTCTTAATAACTCCGCCACAGTTCCTATCTCAATTCTTACAGGATGACATTTCGGGCAGTGAGAGTGCTGGCGGTTATACGCTCTAATGTTAAAAGCGGTCTGAACACCAACCCTCCAGTGCTGCCATTGGGATCAATGCTAACGACCGTGTTTGCCCCAACCTGACGGAATCGGACATAGTCAGACAACGTACCAGGGCGATCGCTTGATCCCACAATGACCCGACTGAGATCGAGGGTATCGAGTAACACGTCAAAGCCTCGAATGCGATCGCCTCCCTCTCGAATCGAGTTATAGACAAAGCGATCGCTCCCGGCACCCCCAAACATCAGGTCAATTCCGGCTCCACCCATGAAGATGTCGTCTCCAGCACCTCCATAGAGGTGATCGTTACCCGCCCCTCCATTCAAACTATCACTACCATTGGCACCGTAAAGGCGATCGTTGCCAGTGCCACCCACAATGGTGTCGTTGCCGTTGAACCCTAATAAAATATCGGCTCCCTTTCGGCCTGAGATCACATCACATCCCTGGCTGCCACGCAACCGATTGGCTCGATTGTTACCCAATCGCCGCACCCCTGGAGTACAGGTATCAGCCGGTAATGTGGGATCAGCACCCGGTAGAGGGCCAGGAGTCGTGGTAGGAGTGCCTTCTGGAACCGGAGTTTGAGTCGGAATAACAGGCAAGGGCAATCGCCATAGTTTGACAGTGCCATCTTCGCTGGCTGTAGCAACATAACGACCATCGGGGGAGAAATCGATGTATTCAATGCCTTGAGTGTGCTCAGTGAACTGTGCCACCAGGGCAAAATCGGAAGTGCGATAGAGCCTCAAACCTCGATTAGCCCCTGCGGGGATTTCTTCAGAGCCACCGCCTCCGGTGGCCAGATACTTGCCATCGGGAGAGAATGCGACGGCTTCGAGCAAGCGATCTTCGTGAGGTAAGGTGGCTAACAGGGTACCATCACTAAACCGATAAACCTTGGCCATTTGTTCTGAGCCATTAGCC
>JANRJA010000100.1:0-3412 GCA_033764315.1 Oculatellaceae cyanobacterium bins.114
CAAGCGCTCAAATTCTGCTTGAGTCAGTCCTGTCAAGCTTCTGAGCACTTGAGGTTTGCTTTGAATTTTGGCGTACGATAGCATTGCCGGTTCCGAAATTATTTACTTTCTAGGCTAACCTATTTCCGATTAAGTCTATTGAGTGATCTGCAATTGCTCCAAACTGGTAGGCGAAATCTGAGCCGCTTCAGGAGCCATTACTAGACTGGTGGGATCTGAGATTTCACTCAAAGTTGCATAAATTGCTTTGGTAGATGAGCCGCCAAAGTCGATCGCAACCATAAGGTGACGTGACTGAAGTTTAGTCGTTGGCATGAAACGGTTCCATTACTTGAGTTTGCTGAAGTTTGCATGGCTAAATGGGTTGAGAAGTTTGTCAGGAAGAGTCGCTGCTTGGACTGCATCCCCTTTGTTGGCATTGTTATTATCCTGTTGCTCCGGGGAATCCTAGTCGTGAGGTATCCAAGGTTGGTTTCTGACGTAGATAGGTTAAAACAGGATGATGCAGCTTTTTGTTCAACCACCAGATTTGACAATAACTCAACTCTCCTCGTCAGAGTTGATTAGTGATCTGTCACATAAAGTATTCAAAGAATTATTTGAAGTCTTGCTTGAAGTTGCAAAACAAGACTTTCTAACCTGGATCGAAAATATTAAGAGAGTAAGAGAGGGGACAAAGCAAGGTAAAGCTCTTTTTGACTTAGAGGAATATCAAGAAGCGACTGAGATCTTTAGGGAAGTTATTATAATAGAGCCGAAGCATTACGAAGCCTGGTTTATGAGGAGTCTGTGTCTTCTTCTATTAGGTGAGTTGCAGCAATCGATTCGATCTTTCGACCAAACTATAAATAGAAAAGAGACTTATCAAGCTCATCATTACAAAGCGATTGCTCAGATTTTAATTCAAGATTTTGATTCTGCTTTAGAAAGTTTAGAAAAAGCAATTCAGTTAAACCCTGATATTTCTGAATTATGGTTTAACAAAGCTAGAATTCTCGAAAAGCTTAATAAATATGCTGAAGCAATAGATGCTTATGACCAAGCAGTTACTATTAAGCCTGCTAATCATCAAGCAGTCATCTATGGCGATATTCTAAAGAATCCTTTACAAGGATGTTTTGAGGAAACCACTGAGATTTTGATTGGAAAAGCCTCTGTCATGATAGAGAAATTAAGGTACGAGGAAGCTACCGCATACATCAATAGAGTAATTGAAATAAATGCTGAAAATGCTGAAGCCTGGAGTTTAAGAGGAGATGTTTTAAGATGGAACTTCGATCATCAGGATGCTATTTACTCATATCAAAGAGCAATCGAAATCAACATAGAACTGAGCCAGTCTCATTATGGAATGGGAATGTCATTCTATCATCTGAAGAGGTATGGACTTGCTTATAAAGCATTGAAGGAAGCGGTAAATTTAGCTAATGACTTCAGCGATGCTTTTTTTAATTTAGGAATGGCTTCATACCAATTGAAATATTGGGACAAGGCAAATGAGGCATTTACTAGATTTTGTGAGCTAAACCCAAGCGATGTTAAGGGCTTTCTGTACAGAGGACACACATATCGAAAACGTAGAGATTACTCAAATGCCTTGAGTGCTTATCAAGAAGTTTTAAGTAGAGATTCTAAAAACCTTCAAGCCTTGACCTGCATCGGTAATATTTATGTTACGTTAGGTAACGAGTATCAGGCTCTAGAGGTATACTCCGAAGTGGTAGATTTAAATCCTAATGACCAATCTGCACAATCAAAGGTTTGGGATTTGAAGCGAAGCTTGGAGTTAAGAAGGCTTGAACATGAAAGACAACTTGAATATCAAAGAGAAAGAGAGAAACAAGAAATAGAAAGGCAAGAGAGAGAAAGATTGGAGATGAAAAACAGACAGCAGCAGTTGGAAGAAAGGAGGCGAGAGAAGGAATTAAGAGAGATGTTTGAATATAGGGCACGGCAAAAGCGTAAGTGGTTTGGATTGTTTTAGGCTGAAGGAATTAAAATATCTGACAGCAAAGTGTGAGCGCGATGATCCGCAACATCGACTAAACTAGAATCATCTGAATCCTTCTACTGCCCATTGGTACTCGCGATGCAAATTTCCCTAACCCCTGAGTTAACGGCAATCATCGAACGGCAACTTGCTTCTGGTGCCTACGGTAGCCCTGATGAGGTCGTTGCAGCGGCGTTGTTGCAATTTGATGAGCTAATTGACCCAGCACTTGAAGCACAGGTAGAGGAAGAGAACGATCGCCGCTGGCAAAAGTTTCAGGAAACAGGTCATGCCATTTCTCATCAAAAGGTTAGAGAGTGGGCTTACAGCCTGAATACGGCTAATCCCTTGTCATGTCCGAAGTAGTCTGGTTGCCGGAAGCCCTTGGTGATCTCAACCGGGTCTATGTTTTCTTAGAATCTAAAAATCCCGACGCTGCCGCTCGTGCGGTTCAGGCAATTTTTGAGGCAGCCGATAGTTTGGCAGAAAATCCTCTCCGCTGTCCACAACTTAGAACAAACCCAAATCGGAGAAAGCTGCGAGTATTTTGGGGTAAACGTGGGTATTTGATTTACTTTGAAATTCAAGACGATACCGTATACATCATCCAGATTTGGCAAGGCTTGGAGGATAAACCAACCTGATTTTCTCTGAAGTATTTTTATAGTAGTGGGCAGTACATGAAGTAGGGAAGTGGTAATCGCACTCCCCCCCGTAGCAAAGGTTGTTGGTTCTGCTACCGCGATGGTCATGGCAACGAGTTACTCACTACGCCATGACAGACCAACTCAAACTTCTTAGCACTCCTGACCCAACGACAGACGAGCGTGCAAGGCTTGCCCAAACAATCGGCAGAATGAAGGCAATGGTTTCGGTATTGGAGCCAGCGCCAACCGCCTTTATGGAAATCTGCCTACTGCTGCTCCAGGTCAAAGCTGATCATCTTCATTACTTCCGAGGTCCGATCGTAGTTGGCAGGAGTGCCTGGGCAAATATGCTTCCTGATTGGTTGTTGCAGGCTGTTAGACGGGAGCGGTTTGAACAAATCTTGGATGAATTTGAGCAGGGCGCAATTACAGAGCGAGCGACCCCGGCTGAAATTGTTTGCGCTCTACAACCGCTGACTTTGGAAGCACCATTACATCGCGATTATGCGGATTTAGTGCTGTGGGCTGATTGACTGACATAACTCCTGAAACTCTTTGAGCATCGTAGGTTGCGGTTAGCGACAGCGTAACCCAACAGAACCATGACTATCGTTGGGTTTCACGCTGTTCAACCCAACCTACCAAAGAAGATGTGTCAGTCAATCAGGTGCTGTGGGCATTTGATCAATCCGACATTCCGCCCTTTGAAGTGTCACATTGAGCATTTAGCAGCATAATTTTCTCAAGGCTTGGCAAAGGGGGTGCGGTATTAGCA
>JANRJA010000106.1:0-25579 GCA_033764315.1 Oculatellaceae cyanobacterium bins.114
CATACAGTTGGCAATACTCATCGACAAAGCGAATCGTTGGTCGAGCCTCTCTTGACGCAGGCATAGGATTCCTGGCACCCTCTCAAATGGTCTATCCCTATTCTAAATTCCTCTCATTAATGTGACCAAAGAGGGTTAAAGTCATTAAACCCGGTGGTGTCACCGTTGGAGGAATTGGAGCACTCTGGCTTTTATTTGCTCAAAGTGATGTGCCCAAAGCGATCGCCTCTGCGGTCATTGGATTAAGCATTTCCTATGGCGCAAAGATGCTTCAGCCCATTCATGCAGGCAACCAGCGACGACTTGCAGATGCAGGAAAAGCGATCGACAAGACCATCGACAACAGCACTCGATTTGTGATTGATAAGATTAGTGGTGGCACCATCGAAGATCGCTATTTGGCGTGTCAGGCAGCAGAGTGTCAGCGGTTGCGTTCAGAAGGCGTAGCTCAGCATCAAGGAGTCTTTATCCCATTACTGGAAGAAGTCTTTGTGCCGTTAGCCCTGGGAGCAGGGGCAAGTTTGCCGGGATTCAAAATCAGTGTCCAAAACCAAACGGCTGATTTAGATCTGCATACCTATCAAAACCTCGCTATCTGGGATTTTTTGAGGAAAGCCTCGCAACAGCCCACATTTCGGCAACTGGTCATTTTGGCATGGGGCGGTTATGGCAAAACCACACTGCTCAAGCACATCGCCTATATCTATGGGACTCGGCAACATCAGAAACGCTTTAACGTGCCAAAACGCATTCCGATTTTGCTAATCCTGCGAAAATATCGAGACATATTGACTCAGCCAAATCCACCGAGCTTGCCAGAGCTAGTGATCACCCGTCATATCCCTGATTTACCAGAGGCAGCCGATCTCCAGGCAACTGCCGATTGGGTCAAGCAAATTCTCAAAACCGGGGAGGCGATCGTCATGTTGGATGGGTTTGATGAGGTTCCCAAAGAGCAGCGTCCAGCTGTGGCGCGTTGGATCAATCAGCAGATGCGCCAGTATGGTCGGTCAATCTTTATTCTCACCTCTCGCCCCAAAGCCTACACTGAGCAAGACACGGGCGATCGCTTGGAATTAGCCACTCCCCTCTGGGTGCAAGACTTTAACACCAAGCAACGCCAGGATTTTGTAATACGGTGGTATCTCTGTCAGGAACGCTATGCCAGTGGCGGAGACGACACCCCCGATGTTCGTCAGGCAGCAACACGAGCCGCCACAGAATTGCTAGAACAAATTGAAGCCCGACAAGAGCTAAAGGATCTGGCAAAAAATCCGCTCTTGCTAAATATGATGGTCACGTTTCATCGGCGGTTTCCGGGCGCAGAGTTACCCAAACGGCGGGTCGAGCTATATCGAGAAATGTGTCTCTTGCAACTGCGCGATCGCCCTGCCGCTCGACGACTTGAAACCCTGCTCACTCAATGCGAGAGCCAAACCATTTTGCAAATGCTGGCACTGGCGATGATGCAAAACCGCTTAGAACGACTGACTCGATCTCAACTGCTGCAATGGCTGACAAAATGCCTGCGGCAACAGGCAGAAACCGTCGATGCCAAAGAATTTTTAGACCAGGTTGTGCAGATTAGCGAATTATTGGTAGAGCGAGAACCAGACGAATTTGAATTTGCCCATCTCAGCTTTCAGGAATATCTCGCCGCAACGCAGATCGCCCAACGCAAACAAGAAAGCTTGCTATATGACCACTTCAACGACGACTGGTGGAAGCCCACAATTTTGCTTTATGCGGCGCAGGTCAATCCCACAAAACTAATCCAGGAAATGCTGCAACGCCACGCCACCAATCTCGCCTATGTCTGCTGGCAAGACACGACCAAACGCATTGATCCTGCCTTGCAGACCCAACTAGCAACCCTCAAACCCGCTCTGCGAACCTCCCGCTATCAAGCTTTAGAAGACCATCTCAAAGCGGGTGAATGGGAAGCGGCAGACAAGGAAACCTATCGGCTGATGATTACGACCGTAGGTAAAGAGGAAGGACAGTACTTTAATTCTGAAGAATTACTCAACTTCCCCTGTGAGGAGTTGTTAGCAATCGATCGCCTCTGGGTGAGGTATAGCAATGGCAAGTTTGGCTTTAGTGTGCAAAAGCAAATCTATGTCGAGTGCGGTGCTAACCTAGATGGCGAATACCCCGGCGAGGTAATTTGGGCTAAATTTTGCGATCGCGTGGGGTGGCGCGTAGAAGGAGAATCTCTGCGCTACGGCAAACTCCACAAAAATCCCTATTTTTCCTTCAAAGGAGAATTGCCAGTGGGGGGTTTTAGGGTTGGTTTTAGAGATGAGGATGGGGTTTGGAGTGGGTTCTCTTTTCTCGCACAAAGACTTGTAAAGTGTAGCAGATAAACGCTTCAAGTGTCCCGGCTGCTTCAAGCAGCCGGGACACTTATAAACCTTACTCATCCAACATGAGCGATCTCATCGAGATATCCGCAAGGGGTCGCACCATCAACCTTGGTGATACTTGCTGCTCCATCAAAAATAATTGGTATGCTGCCTCCGACCCCAACAACTCTCGAACAGTTTTCGTTTGAGGCAAGGTTCCATTCCGTAAACCTGCATATTCGAGATAACTCGAAAACTCCCATTCCTCTGGAGACTTCACCATATCAGCCTTCACTGGATTGAGATGAATGTATTGCACTAAATGGTGCAGGTACGCTTCCCGATCGACTAGTTTTGCTTGAAATCGTCCTTGAAAGAGCGTACCTGTTCGGTTGTAGCGTCGGTTCACCGCCTGAGTGTACGCCTGTGCAAGCGATCGCATTCCCTCAGTAATAGTGTTTGTTTTGCAATACACCAGCAGATGATAATGATTAGGCATCAAACAATATGCCAATATTTCAAAAATTCGCTCAACTAAATAGCGGCGTAGCAGTCGCAGGAAATAGAAATAATTTTCACGCTCAAAAAAGATGTTTTGGCGATTGTTGCCCCGACTATAAAGGTGATAGTAACAACCTGACTGAAAGGTAAGATCGCGACGTGGCATGGAGGAATCTGAGGAAAAAAGTATTTTTAGCGTTCCCAATATTCCAAGACACCTCCCCGGCTGCTTTAAGCAGCCGGGGAGGTGAAGCCTTCAAATCCTGTTAATGTTGAAAGTAATTGAGATTTCAGCAAACCGATGAAAGACTTCTTAGACAACATTTCACGTTATCCCCGTTATTTCATCTCCTTCATCCTGGGTGTCTTGCTAACTGCCTTTAACCCACTCGTCTCATTGTTAAAGCGTCCGATTACCGCCGTTCCAACGGTTGGCTTGCTGATTGCGGGGTTTGCCTTCATCGCCTTCACCCTCCGCGCTATGCTAGGGCTAGGCGCAGGCTAGGTTGGAAGGGAGGAGAAAGGTATGGCGACTGATCGCCGAGTGGCTCGTGTAGCTGAGTTAATCAGACGCGAGGTAAGTCAACTTTTGCTCACAGGCATCAAAGATGATCGGGTGGGTGAAGGCATGGTGAGCGTAACGAATGTCGATGTGTCGGGCGATTTGCAGCATGCCAAAATCTTTGTCAGCATTTACGGCTCTGACGAAGCCAGAGCTAAGACGATGGAAGGGTTAAAGTCAGCAACGGGGTTTGTGCGAAGTGAGCTAGGACATCGCATTCGACTGCGTCGTACACCAGAGGTGATTTTTTTAGAAGATCGCTCCATTGAGCGGGGCACTCAGGTGTTATCGCTACTCAACCGTTTAAGTCAAGAACGCAAAGATATTGACGGGTTAGAGGAGGGGGCTGATATTCCCTCGGCTGAAGACTAATGGGTGGGGAGACAGCCCCAAAGGGGGAACGGCCTCATATCACCATGAGTGCTCAACTACCACTCTGGGAGACTTTATCACTGCCAGAGCAAGTCGCCCAAATGATTGTGGTGCGTGCCTCTGGCTACTTATTCGATCATCAAATTCAATATCCTCAATGGGAACCAACGGCGACCCTGCTTCAGCATTGGGTGAGTGATCTAGGGGTTGGGGGCGTCATTTTGTTGGGGGGAAGTGCTGCTGAGGTGGGGTTGCGATCGCACCAGTTACAAGAATGGGCAAGCATTCCTCTCTTAATTGCCGCTGATATCGAAGAAGGAGTGGGTCAACGGTTTTCTGGGGCAACCTGGTTTCCGCCACCGATGGCATTAAATGCGATCGCCACTCACGATTTGCCCAAGGCACTTCAACTGGCAGAGGCGATGGGTTCAGTCACGGCTCAAGAGGCATTGGCGATCGGGATTAACTGGGTATTAGCCCCAGTGGTGGATGTGAACAACAATCCCCACAATCCAGTGATCAACGTGCGAGCCTTTGGAGAAACCCCTGATGTGGTCAGTCAACTCACCACAGCCTTTATTCGTGGAGCGCAACATCATGCAGTGCTGACTGCCGCTAAACACTTTCCAGGGCATGGCGACACGGCGATCGACTCTCATCTAGAGTTACCCGTTTTAGCTCACACTCTAGAACGGCTTAAAATCCTGGAGTTAGTGCCTTTCCAGGCGGCGATCGCCGCAGGGGTTGATGCGGTGATGACGGCTCACTTGCGCATTCCATCCCTGGATGTGACCTATCCTGCAACCTTGTCTCAGCCAATCTTGACAGGCTTGTTGCGACAACAGATGCGGTTTGAGGGATTGATTGTCACCGATGCGCTGATTATGGGAGCGATCGCCAATCAATATGGAACCAACGAAGCCGCTGTGCTGGCAGTGGAAGCGGGAACCGACATAGTGTTGATGCCTGCCGATCCAGAGGGGGCGATCGCGGCGATTTGTCAGGCCGTCGAAATGGGGCGCATTGCATTAGAGCAGATTGCCGCATCAGTCGAACGGATTTGGCGAGCTAAGCAAACCGTTTGTCCTGCCTCTGTACAAGGAGGCACCTCTCATGCCTGGGAAAACGTGCCTCCACCCCCAGTTCAGTTAGATCATCTAGCGCAACCTCAAGCATGCAATACTGTAGCGGAAATCCTGCGGTCTTCGATGCACGTGCATCTACCGAGTGAACCGATGGTGACAACCCAGATCAGCCATGATCGCAATGTGATTGTGGTGGATGAGGCTGTAAACTGTGCTTTTTTAGGCCGACAGGCTCCAGCGATCGCCCTGCCACAAAAATTGGGATATCAATTGCAAGTGATCGATAGCTACACGCCAATCATGCGAGGTGGTTTCCCTGCTGCGATAAACGCCACCGATGTCGATCAACCTGCAACCTTGCTGCAATTATTTATTCGGGGCAACCCCTTTCGAGGCAGTGCCAAACTCATCCAGCTTGCCAGTGCTATTTTTCATGAGTTGCTTGATTCCAGACAGTTACAGGCACTGGTGATCTACGGTAGCCCTTACGTATTGGATCACTTCATTGCCAAATTGCCCGTTGCCATTCCCTATGTGTTTACCTATGGGCAATTTGCAGATGCTCAAGCGATCGCCCTTCAGCCCCTCCTGGATCGACTCAAGCCTGATCTCTCATCCTCCCGTACCGATGCGATGCATCACGTCTCTCCAGAACAACAATTCACAGATTAGCGTGCTCAAGATCCCTCTACCGCCTCCTGGTATGAGCCAAATCACTCGAATCAGCGATCCCTGCTTTAGGATGGCTATAGAGAAACAGACAGATTCAGTAAGTTATGGATATTTGGCTGGTTGTATCCCTGATGTGTGGGCTGTTAGCAGCTCTGAGCGTGATCAATAGCCGCGCTCAATCATCTCGCTGCAGGGGCGATCAAATTGCCTTCAGACCTGACATGCCCTGGCAACTTGAGCGCATAGAACACAAATTAGATCGGATTCTGGATCACTTGGGCATTCAAATAGATGCCACTGAGTTTGATGTCATCTTAGCGGACGTGCCTCCAACTCATAAAATTTCAGTCCTCAAAACGGTTCGAGAACTCACCGGATTGGGACTCAAAGAAGCCAAAGATTTGGTTGAAGCGGCTCCTGTTTTATTGCAAGCGCGATCGCCCCTCGACAAAGCCAAAACCCTCAAACGCCATTTAGAAGAAGCGGGTGCGATCGTTACAATCACACCCCGCTTATAGAAATAGATTTTGAGCAATCGTAGAGGCGATTTTATCTATGCGCCTAACCAGCGAGCCGCATCTTTAGCATGGTAAGTCAAAATTAAATCTGCGCCGGCTCGCTTAAAGCTTGTTAGCGTTTCCATGACCACCCGCTCTTCATCAACCCACCCATTTAGGGCAGCCGCTTTGACCATCGAATATTCACCAGAGACGTTATAGGCGGCGACTGGCAAATTGCTGGCTTCTTTCACTCGCCAGATGATATCCATATAGGCTAAAGCGGGTTTGACCATCAACATGTCAGCCCCTTCAGCGATATCCAGGTCAATCTCTTTGAGGGCTTCGCGGGCGTTGCCAGGGTCCATTTGGTAGGTGCGGCGATCGCCAAACTGAGGGGTTGACTCGGCGGCATCTCGAAACGGCCCATAGTAAGCCGACGCATACTTGGCAGCGTAAGAAAGAATGGGGGTATCGTGATAGCCCGCCTCATCCAAGCCTTGCCGAATCGCTTGCACAAACCCATCCATCATGCCAGAAGGGGCGATAATATCAGTTCCGGCTTTGACTTGGGCGATCGCTGTTTTCTTCAACAGCTCCAGGGTTGGATCGTTTAACACGCGCCCGCTTAAATCACCCACTTCTAGATACCCACAGTGACCATGAGACGTGTATTCGCAGAGACAAGTGTCAGCAATCACAATCAAGTCAGGCACTGCATTTTTAACTGCCGTTGCAGCTAACTGCACAATGCCGTGATCATGCCATGCTCCAGTTGCCTCTGTGTCTTTGTCAGCGGGAATCCCAAACAAAATAATAGCGGGGATCCCCAGATCGTAAACTTCTTTAGCTTCTTCTACGATCTTGTCAATCGAGAGTTGATAGACACCTGGCATCGAGCGCACTTCATTAGCAATGCCCTCACCCGGCACTGCAAACAAGGGGTAGATTAAATCACTTGTGGTCAGCGTCGTTTCTCGCACCATCCGTCTGAGTTGAGGATGACTACGGAGACGGCGAGGACGATGAACTGGGAACATAGTTTTTTCTCAAAGGGGTAAGGTTTGAACCAGTTTGAATAAAGGCTTGTTTGGTCTGGGTAGGCTTCAGTCTGGGTAGTGTGATCAAGTCTAAAACTTAGGCTGGTGCAAAACTCGCTCAATATATTAAGTTCTGTAAAATGTTTAAGTTCTGTAAAAGATGTGATAGCCATCACTTGAGTAGACATAAATACGTCACAAAAAGGAGTAGCTATAAGTCACTCACCATCTCAACCAAGATCACTCAAAATACCCACTTAGAATCACGTATTGTTAGCGAAAAAGAAGAGATATTTTGAATATCAACCCTTGCCTAACTTGCTATGCCTGCTCAACTTTGTTTACTACAATCTGCTCTCGCTGAATTGTTTGCTCAAGTGAGTCTGTCGGGTCAAGTGACGGTAGCAGACCAATATGGATTGTTAGCAGCATTATTGGATGAGTCACTCAGCCCAGACGAATTGGGGGCGATCGATCGCATTCTTCATGCCGTTTCTAGAAACCGAGTGCGGATTGTCAGCGACCTGTCAGCCTTAGCTTAGAGGTGAAGATGGGGGCTTTGTGAAAGGGATGCGGGAGTTTTGGCCTTGCTCTACCGACTCCCCTCATCTCCCCTAACGGGCAAATCTCACTCAGCACTTAAGATCGCCTGATCAAATCGGATCATCTCTAAACTGCGATCGCCATAGACTCCTTCAATTTGCTGACGACAACAGTCGATTGCAAACTCATTTAGCTCTTCGGGTTCAATCTCATACATTTGTTGAAATACCTCTGCCTCCACTCGACAAAAACGGGGGCGATCGGGGTAGATGCGGCACTCACGGGTATCTTGATCAAAATTGGTGCACCAACCATCTACCCCAACCAAGCTAAGATAGATCGCCAGATCATCGGGTGTCAGGTACTCTTCCAGATCAGGGCGATCGCTCGGATCAAGATGACAACAAGCCCCACACTGTTTTACACAACGCCAAGTAGCCATTCATTCATCCTCTAACGGTCATCTTCTAACGATCTCTTTTAACGCTCAAAGTCAGTGCACCCAAGTTTGTGCTGACATAACCCCTCAAGGGTTAGCTAAAACGCTGTAAAAGCCCCACACTCCCTGGCATCAACTGTCAAGACAGTGGCTATATACAGGGGCTACATAGCCCGATTTCCCAAACCCTATTTCTCACAAATCGAATTAGACTGCTACATCTTCGATGGTAGCGAGAGACGAAGAGGTCGATCGCACGTCTTATTAGAGTTGGTAAATCTTATGAGAAAAGTCACCCCTTTCAGGGGTAAAATATGAGCTAGTCTTTGAGATTAGATAATAAACTTATTGAGCCGTTTGGGGGAATGAATGGACACTCTATTTACCACTCTTAGTAGCATTAATTGGGAAGCGATCGCCCAGTTAACCCTGGTAGCCATGATTATGCTTGCTGGCCCTGCGGTTATCGCCGTCTTAGCATTTCGTAATGGCAACCTCTAGGTTCAATCGCATCGTTTAAGTAGTTGACCTGGGTTGGCACAGTGTGTTTAAACAAACTTAAGACCACAGAGACAAGGGCAAATTGCTTGCTTCTCTGTGGTTTTTTCATGGATCGTTTTGCACATAACTGTCAATTTAGAGGTAGAACGCTAAACTGAAAATTAAGGATAGAAGTTTTAACTTGTATCCAATTTTGGTTTCGTCAATCATTTTGCTGTAACTGCTTATGCTGACCGATCTAATGTAACCGCACAGTAGCGTAAACTACCTCTAATGAAATATCTGTCTAAGCTTTGTCTATGGAACCTAAATATAGCAACCCGCTCATCTCACAACTGATTTAGGACTGCCATATCTGAGAAAACAGTGTCTGCAAAAACAGTGTCTGCAAAAATGCTCGATTGAGAAGGCTGAGTCAAAATTTGGCTATTTTGAGGCGCAATTGATCAAATTTCAGGCGTTTCTTCAATATCCTTGAAACTACTCAACCGGATGCATTGTTTCTTGTGTTAGCTTCATACCCAAATATTAATAAGCCTTGATTTATAAAATCCGAAGAAACTCTAAGAGAAGTTTTAAAACTGGGATGATAATATTGCGATGAATTCATGCTGCGAGGATCTGTCGTGATTCGTTCTGCCACTCTGACTCTTCAGCCTCCTCTTTCGTCTTTGCCCGACAACAACCGTCTGAGGCTATTTTCTGGTTCAGCGAACGTGCCCCTCGCTCAAGAGGTAGCCCGCTATCTGGGCATGGATTTAGGACCGATGGTTCGTAAGCGGTTTGCCGATGGAGAACTCTACATTCAAATCCAGGAGTCCATCCGAGGCTGTGATGTTTACCTGATGCAACCGACTTGTCATCCGGTCAACGACAACCTAATGGAACTGTTGATCATGGTTGATGCTTGCCGTCGAGCATCTGCTCGCCAGATTACAGCCGTCATTCCCTACTATGGATACGCCAGGGCAGATCGCAAAACAGCAGGACGGGAATCTATCACGGCTAAGCTCGTGGCAAACCTGATTACCCAAGCTGGGGCCGGTCGCGTTTTGGCAATGGATTTGCATTCAGCCCAAATTCAAGGCTATTTTGATATTCCTTTTGACCATGTTTATGGCTCGCCAGTGATTCTAGATTACTTAAACAGTAAGGGCTTAGAAGATATTGTCGTTGTCTCTCCTGATGTGGGCGGTGTTGCCCGGGCGAGAGCATTTGCTAAAAAACTGGGGGATGCACCCCTTGCCATTATTGATAAGCGACGTCAGGCCCATAACGTGGCTGAGGTCTTAAATGTGATTGGAGACGTCAAAGGTAAAACAGCAGTAATGGTCGATGACATGATCGACACAGCTGGAACTATTTCTGAAGGGGCTAGATTGCTGAGACAGGAAGGTGCGCGTCAGGTCTATGCCTGTGCTACTCATGCTGTCTTTTCTCCGCCAGCAATTGAGCGGTTGTCTACTGGGATCTTTGAAGAGGTGATCATCACAAACACGATCCCCGTTGAAGATAGCAACCGTTTTCAGCAACTTACAGTGCTGTCTGTCGCTAATTTATTAGGTGAAACTATCTGGCGCATTCATGAAGATAGCTCTGTAAGCAGTATGTTCCGTTAAATCCTCAACTCATTTTTTTGATAGAGTGCTTCAATAAAGCAGCATTCTCGCTCCATCTCCCCTCATAATGAGAGGAGATGCTTTACATTCCTTTACTATGGCGAGAGATCTGCGGGAATTTCTGAAACAGCTTGAGCAACGAGGGCAACTAAGACGGATTAAGGCTTTGGTTGATCCCGATTTGGAAATTGCTGAGATTAGCCAACGAATGTTGCAACAGGGCGGCCCTGCGCTGCTGTTTGAGAATGTTAAAGGGTCTCCTCATGCCGTGGCAATTAATGTCATGGGAACTGTAGAGCGGATTTGCTGGGCCATGAATATGGAGCATCCCCAAGAGCTAGAGACTTTGGGGCAAAAACTGGGGATGTTGCAACAGCCCAAACCGCCCAAGAAATTGTCTCAGGCGATCGCCTTTGGCAAAGTGTTGTTTGATGTGGTCAAAGCAAAACCCAGTCGCGATCTGCTGCCGTCTTGTCATCAGGTTGTGATCAAAGACGATGAGTTGGATCTCAATCAAATTCCGATGATTCGACCGTATGGAGGTGATGCGGGCAAGATTATTACGTTGGGTTTGGTGATAACCAAAGATTGTGAGACGGGCATTCCCAATGTGGGGGTCTATCGGTTGCAGTTGCAATCTCACAATACGATGACGGTGCACTGGTTGTCGGTGCGAGGTGGGGCAAGACACTTACGCAAAGCAGCAGAACAGGGCAAAAAATTAGAGATTGCGATCGCCCTTGGGGTTGATCCGTTGATTATTATGGCGGCAGCAACGCCAATTCCTGTAGACCTGTCAGAGTGGCTATTTGCAGGGCTATATGGTGGATCTGGGGTGCAGTTAGCCAAATGCAAAACTGTTGATCTAGAAGTTCCAGCGGATTCAGAGTTTGTTTTAGAGGGCACGATTACGCCAGGAGAGGTGTTGCCAGATGGGCCGTTTGGCGATCATATGGGCTATTACGGAGGGGTTGAAGACTCTCCTTTAGTTCGGTTTCACTGCATGACGCATCGACGTGACCCGATTTATCTGACGACGTTTAGCGGTCGCCCGCCCAAAGAAGAAGCCATGATGGCGATCGCCCTGAATCGCATTTACACGCCTATCTTGCGGCAACAGGTGTCTGAGATTACGGATTTCTTTTTGCCGATGGAGGCATTGAGCTATAAGGCGGCGATTATTTCGATTGATAAGGCTTACCCAGGGCAAGCCCGACGGGCAGCGTTGGCATTTTGGAGTGCTCTACCCCAGTTTACTTACACCAAGTTTGTGATTGTGGTGGACAAAGATATTAACATTCGCGATCCTCGGCAGGTGGTGTGGGCGATCGCCTCCAAGGTTGATCCGGTGCGAGATGTGTTTATCTTGCCTGAAACCCCGTTTGACACTTTAGATTTTGCTAGTGAGAAGATTGGCTTGGGTGGACGCATGGGGATCGATGCGACGACTAAGATTCCCCCAGAAACCGACCATCCCTGGGGAGAGCCTCTGGAGTCAGACCCAACGGTTGCGGCGGTGGTTGATCGCCGTTGGGCAGAGTATGGGTTAGCTGATCTCGTGTTAGGGGATGTAGATCCTAATTTGTTTGGATACGATATTTAAAGTACAAAATCCCCGGTCTCCAAAGATTCCGGGGATTGGCAGCACAGTATCTCCAAATTATTGGGGAGGTTGAGCAGGCAGTGCCTCAGGTGCAGTCGGAGCAGGTGCAGCCGGAGCAGGTGCAACCGGAGCCTGGTTTTCGGGCACCTGAATATTGATGTCTGGAGCGTCAGGCACAATCGGTGCTTCTGGAGCGGTAGGTGTTGGAACGGTAATGTTGACGTCGGGGGGTTGCTGCTGTTGGGCAGGAGCTGTCGTCTCGTCTCCCTGATTAAACACAAACATCGCAATGACTACCCCAACGAGTGAAATTAGGGCAATACCCAAGGCAAAACTGCCAGCCGCATTTGCGTTGTCGCGGGCAATTTGGCTCTCTCGTCGCATTTCCAGGTCACGCTCGACCACATCACGTTCAGTTGAGTTTCTCATGGCTTTTTATTAGAACTCGGCTAGAATGACGATTCAAAAGAATAAATGAATCAAACTTACTAACTCAGTTTTGAGTAGCTTATTTAGATACCCTGAACGTAACCCACTAACTTGATCAGGCAGTTCTACCCCAGGCAAGACTTCACCTCAATCGTGCGACTGATCTTAGGTTTTGATGTCAAAGATTTCTGAGTCGGCTGCCTGCTTCATTTCTGACAACCGTGTACAAACTCTTGCGTCATCTGGTTCACTTATGACTTCTGATCACGTAAAACTGCTCCGCAAAACGACCAAATCTTCACTTAGATTGGGTGAAGTCGATAAAGAGGATGATGGTGAGTCTTATGTTGATTACTCCTATCATGAACCGGGTAGTCTTCCAGGTACCCTCACCATTGAAGATGATGCAGCAATTACTTCGATTGTGTTGATTGATTATGCTGAGGAGATGGCGACCCGGGTGCAGATTCAAGCTCCAGAAGATTGCACTCCCTATCTTGATACTGAATCTGTGTCTTGGGTTGACGTGCAAGGACTGGGTAGTGAAGATGTTTTGCAGCGGTTAGGGCAGGTTTTTAAGCTGCATCCCCTGGTCTTAGAAGATGTGGTGAATGTGCCCCAACGCCCCAAAGTTGAAGAGTATGAGGATCAGTTGCTAATTATTGCCCGCATGGTCATTCCGACCAAGAGTGGGGATGGGTTTGTCAGTGAGCAGGTGAGTTTTATTTTAGGGAAACACTATTTGCTGACGGTGCAAGAAGAGCCAGAGTACGACACTTTCAACCCAGTGCGCGATCGCATTCGCACCTCAAAGGGCACCATTCGCAAACACAATGCCGATTATCTGGCTTATACCCTTTTAGACACCATCATTGATGGCTTCTTCCCAGTTTTAGAAACCTATGGTGAGCAGATTGAGGAACTGGAGGATGAAGTTGTTGTAAGACCCTCGCACCAGACCCTCGAAAAAATTTATGCGCTAAAGCGACAACTGCTGACTTTGCGCCGTGCGATTTGGCCTCAACGAGACGCTATCAACACGATTATTCGCGATGCGAGTCCGTTAGTGAGTGACGAAGTGCGAATTTATTTGCGGGATTGTTATGACCATTCGGTGCAGGTACTAGATATGGTGGAAACCTATCGAGAACTGGCTTCTAGTTTGATGGATGTGTATTTGTCATCGGTCAGCAATCGAATGAACGAAGTGATGAAGTTGTTGACTATCATCTCGACGATCTTTATTCCTCTAACGTTTATCGCTGGGATTTATGGCATGAACTTCAACACAGAGCGATCGCCACTTAATATGCCTGAGTTGAATTGGTATTGGGGATATCCCTTGTGTTTAGGAGGAATGGGGGCGATCGCCCTAGTATTGGTGCTTTATTTTTGGAGGAAGGGTTGGTTCCAAAACTTTAGTGGCATTAAGGAGTAAATGAGTTATGAGTTAGGAGTTAGGAGTTATGAGTTACGAGTTACGAGTTATGAGTTATGAGTTATGAGTTATGAGTTATGAGTTATGAGTTATGAGTTATGAGTTTTGAGTTTAATGGCTTGACTGAGTTCGTGACACTGCGAACGATTGACCATTGGCTCACTCAGCACTGAGCACTCAATGTTCGCCCTACTCCCTGGTCTTAACTCACATTCACACCTCAAAACTTAGTGATCATAACCCTCCTAACACTGCCAACTGTTGACCATTAACTAATGACTATTGCCAATGGTGATACTATTGCTACGACCCTTCTATCATGCTCCGTTATGGATCTCAAGGCTCTGATTCGTGATATTCCCGATTTTCCAAAACCCGGTATTTTGTTTCGAGATATCACCACATTGTTAAACAACCCCCAGGGATTGTGTTACACAATTGATACATTAGCAGAGAAGGTCAGCCATCTTTCTATCGATTATGTTGTGGGAATGGAGTCACGGGGATTCATTTTTGGGACTCCCCTGGCGTGTAAGTTAGAGAAGGGTTTCATTCCCGTGCGTAAACCGGGCAAGCTGCCAGCCCCGGTTCATTCGGTGGAATATCAACTGGAGTATGGGGTCGATCGCCTAGAGATGCATCAAGATGCGTTTCACCCCGGTAGCCGCGTGTTAGTGGTGGATGACTTAATCGCCACAGGTGGAACAGCGGCGGCCACGGCTCAGCTGATTCAACAAACCGGGGCTGAGTTAGCAGGTTTTGCCTTTGTGATTGAGCTAACCTTTTTAGAAGGACGCAAAAATTTACCGGATGCTCCGGTGATTACCCTCGTGCAATATTAGATTGACCGAGTTGCAAGTTTATCAGTGCGAGTCGTCCTGACTCGATAACCCTCCATGACTTCGACGAGAGCTTCATCCTTACAACAATGGTTTCAGACCACGAGCAGTGGATTTGTAAACATCGTCACCAGTGAAACGATGGTGTATCTGGTGAAACGGCTATTGCAAGCTCTGTTAACCTTGTTGCTTGCTTCTGCTCTGAGCTTTTTCATTATTCAACTGGCTCCCGGTGACTATTTGGATACGCTGCGGCAAAATCCCCAAATTGATGAACAAACGCTCAAGAATTTAGAAATTCAGTTTGGGTTAGATAAAAGCCCGATCGAGCAATATCTTCTTTGGTTGCGGCAGATTGTAACTCAGGGAGATTTTGGGCGAAGTTTTGCCTATCAACGCTCGGTTACATCCCTCTTGTGGGAGCGTATTCCGAATACGTTGCTGTTATCTATTGCGTCAATGGTGGTGACATGGGCGATCGCCATTCCTTTGGGCATCATTGGAGCCGTTGAGCAAAATCAACTGAGCGATCGCGTTCTGCGGGTGATTAGCTACATTGGACAGGGATTTCCCACGCTAATTACTGGCTTGCTATTGCTAACTCTGGCTCAAAATACGTCACCGCTGTTTCCAATTGGTGGCATGACCAGCATTGATCATGCTGATCTGACCCCGATCGGCAAAGTATTAGATGTGGCATGGCACATGATTTTGCCGACTTTAGCCCTGAGCATTACCAGTTTTGCCGGGTTACAACGCATCATGCGCGGCGAACTGCTAGACGTTCTGCGACAAGACTACATCCAGACAGCTCGTGCTAAAGGGTTGCCTGAAAACCGAGTGATCTACGTTCATGCCCTGCGTAATGCCGTCAACCCCCTCATGACCTTGTTGGGGTTTGAATTTGCAGGCTTATTGGGTGGTGCGTTTATCACCGAAAACTTTTTTAATTGGCCTGGTTTAGGGCGATTGATCTTGCAAGCTGTCACGGCCAGAGATTTATATCTAGTGATGGCAAGTCTAATGATGGGGGGCGTTATGCTGATTATCGGCAACCTGCTGGCAGATTTCCTCTTAAAAGCGGTTGATCCGCGAATTAAGTTGGAAGACATTAATTAAACGATTCTTCGCAAAAATTCCTCCCCACAATCCCGTCCCTCTTTCGGATAAGATTTAGAAATGCCAGAAACTCCTATAGACCTCTGTGGGGGTGCGACTCCTATTGCAAGAGGTTTATAGTCGGGTTTGTGGCAGTTGGTCGTGTAGTCTGTTAGCTAAATATTGCGTCCGAGCAAGAAGGGAATAGTTATGAGCCGAGAGGAAATTCTTAAGAAAGTTCAAGAAATTGTGTCTGAACAGTTAGGCGTTGAAACGAGCGAGGTCAAGCCTGAAGCAAGTTTCGCCAATGATTTGGGTGCTGACTCCCTCGACACTGTTGAACTCGTTATGGCCTTAGAAGAAGAGTTTGATATCGAGATTCCCGATGAAGCGGCTGAAGGTATTGCGACCGTTCAATCGGCAGTAGATTACATTGATGGCAAGATTGCTGCTTAACTTCAGCGTTTGGGGTTTGGGTGTCAGGCATGTTTGATTTCAAGCTCCTTTAATTCCTGACTCCTAAACCAATGTTATCGGATTCCGGGTTTAGAAGCGGTCATCCCAACTCCCGATCCCGGTTCCTTTTTGAATCCTTAAAGCTGCTGTCATGACAAGTGCTGATTCTGAATATAAGCGTGTTGTAATTACTGGATTGGGTGCAATTACTCCCATTGGCAACACCCTGGCTGAATATTGGGACGGATTGCTAAGTGGACGCAATGGGATTGCGCCAATTACATTATTCGATGCGTCGCGCCACGATAGTCGAATTGCTGGAGAGGTCAAGGGGTTTGACCCCCATGTGTATATGGATCGCAAGGATGCCAAGCGCATGGACCGTTTTTCTCAATTTGCAGTGGCGGCTAGTAAGCAGGCGATCGCCGATGCGGGGTTTGTGATTAATGACCTTAATGCCGAGCAAGTGGGTGTCATGATCGGCACTGGCATTGGTGGTTTAAAGGTCATGGAAGACCAACAAGAGGTCTATTTAACCCGTGGTCCTGATCGCTGTAGCCCGTTTATGGTGCCCATGATGATTGCCAATATGGCAGCGGGTCTGACGGCCATTCATGTAGGGGCAAAAGGGCCAAATTCCTGTCCAGTGACCGCTTGTGCAGCGGGCTCAAATGCGGTAGGGGACGCCTTTCGTTTAGTGCAACGAGGCTACGCTCAAGCGATGGTTTGTGGTGGAGCGGAGGCGGCTGTGACTCCACTCTCTTATGCTGGGTTTGCAGCCGCACGGGCATTGTCTACTCGTAATGATGACCCGGCTCATGCCTGTCGTCCGTTTGACCGCGATCGCGATGGGTTTGTCATGGGTGAAGGGGCTGGAATTCTGATTCTGGAAGAGTTAGAACATGCCCTCAGTCGGGGGGCCAAGATCTACGCCGAAATCATTGGCTATGGCATGACTTGCGATGCTTATCACATGACCTCTCCAGTGCCCGGTGGCGAAGGAGCTTCTCGAGCGATGCAGTTGGCTATCAAAGATGCCAAAATTAATCCCGATCAAGTCAGCTATATCAATGCGCATGGCACCAGCACTCCTGCCAATGACTCAACTGAAACAGCGGCTATCAAAACGGCTTTGGGTAGCCATGCGCACAAAGTTGCGATTAGCTCTACAAAATCAATGACAGGACACTTATTGGGTGGTTCAGGGGGCATCGAAGCCGTTGCTTCGGTCATGGCAGTAAAGCATGACCGAGTTCCCCCGACGATTAACCTGGAAAATCCTGACCCTGATTGCGATTTAGACTACATTCCCAATCAAAGTCGTCCCCAACCTGTCGAAGTGGCTCTGTCAAACTCATTTGGCTTTGGAGGTCACAATGTGACGTTGGTATTCCGCAAGTTTAAAAACTAGCTGCTGCGGCAGGAGTAGCTAGTTTTGATTGATAACTAGCTTTATTGCTCACTCATGGGTGACCCATCAATCACCAACAGTGGATGAAGCATTGAATGATCTACTTGCAGGGAGTGCCTGGGTAGAATAGCTGCACTCCGCCCTAGCCAACTCGCCCGTTGCTATCAATTAAATATCAAAACAGATTAAGAATCGATCGTTGGCAAGGATAGACATAGACTATAAGCTATTAGTAGTAGGTATAGTTACTTACCAAATTACCAAAAGATTCGATTTGTTATTTTTGATTGCTGTTTGTAAACGCTGGAACGGATTGTTGCCCCTTAATCCCGCCAGTGGGATGATGAATGTACTGTCACACCGTCGTTGAGTAGAAGAGATCATGGCTGTCGCAACCCAATCCCTCGATCAACTTTGTATTAATTCGATCCGTTTTCTGGCGATCGATGCTGTAGAAAAAGCCAAATCTGGTCACCCTGGATTGCCAATGGGCGCTGCTCCAATGGCATATGTCCTGTGGGATCAATTTATGCGGTTCAACCCCAAAAATCCTTACTGGTTTAACCGCGATCGCTTTGTATTGTCCGCAGGTCATGGCTGCATGTTGCAGTATGCCCTGCTCCACCTCACAGGCTATGACAGTGTTCCGCTAGAGGAAATTAAACAGTTCCGCCAATGGGGTTCTAAGACTCCAGGACACCCTGAGAACTTTGAAACTCCGGGCGTTGAGGTGACTACTGGGCCTCTTGGACAAGGTATCTGTAATGGAGTCGGGTTGGCGATCGCTGAAGCCCACCTTGCAGGCAAGTTTAACAAGCCTGATATCACCCTGGTTGACCATTACACCTATGTCATTTTGGGTGATGGTTGCAATATGGAAGGGGTTTCGGGTGAAGCGTGCTCTCTTGCAGGTCACTTAGGACTGGGCAAACTGATTGCACTCTATGACGACAACCACATCTCAATCGATGGTTCTACCGATATCTCTTTCACTGAAGATGTGGGTAAGCGGTTTGAAGCATATGGTTGGCACGTGCTGCATGTTGAAAATGGCAACGATGATCTAGATGCTATTCACAAAGCTATCGAAGCGGCCAAAGCAGTAACCGATAAGCCTTCTATGATTAAAGTCACGACCACCATTGGTTATGGCTCTCCAAACAAAGGTGGCACCGCTGATGTGCACGGGGCAGCATTGGGTGGCGACGAAGTGCAAGCGACCCGGTCTAATCTGGGTTGGGAGTATGGGCCTTTTGAGATTCCTGAAGATGCGTTGAGCCACTTCCGCAAAGCGATTGAGCGGGGTGCCTCCTATGAAGCGGAATGGAACGAAACGTTGGCGCAATACAAAGCCAAATATCCTGAGGAAGCGGCTGAGTTTGAGCGGTTTGTCAGTGGCAAGCTGCCAGAGGGTTGGGAAAGTGTGTTACCAACTTACACCCCTGAAGATAAAGCATTGGCAACCCGCAAACACTCTGAGATCTGCTTAAATGCGATCGCCAAAGTATTGCCTGAGCTAATTGGTGGATCGGCTGACCTGACCCACTCTAACTACACGTTGTTGAAAGGATTTGGTGACTTCCAAAAAGGTCAGTACCAGAATCGCAACCTGCGTTTTGGGGTGCGGGAGCATGGCATGGGTGCCATTTGTAACGGCATTGCGTTGCACAATTCTGGGTTGATTCCCTATGGGGCTACCTTCTTGGTGTTTGCTGACTACATGAGGGCGGCCATTCGGCTCTCGGCATTAGCTGAGGCTGGGGTGATTTATGTGATGACCCATGACTCAGTGGCATTGGGCGAAGATGGCCCAACTCACCAACCCGTTGAAACGATCGCCTCGCTGCGGGCAATCCCCAATTTGATTGTGCTACGTCCTGCCGATGGCACTGAGACCTCTGGTGCTTACAAAGTGGCGATTGAAAACCGCCATCGCCCCACCCTGTTGGCACTGTCTCGGCAAAACTTGCCTAACTTGCCAACTAGCTCGATTGAGGGTGTGACCAAGGGAGCCTATGTGCTCTCAGGTGGTGAAGGCACGCCTGACCTGATTTTGATTGGAACGGGTTCTGAAGTTAGCCTCTGTGTTAAAGCGGCAGAACAGTTAACCAGTGAAGGTAAGAAAGTGCGTGTGGTTTCGATGCCCTCTTGGGAATTGTTTGAAGAGCAAGACGCGGCTTATAAAGAGTCTGTGCTACCCAAAGGAACGAAGCGTCTGGTTGTGGAAGCGGCTTCTAGCTTTGGCTGGTGCCGTTACATTGGGCCTGAAGGAGACATGATCAGCATTGAAACCTTTGGTGCGTCAGCTCCGGGTGGGGTTTGTTTAGAGAAATTTGGCTACACCTTAGAGAACGTCGTAGCAAAAGCGAACGCTCTGTTGGGTTAGTCCTGGAGGCGATCGCTCCCAGTTAGAAGCGATCGCCCAACCTGAATTGAGAGAGGGTGGCTTTAGAGCTATCCTCTTTTTTTGGTTTGAAAAATTTTAGAGACAGTTTCTAAAACGCCCCTACCGCCGATCTGTGACCCTTATAGTTCTACGCATCAACGTTGGAACCCCAGTCGGGTGAACGGCACAGCCCCTGTACCCCGTCTTAACCTAACGTCAGTTCGGTTTAAGCAGCCCAGCGAATAAATCCGCAGCTACCAGAGCAAAGTCCGCCTTCGCAGACTACCAAAGGGTGTTACTCAGACACCCAGGCAGAGGGTTCGTCATAAATCTGCACAAAGTCTCTATTTTGGTCAAAGACAACCCGAATAGAGCTAGTTTGACCCACCTCTAGATAGCCCGATCGCCAGGGACGACTACTCAAAGTTGGGCGAAATTGCAGGTGATAAGCACCAGGACTGAGATAAATCGATTGTTGAGCATTGCTGCCCGTAAAGGACAATTCTTGCTCACCATCGATTCCCTCGATGGAGACAGTGACCCACTCATCTGAGAGCGACGTTAACTCTAATCGAGTTCCTTCGTTGGAGTAGGGTAAATCGGAAGCGTTGCTTTGCCAGTTGTTATAACGCCCATTATTCCGATATTCCCAATCTTGACGTTGGTTTTCCCAATCACGGCGTTGGTTCTCCCAATACTGTGAGTTTTGTCGCTGCTCCCAGTCTGGATCATTCCGTTGTTGTTCCCATTGATAGCGATCTTGTTGGCTCTGGCGATTATCCCAATAGTCTTCGTTGTCATTCCAGCGTTGATCGTTGCGATTATCCCACCAGTCGCTGTTGTGGCGATCGTCGTTGTCATCATCATCGTCGTTTCGGTCATTTTGCCAGCGGTCTTGCATCTCGGCTTGCCGTTGACGTTCTTGTTCGCGTCGGGCGGCTTCTTGTTGGCGTTGGCGATCGCGGCTGGCGTTTTGTTTCAACAGTGAGGAAGCAGCCTCCTCTACTTTGGTGATGGGGGTGCTATTTCCTGAGAATGGCACCGATGAGGCGATTGACTCTGCGGCAAATCCTCCGTTAAGAGTCAGTAAAACAGTTGTGGCGATTAAAACTTGACGTTTCATTGCATCTCACCTCAAAACAGGCTCAAAGTCAGACTCTTTTCCGTCTGATCTATCTATCTAGACTGACATTCTTTAGCAATTGTTGCCTTCATGCCAGTGGAGGAGTTCAATGAGGTGAAATCACTGTAGAACTTACAGACCGAATAGTTCACCCGAATGGCTAATTCCCTGAGATGAAGTGCGATCGCTCGGTACCTATTTAGATTGAGAAGAGATTGAGCAGCGGTTAGCAATATGGCATATATTCCAGGCAACAGTAGAAACAACACCCTAACAGGTACGTCTAGCGACGACCTCATCTATGGCTATGCAGGTGACGATACATTGTATGGCTATGACAATGAGGACTCTCTCTATGGGGGAGATGGAGACGATCGCCTCTATGGGGGAGACGATGATGATGAATTATTTGGTGGCTCCAATGAAGATCGATTGTCTGGAGGAGAGGGCAACGACGAGCTCAATGGCGGCAGCGGTGATGACGACCTCTTAGGGGGCAACGGCACCGATGACCTGTTTGGGGATAGTGGCAAAGATTTCTTGGACGGCAATGATGATAATGATCGGCTCTCTGGTGGGAGTGGGGATGATTTTTTGGAAGGCGGTGATGGCAACGATACCTTGGCAGGGGGTAGAGGAGACGATCGCCTCTATGGGGAAGATGGAGCCGATTACATCAACGGCAACGATGATAATGACAGCCTCTATGGTGGATTTGGCGCAGACACCCTGGATGGTGAAGCAGGCGATGACCAGTTAGATGGGGGGAGTGATGCTGACCAACTCTTTGGAGGTACAGGGAGCGATCGCTTACTAGGAGGGAATGAAAACGACTTTCTCAGTGGGGGTGATGGTGCAGACACCCTTGATGGTGGCAATGGGTTAGATGGTCTATATGGAGGGGCGGGCAACGATGACCTGACTGGCTTAGGCGGCAACGATACGCTAGTTGGGGTCAACGAAACAGCGGCTGGATCTGGCAGAAACGAGATCGATGAGATGACAGGCGGCAGTGGACGCGATCTCTTTATCGTAGGGAATGCCACTAAAGTCTTTTATGACGATGGACGTCGCTTTGTAGCTGGGTTGCAAGACTACGCGTTGATTCGTGACTTCCGACGTCAGGTAGACTTTATTCAGCTAAAAGGCACCGCCGCTGACTATCTCATCAAACGAGGCACAGGTAATGCTAGAGGCAGTGTTGGTATCTATCTCAACCAACCTGGACGCAGACCTGACGAATTGATTGCAGTTGTTGAGAGCGTGCCAAATCTGAGCCTTGCTCAACCCTACTTCACTTTTGTCTAGACAGGATTCGTTAAGAGCTAAGAGCGGCTGACGGAGCAAAAATTAAAAAACTTCGCGGTTTGACATCATTCTCAAGAGAGAACAGTTATGGTAGTGGGGTCATTGTTATAGAACGATGGCTCCGCTTCAGCGTTGACTGCTATGCCGCTCTTTCACCTCTCTCATTTGCCCTACTGGATTTTTCTAGGAATGGGCGTATCGCTTTTCTTGTTCGTCATCCTGGCAGGCGGAGGGGATGATAATGCTGATTTAGAGGCAGACATAGATGCTGATTTAGACGCAGATCTGACCCTAGATGCTGATGGCAATCCCTTTGATCTAGACACTGATGCTGATGGAGGTGACTTTAATCTGTCTCAACTGGTTGCCTGGTTGGGCATTGGTCGCGCCCCTTTAGTCTTGCTGTTGGCAACTGATTTGAGTCTGTGGGGTGTCTTGGGCTGGATGATCAATGTCTTTGTTGGGGGCATTTTAGGCAATTTGTTGGGTGGCTTTGTTGGCATTGTTATTTTGCTCATTTCCCTGGTGGGTTCATTGGTGCTTGGTGGACAGATCGCGAAACCCATTGGCAAAGTCTTTGCCTCATTTGGGGAAGATGTTGGGGGCGATCGCCTGATTGGGTGCGTCGGCACGGTCAGCACGGCTCAAGTTCCTGTCACTGGGCAAAACCGCATTGGTCAGGTAGATGTGTTAGACCCTGCCCGTAACCGAGTCACGGTGAATGCAGTTTTACCCGATTGGGCAACCATCACTCCCCAGCGGGGGGAAAGGGTTTTAGTGATTGAGCGATTGGATTCAGCTTATTTAGTCATTGTTAAAGACAGCCCTGATCAAGATCAGTGGTTTCATCACACGTCTCATTCCAAACCGTCGCGTTAGGTGGGTTATTTTATGTTGTTTTGGCTCTCCTTGATTCAATCTCTTCCCAATATTTCTTCTGTGGAAACAACGACTCCTCGGTTGGCTCCATCCCAAAACACAAAACTATTACCGATCGCCCATTCCTCACCTGTTTTACATTCCCCGTCGATTCATACAAGCTCCTTGCAATTGGTGTCTCATCCCACCCTGGGGCAACTGCAAACGGCTTCTACGGCTGGAGCATTGGGCAGTGTTGCTTTTTTTGCGGGAATTGTGGCGGGTTTAATCGTGTTATTGCTGTTAGGGGTGTGGGCCTACACGCGTGTGTATGTAATCACGCCAAACAACGAGGCATTTGTGCGAACTGGGGGCGTTTTTATTAAGCAAAAAACCGTCATTCTCAATGGAGGATGCGTTGTTCTGCCGGGGTTTCACGAGTTAACTCGCGTTCCGTTGCGAGAGATTTCGATTGATGTCGAGCGCACTGGAAAACTCGCTGTGCGGACGCAAGATTATCTGCGGGCTGATATGCGAGTCACCTTCTATGTCTGCATTACTGCCTCCGAAGAGGATGTGTTAACGGCGGCGGCACGGCTCTCTCAAGGCAACCGCATTACCCCTGAGGATATTAAAAATGCGTTAGAAAAACGAGCCGATGATGCGATCCGGGCAGCGGCTAAAACCAAGAGTCTGGCAGAGATCGACTCAGACAAATTGGGCTTTGCTCAGGAGGTCTTGAACCTGGTGCAGCAAGATTTGGGTAAGGTCGGTTTAACGCTAAACAACATTGCAATTTCTGAAATTCAAGAAAGCGATACCTACGACACGAATAACTTTTTTGATGCTCAAGGCGTGCGGTTGCGAACAGAAACCATTCAAAAGTCGATTCAACAAAAGCGTGAAGTTGAGTTAACCACTCAAGTGGCGATCGAACAAAAGGAACTGGATGCTGAGAAGCGATCGCTCCAAATTATGCAAGAGAAAGAGAGTGCCCGACTAGAACAGCAGTTTCAAGTAGAAGCCTTGAAAGCCCAACGAGAGCGAGAAATTCAAGAGGCCCAAGATCGAGAAACTGCAACCACGCAACGAACTAAAATTTTGCAACAAAAGTCCGTTGAAGAAGAAGAGATTCGGCGGACGCTGGGTGTGAGGCAAAGTCAAATTGATGCGGATATTGAGCTAGAAGAACGCAATAAGAAACTGAAAGTAGCGCAAGCTTTGCAGCAACAAGAAGCAGAACTGGCAGAAATTAACCGCAAGAAAATTGTGGACTCTCAAAGCCTGGAGGCGCAGGTGCAGGTGGCAGAGTCCGAACGATTGGCACGCATTGCTCAAGAAGATGTGGCGATCGCGATCGCGGCAAAACGTAAAGAGAGCTTTCAGGCGGAGGCACAACGGGCAAGAGCAGAGGCATCGGTCAGCACGGCAACCGAGATTGAAGTGGCAGAAAGGCAGCGTCAGTTGTCGGTGATTGCCGCTCAACGAGAAGCAGAGGAACGTCGCATTGCTGACCAAAATATCGTGGAAATTGATGTCTTCCGGCGGCGACGGCAAGCCGAGATCGCCAAACAAGCCGCAGAACTGGAAGCCGAAGCCATTCGGACGCTGGCAGACGCAAACCGAGACAAATCCCTGGCAGACGCTGAGGGAATTCAAGCTCAAATTGCGGCTCGTAACCTGATCAGCAACGCTCGCCTCACCGCTGATACCTTCACCACTATCTGGCCTGAGTTGGCAGAACGCTTACCTGAAGTGCTGAGTGCTCTAGCTCCTCAACCGGGTGTGTTGGGTGATGCTCGCATTTACTCCTTCCCTGGATCGAATGGCAACGGCAGCGGTGGTGCTCAAGATGTCAACAAGCTGTTGTTCTCAACTAGTGGCTTGGCACTGATTAATACATTGCTAGAGGATGGCAAACTGGCAGGGTTGATTGCTCAGGTGAAGCAGTTAATGAGCGATAACGGCACTCCTCCAAGTTCAGCAACTGTGCCAACAGAGGTGAATGAGACGAGATAGCTAAGAAGCTGTCATGCTGCTGATTGGCTAGACGGCCTTGTAACTTTGTTTCTCTATTCTGTCTTGAGGCTAGATGGCTGAATTTAGGAGATCATGTGGATTTCAGTTCGGGATAAGGATTTTGGCGGTTGAAACCGCTGCTATACGAGCAAAACCGACCTGCGTCGGTTCAGTAAACCTTTGATTTTGGTAGTCCGCGACAGCGGACTTCGCTCTGGTAGCCGCGAATTTATTCGCTGAGCTGCTTCAACTGAACTGACGTTAATTAACGTGAATTCGGGATAAGGATTTTGGCGGTTGAAACCGCAACTACAGGAGCAAAACCGACCTGCGTCGGTTCACTCACCCCTTGATTCTCCGTAGTTCGCGAAGGCGAACTTCGCTCTGATAGCTGCGAATTTATTCGCTAGGCTCTTAAACCGAACTGACGTTAAT
>JANRJA010000108.1:0-24109 GCA_033764315.1 Oculatellaceae cyanobacterium bins.114
TGCAATCCTAAACCCAACGCCTGCAAACGATTCAGATCAACCGTTACACGTACCTCCTCCTCTAGTCCTCCGGTGACATCCACCGCCGCCACCCCTGGAATGACCCCTAACTCTCGTGCTAACTCCTCGTCGGCAAAGACGCGCAAGTCCACGGCTTCTCGCGTGGGTGAGGTTAACGCAAACTCATAAACTGGCAACTGCGATGGGTCAATCTTAAACAGACGGGGTTCCTCAATCGTCTCTGGCAGGCTAGAACGAGCACGGTTAAATGTTGCAGTTGCATCGTTGAGTGCCTGCTCAATATCATCTCCTGGTTGGAAGTAGAGATCTAGGCTGACTTGCCCTTCCCGCGTTTGAGAATAAACCTGCACTACCCCCTCTGTGGCTGAGAGAGCTTCTTCCAGCGGACGGGTCACCTCATCCACGGCTACCTCTGGAGCGACACCAGGAGTATCAACCCGAACCCCAATCCGAGGGTAGGTAATTGATGGCAACAAATCGACCTGGAGGGTAGAGGCAAAGAAGATGCCAACGACGATCACTGCCAGCGTCAACATTAGGGTGCCGATGTGTTGACGAATGGCAAGGCTACTGATGCTAAAGCCGCGCTGAGTCATAAAGGTAAAGAGGTAGGCAGAGGGTAGGAGATAGGCAGAGACGCGATTAACGCGTTTATAGAGATAGGCAGAGACGCGATTAATCGCGTCTGTACGGCGAAAAGGTAGATTGTGTGGGGTGATTAATCGCGTCTGTACGGCGAAAAGGTAGATTGTGTGGGGCGATTAATTGCGCCTGTGTGGCTCGGTTTCAGAAATCAAGCTCAGACGAACGCGATCGCCATCTTTCAAATCACCGCTACTTTGAGCAACAAAAGATTCTCCAGGTCGTAAGCCAGACAAGATTTCAACTTGGCCATCGGCGCGATCGCCCAATCTTACAGGGCGAGCTTTGACGGTGGCTGATTCGCCTGAACCGCTGACGACAAAGATGATTCCGGCATCTGGCTCGGTGTTAGAATCAGCCGTTTGGGTTGGGGGCTGCGTAGAGGGCTGTGGAGCATTGCCGTTGGCAGCAGCATTGTCTTGGGATTGCTCCGGTTCATCCGTTTGAACGGCGGTCTCTGGGACAACGACCTGCTGTTCGTCGAGTTGTGTAAAGCTCACTCGTGCCAACAAACCACTGCCGATCTGGCCATTTGGGTTAGGCAGGGTGACTTCCACCGGAATCAATCGGGCTGTTGGGTCAGCGGCGGGCGAGATGCGGCTCACCTGACCCGTCAGTGTTTCATTGGGCAAGGCATCCAGACGGACTTGCACCGCTTGCCCCAGGCGAATATCAGCTAGCTCTAACTCAGAAACCTGAACCAGCACCTTAACCTGGCTAAAATCGCCCAGTTTGAGAATTTCACTGCCCGGTTGTGCCAGGTTGCCCGGTTCTGTCACTCGTTCTAACACCAATCCATCCACTGGGGAAATGATGCGCGTAAAGGATTGCCGCTCTTGCTCTTGAGCGGCTAATGCTTGCTGGGCTGACACACGACGTTGGGCCGCGACAACTTCTTGTTGACGGGTGCGGACTTGCTGCTGTGCCGATCGCACAACTTGCTCAGCCGTAGCAACGGTGGTGCGTCCCCGCTCAACCTCTTGCTCAGCGATCGCCCCATCTCGAAACAATTGCTCTAGCCGTGCTAAATCCGACTGTGCCTGTTGCAGTTCTAAGCGGGTTTGTTCAACTTGGGTCAGGGCATCACTCACCTCTGCCCGCAAGCTTGCCACTTCCGATTCACGAGCCGCGACTTCAGCTTGTGCCTCAATCACAGTTGCACTGAGCAGGCGATCGTCCAGACGAGCCACTACTTGTCCTTGTTGAATCGCGTCACCCACATCAACGCTGATATCGAGCAGTTGACCCTCCACCTGGGAACGCAGTGAGACTTCTCGATAGGGGCGCGTCGTTCCAACGTATTCCAACTCGCTTTTTAACGAGGCTTCACGGGCGATCGCCACATTCACAGCGATCGCGGCTTCCCCTTGTGCTCCTGAGGGTTGAGTTTGAGCGTCACCGGGGGGCATAACGTTGCAACCAGACACAAACAGTACCCCACAAAACCAAACACAGCCCAACCGACTAGCTTTAACGCGCCAGGTCACACTTTGTCGAGATGAAAAAACTAATTGCAGCATGAGTCTTGTCAGGATTAAGAGGAGCAGAAGCAGTCAGTCAAATATTGCGTTTTGTAAAACCTTTACAAACTTTAAGGTATACCAATTGGGGGCAAAATACATAGTCAAGATGACACAATGACCGCCCTTGGGTGCCCTTTCCTGCAAAAATCCGCCTCAAGACATAACAGTTTAGTGCCCCAACCGTTAGCGGATGTAAAATACGGACTCGTAGGTTTCCCCGTCCCGCATTTCGAGTCGTCGCCACGAGCTTTCATCATTCATTCGTGCCCATCGTCGTTCTTCTTTGCGATAGGCCCAATCTACGTCGTTCTGGTAATAAACCTGAATATCTCGCCCTTCGTGAATATTCAGAATCTCGTTGTTGTGATAGCTGTCTTCATTAAAGTAAGTGAATGCTTTTTGCCCCATCTCGGCATAGAGCTTGTTTAGCTCAAGCAGCAAAGAGTTAATCGTTGGCTCTAACGATTTGACCGTTAACCCAATTCGTTTAGCCTCTTGAAATGTGATGGGATAGCTGTGAGACGGATATTCTGAATTGAGATGGTTGCTAATGGCTGCCGCTCGATCCTGATCTTTCATGTGGTATGCCAAAATCTCGGTGCAGACTTTGATCGATAGAGAACTGGCGCGATCGACGGCTCCCACCACTAAAGGATGTACATATTGGAATAGAGCCTGATAGGGATTGGTGTCATCTTCTTTGGCTTCTTTGCGCCACAGATTGATTACCCGTGTCAGTTCGTCTTGGCTCACTGACACGAGATTGTTGTAGTTATCCACTGGTGAGAGATTGTGGGTGATAGAGGTGTCGATCGCTGTGAGATAAGACAATGGCCCCATGTGAATCTCATCGGCTCCCAACGCGATCATGGTTGCTGCCGAAGCACAATCTAAGGGAATTAGCACAATCAGCTCTGACACGTGATGTCGCAGCAAATGCACGATTCGTAATGACGCTAACCCCGATCCTCCATCCGATTTAAGAAAGAGAAACAACTTTTTAGGGTTGCCAATCTTGCGTAAGACTTCTTCTAACCCTTCAACATCGCTCTGGCAGACACTCCCACCGGGAGACGTCCAATACCCTAAAAAGGGTGAACCTAGTTGGATTTCAAGCTGTTGAATAATTTTTTGAGTTTTCTCAAATAAAACGGGGGGTTTGTTGATTTTGCGGGAATTGGGAGCAGCGTCAGCGGAGTCGGGCATGGATTCTTATCAGGGTTCAGGGTGCTCAGGCGATCGCGGTGGTAGTGGCATGACTAACATTTTATCGACACGGTTGCCGTCCATGTCCATCACTTCAAAGCGAAAGCCTTCCCATTCAAAGTAATCTGACGACGTGGGAATACGTCCTAACTGGTTGATCACAAATCCGCCTAATGTTTGATAGCTGCTGCGCTCTTCTGGGTCTTCGAGTTCAAATAACTCTCTAAACTTATCAATGGGCAACATGCCATCTAGCAACCACGACCCATCTTCTCGTTGAATTGCAGGAGATTCCTGCGGTTGATCGGCAAAGGGAATGTCTCCAATAATGACTTCCATGACGTCATTCAGGGTGACAATGCCCTGAGTCACGCCATATTCATCCACAATTAACGCCATGTGAGTGCCCGATTGCTTAAACAGTTCCAGGACTTTTAAGGCACGGGTGCTCTCAGGCACAAACAGGGGTTGCCGCAAATCGGTAATCAGATCCAGGGGTTCCCCGACCAAGCTTCTAACAAATACGTCAGTCACATGCAGCACCCCCAGAATGTTATCTAGGGTGTCTTGGCAAACGGGAAAGCGACCATGACGGCTCTCCACCATTTTTTGGCGATTGATGTCAAGCGCATCGTTGACATCGAGCCAAACAATATCGAGACGGGGGGTCATCAAGGCACTAACATGTTGATCGCCCAGGTGAAATACCCGCTCAACCATGTCTTGCTCAGCAACTTCAAACATGCCTGCTTCGGTGCCTTGGCGGACTAAGACCTTAATTTCTTCCTCTGTTACCAACTGGGTGTCAGGGGCATGACGCACCCCTAACAGATTGAGAACGGCATCGGTCGAGATACTGAGCAAGTGGACAATGGGATAGGCGATCGCCGCAATCCCCCCCATCGGCAAAGCAATAAACGAGGCGATCTTTTCAGGGTTGCTCATTGCCAGTCGTTTGGGCACTAACTCACCCACAATCAACGACAGGTAGGTGATGATCAACACCACGATGACCAGGCTGATAGCTTGGCTATATTGCGCCAAAAATGGCACTTGACGAATCAAGACGGCCAGCTTTTCAGATAGGGTTGCGCCCCCAAAGGCACCAGCCAAAATGCCGATGAGAGTAATGCCAACCTGAACCGTTGAAAGAAAACGATTGGGAGAATTGGCTAGATCTAACGCTGCCCTTGCTTTGGCATCTCCTCGTTCAGCCAACTCCTGTAGTCGGGTTTTGCGAGCTGAAACGATCGACATTTCAGACATCGCAAAAACACCATTGGCAACGATCAAGATGAGAACAACCAGGATTTCGAGAACAGCAGAGGACATTAGTATAGATGCCTACGATCGAGGCTAAATTGTATCGACTTCAGCATTGCAATTAAGCGTCAGCGCGGCAAACCACCGCCTCTGAATCTTATTCTTGATAAAGATTACTGTATATAGAGAAAGGTAACATTCTCTTTGCTCATGCGGATGTCGTTTAAACACAAAATGGGGATGTTAGCAGCATAGCGAGTATGACGCAGGGATCAACCTCCTTTTGGGCGATCGCGATTCCTCAAGAGTCAATGGCTAGCTGTCAGGCGTCAATTGTTCCCTCTTCTCTTTTCCCTTTTCTTTTTTCTCTCTTCATTTTTTATTCTTCATCCTTCTGCCTTTTACTCTAATCCCAACTCTCGTTTCAACAAATTGATCGACTTCGTGCCGATGTAGTTGTCATAGGCAATGATTTGAGGCGGACGGATGAGATCTTCGCGAGCCGTTTGAATCGCGGCCTTGACAACAGCAATGCTGGCTTGGTCACAACTAATGTATTGGCTGCTGCGAACGATCGCATTGATCTTGTAAGCATCCTCAGTTTGAGCCGTCATCACCAACAGTTCATCGCCCCGCAGACTATAGACAATCACCTCGGCAGCCCGCAAAATCCCAGAACTCAAGCTGACAATGCCAATGCAGCTTCCTTTAGGAACATCCTTGAGCATCTGTAGCTCTCTGCTGTAGTCATAGATATCGACTGGAATCACGCGCACTGATTTTGGAGCGGCGATCGCCTCTGCCTCTCCAATAAAGTAACGGCTCGTGACCACAGTGCCGCCACGGGCTTGATCTAACACTTGAGCTAACTCCTCCATCGGCACAAGCTGCACCGGAATCTGGAGTGCCAGTTCTAACTCTCGCACCATCAGCTCACCCGCCCCAATATCCTGACTGGGAGCCGTCACCAACACCCGTGCACTGCACCGTAAACGCCAATCAATCTCAGAGAGAAATAGTTCACGGGCTTGGCTCAATGAGCACCCCTGACCGAGCAACTCATCTAAACTTTTTTGAACCAGCCTGTAAGCTTCTGGATATTGTGAAAACAGCGGCGATCGCCCTCCTTTAGCCCCTCCTTCATCTCCCTGAGCCCGCACATAAATCCCTGAGCCAGCCTGAGCATCCACGACTCCCGCGTCTTCTAACTGGCGATAGACCTTGCTAATGGTGTTGCGGTGTAACCCGGTTTGCATGGCAAGTTGACGGGTACTGGGGAGACGGTGCCCAGGGGGAAACTGGCGTGAGGCGATCGCAAAGCGAATTTGGTTATAAAGCTGAGTGGATGCTGGAATCTCACTGTCAGGTTGAATGTGAAACTGAACCATGCACATCTCCGAAATGCTAAGCAAGCGTTTAACTAAATTAATGAGGACTGGTAATAAGAATTGGCGTTAGTCCGATGGAAAAATGAAAGGGTTGAGGCTGTTCCGTACAGTTACGTACAGTTCCTACAGGGTAGATCGGTTTTTTTCCAGGATTTCACTTCAATTGGATGGTTTACCAGATAATTTTTAATTTGAGCTTTGAGGACTGATAGTTGTACGACTATTCATAAGATTCAGGTTTAGAAATAGCACTGGAGTATGGCGGCTGTTTCCCAGAGGGGAACTTCACCCCCGCACTCCAATGTAATTAGTGTTAATTAGTATTAAAAAGTTGCAACACCTCTTTAAGCGAACAGAACTGAGCCAAGCTGCTATGACAACCAACGCCATTCAAACCGATCATGTCAAGATCTTTAATCAAGACCTTGCGATTGATGCTTACTTAGCGCAGCCAACAACGCAGGGCACCTTTCCAGGTGTAGTCGTGATTCAAGAAATTTTTGGGGTCAACGATCACATTCGTGATGTTACCGAACGATTTGCTAAAGCAGGCTACGTTGCGATCGCCCCTGCCATCTATCAACGAGTTGCCCCTGGCTTTGAGACTGGCTACACCGATGCTGATATCAAACTGGGACGAACCTATAAAGATCAGACCCAGGCGACAGAATTGCTCGGTGACATTCAAGGGGCGATCGCCTATCTCAAGGCGTTACCCACCGTTCAGTCAGACAACATAGGGTGCATCGGCTTTTGCTTTGGAGGACATGTTGCCTACTTAGCGGCGACCTTACCTGATATTAAAGCAACTGCCTCCTTTTACGGTGCAGGAATTCCAAACTGGTGCCCAGGGGGTGGAACACCGACTCTGACACGCACTTCAGAGATTCAAGGGACGCTCTATGCCTTCTTTGGCACGGCTGATTCCAGTATTCCTCCAGACCATGTTGATGCGATTGAGATGGCTTTGCAGCAACACGCCGTTTCACACCACATCTTTCGCTATGAAGGGGCTCAACACGGGTTTTTTTGCGATCGCCGCTCCAGCTATCACCCCACCTATGCAACCAAAGCTTGGCAAGAGGTGCAGTCGCTCTTTCAGTCAACCCTAAGATAACCTGAGTTCGAGATCAGGATTTTGGCGGTTGAAACCTCAGCTTTAAGAGCAAAACCGACCGGCGTGGGTTCAGTAAACCTTTGATTTTGGTAGTCCACGAAGGCGGACTTCGCTCTGGTAGCCGCGCATTTATTCGCTGGGCTGCTTAAACTGAGCAACTCACGTATTGGGTCTGGTCATTGAGTTTGCCCAAACCCCTTGATCTGAGAATTGGCAGCGATCGCCATTTAATTGAGTCTAACAACTGACCGTTCTCTCGACGGCTTTCTTCTGGTTTCTGTCCTCTCTTTGGCTTTCCCTGATCGCTCTAATGCCGAATTCTTCAAGAATTGAGTATATTGGATAAACCAACTTGCTTGCGGTAGTTCGTTGAAAAGCCCGTTACGTTTTAGATCAGGCTGTTCTGCACTCGCAGCATCCATCCGGTGTAATGGTCAATGGTGGAATGGGATTGAACTGAAACTCATCATTTCGGCTTCAAACCTATCCCTCAATTCAACAACACCCCCACCTAGCTTAGGAGGTTGACTTGTCTTTTTCTAGTGATGATTTTGCGAAAGCCCTGGAACAGCATGACTACCAATTTCAGAGAGGGCAGGTTGTTCGGGGAAAGGCGTTTAGCTACGAATCGGACGGAGTCTTTGTCGATATCGGTGGCAAATCAGCCGCATTTTTACCAGCCGAAGAAGCGTCCTTGAGACGCATTACTGATTTATCTCAAACCGTGCCCCTCCAAGAAGAGCGGGAGTTTCTCATCATTCGAGAGCAAGATGGTGATGGGCAGGTCACGCTATCGATTCGCCAGCTTGAGATTCGGCAGTTATGGCAGCGTCTAGCCGAGATGCAAGAAGAGAATCAAACCGTGCAGGTGAGAGTTAGTGGTGTCAATAAAGGAGGCGTCACAGTTGATGTTCAAGGAATTCGAGGATTTATTCCGCGATCGCACCTGATTGACAGAGAAAATCTCGATGCTCTCATTGGCAAAGCCCTGACCGTCAGTATTCTTGAGGTCAATCCGGCGGCTAAAAAATTAGTGCTGTCAAATCGCCTAGCCGCTCAAGCTGCTAGCTTTGGTCAGCTTGCCGAGGGACAACTAATCGAAGGCAAAATTACAGGCATTCGACCCTTTGGTGTCTTTGTAGACTTTAGTGGCACGACGGGTTTGTTACACATTAACCAGGTCAGCAAAAACTACGTTGCTTCCCTGGATGCTGTTTTTCAGATCGGTCAAACTATCAAAGCCGTCATTATTGAGATTGATGATATTAAACGACGTATTTCTCTCTCGACAAAAGTTTTAGAGAGCTACCCAGGTGAAATGCTAGAGAAAATGTCAGAAGTCATGGCAGAAGCTTCAACCCGACTTCAAACATCACAACAAGTCGCAGCATCTTCTAAGTCTGCTGGTGCAAGTGCAGCCGAGCCAGAGGAAAACGAGATCTCAGACGAGGAATAGCTTAGTCAATTCATCAGTCAATCCAGAGTAGGAGCCAAAATCCTGCTCTCGAATTCGCGTTAATCCACAAAAACTAGATAACCAGAGGGTAATGCTCCATTACAGATCGGTAGAGCCGTTGTTATACACTGCTTCTATCTTGGCAATAATTTGAGGCTTCAATCGGTCAAGCTCATTCTTAAGCTGAGACTTGCTCAACCCAAATTGAGAAGTATTGGGAGCCATTTGCGCCATCACGACCCATTGTTTTAACTCGCGACACTGAGCTGCATCAATGTGGGCTGTTATGACGCTGGCACATCGTTGGGGTGCGTCTTGGGCAAAAAAGAGGATACGATATTGCCCCGTATCTCCTAATAGACTTGCCATCTTTTGTCCTTGGGTTGATTTCATGTCGAGATAACAGGGCAACCAACGAGGTCCATGTTCCTGGTTATAAAGCACTGTTAACCATAACAGGGTTGGGTGTGGAGCCGGAATAAACAGAAATTGTTTATAGCGCGTGCAAACGAGCCGCTTTTCAATCTCTGAGCGGGTCATCATCACCCAGAGGGTTGCCAGAGTATCAGTGCTCGTCCGAATGGCATTGGGAAAGACGATCTCTGCAAGAGGCTTGTTGCTGGGCCACGATGCCAATCGACAGATTTCTTCAGGAGATAGAAGAGTAGGAACTTTGGGGGTTGGGTTAATGGGTGCTCGATCAATTAAGTCACGAATCTGCCCTCCGAGTTCTCGGCCTCTCCTGTATTTCTGCTCAAACGGCTCTAACGATTTAATCACCTCAAGAACTGATTGGGGGCGATCGCTCGGTGATTTAGATAGGCAACTCATGACCAAATGTTCGAGTGCCTTCGGCAGTTTCACACTAGAGTTGGCGGATTCAAACGTGCGTGGAGGTTGCTGGTGGTGCGCTCGATACCAACCGCCAAAGGTATGAGTATCGACATGCAGGGGCATTTTGCCCGTGAGCATCTGAAACATCATGACCCCTAAGCTATAGATGTCAGAACGGCCATCTAGCTCGTGTCCTTCCATTTGCTCAGGGGAGGCATAGGCCAGCGTGCCCATAAAACAATTGGTTTGACCGCTGTCTGCCTGCAATACTTTAGCAATACCAAAATCGAGGATTTTGGCTAACTCCCCAAACGTCTCATCTTGAATCACCAAGATGTTACTGGGTTTGATGTCACGGTGAACGACAGGGTAAATTTCACCGTCAATCTCGATGCCCTGGTGAGCACATTGCAACCCCAAACACACCTGCCTTGTCAAGCTGACAAATCTGGGTAGCGGCAGGGGCTGACGACTGATCATGTCGCTGAGGCTTTCCCCCTTGAGATATTCCATGATGTAATAGGGGATTTCGTCGTCATCGGCTCCATAGTCGGTCACACGCACAATGTGAATACTACGTTGCCCCAACCCCGCACAGGTTTTGGCTTCTTTTTCAAAGCGATCGCGCATTTTTTGATTGAGCAGGGTTTGAGCCAAAAACTTAGCCGCCACCAAGACGCCGCCCAAAAGCACATCTTTGGCTCCATAAACCCGACCCATTGCCCCTTGACCCAGCAATTCTATGAGTTGATAGCGGTTTGACAAGATCCGCCCAATGTTTGGGTCAATCATCTCCACCTCACTCGATCGAGATCACGGCTGTGGGCGCAAGAAACGGATTGGCTCATCAACTGTGGAGGCATGGAGTAAAACCAATGAACCCCAGAAATGACATGCCATGAAATGAAGGAAAACAACCCTAACAACACAGAGTCTCTACTGGGTTGGTCATCACCAGGGATAGACCGTTGTTCAGCAGAGTGTTGATATGGGTCATCTTGTCTCCAGTGGCATCGGTGATCCATCTGCTGCGTCAACAACTGCCAATCAAGCATGAATAAACAATTCACAACAACAACCGAGTAATGATTAACTACGATGCATTTTGTGGAACTATGCAGCGTTAGCTTGTCTCTAAGGAATACGCTGTGAGAGCCAAGGTGAATTTAATGCTTAAATCTGAATGCACCAGTTAATTTTCTATAGTGAAAGTTATCTTTAGAACCATTTAGCTTCTAAAGATGGCTCTGATCAAACGATTTAAATTAGAAACTGTATCACTATTCTAACGATTTGACCATCTCTGCTCTCTATAATGAGGCTTCCCTAAACGACAAATAGAGACGACATTCTTATCATAAATGTATGCAGAGCATTACAGCCGTAGCCACATTCGATGGGGCGGAGGCGAGTCAGAAAGCTTTCCCAGCATCAGGATTTGAGCCATTGCCTTTGCCTTAAGCTTTCTGACCAAAGCTATATTTAGAATAGGTCAAATGACTCAGCACCAGCCCTTTTACCCAGCTCGAGCTTGATCGTACGGCATGAATATGTCGCCTTAACGCATTGCCAACTATTGCCCTAAATAGGCTTCTAGAACCTGGGCATTGGTTTGAATCTCGGCAGGGGAACCAGTTGCAAGATTGCGCCCCTCAGCTAAGACCCAGACGCGATCGCACAACGACATAATCACATTCATGTTGTGTTCAATAATCAAAAAACTGATACCTTCTTGGTTCCAACGCCTCACATGCTGACAAATTTGATGGATCAGCGTGGGATTGACCCCGGCGGCGGGTTCATCTAGCAAGATCAATTTGGGGCGCACCATCAACGCTCGTGCCAACTCTAGCAGTTTACGCTGACCTCCTGAGAGAGCACCTGCATACTCTTGAGCCATGTGAGCCAACCCGACTGAGTCTAAAATTTCACTGGCATGTTGCCGTTGTTGCCGCTCTTCTTGCATCACTTGATGGGGGTGTAGCCAGACCTTCCAAAAGTTCTCCCCAGTCTGATGTTGTGTTGCCAGCAACATGTTTTCCATCACCGATAGTCGCGAGAGCACCCGCGCGACTTGAAATGTTCGTACTAAGCCTTTTTGAGCGATCTGATGCGGTTGCAACTGGTGAATGGGTTCTCCATCAAAGTGCACTTCACCCCGGTCAGGGCGAGTGAAGTTGGATAAAAGATTAAACAGAGTCGTTTTACCAGCCCCATTAGGGCCAATCAACCCAGTGATGCTGCCTCTAGATACCTCAATCGAGGCGCGATCAACGGCTCGGATGCCGCCAAAGCTTTTAGTCAACTGGGTAGCCACTAGCAACGATGGGGACGATGGGGGGCGATCGCTCACAGACTGACCCACCACATCGATCGGGTGAGAGTTATCGACCAAGGGTGAGTTCCTCCTTTTTGCCCAAAATACCTTGAGGTCGCCAAATCATCAGCACCATCAACAACACCCCAATCACCATAATGCGAAAAGCCCCCAGACGGGCGTCATCAAGCGGCACAACATCGCCTAACACAAAGCGAGTAATGGTTTCATAGGCCCAGTACAAAGCGGCTCCAAGCAAGGTGCCTGGGTTACTGCCGGCACCCCCTAAGACGACTATCGTCCAGGCGTTAAAGGTGACGAGCGGTTGAAAGTTGTCAGGATAGACTGTCGTTAATTGCCAAGCGTAGAGTGCCCCTGCGACTCCTGCCAGTCCTCCACCTAACATTAGGACTTGCAGTTTATACCAAAACACATTTTTACCGAGGGCTTTTGCCACTTCCTCGTCTTCTCGGATGGCCTTGAGCACGCGACCCCAAGGCGATCGCACCAGTCGTTCTACGGCCCAATAGACCAGTGCCACTAGCAACACCGAGACTAACATTAACCCGGTTTTGGTAGGGTTACGAGAATAGTGGATGAGTGACAGCACCGCGTAACGATAGATCAGCAGGCTCAAGACGAGACCCATCAAATTGGCTGCAATGGTCAATCCAGCAGACCACACACTAACTCGCTGTGAGAGTTGAGCCGCTAATCTGATGTAAAACCAGGCGATCGCGATCACGGCAACTAACAACCCCACCCCAATGCCCCAATTGGGGAGAAGATTCAGCGTTCTTAACTGGCGTGACAACCAGCCCAGAGCGACCAACGCAAATGGAATGGACACTAGATAAACCAGAGCCTTGAGAGAGCTGTTGAGTAATACTGGCGGCTCTAATCCTTGAGTCTTTTGGCGCACCCATCGCCACCACTGCCAATATCCCAAACCCACCACGCTAGTGAGTAGCCCAATCATGAACGCCTTCACAAACCCTGTGGGGTTCAGCTCTGCCAGTGGCAACGGAAAGCGTTGAATGCCAAAGGTGCCTTTGGTGAGCCAATCTTCATTGACGGCTACTAATCGAATCACCTCAGACACGCCGATAGTGACGATCGCTAGATAGTCGGTTCGCAACCGCAGAGTAGCCATACCAATCAGCAATCCTAATAAGGCAGCCACTCCAGCACCACACAGGGTCGCGATGATCAGGGGCACTCCCAGGAGGCTGAGTAACACGGTGGTATAGGCACCCACCATCATAAAAGCGACATGTCCGAAGTTAATCAGCCCAGTAAAGCCCCATTGCAGATTTAACCCCAGACTAAAAATGGCAAAGATTGCAGTGAAGATGATGAGAGAGACAATAAACCCTTCCATGTGGCAGGAACACCAAAAGCAATGATTTTAACGATATCAGGTGAGAAAGGGGGAAGGATGGAGGATAAAGGATGAAGGATAAAAGCAAACAAGGGGGAAGGATGAAGGATGAAGGATAAAGGATGAAAAATGAAGGGTTGATTTATTTGAAGTAGATCAGCAAGTTCAGCCCTGGAATGGTACGTGACAGAGTCCATAGGAGCAAGGCGATGTAGAGTACGCCTAAGCCCCACTGATACCAGGCAAGGGCAGTGATCAACCCAGGAACCTGTTGATCGCGCAGGCGAATGTCGTTAAAACCCAGCTTTAGCAGATTGTTAAGACTGAAATCGAGGTAGTTTAACCAGTTCCAGCGGCGATCGCACAAAATCGGGGCATAGCGTTCGCGAAACAGCGGATAACGGGGAATGTTGGGTAATCTGCCGATCAACAGACGCAGTTGGCGCAGAGAGCCATCTTCCACAAAGTAACTGACCGTCATCAGGTCGTGATAGCCTCCTCGTTGATAGATCAGCCCCAGCAACAGGGTGGGAATGGGCACCGTCACCAAGCCCAGACACGCCAGGGTAATCCAGGGATGTGCAGCAGCCCGAAAGATGGCTAATAAACCTAACAGGGCAAGCACTCCAGAGCCACTCAACATCCATCCGGTTTCTGCAACTGTGGGAACGATCGGTTGGGGGGTGAGGCGACGAAATCGATCAACCAGCCAAAACACTAGCCCAAAATAGGCGATCGCCACTAACCCCACGCCAAACACCAACCCAAAACTGGTGCCATATCGAGTGAGCGATAGCAACAGCCCCAGACCTAGCCAATACAACCCATTCCCCACCCATTCCAACGTAGAGCGGGTCGGACTGGCAACGACGCGATCGCGCACTCTGACATAAGTTGCCAGACTAATGTTTTCGACTTGCAGCAGATCGCTGAGCGTCCGAAAGGGCTGTTGCAGTCGAACTTGGGCGATCGCCTCCGCTTGTTGAGACGAAAACCCTACCCGTTGCAAATCCTTTATAGGGGCGGTATTGAGGTTAATCGCGACTAATTGTTGACGCAACTCTCGCAGTCGCAACTTCTCGCGGGTGTATTCCACCCAATTGACATCTGAGATTTGTTCTAATAAGCGAAAATTGCGAATTAGGCTGCGTAACAACGCTTCATTGCCTTGCAGTGTGGGCACCGACAACAGTTGTCCGACCTGCCCCGGATCTCCCAAAATTTGAGACTGCTCTGCATTAAACTGCAACCCCGCCACGTTGAGGTAAACGCCTCTAGCAAACCCAGCATCGCCCCAATCCGCTTGCGTCATGATGCTGGCACCTCGCAAGTTAATTGGTTGGTTGAACTGTGCCTCGCGAAAACTCACTAATTTCTCAAAGACGGCTTCGGTTAAAAAACAGGACTGGGCAAACTTGGCTCGTTTGAAGAGGGCTTGTCCCTGCCAGCGGGTCTGCGCAAAATCAGCATTGCCGCGCCATTGAGTACGAATAAAGTTAGCAGTTTGTTGAAACACCGCCTGACTAAAATTGGCCGTAGTTTGAAACTCACTGCCCTGAAAGCTAGTAGAACCGAGAAATTGCCCTTGATTAAACCGTACCCGATCAAAAAAGATGGCACTACGAACCCGCAGATCTTGACGAAACCGAGATCCGGCAAAATTGGCTAAACGGCTAAAGCGGGTTTCTGACCAGTCTGCTGGTTGTAAAAAATCGGCTCCCTGGGCTTCTACGCGACCGAGGAAGAAGGTGTTGGCAAAGTTAGCAAATCCGTCAAATTGCGTTTGCACGAGTGTGAGTGGACCGCGCAAAACCGTGAGTTGGAGGGGAGTGAGTTGGGTTTGCAATAACAGCGATCGCGACAGTTGACTCAATTGCGATAAGCGACGGCGATCGCGCTGGATCTGGGCTTGCTCGGTTTCAGTAAATAGGGATGGAGAAAGTTGTCCATAGAGCGAGGCTTGCAAGCCCAATTCACGCATCTGCAACTCTCCTTGAATCAGGGAGTAGCTCAAGTCCAACCCTAGTGGAGAGCTAGAATTGCGCAGTGCCCCCTGCAACAAACGATAAAACTGCTCTCGAAAGGTCGCATGATCAGGACGCAGATCAATTACAAATCGCCGCAGATCAATGGTAGGAGTTCCTTCGATTTGGGTTGGTTTTCGCAATCGCTCCTGCAACACCTCCACTGTTAGAGGCGTTCGTTCTGGTTGGGCGATCGCCCCCCAGACCGGTTGGGCAAAGCCTGCCATCACGACAAACCAGAGACTGACGCAGAGACCGATGAAACCAATCAATTGGGTGATAGCCCTCTTGGGAAAACGGTTTCGGAACACCCTCTCACGTTGTACCATCAGCGGTTTGGAGATAATAAAAGATCTTTGACACCAGAGAACACAACGAGGATGTGTAACCAAAACAGAGCAAATTGCAACAGCGGATCCAGTCGCCATCCTTGAGTAAACCAAACTAGCCCCACTGGAAGTAACACGAGGGGACCCAGAACGGCTTGAATCGTTAAGAGCGATCGCTGTTGTGGACTGGTTCCGGCGCGAGATGAGGCTGTGAGCGATAACACGACATATAAAATCCCCAGGGCAAAGTCGATTAATCCTAACAACGAGCCTAGATTAAAACCAATATTAATCATCGTAATTCAGCCTTTGCTTTAGCTTAATAGGAGGAATGTGCACATCTCGATTGCGTTTAAACTGCGCTATGCATAATGATTAATATTCAACAATACCTCTAATCTTGATCTGCAAGAACGGCTCATTTTTGCTTATTTTTAGTTCTGTATTTCGACTTCTTTACTGTTCTTATTGCTCAATAAAGAGCACAATTTTGCCAGTGATTGAGCCTGCCTCTAACAACCGATGTGCTGTTGCGGCCTCCGCCAATGGAAAGGTATGGCTGAGATGGATCTTGAGCTGTTGTTGATCGATCAATCGAGTACAGTGTTGCAAGATTTCTGCTTGTTGTTGTTGTGCTTGCACTAACCCTTGTAACATTGGGGTCAGCATTAACTCAAAGCTAAATCGCAAATTGCGATCGCGGGCAAGTTTCCAATCTGTCTTGGCATCAGGAGCCAACAGTGTTACCACATCACCATACACACGAGTGGCGGCAAACGATTGAGATAAAACCTCACCCCCAACGGTGTCAAAGCTGATATCAACTCCGATGCCGTTAGTCCAATCGAGCACAGTTTGAACTACATCAGTTTGACGATAGAGAATGACCCGATTAGCTCCAAGCGATCGCACAAACGTTGCCTTCTCATCATCACTCACGGTGGTGCAGACCTCTGCTCCTGCCAGCTTTGCCAGTTGCACTGCGACATGCCCGACTCCTCCGGCTCCGGCCTGAACCAATACCCGCTGCCCGGGCTGCAACCGCGCGCGATCGTGCAATGCCTCCCAAGCGGTGATCAACACCAGAGGAGCCGCTGCTGCTTCTGCAAAACTCAGCGTTGCAGGCTTGTGAGCCACAAACCGTTCATCCACCACAGCCAATTCGGCGTAGTTGCCACCTCTGGCACCCAACCCCCCATGACAAAAATAGACCTCTTGTCCAATGTGAAAAAGCTTTACACCTGATCCTACGGCTTCGACGATCCCCGCTCCATCGCACCCCAAGATCGCAGGCATCTGCTCAGGAAAGAAGGTGCCTCGTTTGCGGAGTTTGGTGTCAATTGGGTTAATTCCTGCTGCCTTGAGGCGAACTAACAAGTCAGTAGGAGTTTGCAGGGTTGGCTCTGGCACCTCCCGCAGTTGCAATACATCGGGATGACCGGGCGCTGTCATGACTACTGCTTTCACAGGGTTAACCTCAGTTGGGGATTTTTACAGCATACCGCTCTTAACTCCTCTCATTCATCTCACTCGACTCCAAGCTCAATGAGTTTAATTCTAGGAAAAGGAAGTTTAGAACCTGTAAACTTCCTTCTATAGCAGTCCTAAATCATTTGTGAAATTAGGAGGTTGTGAGGGTCGCACCCCTCCGGGGTGCGACTCTCACAACCCATTTAGGATTTCTATAGCAAGAGAAGGGTTAAAATTAAGCAATCAAGCCAATTGGCTATAGGACTGAAGTAACGATGAAAATTAAACAAATCTCCGTTCATGGATTGTTTGGAATTTTTGATCACGTTATTCCTCTGAATATAGATGAAAGGATCACGATTATTCATGGTCCAAATGGCTTTGGCAAAACGGCAATATTGAGAATTCTAAATAGCTTTTTCAATTATCGGTACTTAGAATTACGGGCTATTCTATTTCACGAGTTTAGAATTGAGTTTGACGATGGGAATAGTTTTGAGATTGTACGAAATGTTAAGGATTCAGAGGAGGCAGAGAAGATCGACATAACTTTCAATTTTCACAGAGTTAACTCAAAAAAGGTTTCTTTTTCTCCAGGAATAGCGAAGATTTCTTCTGACATGGATTTTCCAATTAGCATTTTAGATAGTGTTATATCAGGTTTAGAAAGAATAGATACCAGGAAATGGGTCTATCTTCCTACGAATGAAGTTTTATCTCTGGACGAGATCATTGAGCGTTTTGGAGATTCATTACCTTCAAGATTGAAATCGTCTTATTCTCAAGAAGAGCCTGAATGGCTGAAAAACTTGAAGGAGAGTATTCATATTCGTCTCATTGAATCACAGCGTCTATTGAACTTAGTTTCTAATCGCTCTTCTAGACCTGATCGGAGAACCTCTTCAATAATGTCTACTGTTTCAGCGTATTCTGATGAACTTGGAAAGTTAATGCAAGACAAATTTAAGGAATATGGTACAACCTCTCAATCTTTGGATAGGACATTTCCACTCAGAGTTGTGAAACAGCAGCCATCAGCCGATGTAACAGATGAACAACTGCGTCAACAATTGAATGAGCTTGAGTCAATTCGTTCTCGTCTTATAGAAGTAGGTTTATTAGATAAAGACGAAAACTCAGAATTTCAAATCCAGCCTCAAGATATAGACGAAAGCACTAAAAATGCATTGTCAGTCTATGTTGAAGATGTAGAGAAAAAACTAAATGTATTTGCTGAGACTGCAAAAAAAATTGATCTATTAAGGAGAATTATAAATAATAAATTTGCTTATTCCTATAAAGAAATTAGCTTTAACAAAGATAAGGGATTTATTTTTACAACACGTCATCCATCTTCTAACATAAAAAAGCTTTCACCAACAGATTTATCATCTGGTGAGCAACACGAACTAGTGCTCCTCTATGAACTTCTATTTAAGGTTCAACCTAACTCACTTGTTCTAATCGATGAACCTGAACTTTCTCTGCATGTGGGATGGCAGATTCAGTTCTTGAAGGATTTAAAGGAGATTACTGAGCTTGCCGACTTAGATATTCTGATGGCCACCCATTCTCCCGATATTATTCAAGATCGATGGGATTTAACGGTTGAATTGAAGGGATCAGAAATGTGAGAGACTTGCTTTCCGTTGACCGTGATGCCAATCAAATTCGGTTACGACGAAGTCTCTATAAAGGAACCTTTTTATTGGTAGAAGGAAATTCTGATAAAACTTTCTATGGGCGTTTTGTCGATCCGCTAGCGTGTGAATTAGTCAGTGTTTCTGGAAAACCTTCTAGTAAACTACGTGTTATCGCTGTTCTAAGAATTCTGGAAAATTCCAGCTTTCAGGGTATTTTAGCGATCGTTGACTCAGATTTTGATCGTCTTACTGGTTCACAAGACGACATCCCCAATTTGCTTTATACGGATACCCATGACCTCGAAACTATGCTCATTAACTCGCCAGCTTTTGATAAGGTAATGTCCGAGTTTGGTTCTGAAGAAAAAATAATAAACTTTAGTCGAGATATCAGATTATTAATACTCGAAATGGGTATTTCGATAGGGTATTTACTATGGATTTCTCAACTTGATTCTTTAAACCTGACCTTTGAAGGTATTACATTTAGCAAATTTGTTGACGAACAAACTTTTCAGATGGATGAGCTTAAGCTGATTCGTGAAGTTAAGAATAAATCTCAGGCTTTTACATTAAAGGATGAAGATTTACAACAGCGGTTAACTCACCAGAAAAGTAATAACCATGATCCCTGGCAGGTTTGTTGTGGTCATCACTTAGTCGAAATTCTGTCGCTCGGTTTACGCAAAGCCTTTGGCTCGAACAAAGCTGCTGATGTTGAACCCAATAGTCTTGAACGCAACTTAAGGCTTGCCTACGAAGCAGTTTACTTTCATGAAACACAACTCTGCTTAAGTATCCGCAATTGGGAAAGTCGTAACCAGCCATTTAGAGTTTTGCAACAAAGCCCATCGTACCTCTCAAAATAAGATTAAAAGTCTGCCTCTATACCGCAGTGAGATAATGCATGATGCTCAATTGAGAGATGCGATACGCTATAAAAGCGATCGCCCTGATCCAATCTTCATCCTCTCCTGACTTGTTCCCCACCTCTCCTCATGCCTCAAACTGCTGATTTTTTAAGCCATCTCAACTCTTCTCAGCGTCGTGCTGTTGAGCACTATTGTGGTCCTTTATTGGTGGTTGCCGGGGCTGGCTCTGGTAAGACCCGTGCTTTGACCTATCGCATTGCTAATCTGGTGTTGACCCATCGGGTGGATCCAGAACATATTTTGGCGGTGACTTTTACCAACAAAGCCGCTAAGGAAATGAAAGAGCGGATTGAGAAGTTGTTTGCCGAGCGAGAAGCACTGGCACGGTTTGGCAAACCCTTAGAGGCGATCGCTCACTATGATCAAGTAAAAGTGCGATCGCACGTCTATAAAAACATCACAAAAGACTTGTGGATTGGAACCTTTCACTCGTTGTTCTCGCGGATTTTGCGGTTTGATATCGAAAAATACCGGAGTCCACAGGGCTATCAATGGAACAAAAACTTCTCTATTTTTGATGAATCAGATGCTCAAAGTCTGGTTAAAAATATTGTGGTTAACCAGTTGCAATTAGACGACAAAAAGTTTGATCCGCGATCGGTGCGTTATGCCATAAGTAATGCAAAAAACCAGGGTTGGTCACCCCATGATCTAGAGCAAGAACAGCCCAACTTTCGCGGACGGACAATCGCCAATGTTTACTCAGAATATCAAAAAGCGTTAGCGGCTAATAATGCCCTTGATTTTGATGATTTGATTCTGATTCCAGTGCAGTTATTTCGTCAAAATGAACAGGTTTTGGCGTATTGGCATAAGCGGTTTCGTCATATTTTGGTGGATGAATATCAAGATACCAACCGCACCCAATATGATCTGATTCGGCTGTTAGTGACCAATGGTAGTTCCTCCAGTAAATTTGACCAATGGGATTATCGATCAATCTTTGTGGTGGGGGATGCAGATCAATCTATCTATTCATTTCGGATGGCGGATTTTCGCATTCTGCTCGATTTTCAGAATGATTTTGGTGATGGTTTGCCAGACGACGATACCCGCACAATGGTGAAGTTAGAAGAGAATTATCGCTCGACTTCTAACATTCTAGAAGTGGCAAATTACTTGATTGAAAATAATACTGAGCGGATCGATAAAGTGTTACGACCCACTCGTGGATCGGGGGAATCGATCTACTGTTATCGTGCTGATGATGAGGTGGCTGAGGCACAATTTGTTGTGAGTCAACTGCGCCATTTAGAGTTAACAAACCCTGATTTAAATTGGGGTGGCTTTGCGATTTTATATCGCACCAATGCTCAATCGCGTGCTTTTGAAGAAGTGCTGGTTAGTTACAGCATTCCTTATGCCGTAGTGGGAGGATTGCGATTCTACGATCGCAAAGAAATTAAAGATGTGTTGGGCTATCTCAGGGCGATCGCCAACCCTGATGACAGCCTCAGCCTCAAACGAGTGATCAATACCCCCAAACGGGGCGTGGGCAAAGCCACCATCGACCGCTTAGAAAGTGCCGCTACTGAGTTAGGGGTGCCTTTGTGGCAGATTTTGTGCGATGAGACGTCAGTGCAAACTCTGGCGGGTCGCTCTGCCAAACCAGTGCTGAGCTTCGTCAATATGCTGCGCAATTTGCAAGATCAAGTAGAAACCTTGCCTGCTTCTCAGATTGTGCAGACTCTGTTGCAAGAGTCGGGCTACGTACAAGATTTAAAGCAACAGGGCACGGATGAGGCAGACGATCGCCTACAAAACGTGCAGGAACTCTATAACGCAGTCTTACAGTTTGAAGAAGAAAACGAAGATGCGACGTTGCTGACCTTTTTAGCCAGTGCCTCCCTTGCTTCTGATCTCGATGACTTGCAGCAAGATCAACACAAGGTCTCGCTCATGACCCTGCATTCCTCTAAAGGATTGGAGTTTCCGGTGGTGTTTTTGGTGGGTTTAGAACAGGGGCTATTCCCCAATTTCCGCTCGTTAGAAGATCCTGCTGCGATCGAAGAAGAACGTCGCCTCTGCTATGTGGGCATTACTCGTGCTCAAGAACGGTTGTTTATAAGCCACGCCCGCGAGCGTCGGTTGTATGGCAGTCGCGAACCTGCCAGCCCATCGTTGTTTTTGGGTGAGTTACCCAAAGAATTGTTGTTAAGCAATACAGCAACCGCCATTCCCAAGCGCATGACAACGCCCATTCGAGAGGTTAAACAACGGGCTACTGAATCTATTGCTAGCAACGGCTCAGAAAGTCAACCCTTTGAAGTGGGCGATCGCATTGTTGACAAACGCTTTGGAGCAGGTCAAGTGACCCACATTTTTGGCGCAGGCAAAAAGATGTGTCTGGCGGTGAAGTTCCCCGGTGTGGGGCAAAAAATTATTGATCCTAAAATTACCCCTATCCAACGAGTCGAGTGAAATGGTATAGCTGTATACCACTCTGAGGTAAAAATCATGGTTTGACAACTCTGGTCAGGTTGCTCTAGATTGGAGTCTTTCCTGATAGAAGTTGACAATTCCTCTGAGGTTTCATCTACTTGAATGATGCCTCCATGGCATAGTTGTATGAGGTCAGGGTGTATCTACTCCGCTTAGGGTGTAATTAATCGCGTTACTAGAGCAAGGTAGATGGATTGGCAAATTGGACAAAGATTGATGTGCGATCGCAATGGTCAATTGCTAACAGATTGTGTTGTCCAAGCAAGAGACCATGACAGTATTGTGATCTTTTGTGCGTCTGTTAATATCGTCGTTTGCGGCAAACAAAAGAGTTTGGAAGAATTGGGTTGGCAAACCAATGATTTGGTTTCAGTCAATCCATCTTCTGCTAACAAAACATATTAGTGAAACGAGAGGCTTGCTATTGAATTTAGTCTATCTATAGCAGTCCTAAATCATTTGTGAGATTGGGGTATTTGTAAGAAGCGCACTCCATTAGGGTGCTATATTCTCTCTTTTTGATCAGCAATGATTGGGGAGGATTAATCTTTTACTCAACTGACGACTCATAAAATTTGGGTCACGATCGCAAGGCGAGTTGAGCTGTTCCATACGCTGCCTCAGTATGCGTTGAAGAGACAACTGGAACTTGTAAATGGCGCGATCGCAGTTGACTCCATATCTCGTTTTTGGCTCCTCCTCCGGCAGTATAAACCTGTTTCAGTGGGGTTGCTCCTAACGATTGCAGCAAGGCATACCCTTTCGCTTCAATCCGGGCAATGCTCTCTAACAACCCGTGGAGAAACTCAACTGGGTGATCGGGACGCGGCTCTAGTCGAGGTAACAAGTCAGGATCATGAATTGGAAAGCGTTCTCCTGGTTTCAAAAGAGGATAGTAGTCTAAGGGACTGATATTGTCAGGATTGATCTGCTGGCTGAAGTGTTGCAATTCATCATCAGTAAAGAATTGCCGTAACACGGCTCCGCCTGTGTTCGATGCGCCTCCCACTAACCACAGATCGCCCAAACGGTGGCTATAGATGCCATAACGAGCCTGATCAACCCGCACATTGCTCAACAGCTTGATGACCAGCGTCGAGCCGAGGGATGTTACCGCTTCTCCAGGAGATTGAGCACCACTCGCTAGAAAGGCGGCAATGCTATCGGTGGTGCCAGCGTAAACCCAACACATGGGAGACAGCCCTAAATGGGTGGCGATCGCTGGAGTCAACGGGGCGATCGCTGTTCCAGGTGCGACAACGCGAGGCAACTGCATCAGAGAGGATACTGACTCCATCCAATCGGGATACTCCAGAGCTGCCACGTCATACCCTAGCTTCAGCGCATTGTGATAATCTGTGACACCCAACTGCCCATGTAGTAAGAACCCCAGCCAATCTGCTTGATGCAAAAAATAGGGTTTTGGTGTGAGCGACACCCCCGCTTTGACCCACCACAACAGCTTTGCCAGACTAGAGGTGGCACTCAAAACGGTATGGTTTGGAGGAGCGATCGCCCGGATCTGATCGAACTGAGTTGCGCCTCGTGCATCGTTATAAAGCAATGGCTCACCTAGAGGATTGCCATTGTGATCACAGACTAAGACCGTCGAGGAGGTGCCGTTAATGGCGATCGCCCCAATCTGTTGTCGTACTTCTAAAGGAATTGCCGCAATCAGGTCAAATAGGGTCGTTTGCCAGAGTGACGCTAATGTCGTAGACCCGACAAAGTTGAGGCTAGCTTGTGCCTGAATCTGTCCGTGTGGGTCAATGGCGATCGCCCGCGCCCCTGAGGTACCAAAGTCAATGCCTAATGAAAAATAGGGTGGTGCCTGCATCGTTCTTTAAGCATTACCTGAGAAAAATAAAACTGCCGCTCCAACTGCCATAGTTATTGCTTCTCACGCCATTGCGGTTGGTGTTTTCTGGGAGTGGAGGAACTGCCTGAGAGGATGGCATAGCGATCGCGTTAGGCATAGCAACCACAAAACTTGACAGGGTGGAGATTAAAACCGATAGATTTACACGAGTCATGTTAGACACCTTTATATAGTAGTCCTAAATCATTTGTAAAATTAGGAGGTTGTGAGAGTCGCACCCCGGAGGGGTGCGACTCTCACAA
>JANRJA010000151.1:0-26878 GCA_033764315.1 Oculatellaceae cyanobacterium bins.114
ATAATACCCGCCTCAACTGTACTTCTCCTCCAGGTAATCCACATAGGATTCTGTAGGTTCTTCGGTACCTAACTGAACGACTCCAATTAAGCTCTGAGTCCAGGGATTAAGCTCAGTCAAAGAATTTACGTTTGTCTTTGTTGGACTCAGTACCAGCGTTTCCTGTTGGATTGAACTCAACAACGACTGTACTAAACGCCAGCGATCGCCAATCGACAACTGTAATGCCTGATTCTGTAGCTCTTGTAACGTCATCAGCCCTTCCCCAGCAACTGGTATCTATTATAAATTGCTGTTACTTCTATTACCCGAAAGTGCTTCTAGTCAAGAATTTCTGCCTAACTTTGAACATCAGCAGGTAAGCTTTCGGCTACGTCTTAACTAGTAACTGAGTGGCATAACGATTGAGATGAGCCGCCGCAAATAATCTAGAAAACCTAGCACATAACCTCTCGGCGGTCGGCTCCATCGATTTGTGTACGCCCAGCATGGGCGTGATCTGATGGGGTGAAAGTCCCCTGTGGCGAAACCAGCGTCCAAATGAACCCAAAAGTTCCGAGTGACGATAACCACTAGCTTAAGGCAAGGGTGCTTCCGTGAGGAAGGGTCTAGAGGAAGCCAGCGGCAAACCGACGAGCCGACGAACAGAAACGACATAGAAGGCTGAGATCTCCGGGTGAGTTGGCACAACACAACGAAACCCTTGGTTTAGGAGGCACAGTAAATGGCGCGGTTGCGGCGGGAAAGATCACGTTCTTATCTGGGGAGGTCTGTAAGGCAGCGGTTCAAGCAGCCATGGGAGTCTGATTGAGGTCTATCTGGAAACGGTTAGGAAGCCACAGAACCCTAAAGTAGCAAGAACAGCCCGCCAGGAGGAAACTTCTGACGCTAAGCCTTACAGAAGTCAGCCGAGTCCATAGTAGTTTCGCTGGAAACGAAGGGACGAACATGAACGAAATAAGGAGGAGCGATGAACAACTCAAACTCATCAATGAACCTGGATAGGGGAGATGAAGTTTGGCGTGCTGACAGAGAGCCAGCCTTAGTCAACCTGATGGAGCGAATCTTAGAGCGCAACAATGTCTACCAAGCATGGATACGAGTAAGGTCAAATCGAGGTGCACCCGGCAGTGACGGGATGCCCTTAGAAGACTTTCCGGACTATGCGAAAGAGCATTGGAGAGAGATCCGCCAATCCCTGATGGACGGTAGCTACCAACCGCGCCCCGTGCGTCGTGTGGTGATTCCTAAGCCCCACGGCAAGGGAGAGCGAAAACTGGGTGTACCTTGTGTTATCGACCGGGTGATCCAGCAAGCCATCTTACAAGTGCTCACGCCCATCTTTGACCCTGGATTTTCCGAGTCAAGTTATGGGTGCCGCCCGAAACGCTCTGCTCATGGAGCAATCCAGCAGGTGAGAATATTTGTCAAAGCGGGCTATCGGTACGTGGTGGACTTAGATCTAGAAAAATTCTTTGATACGGTCAATCACGACGTGTTGATGGCTCGTGTGGCTCAAAGAGTCACCGACAAAGTGTTGTTGCGCTTGATTGGACGTTACTTGAGGGCGGGCGTGATGGTCGGCAGCAGCCTGGAGCCAACCGAGTTGGGAACCCCGCAAGGATCTCCCCTATCCCCCTTGATGTCCAATATCCTGTTGGATGACCTGGACAAGGAGCTAGAAGCCAGAGGACTGCGGTTTGCACGTTATGTTGATGACGTGGTGATTCTCGTCAAAAGCAGACGGGCAGGACGACGGGTGATGGTGAAAACTAGCCATTACTTGACTCAGAAGCTGAAACTCAAGGTCAATCGTGAGAAAAGCCGAGTGGTTAAGATTGAGGAACTGGAGTACCTGGGATTTACCTTCCGAGGTATTCGGATTTTCGTGAGTGACCGCGCTATACAGAACTTCAAACACCGACTGCGACAGTTAACCTCGCGCAGTTGGGGAGTTTCAATGGCACAGCGATTCTTACGGTTAAACCGCTACTTGCGAGGGTGGATGAACTACTTTGGCATTTCCCAGCGTTACAGCCCAATCGAAGAGTTAGACGGGTGGCTGAGGCGACGGATACGAATGTGTTATTGGAAACAGTGGCGTAAACCGAGGACTCGCATCGGCAATCTGCTCAAACTCGGGACGAGTAAACGTCAGGCGATTTTGACCGGCATTAGTCGTAAAGGTTATTGGCGGTTATCAAAAACGCTGGCAACGCATACGGGAATGACCAATGCGTGGCTCGAAGAACAGGGATTGCTATCAATTCGTAAACTCTGGATGAAAGTCCAGGGATACGCTTAGTTCATCAAGGTTGTTTGCGCGTCTTTATGAACCGCCCATTGCGGACCCGCATGATGGGTGGTGTGGGAGGGGCAGGAGAAACACCTGCCTCGACCCGATTATGCGGCGATCGCAAGGATAAGACCTGTGCGTATCCATTAAGGTACTCAATATTACCCATCGCGTCTCAACCCACTCGCTTGAACACTAAAGGGCAACCCCCATCACCCATACTTCATGGCATCCCTATTTTAGGGGTTAGCTAGTTTGAGGACTTCTTGAGTAAGTTCTTCCAACTCTCTCTGTGTTATGTTTATGCCAAGTACCTCAAAGTTTAACCCCTCACCTCCCTCCTTCACTGAACGTTGAAGTCGGCGCACAATCCCTTTGCTTGGCACATCTTTGGGGAGAACACCGAAGATTTTTGTTCTCAGACCGTTCTTAAGATATACAAGATATTCTAGGTCACCAACAAAGATACTTGGCAATGTGCCGTCTTCAAAAAAGTCGAGGCGCTCAAGATCTATCCGCGCCTGTCCACCAAGTTCACCGAGTTTATACTCCTTGGCTACCTCTTTCTGGGCGTCCTCTAGCGTTTTATTGAACGGTTTTCCCTCCTTCAATGCCTGTAGCTTCGCACGCTCAAAGCGTTTTGATGCTATAGACTGAAGACCTGCACGCTCAACCTCGCTCACCTCGTAAATATATTTGAGGTCCCTTGCACTGGCTTTCCCAGATTTTGCCTCATCAATTGCCAAGATTTCGAGAACACCCTGAATATTCTTAATCTGCTCTGGTGTTCGCTGTCCATACCACACCTGTTGAATATCTTTAGACGGTAACACTCGAGCAACAAGACCATCAGTTAGCTTCCGTTTGTTACTGTCAGTAAGTAAATGACCGGGATAATATTGCAGTTTAGCTTTTCCCACATCAAGTCCGAGCGCCTTGGAGCCAAACTGCTCCTGCAACAGTCGTACGGTTCTGCTTTCTTTGAATTCTTCGAGCAGCTGACCTTTCGCCATTGTGACGCTTAAACCTTTCTTTGTAACCCCTGCGTCTGCGACGCGTTTAAGCGCAAAAGAGTCCAGCTCTTTGAGCACTGGCTTTGCAGCTCCTAATTTACCTAACGCCTCTAGCACAGCCTTCTCGGTAGCTGTAGTAACAGGTGGAACCACGGCAACACCAGCTTTTCCCGTCAATGTAGAAAGAGCCTTATCTACATCCTTAGCAAGCTGCGCCGGAATCTTCTTTTCTGCCTTGACCAATATTCCAGCCTCACGCAGAACCTTTGCTACTGGAGGTGAGTTGCGCAGAGCAAACAGCTCGCCTAATTTTATTAACTTCGTCCAATTAGCTCGACCATACATGCGCTCAAGACGCAAAGCGGTGTAAGCACCTTTACCAGCTTTCACAAAGCGGGAAGCACCTGGTATTAGAACAAAAGTCAATAACATTGCTCGCTCAAAAGTTGATAGCTTTCGACAGAAGAGATCGCGCCCCTCGATTGCTTCAACCAGCGACAATGCATTTCCTATATATGGAAGGCATTCTAGTACACCTGCAATCACTTCTGCTGAAAGCGGCGTATCTGGTACATCAAACTGAGTAACCTTTGCTCCCTGACTGGATGCAAGGCGCAGCGCATACACAATATCCTGCCTTTCTTCCAAAACCGTCGCCAGTCCAACGATCGCAGAATTTTTGTAGAACTCAGGATCATACCTGTGTTCTGCCATATAAGCTTGAACCGCTTTAATAAACTCATTTTTCACTGACTGAACAAGCGTTATCTCCTCTTTGAGGAGATAACGCTCTTCGACAAAATAAACTGCATCACACTTACCAGAGGTATGTGCTCTCACGTTCAACGTCTCAAGACGTTTTGTGACGGCTTCCATGTATTCCCTATCCTTTTGCAGGATCTGAGCTTCCGTAGGTTCATACTTCCGTAGATCTTTGTCTGCACGCTTCGCTGCATCTATTTGCCAAAGGTCGGGGCCTCTAGTTCCTGGCTGTCTTTGAGAGCGAAACTCCCAGATGTTAATGATGTCAGATGGACGGAGCCGCAGATCTTCCTCCATCAAAGCTAGTGTTTGGCGTAGAAGCGTAATGGCATATGCAGATTCGGTTCCACTAGATAGGGCAGCAAACAATCTATCTCGTACTTCTTCCACACAGCGTCGGTAATCGTTGAGTGTACTGCCCACCCTTTTTGTTCTCCTAGCAACCGCTAAATTAATACATATGGCATTTCAAGTGAACGATGGGAGCGCGTCATCTTTCTGCAACCATACTAGCGTCGTAGGTACTGTAAATTCCCAAGACTCACCTTCAGGAGTTGCACCCGACAAATCATCAGTTTTATTCTTAAACTCCTCTGCAATGGAAATGAAAAGTGGATCATTTAGTCGTGGTGGTTCACCACCCTGCCAGATCTTCTTGTTAATATCCTTCTCCTGAGACTCAAGAAAGTACAGGATTGAATCATTGTAAGCAGGTGAAACTGGCACAATAACGCGCGCCGCACCTGCTTGCAGAAATTGAGTAAAAGATGGATCAGGATCGTAATCGTTGCTTAGTTCAACCCACTTACTCTTACGTGTCCAGAAGTAGGGATAAAAGAGATAAGTGATTTGCTCCCATTCAAAGGCTTGTTCAAAGAACTGAATATATCTTCCCTCATCTAATGCCTCAAAAACATTTACCTCTGGAAGGTTCTTGGGTTGATCTGGTGGAGCAGTCATAGCATCAAATGAATTAAAATGCTGCCCAGTTAGCATGGTAAGGCAAAGCTTTTTCAGTTCTCGTTTCTCAATTTCTCGATTTATATCGGGATTTCTGCCTTCAATTACAACTCCAACCGCTTGAGACTTCGCTTGTGCTACCTTCTGATCGTAAGCCGTCTGAAGTGCTTTGTAGGCTGTATAAATCTTGTCAAAAGTCTGCATCTGCCATTTCTTAAGCTTCTCATCAGTACACTTGCAGATTGCTACTACATTTACTACATAAGCAACGATATCATAACCAACTATACTAATAGGCAATACGCCACTTGTCTTGGATAAGGCATCTCCCACAAGCTGACCTCGAACATATTGTCTACCGTCAAAACCATCAGGATGATTCGCGTTCTCTAAAGAGTATTGATCATTGCCAATCTGAATACTAAGCTGAGGGTGAAATTTCCAGATTGCCGAAATTTTTGCGCTGTAATAATCAAGAGTGTACCCTTCAGGTATAGTGAGGTCCTTAACTGCTTTTGCAAACGTTTTTCCTAGTTCAAGCCCACCTTGTTCAAAAGCTATGCCTACATTGACAGATAATGGTGGTGGAGGTTCAACCCCAGATGCATTATATCGACTAGCAAAGGTTTCATATGTGTTTATATCAATATCTGTAGATGTAATAGGAGAACGGTCTAATTTTAGGAATGGCTCTGGTGGTTTTTCATCAATAACTTGTTCAGTAGCTTTAATCTGAGATGCTCTGTAATAAGCAGATGGCTCTGGTACAACGAATTCCAGCATCATTCGCCTACCATAATTATAGACTTGGGCTCGATACTTCTTATTAACCCACCGGTAAATGCCAACTACATTATCATCGCCATCTTTATTATCAAGTCCATGCGTGTTGCTTTCCTCTATTTCTTTAATGGTTTTTGTTGTCCGCTCTGTCTTAACACGCTTCTGAATTTTAGTAACCGATCGATCAACAACATCACGGGCAAAATTTGCACTATTCTTTATTGACTCTTGCTTTGAGGTGGAATAGGCAAAATCACCATGCGCTGTAATAGTCACAGTTCCATAACTACCAGTAGCAGTGACACCTGCTTGGACACTCATATCTTCTTTGAGCGTTTTCTCTGCTTCTTTTTTGAGTTCAAATCTATCAGTTGTTTGAGTGTCCCGTTCTGTTTCTTGATTATCCTCTTCAGATGTAAATAATATGCTCTCTGTTCGATCAAGAGTGCGATGTTTTCGTTCCTTTGATTCCCCTTTTAATACATTTTCAATATGTGCAACTTCCCCTGGTACATAAGCAAGAAGCTTCTCTTTTACAACTTTAAGATCTCCAATACCAAGTGGTCGTATACGTCCACTCACATCAACATCAGGTACATCTTCAACTACATCAAAGTCTCGATCTAGAAGATCGTTTGGAGAGAAGATAGCTAGCAATGGATTGTTTCTTGGAAAACCCCTGACAATCCTACGAAAATCAGGATTGTCACGTAGAGCATAAGCCTGTCTTGTCAAGGCAGTAGTATGATTCTGAAGTTTTTGTATAGCATTAGGGACACTAGTGGAATCGTTGATTCCAAGTTTAGCCAAAATTTGATTTGTATTTTCAGCCATCGAATCTGTCAATACAGTCTGAAATCGAGGTATCGAAGATAGAAAAGCATCATTACGAGATCCCTGCTGTTCATCGCTTGTTAATGGTGTTTCACTCTGAGATATTTCTGGTTGAAACAACTCTGGAGTATTAATTCCTTCTTCCAACAAAAGCTGTGTAGAAATAATCTCCTGCATAAGGTTCTGCATAGAAATTTCTGCTTCCCCAGTAGTCTGGGTTTGAGCTAAGGAAATAACTTCTGTGGAACCTTCTGTATCCGGTCTCTCATCAGCTATTTCGTAAAATAGCTTTGCAATAACTGGTGTAGCCGTAAGTGCAGTTAGTGCATCTTCACGGCTATCTAGCATACCTTCCGCTGCTAATGAAGCAAAATGAAGTGCACGAAGCGCAACCGTCGGAATTTCAATCCTTTGAGCCGCATCGGTGCCAGTCTTGAAGCCAATGTAAAGCGCATCCCAAGCAAGCTCTTGCAATGTCTTAATACGATCTTCACTAGGGCGTGCCAACTCAGTTTGAGCTAGCATTGCTTTCGCTGTAGGTATGTTCTTTTTATCTGTCGAAGTTTCAAAGCAATCACGGGCTTTTTCATAAACTTCAACAAGAGGTTCTAAAGGTTTAAGATCAAGTTGAGTAAATTGTTCTTTAGCCTCTTCAGAATTAACGAGAGAACGTGAAAGCTGAGTTAGATAATTAAGTCCCTCAGAGTTTTGCTCACGTTGGTCACGAATAAAATTTCGTTGAACAGTTTTTTCGGAAATGAGTTGTGTAGGTCGAACGGCTACGAACTTAAATACATCTAGCTTATTGTCTCGCTCTGTCAAACGGACTTCAACATCAGCTTCTAAGTTTTCCGGAATGTCTCTCATCTTTATTGAGCCTCTTAAGCTTTGGTATAAGGCAACACCACTTAAGGCTGTTGCTAGCGTCCCTAAACCTATAGCAATGTCGAATTCGCTCATAAGTCCTTACATCTATTGTCTCAACCCATTGAGTACGAACTATGAATATTTCAGAGAAAGGCTTTAAGCGATAAGTTCTCCCAACTTGATCGCATTAACTTATCTAAAAATAAATTTCACGTTAACCCTACGCAATCAATTTAGTCAATTGCAGGATAGCAATCTTCACAATCAAGCCCTAACTTAGAACTCAAAGCTACCTCTTACAGATAACCTCTTACTACGTCTTAACCCAAGATTTGAGCCGCATAACTATTCTTAGACAGAAAGTTTCCGCCTAAGATCCCAAAACCGGTGGATAGGCAAAAGGATTCAGCATAACAACCCCAATTTACTACTTATATAGATTATTTCCGCATAATACGCCGTTTAAGCTGATTCGCAAGAATCGTTCTGCCTATTTTTAGATTCCTTACGGAGATACACTGCACCTTTATGATTGTCCACCACCTAAAGTCCAAGCTTATACCTATTGGCTTATCAATATGCCATAAAGCCCAACAGGTAAGCCTGCGGTCACGCCTACACTAAGGACTAAGCAAATTAACGGTTGTGTTTGTAAGTGCTGTTTGTATTACTCGAATGGGATTGATCTTCTGTCGATCGCTCTTTAACCCCGATCTCATCCTTTGCCAACTCCAATGCTATAACGCAGAGTTTCTTCCTGGCGTTTGACAGCGGCTAACAGTTCAGCATTTTGCAAAATGACCCCTGCTTGATTGTTAAAGATCTGCATGTATTTCTGATCGCTGTGATCAAAGCTGGCACGAAAACAGAGGGGAATCGTCTGATCGTCGGTAGGTTCATCTATCATTTCGGGCGATCGCCGCTTATTAATCAGTTGCGTCACGCCAATCAGTTCACCATCAGGGTTCAACACAGGCATACACAACAGGCTATAGGTGCGATAACCGCTGCGTTGATCGGTGTTGCGGGCGGTTTCTGAGTCGGGGTGCTCATAGAGATCAAAGGGAATGTTGATGGGTTTTCCAGTTTCTGCAACTTTGCCTGCATAGCCTTCGCCAATTCGGAGGCGAATTTCTTTTTCGCTGCCGTTATCAAAGGGAATCCTCGTCCATAACTCGTTAGTGTAGCGATCGCACAACCACAACGTACTGCGATCGGCTTGCATCAATTCTTTTGCCGCTTGCATCACCCGTCTTAAGATTTCATCGGGTTCTAAGCTACTCTGGCTGACCGATCGCGTTGCTGCCATCAATGCAGCGGCAACCCGCTGCCCTCTAGCGGTTTTGTGATAGGAACAGAAGCTCTCCAAAATCATCCGAATCAGCGGCGCATTGGCGACAAATTGTTGTTCGTCAGCGGCAGTAAAGCCTTGGCGATCAACCCGCTCGGCTAAGGGCAAGGCAGAGTCACTGGTTCGTTGAAGTTTGTTGAGCAATTGCACGACTGCAATTAACTCTCCCCGTTCGTTTAACAGTGGCATTGCCAACATGGTGTAAGTGCGATAGTGATTGCGCTGGTCTTGTTCTTTGGCCGTTTTAGAGCGGGGGTCATCATAGAAGTCGTAGGGAATGTTGATGATCTGTTTAGAGTGCGCCACTTCTCCTACGATGCCTTTGTTCGCGGGAATGCGAATTTCGAGGGGGCGATCGCTGTTTTCAGACTCTGCCACGATTGACCAAAACTCTTCTCGCTCTTCATCCAACAAGAAAATAGTGGTGCGATCGGCGCACAGAGATTTGCCAATTTTGAGCGTGATCGATCGCAACGTGGTGTCCAAAATATCGTCAAAGCCCTGGTTATCCATCACCTGGCTCAACATCCCCAAGGTCTGCAACACTACACTTTGGGGTTGGTTTTCGGCTTGTCGCTTCATCTCGGCAAACTGTCGGGCGTTTTGCAGTGCCACCCCCACCTGAGCGTTAAAAATCTGCATATATTTCTGACTGCTAGCATCAAAACTCGCCTTAAAGCAATCAGGAGCTTCGGGCCACGTCGCTGGGTCATATTCTGGAAATTCTCCTTGGCGGCGTTTATTCACCAACTGAGTAACACCGAGCAGTGCCCCATCTGGACTCCAAACCGGCATACAGAGCAAACTACAGGTGCGGTAGCCCGTTCTTCGGTCAGTTTGACGAGCCGTTTCTGAGTCGGGGTGGTCATAGAGATCAAAAGGAATATTCAAGGGTTCTCTTGACTCAGCAACCATACCTGCAAAGCCTTGCCCCACGTTAATCCGAATTTCTTGCATCAGCCCATTCTCAAACTGCACTTTAGTCCACAGTTGGTGATTGTCTTGATCCAACAACCAGAGAGTGCTGCGATCGGCATTCATCAGTTTTTTGGCGGCTTCCATCACGCGCCGAATGATCTCTTCCGAGTCTAAACTGCTCTGTGACACCGATCGCGTTGCTTCAGTTAAGGCTTCTGATGCTTGCAGGCGTTGAGTCAGACGATAACAATCTTGACAGCGGGCGAGAATGCGCGAAATGGCAGGAGCATATTCCTCTAACTGCGTTTGATCGGCGTCCGTAAACCCTTGTGGGTTGATGCGTTCTCGCAGGGACGCACTGGGATTATTCGATCGCTTTAACTTGTTAAATAACTGGATAAATGCCACTAGATTGTGATGTTCGCTCGACAGGGGCACCACCAATTCGCTATAGACCCGATAGCGAGTTGCCGCAGGTGAGTTTTCCTCTGCTTCTAGTCGTTCATCCCGAAAGTTAAACGGAGAGTTCACTAAGTTTCTAAAGTTGGTCAACTGTCCGCCACTGCCCTTGTTCGCGATCACCTGAATCTCTGGCGAATTGCCCGCTTCATGTCGTGCAATGACTGACCAGATATCGTTTTTCTCCTCATCTACAAAAAAGATGGTAGTGCGATCGACACTCAATAGTTCTCCCAGGCGCAACGTAATGGAACCCAGAATTTGATACAAAATGTCGGCAAAGTCTTTGCCTTCCATCACGTTTAACATCGAGAGCAGTTTTTGTTCTTGAGTCGTCACCACTTGCATGAAATCGGCTTTTAGATCAAACAGTGTTTTTTGTACCCACTGCTGATTAAAAACAGCCGCATAAATTCGATTTGAGATCTGTAATTTTCCAGCCCGTTTAATGACTAATCCTGATAGGCGTAACTCAATTTGTTCAGGGGCGTCAGAGGCTTCTACTTCACCCCGTCGCCAAATATTGTGATATAGGTCGAGTAAGGCGCGACTGCGTTGTCCAATTCGCAAGAGGCGATCGCGAATCGTTTTTAAGTGAGGCGGTTCGTCGGTGGCCTCCCAATTGTCGATCAAGTGCGATCGCACTAATCCCTCTATCCACTCCGTTTCCTGTCCTGTAGGGATCATTAACTCAGAAGTATAGATCAATTGACAAATCTTTTGAGTGAGAAACGGTTGACCCTCTGTCCACTCTAAAATGGCTTTTAAAACAGCTTGAGGATTACTTGTTTTAGACTGCAACCCGATCGCCAGCGGTTGTACTTCTGAGAGTTGAAATCCATTCAACTCGATCGCACGACCAATATTAAACGGAGTGCAATTTTTGTTTTGAATGAGATCAGACGGTGTAGACACACCCAACAATGCAAAGGTGAGTTGTTCGTATTCATTACACGCTCGAATGAAGGCAAAAAAATCATCAGTGCGAAAGTTGAGACTTAACATGCTGTCAATTTCATCAATGAAAATGACAATGGGTTTATGCACTGAAGTCAACAACACTTCTTCGATAAATTCGCTCAACCGTTGCACTGGTGGCAAAAAATCGCGATCGCGCAACCACGATTGCAGATCAATTGGCAAATGAAAGCTTTTAACTAAACGCCGCATTAACCCGGCATACCACTGGTCTGGGGTGATCTCTTGACTACCAATTTTGGTCAGATCAATGGCGGCCCCAGCCACACCTTCGGCTTGTAGACGATGCATCGTTCTTACTCGCAGACTGGTCTTACCCATTTGCCGCGAGTTCAACACATAACAAAACTCTCCCGATTTTAAACCTTCATATAACGCACGGTCTGCCTCTCGCACCACATAGCTGGGCGCGTCTAGAGGCAAATGTCCACCAACCTTGTAGGTATATGTCATGGGGGCTACGACTCAGAATTTAAACGTCAGAGTGACCAATGCGATCGCTAAAGTAGTGTTGATACAGTTGAGACCGAGGTGTGACTTCATTGCCTTGCAATTGCACCAGCCCTAAACTATGTAACTTAAACGCCAAAATCGATGCTAGTTCTACAGGTTGGCGGCTCGTCACCACTCGTTGAAAGGCGGTTGCCAGTTCTGGGTGGTGTTGCAAGTTCCACAGATGTCGTCGCAGGTGATCGCCATAGATCCCTGCTTCAGTAGGGGCGGTTTCAATCAGTTGGGGTAATGTCAATTGCTGTTGAGCGATGTGATAAAGTGCCAATCGCACCAGGTAGGGATGTCCACCAACAATCTGCATCAACTGCTGCACCTGATCTGCTTGCCAGTTTAAGGCATGTCTCCAGGCCAGGTTAGTCACCTGTTCTGGGCTAAATTCTGATAACTCAATGGGCAACCCAACGTTAAACGGCGACTGATTAACATCCAGTGGAATATAAACTTCGGTAGAGTGCACCACAATCAGACGCAATTTCTCCCACAAGCCGCTGTCACTATCTCCGTAACCCGCTTCCTCATACCACGCCCGCAACAAGCCAAAAAAGTCATCGGCAATTTTGGGATATTGAAACACCCGATCCACTTCATCTAATGCCAATACCAGGGGTTGATCAATCTCAGACAACAAACAGTCCTCAAAATAAGCCGTACAGTTGTCTTTGCTGCCGTAAGTGTCTGACCAATATTGATCGACCGCGTGAGACAGATGTAACTTGCGGGTCACGCGGGTACAAAGCCATTGCAATAGTTGATCCAAGCTCTCAAATACGGCTCTATCAGCATGTTGAAAACTGAGTGGCACAGTGCGATACCCTTGCTCACGCGCTTGATGCAAAATCCTCGACATCAGAGACGTTTTGCCCATTTGTCGAGGTGCTTTAATCCGAATCAATGTTCCCGGTTGCACAATCTCTCGATAACATTGGGCTTCATAGGGCGATCGCTCCACATAAAATTGCGAATCTAACCGCACCTGCCCTTGCGGTAGCTCTGGATCGGCAATAGGCGAGGGAGTTGGCAACAAGGACGACGGATCGAGAACCGTCAGAGGTTGCAGAGACTTTGGAGATGGGCTATTCAGTACCCTTTTTTCAGGGACAACGGCTCCCTCAAGAGAGTTATCTCGCATCGCTGCATTGCCATGAATCACATCTACAATCGCTTGAATCACCAACGGGCTATCTAACGGCGATTGCCAAACCCACTGATGCACATGACTCAAGTAATTCTGTAGATCATGATTTAGCGGCATCTCTGGCGGACAGTTGACTTGAATCGGCAGAATAATCGGGTGATAGCGATGGCTTTTGCTTTGCAACTCTTTGACACGTCGCAACTCTTCTAACACCATCTCACTCACGGCGGCTTGAGGAGACAGCAACAGGATAAAAAAATCACACCGTGCCAGACAAGCATCAATGTGGGTCAGCCACTCTCGATCAGATTTGGCGTAGGAAGTTGGAATAACTCCTGTATCCACCGTGAGAATGTGGTGTCCTGCCGCCGCGATCGCCTCACATAAGTCATGGGCTAAACAGCGATCGGGTTCCTGACTGCGATGACTCACAAAGATTTGTTTAATAGCCTGATCAGGCGGTTTTTCAAGTCGCGTCAGTTCCTCTGAAAAAACAGCAACAGAAGATTGCATTTGCCGTTGACATGTTCTTTCTAAGGCTCCCCGAAATTGTTTTTTAGTAACCTTTTCTCCCAACACTGTTGACAACTTTTGCCACAATTTATAGCCCACATATTTTTCAACATACTCCGGGTTATTGGGATAAATCTCTTCATAGGTTTGACCCTGCCAAGACCCGATAAAAACATCCCGCTCTAAATTACTGAGATGCTTTCCAGTCTGGTCATAAATCAAACCATCCACAAACTCCAATGCTGTTTTAGCATCCATACGATTTCAGGAACCATCCGATCAAACGATACACAAACTGGCACTCAATCTCAAAACCAAGCTGAGAAGAATGAGAGAATTGGCGATCGCCCTTCTCTCACAAAAGAACTCACGTTTTCCGAAAAGACAGACTCCGCCGTTGAATCGAACTCTATACAAGTTAATTCAACTATACATACACGGGTTGATTGTGACTTCATTCTAGGGCATTCCACGGAGACTCCTTTGATCTAGATCACAGTTGATTCATGAGTAAAATCATCCTGTTAACTAAGCTAAATAACACATCCTCAGGCGACTTTCTACCAAAAAAACTCACATCAATTACAGTTACCTCAACGTAGATTACGAACTTTTGAGAATAGATGAAATTGAGTTTTCATGAGGTTATATGAGGTTTCAAAGAACTTGGTATGCGGTAGCGATCAGGGCAGTGGAGCAAGGGTTAATCATGAGTGGTCATTCGTTTCTAGCAGATATATTTACCAGGCATTTGCCAGACGTCATGCAGGCATCTTGACGGCTATCTCAAAATGAATTGCACCCCCTGATTTAGATGGGTTGAGCGAGCTGAAACCCAAATTCTCAATTGAGTTTAATGAGGTTCTCCTACTTAGCCCATAAGAACTCGATGAGGTATCGCCACTCCAACCAATAAGGTATGGATGTCTGATCAATCAATGTGTTGATCAAGATCACAGAGTTGTTTAAAGGAAGTATGAACTTTTCTGGTTGTTGTTGACTGTTGTTTTGGAGATAGTAGGAAGCAACAAAGCGACTAGAGCCACCCAGAGGAGTTCGGAATATGTTTAACCCCACAGAAGTCATGATTAACTATTGTGTCAAACGCCTGACCAACGGTTATCGACAGGCATTTGGCCATCAAGGTTCAGACTATGCTGACTTAATCGGTTGGGTTGCCCATCTTGCTCTAGAGGCGATCGCCCACAGTGATGCTCCCTACCACGATATTGAACACACCATTCTAGTGACACTCGTTGGTCAAGAGATTATGCGAGGCAAACAATGTCTAAAAGGCTATGTCTCTCCTAAAGACTGGGTTCATTACATCATCTCGTTGTTGTGTCACGACATTGGATATGTAAAAGGAGTGTGTCAACCCGATCAGGTGACACAACGACTGTTTGCCACCGGAAAAAACGACAAACTCGTACAACTCACTGCCGGAGCAACCGATGCTAGTCTGACTCCTTATCACGTCGATCGAGGACAACAATTTGTCGCAGAAAAGTTTGCCAATCATCCTCTAATCGACATTACTCTCCTGCAACACAATATTGAGTTGACTCGCTTCCCAGCCCCTAACCTCGACTTATATCGGGATACCTGTGATTATCCTGGTTTAACGAGAGCCGCCGACTTGATAGGTCAGTTAAGTGATCCGCGCTATCTGCAAAAACTGCCGACTCTATTTTATGAGTTTGCCGAAACAGGCACCAATCAACAGTTGGGCTATCACCATCCAGATGATCTACGGGCAGGATACCCTAATTTTTATCGCAACGTAGTCTACCCACACATCCAAACGGCTCTGAGCTATCTAGAAGCAACCCAACAGGGTCGGCAGATTGTGGCAAATCTTTATGCCAACGTTGTAGCCGCCGAACAAAATCATATGGGGTTGAGTCTTGCCGCTTGAGTTGAGAAATAGGGTTAGACCCCTTGCATCAGGTTTTGCATCTACTGTTATGATAAAGGTCAGTAGTAGTACGGATACAAGCGTTTTCTAAATCACCTTAAGCTATTACCTCAACATTAGCTTTAATGGGTATTAGAGAATATTTGAAAATGATTTAAATCACCTAACTAGGTGATTCTCCTCAGTATTGAATGTGACTCATTTGAGGCATACTATATCTGCACACGCACTAATCGGCAGACTCTGGGTGTATGCAATCGCAAGTGAATTTTCCAGACACTTCAATCGAACAGCTTATTGATCACATCTTTGCTACACGTCGAATTACCCGTGTCGATCAAGAACGGTTTATGACCGCTCTGCTCTCTAAGAAGGCATTAAATGATGCTGAGCAGGTTCAAATCAATCGCGTATTTGATGCTCTTCGGAGCGGCTTGATCAGGGTAGTAGACTAGCAGGCTGTTGAGAAAAACTAATACAAGATTTTATAAAAGGAAGAGACGCGATCGCGTCTCCTTTTCTGTGCAAGTTTTAATGTAATCCAAAATTGGCGTGAGCGTCCGACTCACACCAGCAAAATGCTCGTTGATCAGCTTAACGACCAGAACGAATCGGTCCGTTATAGTCTACGGTCACTTGCCAGTTTTCTCGAACAACAGTGACAACACTCTCAATCGAAGGATCAGTGTTGGGTCGTCCGCCTATAAATGTGAATGTCCAGCTACCATCGCCATTATCAACATACGGTGCATCCGCCGAGGGACCATGCATCGCTGACTCAGCCCGATAACGACTCAAACCACCATTGGCTTGCTCTGCGGCTTGTCTGGCTAGGTTTTTGGCTCTGTTTAAATCAGAATTAACCGAAACCGGAATGGTATTGACTTGTCGAGTTTGCGTGGAAGACGAGGAACCACTGGTCGAGGTTTGAGCGTTGGTCTGAATGGCACCCATTGTCAGGGCTGTCAGAGCGATCGCGGTTACAATGGCAAGCTTCTTCATAAGTTTGTCTGCGATAGAAATGTCATTGAGTAGTATCTCCAAGCAACATTGAGTGAGGAAACTCGCCGGAAAAGCAGGCAGAGACTCCTCAAAAGTTGCAATACTTCACCGCATGACTTGAGTTTTGAGCAAAATGTGCCCAGATTTAAGAATGCCGATACAAAGTCATTCTTTCAATAAGGTCATCACTATTGAAGGATCTTGACTCCCACCACCGAGGTGTTAAACCGATAGGTTAAACCTTCAATTTCTAATGGTGTGCCAATCTTAATTTTATTATTGCCCAACACCGGCCCACTATCTACAATCTGAGCATCGCCTCCCAGCGTAATCACCATATCAACGGTGTAGTCTAGCTCAGGACGAGGGTCAGGAATGGCTTTTAGAGAGCCATCGGGTTGGGGGGCGGCAACGGTTCGAGGCAACTCTTTCACAGCTTTGACATCAACCTGTCCATAGGGTTGGTTGCGAATAATAATATTGGTCTTGCCAGCACTACGAATTTCACTAACAAACTCTGAAGGATTAGCAACGGTCAACCCGCGCACGATAACATCCACTTCGACTGGCTTAGTTTCTACACCCAACTGAGCCACGGAGCCAGAGCTACCCGGAAAAAGAAAAATCCCTGCTGCGACTAAGAGCATGATGAGGGCAGCTCCGACGTCGAGAATACTAATTTTGCCGAATAACCGACCTTGAGAATCTAAAATAGCCATGACGATTACGTTCTCGCCCAAATAAGACGCTTTAAAAATATGGCACCAGTTATACTTATTTCAAAAATAAAAATGTTCTGATGCTTTAGCCCTTGTTAGCCTATCATGACTAGGGATATTTGAAATAATTGTCACTATTTGAGAACCCTGGATTGCAACATCGGGCACACCAGCTACGTCATGTATTGAGTTAGTGCAATGCACTGAGATTCAGTCTTTCGATCGTCAGATTACTCACGATTTTCTCCTCATATCCTGGTTATGTCTAATCTGTTGTCTCAACTCTACCGTCAGATCCGTCGCCGCTGGATCTACGGATTTATGTCACTGATGGTGGCGATGGGTGTCGTATTTACAACTCCTCAATCTTCTCAAGCAATTCCCTGGCTCGATTTAATTATTCGAGGGGTGCAGGTGATTCAGCTCTCAAACCTCTCAGACAACCAAGAGGTCGCTCTAGGTGGGCAGATCAACCAACAATTGACCAGTCAAGAATTTAGACTCAATACCAATCGCGCTGTGACTGACTATGTTAATAGCATTGGTCAGCGGTTGGTGCCTCATAGCGATCGCCCCAATATTCCCTATGTGTTTCAAGTAGTAGAGGATGATCAAGTCAATGCCTTTGCAACAATGGGGGGGTATGTCTACGTCACAACGGGGTTACTGAGAACCGCCGACAACGAAGCACAACTGGCTAGTGTGATTGGGCACGAGATTGGGCATATTGCGTCTCGCCATGCGGTTCAGCAAATGCGACAAACCGCGATCGCCCAAGGTGTTGTTACGGCAGCGGGGCTAGATCGCAGCACGGCTGTCAATATTGGTGTGGAGTTAGCGTTGCGTCGTCCTAACAGTCGCCAAGATGAGCTTGAGGCCGATACCAAAGGGTTAGCTACCCTGACGCGAGCCGGATATGCCCCTAGTGCAATGGTGGCATTTATGCAAAAACTGATTGGGCAATCATCAGTTCCATCGTTTTTAAGCACTCACCCAGCTACCCGCGATCGCATTCGAGCATTAGAGCGACAAATTCCTCCAGCATCTGCCAATACGGGGACTGGGTTAGATAACACGGCCTATCGCAACCGAATTCAACCCATTGTGCGTCGATAAAGATGCGTCAAAACACAGGGGCTGACACCGTTTAAGGATGGGTTTTAAGTATGGGTTAATTGGCGTCGGCGACTTGCCACCTGACTGGGGTCGATTTGAATGACGGCTTCGTCTAGAGGCATCGTCCGCAACACATTCTCAAAAACATTAACCTGATAAACCCGTTTGCTTGTGATGTCTAGCCCCGTGAGCCAGCCACTCTTGGGGTGATAGGCACCCGTATCAATATCTAACCAACCCTGTCCTTGGGCGATCGCTCCTGGAATGACGTTAGGCAAGGTAAAAGTAATGGTGTGTCCAGTGATGATCAATTTGTCGGGAAAGTAAGGTTTTGCCATGCTGTGAAACTCTTCCCGAATCCAGCAATATTCCTGAGGAGTTTGCTCATCAATGGGTAAACCGGGATGGACGCCAGCATGGGCAAGCCAAATATCTCCTAAATCGAGATGAGTTGGCAACGTGCGAAACCAATTGACATCGTCTACTAATAAATCAGGATCGCTATAGCTAGAGACCGTTGTCTGCCCACCACTATAAAGCCACGCTTGCAACGCTGGATGCAGCACTTTGCTGTCAGGCAGAGCATCTAATAGCAACTGCTCATGGTTTCCTAACAGGCAAGGATAATGATGCTGGCGGACAAAACTAACCACTTGAGAACTTTTAGGGCCCCGGTCAATCAAATCACCTAAAAAGTAAACCTGATCCGCAGAGGTAGGGGCGATCGCATCCAGTAACTGCATCAAACCATCGTAATGACCATGCACATCACCGACAAAAATGCGACGACCACTAATCACACTCATTTAAGCCTCTTGCCGACATTCCTAAAGGTATAGCCAACGGGGAATATTTCATCATACCCTAAGCTAGAGCACTACTAACCGTAATGCTGAGCCAAAATCCTCATTCCATTATGCCTAATCTCTCTCAGGAAAATCACGAAGAGAGTGTTAGGAATGCCCTATTGAAACTGTAAAGTTTATCGCACCTAGAGCTATTGGCTCAAAGCACGCAAGAATTCTTGTAGTCCGGCTAAAAATCCTTTGCGGGGAGCCGGACGAGAGTCATCGCTTTCTGTTCCTTGAAAGAGGATGCGATCGAGGGCTTCTCCAATTGGTTTTTGCGGTTCCTCTGCAATTAGCTCATAGGTTCCATTAGTCTCTCGCCATACCTGCCAAGGAGATGGGTAGCAGCGAAACAGGGCAGCCCCCTCTAAAGGACGAATGTAATAACACGACTCAAAGGTGTTGAGCAGTCGCTCTCGCAATTGTCGCCCTGCGTAACCAATGCCAATGATGGCTACGTCTTCTAAGCGAGGATTAAGCAACACCACCGGACGCTGGTGTGCCTCCTCACACAGTTGTTCGACTTGGGCAACCTCAACTGAGGATGGCTCGACAAACAAGAAGACCTGCTCTTCTGGTTGAATCACTGCCTTTAACTCACCAATGCCGCGAATAGCATAGGGCTTTTCGCCCCAGTCTCGACGGGCCAATGCCGCAGCACCTGGATCGGGGAAAAACACCCGAAATTTATCTCCCAGATCTTCAAAAGCAGGAATAAATTTCTCTGCAACGGGCATAATTTTCAATTCTGGAAACACCAGTTCGATTTGGAGGCGATTTAACCCATCTGCGATCGCCGCTTGGGTTGCCTCTCTGGCTTGAGCGATCGCATCGTCTAAATTTTGAGGAAGTTGAGTCATAACAATAGCAAGTGCAGAATGCGGGGAAATCAAAATGGTGCGGCATGCAAGAGCAAAGCCCAATCACTTGTTTTGGGGTTGGGTGGGGTCAACATAGCCCTGAATGTTTTCGGGGTTCATCTCTTTTAAGATGCGACTGGCTTGGTTAGTCAGGTTAGCCGCACCCTTGACCACGATCAAATATTTACCTTGCTTGAGGCGATTGCGATAGGGCAATGCATCACCACTGCCAAACGCAACACCGCTGCCACCCCCGACAAAAACGCTGCCCATAGCTCCGGCGATCGCCCCAAAAACACCGCCAATTAGATGGTTGCCGAGTATCCCAGCCCAAGGAAACAACTCAATCTGAGTAATTTGATTAAACGCATAGCCCGCAACAAACCCAAACGGCACGAGCCAATAAGCCATCAATTTGGCTTGTTTACGACCTTGTTGATTGGGATCAAGAAAACCAAATTCGTCCGCTGTTTGATATCCCTTGCCCAAAATACTGATTTGACCTAGAGGTAAACCCGCTTTTTCGAGGGCAGTATAGGCTTCCTCCGCCTGAATCCGATCTGGCAAAACAGCAATTACATAGTTCATAGCTAAATTAGCGGTAGAACCTAAACGAAACATCTCTCTTTCATTATCAGATCGGGTGTAGCATTCAGGTCACGATTTTGGGCAACCTCCTACTCTACTTTGAGGACATCTTGTAACCCCAACCAATTGTGCTGACGAATTCCCCAAGACATAACGACGACTATGAGGAGAAAAACCACCAATAAACCAACACCAACGGAAACGCCAAACTTAAAGGTTGAACCCACATAGGTCAACAAGAATGTGCCAGGAATAGTTCCCAAAATCGTGGCACTGGCATAAATAGGCAAGGAAAGACCGCTAATGCCTGCGCCATAACTCATCAAATCAAATGGCAACACGGGAAAGAGATGGCTGACAAACATGATCCATCCTAGATAAATCTCTCCACGATGGTTAGAGAGATAGATAATTTTGCCAGTTAAAGCCTGAACGGTCGATCGTCCGAGTGTGCGTCCAATAAAATAGGCGACAAAACTACCCAGTGAAATGCCGATAATGGCATAGATCGCTGCGGTAAAAGGATCCCAAACAGCACCTGCTGCGAGGGTTAGGGGCGTTCCTGGAATCGGACTGATAACAACAGCCAAGGCAGAAACCCCAATAAAAATCAGTACACCAACCCAGCCCATTGACTGAATCAGTTTAACGAACTGGGTAGGCTCAAAATTAGTGATCTTGATATAGGTCAACCACCACCAAGCAAGACCCAAACATGCCACAAAGAGCATCAGCGCAATGAGATTTTGAACTCTCAAAACAGTCTGTAACCGACTTGGTTTACGCATAAAGTAAACATTATCGAGAAAAAATAGTAAGAACGACTGAGCCTAATAAATGGTGATGTCCTAAACAGGTCAGCCCCGCCTGATGCCCCAAGGTTGCTCGATGGGCAGGGCTATAGAGGCGAATGCCACCCGGAGAAATGGGTAGTTGTTGAGAGGCTACCCAAGGGGTGATTGGGTCAACCCAATAAAAGTAAGCTGGCGATCGCAGCACCCTTGTCACTTCTGCCAAAACCGCTTGTGGGTTGGGGTAGTGCAAAAAACTAAGCGTACTAAAAACTGCATCCAACTGCTCGGTTGCACAGGGAATCGTCTCAGCATTGCCTTGAATATAAATAAGACGAGGATGATGCCGATTTTGCCGACGCGCCTGTCTTAGCATTTGAGCCGAGAAATCTAGCCCTATTCCTCTCATTGAAGGAAAAGTGTGTGCTAGTCGGTTTAGTAATTGCCCTGTCCCACAGCCCAAATCTAGAACGGTCGCTCGTTCTGGAAGGGTGACAAATTCAAGCAATCGCAGGTGAATGGATTGGTAAACAACCGATGGTAAAAGCCAATCATAAATAGATGCCCACCACTCAAACAGTTGTTGCTTTGAAGCAAGGCTATTATAGCTATCACACCGATGTAGATGGAGGATAGCTGAGAGCCAATTTGGGGGAAAGGCTGTAAAACACTTTCCTGATTGTGCCGTGTGAGCAACCGGGGTGAGGGTCGAGAGTTGAGAAAAAACCATATTCAGGCAGAAACGATCGATCTGCCCATCAATTTTGAGTTTTTTTCAACTCTATTGGTAGAACCTATCAGGTGAATTTGAATTAAACAGCCCTAACAATGGCCCTAAAAGGGCACCAAACACAAATCCTCCTGCGTGTGCCCAGTAAGCAATTCCCCCATTCTCCATGCCAATGTTGATGGTTGGCCCCAAGCTGACAATTCCGTAAAAGGCTTGCTGCACAAACCAGAACCCTAAGAAGAAGATGGCTGGGATGCGAAAGGTCGTCAGAAAAAAGCCCAACGGAATCAGGGTTAAAATTTTGGCTTGTGGAAAGCGCAGGATATAAGCCCCCATGACTCCGGCGATCGCCCCACTAGCCCCTAAAGATGGAATGTCAGAGCCTGAGGAAAAGAACCACTGTGCTAAGGAAGCCAAGACCCCACACGCTAAATAAAAGACTAAAAACTTAACATGCCCCAGACGGTCTTCAACGTTGTTGCCAAAAATCCAAAGAAATAACATGTTACCCGCCACATGGAGAAACCCCCCATGTAGAAACTGAGACGAAAATAGGGTGATCCACTCTAAGGAGTTGCCCCGACCTTCAAAGTTAGCCGTCAGTTCTCGTGGAACCACTGCCCAAGTCCGAAAAAATTGTTCAAGTATTTCGGGTGGTAGGGTTATTTCATACAGAAAAATGAGAACGTTGATAGCGATCAGTGCATAAGTGACGTATGGGGTAATTGTTATAGGGTTGTCATCTCTAAGGGGAACCACAGACGCCTCTCCTAAGTGGTCTACACTCGTAGAATATCGTACCTTTTAAGGGGGAGTTTCTTCCCTGAGGACGGTTATCAAGTAATTTTTGCACTAAGCTTAATTTTTTGCGCTCCCTCAGGTTTCACAGCATTTAATGTGCAGGAGATCTGAGTTAGGGAAAGGATTCACCTATTTATTTTATTTAGCGGAATAATATAATTTGAATTCTGTGATAGCAACCATCAAGACAGTTGAGATAAGGGGTTATGGGAACGAAGCCCCGGCACCCTTTCCTAACCAACTCCTCAGTTTTTAGCGATTGTTATCGATCGACATGACATCACTAGAAAGTTAAGAGAGGCGGCTAACCTAAATTGCAACTCAGGTAAACCCACATTGCTTTTCAGATCAACTGCCTCTCATTAATGGGCTGACTGCTCAATGGGCGATCGCGATGGATAACCGATTAGAGCAGCCTAGCTTAAAGCTGGAAAACAATTAAACGCTAATGGCTAGACAAACGCTTCAGCAACAGAGTTGATCAGCTTTGCACTGGAGCGATCGCCCTCATTAACCTTCAACCGTGATCTTGCCAGCCATGCCTGCACCCCGATGAGGAGCACAGTAATAGCTATAGGTACCAGTGGGCATGTCTGCGGAGAAAGTCACCTCAAACGACTCACCAGGGGAGAACATCAACTGTTCATGAGAAATCTTAGTTGCCAATTCTTTGCTGGCCGTTGGGATTTGTTTGTCATCAAAGACAATGTTATGGGGAGGGAGTTTGTTGTTGACCCATTTAACGGTATCACCAACATGAACGGTTACATTGGCGGGTTCAAACGCCAACATGCCGCTGTCAGCACCCATTTTGACAGTAAAAGTCTCAGCCGCCGCAGGTGAAACTGACACCATAAAGCTGCCAATAACCAACACCATCGTCAACAGGGCGAGACTTAAACTCCGTGAAACTCTAGCAATTAATTTCATGGTTACCTCGGAAGGTTTAAGTTGAATTCGGGATTCAAGTAGAATTCTAGCTTGAATGGCTAAACTTCTAAACTTTCCCTTGCTTACAAAATTGGGGATTAGGGCAAAAACAAGCTAAAAACAATCCAAAAACAATCGTTGTTTAAGAATCTCTAAAATTCCATGCCACCCCAACCTGGAGCTTTTTGAGAGGCTCTTAAGATGAAAGCTGCCAAGTGTTCAACTTGAGATTGAGACATCCAGCTTTCAGGAATATCCCGGCATGTAAAGGCTTCCATAGTGCCGTCATAGGTCATAGGTTGCCGCATAAAGGCAACCAGACTATTGATCGTGTCACGAGGCGGAGTGGCATTATGAAGTGCCTCCAACGACAAGGGCACTGTTGGATCAGGCAAGGTTGCGCCACCTGCATGACAATTTTTGCAGTTTGCCTCAAACAGGCGTTTGCCTTCAGACAGGTCTATTGCTGAAAATAAGTCAGTATCTTCAGGGTTGAGTGGAAGTAAAACTGGCTGCTTTGCATCTAAAAATCGCAGGACATAAGTATCCAAAGAAGCGGCCTGAGCAGGCAAAGTAAGAACTAGCACACTCAGGCACACAACGAAACAAATTTGCAAAAAGCACCGAAACGTAAGAGAAAACCGCATGGATCACAATGGGTCAATCAAGTGGACCGTTTAGTAGTAAATCTTGCCACCGCCCCATTTTTCGCCCACAACTTTGGGTTGCAACAAAACATGTCCTGCAATATCTTTCAAGTTATCTTCGGTGAGGTTTCTCATCTTAGGAAAGATATCCGAACTTTGGGTGCTAGGGTGCAACTCAGCAATCGACTCTAGTCCGTCATAGGTTGTGGGGTTATGCATATAATCCACCAGAGCGGCGATGCTATTGCGAGGTGGGGTTGCACCAGCCAACGCTTCAGGATCAAGCCCAACGTTAGGGTCAGTTTTTGTAATACCCCCCACATGGCATTGACCACAAGCATAGTTAAACAGGCGTTTACCTTCAGTGACCTGTTTCAAGCTCAAAACCACGGTTTCACCCGATTCATTCAGCTTGACAGTACGAGTAGCTTCGTCAAGCTCCGCCGCTGTTGCGCTTCCTACAAGCATTTGAAGGACAAAAACGACAGTGACTACAGCGAGCCAAATAGATTTCTTAAGCACAAATGGTTCTCCTTAAATACGTACCTCAGTCATCAGGATTTCAACACAGCAAGCTCAATCTTCTTTAGCTTCGGCTACCAGCCTATCGCTCCTGCCACTTGTTGCCTTCGAGACAACCGATGAACTAGCAAAACATCTGGTACAACCCGAATTGGCATCACGATGTCAACGCTTATACTCCGTGGAATCAAGCCAATTTTTAATGGAGACAAATTTTCTAGTGGAACTAGAGTTTTGTCTTTGAACAATAATTTGAGTCATAATTGCCTTGACATCGTTGAACACCGAAAAAGTTTGCGGTTTTGCAGAACATTGGGTGCCCTTTATGCAAGGATCGTTTTCCGGATTTTGGGAGACAATCCTAGTACATAACTGATCCGCAGATCTACAGAACCTAAAGTGGCTAGTCGTTGATAAGGCAGAATTGAACTGTTCTAATTCAATATCATGCCACTGAACGGGTGCATTCCCAAGGCAGATTCATGCAAATCCCATTGGGATCTACTCTTGCCAGGGAGATGTTCGATTGACACAATATTGGTTAATCCCCTGTTCTGGGACGAAACCTAAAGAAGGCAATAGATTCAGGGTAATTGTGGGAATACTACTTTATAAAGTAGAAATGGGTAAAGGTAGTATTTAGTGTGCTTCCAGCCCGATCGCCGCTCATCCGATGCGCTGGGTTCTCAGTGTAGCAATGGAGACGCAGGTAGCATCTGCCCTCTCGTCCAAGATATCCAGGGGTTAGGTAAAGACTTATGAGTACGGTTTTGATTGTGGATGACAGCCAGACATTGAGGCAAATGCTTTCAGATTTGCTTCAAAAGAATGGTATTGAGGTGGTTGAAGCAACCAATGGGATTGAGGCAAAGGAGCAAATTCGGGCAAGCGTTCCCGATCTGGTCATTACCGATTTGATCATGCCTCAGATGAACGGGTATGAACTATGCCGTTGGATCAAGAATGAGCCAGCGACTCAAAATTTGCCTGTATTGATTTGCTCTACCAAAAGCGAGGAATTTGATCGCTATTGGGGAATGAAACAAGGAGCAGATGCATATATCACAAAGCCCTTTCATCCACCAGAATTGATAAAAACTGTAAAGCAACTCCTTAGAGATGCCCACTGAGGTAAAACAAGTAGCTAAAAATAGATCGTTATCAAGAAATTAACTAGATGGGATGGCAACGATCAATTAAAGTGGGACGCAACTTCAAGGACATGGATTAAAACTCTTATCAGTTATTTTTCAAATTGCTCTTATTGATAGCTGAAGCTGTACAACTTGTATAACTAGTGTAGATAAGCCCAAAGAATAAGTAACTTTAAGTCAGCGATCGCTTATTTGAACTTTTAACCCAATACCCCCAGTGACTTATCGAAATCCGATTCCTACAGTTGACATCATTATTGAGATGATGGATCGTCCTTATCGCCCCATTGTGCTGATTGAGCGACTAAATCCGCCGTTTGGTTGGGCGATCCCTGGAGGATTTGTGGATTACGGGGAATCAGTTGAAATGGCTGCTTTGCGAGAAGCTGAGGAAGAAACGGGATTACATGTCAAGTTGATCGAACAATTTCAGGTTTATTCCGACCCAGAGCGTGATCCCCGGCAACACACGATTAGCATCGTGTTTTTGGCAACTGCGAAAGGAGAGCCAAAAGCTCAGGATGATGCTAAAGACGTCAAGATTTTTGAGTTGTGGCAGATTCCTACTACTCTTTGCTTTGATCACGATCGCATTTTGCGCGATTACCGATATTATCGGGATCATGGTTTACGCCCTCGATTGGCTTGAGGGTCATGGTCGTGGGTCTATAGCCATTAACCCATCGCCCTTCAGCACAGCCGTCGTGAGTACAGCGTATTAAGGGCTGCAACCTGACGGGGTGACAAGAGTAGCTACAAAGCAGACTGGACAAGCTTCATCGCCCTCATACCCTTGCGATAATACTGCCACTTGTGGGGTGAGAGTTGAAGTAATTGGGTAACGATTTCAGCATAAGGAGCCATGAACTG
>JANRJA010000160.1:0-74463 GCA_033764315.1 Oculatellaceae cyanobacterium bins.114
GGATTTTGGCGGTTGAAACCGCAACTACAGGAGCAAAACCGACCTGCGTCGGTTCACTCAACCCTTGATTTTCTGTAGTTCGCGAAGGCGAACTTCGCTCTGATAGCCGCGAATTTATTCGCTAGGCTCTTAAACCGAACTGACGTTAGGTATTGCTTGATTCTCCCTGCCCGCTTGAAGAAGGGAACCTAAGCACAAGGCTGAAGCCCTGCTTTTGCAACGGGATTTAGGGAGATTGCTCTCTTCGTTGATACAGCGAATTAGGGCTAAGTGAGGTACACTAGCTGCCTTGGAATAAGGGGCTTAAGCCCTTTGACTGTATCCCGTAGAGATGAAAACTGCTGTAAATCAGCTCTGAGCGTTTCCCTTGTTCTTTCTCCCATGACCTCTGCACCCAAACCAACCCCGTGGCAAGTCGGACTGATTCTCACCGTTGGAATTGTCTCTGTCTCGACAGCTGCTGTCTTTATTCGGTTAGCGTTAGCTGCCGCAGATGTGCGTGGCGTCGGTTTTAGCCTCGTCTTAGCGGCATTACGGCTGACAATAGCAGCACTCTTGCTCATTCCAGCATGGCGCAATTTTCGCAACCAGACTTTTCAACGGAGTGCGTTGTTTTATGCTTTAGCGGCAGGTGTTTGTCTGGCACTTCATTTTGCCACCTGGATCACGTCTCTGTCGTTCACATCGATCGCTGCTTCTACAACCCTGGTGACGACTAATCCAATTTGGGTGGCTCTCTTGTCGTGGCTATGGTTTAAGGAAAAACCAACTGCTCTGACGATCGCAGGGATTGGTATTACTTTGACAGGAGGTATTTTGATTGGGCTGGCTAGTACGGGGACAGCGACTGATGGCAGCAATCCGATGTTGGGTAATGGTTTAGCCTTGGTTGGCTCATGGGCCGTGAGTTTGTATTTTTTGTTGGGGCGTGAGGCACAGCAGCGGGGGTTGGGAATTGGGAGCCATGTTGTGTTGACCTATAGCACCGCTGCTCTTGTCTTGTTACCGCTGCCTCTGCTATTTGGCTCCAGCTATGAGGGTTATTCAGCCGAGGTGTATCTTTACATTTTTTTGATGGCACTGTTTCCGCAGGTGATTGGTCATACCAGTTTTAACTGGGCAGTGCGTTGGGTTTCACCTACGTTGGTGACGCTGGTGATTTTGGCAGAACCTGTAGGGTCGGGCATTCTAGGCTTTTTGGTGTTTCGTGAAAATCCTGGGGTGATTGTCTTAATCGGAGCCGTGATTATTTTGACAGGGGTGGCGATCGCCGTTATTGGGGCACGCAAACCTGCTGAAGTGTGAGTGCAGTGAGCCTAAAATAGGAGGCGATTCTTTGCTTTGAGATAACCGCGACCCTCGCGGTAACACCAGAGGCGCACGCGATGAAAAAGCTTCTTGTCACAGGTGCTAGTGGGTTTTTAGGGTGGAATGTCTGCCAAGCCGCTCAAGCTAATTGGCAGGTATATGGCACCTATGCAACGCATCCGATCACAATGCCGGGGGTGACGTTGGTGCAAGTGAACTTAACTGACTATCCCGCCTTGCAAAATTTGTTTCAAACTCTACAGCCCGATGCGGTGATGCATCTAGCGGCTCAGTCTAGCCCCAATGTGTGTCAGACTCAACCTGACGCTGCCTATGCCATTAACGTCACCGCATCGGCAAACCTGGCAGGATTAAGTGCCGATCGCGCTATTCCCTGTGTGTTTACGTCTAGCGATCTGGTCTTTGATGGGCAACACCCCCCCTATCGAGAAACTGACCCCGTTTGTCCTCTGAGCCGTTATGGAGAGCAAAAAGCATTAGCAGAGATCGAAATGCGATCGCGCCATCCTGGAGTTGCTATTTGTCGAATGCCTTTGATGTTTGGCTATGCTCCCCATGCGGCTAGTTTTATTCAACCCTTTCTCAAAATCTTGCGATCGGGACAACCCCTGAGTTTGTTTGTGGATGAAATTCGCACCCCAGTCAGTGGCAGAGATGCAGCCTATGGCTTGTTGTTAGCTCTGCAACAGGTACAGGGTTGTCTTCATCTAGGTGGACGCGATCGCCTCTCTCGCTATGAGTTTGGGCGTCATATGGTCGAGGTGTTGGAACTTTCAGCGGCAAATATCAGTGCCTGTCGGCAAGCCGATGTGTCCATGCCTGCCCCTCGACCGCCTGACGTGTCTCTTGACAGTTCAAAAGCCTTTCAGTTGGGCTATCACCCAGGCTTAGTGCGGGATGAGTTGGCTGTTTTGCGAGAACTCCTCTAAATTCAATCTTTATACTGAGTCCTGTTATTCCTAGAATAGGGTTTGGAAATAAAGCCAGGGGTTTTTTGCCACCCTTACTGAAGACTTGATGAGGGATGTAAATTTTTCAACATGGGACATCTCCCGTTCGGGATACGATAGAAACAGTTAAATGGATTGAGCTATGGTTGAACGTCCTATCAAGAAATCTGAGCGGCAAGCGATCGCCCAATCGACCGAAGAGGGCGGCGAAGCTCAAGGAACTGAACTGCCCCCTCAGCGTGACACCCCGAAACCTGTTCGGGCAAAAGACAAACCCCCCGGTAAGTCAGACGATCACAAATCAAAAGGTAAAGGCAAAGGAAAAAGAGGGTCACGGGAAGAAGACCAACCCAAAGCACCCGGCAGTCTCGCAACTATGCGGGGCCCCCGACCCGTTAAGGCACCGCCGGAAGAGCCGGAACCAGAAGTGACAGAAGCACCCTTGACATCTGAGGAAGACACCGAAATCTCGGCAGAAGAAGCCTCAAGTGAGCCAACAGCTGAGACAGCTGAAACTACCAGCGGCGCAGGGTAAACGGAGATCAGTGCTGATGTTGAGTAGGAGGTTGAGATCAGGCATCTCATCTCCTCTTATTTCATGCTCTACTCCCCCTTCCATTTACAGATTGCCGCCAAATATTGCATTTAGACTCAAGGCTCAACAATAACTGTTGTGCCCATTTCGACTCGCTCAAATAACGCTATAACATCGGCGTTTCGCATGCGGACGCAACCGTTAGAGGCCGCTTGACCAATCGATGATAGGGTAGGTGTGCCATGAAACCCAATAATACCGTTGGGTCTGCGAGCAAAGCCAATCCAGCGTAACCCCAGAGCACTATTAGGGCCGGGAGGAGTAACCTCACCTGTCCAAGGGCTTTGCCAACGAGGGTTTTCGATCAGTTGAAAGACTTGAAACTGACCTGTCGGGGTGGGCGTATCTGATCGCCCGATCGCCACAGGATAACTGGCTAAAACGCGATCGCCCTGATACAGATAGACTCGGCGTTGCCCTAGTTTTAACACGACATGTGGATTGAGTTCTTCAATGGTTGGCAGATAGTGAGTAGGTGCAGCCAGAGGAGGTAAATCGGGAATGCGCACCTCAACATAAGAGAACGAAAATGAGTGTTGTATGGGAGAACCTGGCGTGAGGCTATCTGCCCTGACTGGAGCCGAACTCAAAACTGAGTGGATAATCCCAACGGCTAGAGCGGTGCGAAGCAATTCTCCCATTGGGGCGATCGCCATCTTGTTAAAGAGCGAGGTAATGGATTTAGACCCGTTCAACCGTTGCATGGAAGGCTTCACCGTAAAATCTACTCTACAGAGAATTCACAAATACTCTACAGACTGAATGCTTGCCCCATTCTGTCGCAGATTGCACTCAATGGCTACCCTGTCACGAAACGTCTGCCAACCTTTAAATCCCAGACGTCCAATAAATAGCGTTGCTAAAGGCAAGCGTGATTCATAGACGTTGATGATGACAGCAAAAACGTTTCGCGAAATACTCCGACGAAATTTGTATAGTCGAGCAGCAACGCCAATGAAATTAATAGCCCCATGTTGAGTTAAGTGGATAGATTTATTTGGTTGCCTCAGGGCGTTTGCCAGCATTCCGCACGTTGATAATCTTACCCAACAAGTCAAACCAGAACGATGCTCCCATTGAAATCGCAATACCGCTGACTGTCCATCCTAAAAGCCCCTTTAAAATCTCCCATACAGACGGAGAATTGCCCTGAAATTGTTGCCGAGTATTCTCTCTACTCCAACCAATAGGTAGTGGAAGCGAATTGCTCACTTCATTACGAATGCACTCCAAAGGTCTATCTGACTCCCCATTGGAGTTGGGTGGACAATTTGCCACCACAATGTCTGCATTGGCGGCAAGGGCATCTCGCATTGTACCGTCTGTACTCAAGCGTTCAACGATATGAAAGGTGTCAGCGTTGACGATCAACGCCAACAAAAAACCAATTAAAAAAGCCACTCCCTTAGCATTTCGTTTATAGACTCCTGATGCTCGCTCCATTGAGCGATCAAACCAGGTTTGCACCTCAACTTGAAATTGACTTAACTCGGCTTCAACGACCTCAGCTTTCGTTTGAGCTTTTTGAAGATTCAATTGAGCCCGTCTGGCAAGTGCTGCTAAACTCTCTCGAACTGAAGGGGATAGTTTATGAGATGCTTTTTCAACCTCAGTCTGAATAGCTTGATAAGCACCATACATGTGACTAGCAGGATCAGCCTCTTGGATCTCTTTGCGTAATGACAAGTAAGTTTGGCGTTTGTCTTGGGCATCATCCACTAAAAGATCTATCGTTTGCACTAAACCGGGCTGTAACCGCCCCATAAATTCGTTGATGTTTTCATCAGTGCCTTCTTTAAATAAAGCTTTTCGGATAGCAAGAAGTTGGTCAACCAGGTTTTGCACTACAGAATCATTTGAAGTCAACGATTGCACTTTGTTAACGAATGAGGCGTTGACGGACAGGTCTAACTCGTCTTCAATTTGATTGACGGCTGAAAATAAAGTTATTTTCTCATCTCTAAATGTTTCACAAATGGTGTTGAGTCTTTCCTCTAGAGTTGTGAAATCGGTTGTTAATGTCTCACGAGTCGCGTCATTAACGGGCAAAATGGGATTTTCAAGATAGCTTCTCACCTTAGTATTAATTTCATCACTAACCAATTTTTGTAAATTGAGGGCTACTATTTTTTGACTAATTTGAGGTATGTTTAAGCGTTCTAATAAAGTGCTTGCAAAGGTTTCAGCAGGAATGTAAGACGGTTCATTTCCTCTCAAAGTCCTCTGTTTTCTTAATCCAAACAGAGTCACGATCGCTCGTGATATTTGTCTGATTGTGGCTTCAATTCCTTCACGAGATTCCTGGCTAATATTTCTGACCAAAGGATTGCCATAAATATCATTCACGATATCTTTAGCCTTCCTGCGATTTTCTGAATTTTCTTCTCTGTTTTCTGGGTTGTCTCCTCCCGCTAATAGGATCTCAATGGATTTTTTTAAGTGAGCCGCTCGCCATTGCAAAAGGGTTGTTAGCAATTCCTGAAGTTCTGATGCTAGAAGACTAATAATTAGATAAATAAAGACCAAGCCAATTGCGACATCTAGAATAAAAGGTAAATTCACTGGATAAGCTCCAAATCGCTACTCTGATAGGTTCAATAGCATGGTATCAAGACTGAGTCGTGATCAAGTTTAGAGCAAACTTTATTAATAAGGGTGCTGAGACGACAGCACAACGTTAGATGCATTAGAAGAAACCTTAAGCCAATCTAGAATTTACTTTAACCATTACTTTCAATAAACTATAGAAAGGCTTAGGTGCATGAACTGAATAATGTGTAGTTGGTGTAGCGTAACTTTTGTGGATGCGAGTTTTATGCTGCAATTTAACCTGCGAAATCTTCTATTGAACGGGGGCTGTTGGGTTGAATCTGACTAGACTATTTCTTTCTATAGAAATTCTATTTAAATCGTGAGCAAAGGAGCCGATGAAGGTTAAAAAAATGATTTGGTGAAAGTAGCGCAAGCGTCTCGCTCGCAGATAAGGTGCCCGTACTACAGAATTGCCGAATCCTTCCCATGGCTTCCATAAGTTCTTTGTTCCATGTAGGGTGGCATTTCATAAACAGTCTTTTTTACAAATCAAATAGGATTGCTACGTATAGACCTGATCACGAGATGAACTCAACTCTTAAAAATCAAACACCGCAGAGAAATTGTTAAAAATAACACAATCATACTTTGATTTGCTACTGAGTAGAAGGTTGTAAGATAGGTGTAGATTGTAATGATTTAGGGGCATTTCATACTACAAAGTTTGTATTGATACTGATTGATGCCTGTGTTAATAGGCATACGGTTACTCCTGATTAACATCAGTTCGGTTTAAGAGCCTAACAAATGAATTTGCGATTAAAGCGAAGTCCGTGGTTTGACGACTCGATGGCTCGACTGAGCATCGCCGAATGTCTGAACTCAGGCCGAAGTCTGCGGTTTCAACCACTAAAATCCTGATCCCAAATTTGCGTTAATTCAGCTTAAGGCTATTTCAAGCGCGAAATTGAGAACTATCTCAGCTTGATCTGTCTTAGGGGTGAGGTGTATTAATTTTATTCGTTAGATTGAGTAGAAATAGGGACTAATTTTATTTGGCTTTCATGCTTGTTAAAGAACTCGTTTTTGTGAGCACAAACCTGTCAAGAACCTTATGTACGACGTCTTAAGTACCTCCTTTTTCTCGGAAGCATTTATTCCTCATGGGCACTGTTATCTATGGAAACCAAGCCTGGTTTGGTTACATCTCGCCTCAGATTCTCTGATTGGTTTGGCTTACTACTCGATTCCACTAACGTTGTCTTATTTTGTGCGCCGACGGCAAGATTTGCCGTTTAATTGGATATTTTTGTTGTTTGCTGCTTTTATTGTGGCTTGTGGCACCACTCATCTGATGGAGGTTTGGACGCTATGGCACCCAACATATTGGCTCTCTGGCACAATCAAGGCATTTACGGCGATCGTCTCCCTATTTACAGCCGTTCAACTGATTCCGTTAGTTCCCAAAGCGTTAGCACTCCCTAGCCCAGCCCAGCTTGAACAAGCAAACCATGAACTCAAGATTTATCAAAATCAACTGGAAGACCTCGTTGCTGCTCGAACAACCGAGTTAGTTTCTGCAAACCAGCAGTTGCAACAAGAGATCAACGATCGCAAACAGGTTGAACGCGATCGCGAGCAACTCCTAACCCAATTACAAGAAGCTAATGCCCTACTCGATACCTTGTTTAATAATGCACCGATTGGAATTGGAGTCTGGGATGAGCAGTTGCGATATATGCGACTTAATCAAGCGTTAGCTGACATCAACGGCCTACCTCAAGACGTTCACATTGGGAAGACAGTAGCAGAGTTGTTGCCAGAGGTTAGCCCCAGTGTGTCAGAGTCGTTTCGCTATGTGATTGAAACTGGGGAATCGTTGTTGACTCAAGAAGCGATGGGTGAAACACCTGCCTTTCCGGGTAAGCTTCGTTCTTGGTTAGTCAGCTACTATCCTATTCAGTTGCCTAATAATGTTACCTGGGTTGGTGCTATCTGCGAGGAGATCACAGAACGAAAACGCGCCGAGGTTGAACGAGAGGAATTACTGCTTCGAGAACGGGCCGCCCGAGAAGAAGCAGAAGTCGCAAACCGCACGAAAGATGAATTTTTGGCGGTGTTATCTCATGAGTTGCGATCGCCCCTAAACCCCATTTTAGGATGGGCACAACTGCTCCGCACTCGCACGTTTGATGAAGCCGCAACGGCTCGTGCATTAGAAACGATTGAACGGAATGCCCGTTTGCAAACCCAATTGATCGAAGATTTGCTGGATGTCTCCCGGATTTTGCGGGGCAAGATGGCACTCAATGTGGAACCTGTGAACTTGGTGCTCCCTATTGAAGCTGCATTAGAGACTGTGCAATTGGCAGCAGAAGCCAAAAATATCTATGTTGATGTAGAGCTAGATTACACCATCAAACCAGTTGCAGGAGATCCAAATCGATTGCAACAGATTGTCTGGAATCTTCTATCCAATGCCATCAAATTTACATCTGAAGGAGGACGGGTAGAAGTGAAGTTGAAGAGTGTTGAGTGCTCGAGGTTGAGTTCTTCATTAGAGGGTTCAACTCAAAATTTAAACCTCAGCACTCAACACTCTCAAAGCTATGCTCAGATTCAAGTACAAGATACGGGGCAGGGAATCGCTCCAGCCTTTTTACCCTATGTGTTTGATTACTTTCGCCAAGCTGATGGCAGTACCACGCGCCAATTTGGTGGATTGGGGTTAGGGTTGGCGATTGTCCGGCATTTAGTAGAACTGCATGGGGGGTCGGTCTATGCTGAAAGCCTCGGCGAAGGCATGGGAGCCACATTTATCGTCAAACTACCGTTGATGACAAGCTTCATTCCACCTAACCTCAATTCGGAGTCAACCCGCTACACGATTGATCTACATGATATTGAAGTTTTGGTGGTCGATGATGAAGCTGATATGCGTCATCTGATTACCACGATCTTGCAGGAATATGGGGCCAAAACAGTCGTGGCTGCATCGGCGGCTGAGGCGATCGCTCTCATAACCCAATCGAAACCCGATATTTTGCTAAGTGATATTGGTATGCCCGGAGAAGACGGATATATGTTCATTCGTCAAGTGCGACAACTCCCTTTAGACCAGGGGGGAGCCATCCCTGCGATCGCTCTGACAGCTTATGCTGGCGAAGTGAACCGCCAGAAAGCCCTCTTAGCTGGATTTCAACTGCACATCCCTAAACCGATCGAACCTATGGAGTTAGTGAGGGCGATCGCTAGTCTAGTGAGTTCTCAGTTATAACGGGACTGGCGCGAATCGAACGCGCGACCTACCGCTTAGGAGGCGGTCGCTCTATCCTACTGAGCTACAGCCCCAAACGAGCTATAGCCATAATAGCAAGAGAGCCAGAAGAGTTTTCAGCTTAATCTCAGACTGATACAGAGCTTATCAGTGGGGTTCTGTAAGCATTCAATTTGACGTTGAGTTCAGCTAAGAGTTGATTTGCCAAGGGTTCCAGCGATCGCTCTTGAATCGGTTCAACCACACGCCCTTGATAGGGTGGGCGCAAAACCGATTGTCCGACTGGGATAGCAACGGGTTCACGGTGTCCCCCTGCAATTTCTGCTTTGAGGAACCCTGAAGCAGATCTGTTTGCTAGTTCCTTGGTGAACCAGGCAACGTCGCTGTGTTCAGGTGAACTGGCTTGATTGCCTGCAATCGTGTCGTTGTCAAACGAGATGAGGGCTGTCAGGTTAAATAATTGGCTCTCTTGGATGAGAGTTTGAATGGCTTTACGGGTAGGGGTTGCCCCAAGTTTATAGTGATCGAGGAGTTGTGCCAGAGCCGGAATGGGCATGGCATCCGCTGTGTCAGAAATGTCGGGAGCCATTAATAAACTGGGTTGATTGAACAATGCACCCAACGCCTCTAACAACACAATATATTTGCAACCCAAACTATGACCTACCCAAAAGTGGGGTATGGTAGCGGGATAGTTTAGCTCTGCTCGAATGCGATCGCGTTCTGCTAATAAACCTTCAGCGATCGTGGAATGATTGAAACCGAGCCGAAAGGGGACAGCAATCACCGTATATCGGGCTTGATACAAACAGCTGAGAAAATGCGAGTAAGTCAGATGGGGAAACGTCCCATACAACGCTCCTCCCAAGAACTCAATCACACCAATAGGATCAGGATGTTTAGCCACCCAACTGTGGGAAATGGGTCGAAAAATGGGAGTCATGGAAAATTCTGATTCGTGAATAGTAGTCCATCGATCGAAGGCAACTGGATAGAAAACGCGACAAATCCTGGTACGGGCTTGGCATTGCCAAGCCCCTCTGAACTTCGATCTGCCTTAAATCGTTATTACAAAATTAGGCAGTCAGCTTGATAATGCTGCCAGGATTAGCGGTTGGTAAGGGGTAGGATTGCTGGTCAAAGTCAGGGTTATCAATCGACAAATCACCGGGCAAGAAAGTGCCACGAGTTTGAGGAGTCACCAACAGTTCTACAGTTTTGTTGGGTGAGTAAGGCGATAACGTGATTTCAACATAGCCTCTTACCTCTAAGTCAGCGACTTGCAAGCTAGCTCGATTAGGAGCAGGTTTGGAGATATCAGGTTGCAAAATAAACAATGCTGTTTTGCCAGACGGCAAGGTCAACTGTTGGCTGGGCTTTCCGGTGACAGGGTCAGCGACTAAATCACTGAAAATGTTGCCTTCACCGACATCGGCGATCGCAATTAACTCATCGTTATTTAACTCAGGAGTGGCGTTGAATTGGATCGAAAAAGCAGCATCAGCTTCATTGGCTGCATTGATATTAGAGATTTGAAGGAAGTAAGCTTGGACAACTCTACGAGATACTTTGGGGTCAAAGGCACCGGGTGCAATGGGTTTAACCAGCAACTCAAAAGAAGAGATAATCATACATAAAATCCTGCGGTGTTACTCTTCTACCAAACCACTGATGCCTCTCTGGTCGCAGCACACACGTGGGTACTTCTACAGAATGGGATGGCGGTAGTCCTATTGGGGTAAGGATGCAGAATAATCGAGGATAGTGGGAATACCTTCCAGTGGGAATACCTTCCCCTCCTCTCGTTATCCTGCTTTTTCTAGCACGACGCACAGGATGTTATGAATACCAGGTTTGATGCCAGGGCGAACCTCCCACTTCAAGCCCTGCCAAATGACTTTGAGCTGAAACAATTAATGTATCAACCGTAGGATTTCGCCGCCAGAGGCTAACGGTTAACTGACCATGAGTTGTGTCGCGACAATCAAAGACCATGCCCTGAGCCGATGGCACTCTCACCAGCGTGCCCGATGCGTCAGTTGTACCCAGCAACTCAACTCGATAGTGATCGGTCTCAGCCGTCATGTGCCAGTATCCCCAGGGGTGAATGTACCAGTGAAAGCGATCGCGAGTGCTGATAAATTCATAAAATTTGCCTTGATGATGAATTCCTATAAGCCCTACAGATTCCGTCCGCCAAAGCACCTGACGTACCCCACCTGCTGCGGTTAATGCCAGATCAGGCTGGTGATCAAAAGCATTGCAATTGATCCAAAACCACTTTTGAGGGAAGGCACCACCCCAATTCTTCTCGGCATAGGCGGGTGCATTCTGAAAGTCATAGCGACGATGTGAAGCCGTTTCCCCCGTCAAAGAATTGCCCCATTGCACCCAGCCAGTGGCTAACCCATGCGCCATCAATACCTGCCATCCGGGTTCAAAAATTTGCAAATAAGACAGCCAACCTGCTGTTGCTTGTTGAGGGGTGTGGCGATGTAAAGCAGTTCTTTCTCTGGGGGAGTCGCCCCATCCAGCGAGAGGTTCAACGCGATATTGCCATTCAGCAAATTGCCCCGATCCTGGATCTTGTAATCGCCCTTGATGCCAGGTAGCCGTGGCTTGATACCCTTCTGTGACCTGTTGCTCAAACGTGTCTGGTTCTAAATACCTTGGTTGTTGCTGCCAAAATTTTGAGTACCGCCAGTGCCCTACCCCTAATGCATTGCGCCATGCCCAAAACGTGTGAACATTTGGCAATGTTCGGCACAGATACTCATCATCAGCCCCTAAGATTTGAGCTGTGCCGCCACTGGGGGGTTGACCTCCAAGCGGATCTTCGATGGAATACATGAAGGCAAAGGTCTGAGCCTCGTGGGGGAGCGTTACCCGAAAATACCAGCCTTCAAAAAAACGACGCTCTCCCCCATCCCAGTGATACCCACTATGAGGAGTTTGCAGAGCGTGACGGGGCAGTAGCACCACTTATGATTGCAGAATTTGATAGAGATAATAGGTCGCCATTGGAATCACTGTTGCAGCTAGCAACAAACCGATGACCCAGACTGTTGCATTGCTTTCCTTGGTTTCTTCTGGGGTTGCAAAGGTGCCTTCGGTTTGAATGTTGGCCACAATGACTGGAGGACCAGGGTCAGGCTGACCCGACAAAACGGCTACGAGGCGATCGCCCGCATCTGTAAACGCCTGATTGTACTTGTTTCCTTTACGCAAAGGAGCCAACAGAGTTTCTTGAGCCACACTGTGAGCAATCTCATCGGGCATGATCGTTTTAACAGTATCCCCTGTCCGAATTGCCGTCGTGTTTGTCACATTGTCCAACACCAACAACGTCTGGTTTGCTTGCTCATCTGAGCTTGGGAACCACTTCTCAAAGAGTTGATTAGTAAAACTCTCAATGGTTTCGCCATAATCTAGACGATGAATCGTGACCAGCCTGACCTCATTGCCCGTCTGCTTTGCCAAATTGTCTAAAGTCCCGCTCACAGTTCCTTCAGTGAGACGGCTTAAAATATCTGCCTCATCTATCACCCAATCTCCTGTTGCAGGTTTCAAAGGAAAGTCATAGACACCCGTTGCATGAGCAGGAGCCACACTTAAATAAAGTGGCAACAACAGCCCAATCAAAACGACGGACAAGACTTGGAGCTTAGCTTGCAACTGAGATAGGGAAGTGAGGAAAGAGGCCATGCTGTGTATTTAAGTACTTTTTTCTCAAAATACTATAGATTTATATGCAAATAAATAGCTAAAGGTAGATGTCAACTCTATTGCTAGCAAATTCTTTTTGGCACCGTTACTTGAATGATTTGTTCATCCGACTCCATTGCCTTCCTTGCCATAGGCTTGCCAAGCTAGATCGACTAACCCATTCATAATGGCGGAAGCCACGACTGCACTCCCTTTGCGTCCCTCAATCCGAATGTGAGGAATCAAAGAATCTTTGAGCCGTTGCACCGCCTCATCCACTCCCACAAATCCAGCAGGAGTGCCCACGACCAAGGCCGGACGAATCTCTTCTGATTCGATCAAGTCAACGATTACGGTTAAGGCAGTTTGGGCTTCTCCTACGACAAAAATTCCTTCAGGATATCGCTTTGCCAGGGTTTCAATACCCCAAGCTGCCTTTGTTTTTTCTCGTTGCGGACGGGTTAGCGCATCCATACTGCAATAAACCGGATTTGAGAACGTGCTTTGAATATTGGGAGTAATGCCCACTTGCACCATTGGCACATCGACCACAATGGTGCTGCGAGCAGCTAAGGCTGCCGCTCCAGCTTGTAAAGCCTGATCTGCAAATCGAATTAAGGATTTGTACTCAAAATCAGCCGTTGCATAAATCACTCGTCGTACGATTTCGTACTCAGAGGGAGAAAATGCATGTTCGCCAATTTCCCGATCAATAATCCTCAAGCTTTGAGCGTCAGTGACGTGCCACTCCATGAACTCCCCTGAAAAATTTGGTCATCCCATTCTAGACCTTCATTAGACCTTAAATAGGCATAGATTCCAAGCAAAATATATTGCTTATGTTTCTGAAGTGGATGTGGTGAACATGGGCGAGAGGTAAGCCACCAATGCACCTAGCACAAAACCCGCAACATTACGCAGCAAAGGCAACCAATCGGCAGTACGAGTGACCACAGGGCCAATGCCGAAGGCAATAAAGAGAATGCCCCAGAGGGGTGAAAAAATTAACGCCCATTGCCAAGAAAAAGCTTTGCCAGGTTGACGCGGGTGGGCGGCAAAGCCAAAAATCACGCCACCCACTATCGAGGTAATGAGAGTGAGAATCCACTGCTCTTTTGGCAATCCTGGGACAACATTGCATCCTCCTTGCCGCAAGCAAGCCTCAACGGACTCTAAGGCCCCTAAGATAGAGCCGTCTTCCCCATTTTCACGGACAAAAAATTGATTGCCATAGCGAGTTTGCAACTCAATCCAAAAGGTGCGAGGCAAGAACTTATAAAAGGCATCTCCCACACTAAAGTTGAGGAGGTTGCCCCCACGGGGATCAGCCACGAGTAAAACGCTTTTTTCGTCGAGATTCCAAAACTCTTTAACCGCACGCCCAGGGGTTCGATCAAATTGAGTCAACACCCGCAGTTTCCAGCCTGTTTCTGCTTCAAATGCTTTGAGATGCTCATCTAAATCTGCTTGCTGAATCGTGGTTAGTGAGTCAGCCAGGTCAATGATATTGGTAGGGGCATTGGGCAATAAATCGGGATTGTCGTAGGCATAAGCCGCAGGGGCGATCGCCCAGCTGATAAGCGATAGAGCAGCAATGGCAACGTAAATGATAATTTTATTGACGAAGAATTTTAACATTGGTGAATTTGAAGCGATTCTTTGCAGATCAGAGATGGCTAACAGCCCACAAATGTAAAGGTTAACTGAGAAACGCTTTACACTTGTTTACCTTAACCTAATACTAATCATACTAGGAATGCAAAGCGAGGCAGTCAATCCTCATTTCAATAAATCTTCGTGAGTGAGGGAGATTGTCATTCCAGATTAGGCCAAATCGATCTTGCAACCCCTTTTTAATCAGGGTTTCAAAACACCAGTCTGACTTGATCTCGCGATCGCTCGTTTGAGGTCAATGCCTTATAGTTCTTCAACCCGTTGCCACTGCGTTGCCGCTGCATCAGGGGTGGCATCAGAGTTGGTTTGCTCTAGATAATAATAGGGGTCTTCATCGTCGAGGTCAGTGTCTGAGCCTGAGTCTGGCAAATCATAGTCAGTTAAATCTTCTGATTGCTCTAATGGCTCAGCTAGGTCTGAAAAAGAGTCGTCTGAGTAAAACTCTCGGGATGGTGAGGAGCCATATAACGGATACGGGGCATCAGAGGTAAGGGGCGATCGCTCCGATTGGGTCAGTCGCCCTTCAGATCGGCGAGATGAAGTAGGACGCTTAAATGCTCTCCAAGCGGCTTTGAACCCAACCACTAAACTGCGAGTCGTGAGTTGCGCTTTTTTGGCCTGCTTTTTGACCCCTCTCAAACTGTCGTCAAACTGTTTAACGACTCGCCCTGCACTTTGAACACCGTCACTGACATCATCAGTCAAGTCGCTAATCTCCATGCCTGTCAGTCGAATCGCTTCTAAGGTTGGGGGCAACTCTCGACTCAGGGTGTCAAACAGCTTTTCGGCACTGCGGGCGGCTCGTGCCAACTCTCGCAATGCCGGAAGGGCTGCAACTAGAACTGCCGTTAAGCTGACAGCGACAAATAGGATGGACAGTCCTAACCAAAACAGGGGATCAACCACAATCGTTTGCTTGTACCAAGCTAGAACCACAGAAATTGATAATAGGCAATGCCGTTGAGTGTGAAACCTTGAAGCTCACCCAACGCCATCGCCCAATTTTAGCAATGCCCGTTTACGAGCCACGAACACTGGAACGAGATTCTGGAGTGGGTTTTGGCTCACTCGATATGATCTGTTGGCGATCGCGTTGACTGGCTTCTAACCCAGCGGCGATCGCTTCTCGTAATCGACCCAACGTGCCATCCCAATTGCGAACCGCTGACTCTGACAGACGGTCTGCCTGTAACTGCACACTGCTAGATAAATCCTCAGCCAACTCTGGTAAGGCATCAGCTGATTTTTTGAGAAATTGACGGGTTTCTCGCCCAGAACGAGGAGCTAACAGCAACCCTGCAACAGTGCCTGCTGCGGCACCGATGAGCATTCCTCCAAAAAACCAGCCCGCTCCACCATTGCTATTATCTGACATGTTTTAGCCCCTACTTTGACCGATATCACATGCGCCTGCAATACTGCCCATGATAAAAGTTCATGGCAGAAATAGAAATCAATTTTTTTAGAGGGTGGCTGCTTGATCAAAGCCTCCAATCCACAGTAATCAACCCTTGCCCCTATTATCGCTGCTGCCATTTTCGTTGGATGCCAGATTTCTGCCGCTTAGACGAGGGGCGTTGTCGCCAGAAGGGTAGCTGCGCTGTGGGTAATTGCCCTAAGCTGCTGACCAGTGCCAAAATTTGCTGTACCTTTTGCAGTTGTTGCGTTTGTTGTCTTACCTGATACACTCCCAATTGACCTTTGATAATGGCATTTGGGGCATTATTCAACACCCGATGAGTATTGCGCTCAGCGGCAATTAGACTATCGGCGATCGTCGCTAAAGCTTGCCGCAACCGCCACACTCGCCAAGCTGCATAGAGACACGCTAAACCAATCAGGCTATTGAGAATAACAACAACAGTCACCATGAGGGCGAGGACAAGACAATATAAATATAAGGATGTGAATAGAAAATGAGTTTTCCTATTTGCACCATACTGACACATTAAGCCTGACACATTAAGTTTATGAGTACGAAGCCTAGAGAGGAGTCAGAGGGTATGAGATTATGCCAGAGGGCGTAATGACACCCCACAGAACACCCATAGATATGGTTTGAGAGACAGCTTAGATACAACACTGCTTTAGATACAGCATTGCTTTAGATAAAATATTGTCTTTGTGTTTGTAGAGAGGAATCGATGACGCAATCGCCAACGTCACCAGTATTTTATGTCAATCCAGTTCAGGGTAACGACAATGCCAATGGTACTCAGGGCAGCCCTTATCGAACTATTACACGAGCCTTACGACAGGCGACCTCTGGCAGTGTCATTCGACTGGCCGCCGGAAACTATACGGCTACTAATGGTGAGGTGTTTCCAATTGTGATTCCAGCGGGAGTCACCATTATTGGAGATGAAGCCCAAAAAGGGAATGGCATCTTGATTGATGGAGGTGGTGAATATGTCAGTCCTACCTTTAACCGTCAAAACATTACCTTTCGACCTGACAACAATGCTCAGTTGCGGGGAGTGATGGTGGTTAACCGAGCCACGCGTGGTACTGGGGTGTGGATTGAGTCAACCAATCCAGTCATCGCCAACAATATTTTTGTTACCTGCGGGCGAGAAGGCGTATTTGTCACCGGGAACGCCACCCCAGATATCTCTGACAACATCTTTCAGCGCAATGCAGCCAGTGGAATTTCTCTGGTTCGTAATGCCAAAGGCGATATTCGCCGTAACCTTTGTCAAAATACGGGCTATGGCATTGCCATCAGTGACAATGCTGCCCCTCTCTTGATTGGCAATCAAGTTGTTGAAAATCGTGCTGGAGTAGTGATTTCAGGAGCAGCTCGACCCGTTTTGCGGAGTAATCGAATTGAGCGGAATACCAGTGACGGATTAGTCGTTACTAATGCGGCGGTTCCCGATTTGGGTCGCACTCAAGATCCAGGGAATAACTCACTTCAACGAAATGGGGCGACTGATCTGCGCAACGATACAGCTGTAGCTCTTTTATCAGTGGGAAATCAAGTGGATCCGGCGCGAGTGAGCGGGGCTGTCAATTTTATTGCCAGCGAAGTGCCACCCTCAAGCCCAACTCCAGTACCGACACCGCAACCAGTACCGACACCGCAACCAGTACCCACGCCCTTGCCAAGAACGCTGTTGACTGACATTACAGGGCATTGGGCAGAGGCATTTATTCAAGCATTGGTGGCTCGAGGTGCTATAGGTGGGTTTCCAGACAACACATTTAGACCAGAGGCCAGTCTGACACGGGTGCAATATGCGGCGGCGATCGCCAAAGCGTTTAACCTGGCGGCAAGACAACCCAGCAGCCAATTTGTAGATGTCCCTGCTAATTTTTGGGGAACAGCGGCGATCGCCAGAGCCGAGGAAATGGGGTTCATTGCAGGTTTCCCGGATGGCACCTTTCGGCCTAATCAAAATCTGACTCGCGTGCAAACCCTTGTTTCCTTGGTGAGTGGTTTGGGGTTGACTGGGGGTAACCCAAACTCGCTAGATGCCTACAGCGATCGCGCTCAAATTCCCAGCTATGCCATTAATGCTGTCGCTACTGCGACTCAGCGACGCATCGTCGTCAATCATCCTCAAGTTGGGCAACTAGAACCGATGGTTGATGTTACCCGAGCTGAGGTTGCCGCCATGATCTATCAGGCACTGGTGTCTGTGGGTCAAGCGAGAGCGATTCCTTCGCCTTACATTGTGCAACCCGATATTACAGCTCCGTCCTTTGCTGACTTAGAGGGGTATTGGGCATCCGAGTTTATTCGAGCTTTGGCCAGTCAAGGCTTTATTAGCGGCTTTGCCGATGGCACTTTTAGACCTGACACCGAAATGACGCGGGCTCAATATGCCATATTGCTGGTCAATACGTTTAATCCCACTCCCAAACGCCCTGCTGTTGCCTTTGTGGATGTTCCAGATAACTTTTGGGCCGCTGCTGCGATTCGACGGGCTTATCAAGGAGGACTGCTATCAGGAGCCGCTGATGGCACGTTTCAACCCAATCAAAACGTGTCGCGAATTCAAGTCCTTTTATCGTTAGCCAATGGCTTGCAATTACCCAGTGGGGATCAAACGATCTTGAGATGGTATGAAGATGAGGCGGCGATCCCCACGGTGGCACGAGGGGCAGTTGCTAGTGCGACGACCAATCGTGTTGTTGTCAATTTTCCCCAGATTCGGCAACTCAATCCTAATCGGGCTGCAACCCGCGGAGAAGTAGCTGCGCTGGTATATCAAGCCGTGGTCTATTTGGGGCGATCGCCTGCAATCAGTTCCCCTTACATTGTCGATCCACAGCGACCTAATGATCCCGCTTCTCGTAATCCTGCTCCGTCTCCCTCACCTCGTCCCACGACTCCATCTCCATCCCCTGCCCCTTCACCCAACCCGTTACCGCGTTCGGTTGCTCCATCTCCAACTCCGACTCCATCCCCTAATCCGTTACCGCGTTCGGTTGTTCCGTCTCCAACTCCAACGCCTGCCCCAACTCCTAGTCCTACGCCAAATCCGTTACCTCGGTCGGTCGTGCCCACCCCGTTGCCATCTCCCGCTCCACCTCCACTCCCTCGCCCACCGAGCTTACTGATCATGCTAGATCCAGGGCATGGAGGCAGTGATCCCGGTGCCATCGGCATTGAGGGGTTGCGAGAAAAAGATATTGTCTTGGGGATCGCCCAAGAGGTCGCCACTCTCTTAACTCAACGAGGTGTTAAGACAGCCCTGACCCGCGATGGAGATGAAGATTTAGAACTAAACCCACGGGTGCAGATTGCAGAACAAGCGAGAGCAGATTTATTTGTCAGCATTCATGCCAACTCCATTAACCTCGATCGCCCTGAAGTTAACGGATTAGAAACCTATCACTATCCTGGTTCAACGCGCAGTGCAAGTCTGGCTCAAGCCATTCAAACTAGCATTCTCAATACAATTCAAGTTCGCGATCGGGGCGTGCGGCAAGCTAACTTTTATGTCCTCAAAAATACATCTATGCCTGCTGTCTTGATCGAGGTTGGGTTTGTCACTGGACAAGAAGATGCTGTCAAGTTATCTCAACCCGCCTATCGCAGACAAATGGCAGAGGCGATCGCCAATGGCATTGTCCACTATGCCAGTGAGATGACCCGCGGGTAGAGGTGTAGAAGGGACGCACATCAATGGCGGGCTAACCCACAACATCTACTCAAGTGGACTGAAATCTACTCTAAGGCTGCTGGAGTAGACTTCACCATTAGCCCACAACTTTTAGTCGCAGACGAAATGGAGCAAAGGTAAAGCTTGTCTTGACCTAAAAATCTGGATATACCCCAGTGGCAGGGTTAATGGTCTACTCAATGGGTCTCTCAAAAGCCAAGACACTCGCATTTAGACTGATGCAAATGTACTTGGCTTGGCTGAGTGACTTTTGCTAGAGAGATTGAGGCACATCAATGCTTACTTCTCTAATATGATCCCTGACTCTTAATCATCACTACCGACCGTTGAACAAATGATGGGAATATAAATTAAGGTCACAATAAGTGTTTGACAAGGAAATGTTATGGCTGAGATTCAATTTTCACGCGGCGTGACGGAGGAAGTTATCCCTGATGTACGATTGCGACGCTCTAAAGATGGCACTAATGGCACGGCTGTTTTTTATTTCCAAAGCCCCAAAGCGTTGAGTAACGATAGCACTCAAGAGATTACTGGGATGTATCTGGTTGACGAAGAGGGCGAGCTAGTGACTCGAGAAGTCAAAGCAAAATTTATCAACGGTCAGCCAGACGCCCTTGAAGCCGTTTATGTCATGAAGAGTGTCGAAGATTGGGATCGCTTTATTCGTTTTATGGAGCGATATGCTGAAGGGCACGATTTAGGATTTAACAAAAGCTAGGATTTAAACAAGACTTAGTTATGGCTCATCGTCCTCATCCCGATGCTTATCCTATTGTTGTTCATTGTGCGGTCATTACTGTCAGCGATACTCGCACAATCGAGACTGATCGCAGTGGTCAACTCATTCAGCAGTTGCTTCGGGATGCTGGACACTTTATCGTGACCTACGAGATTGTGCCAGATGAACCAGAAAAAATTGGGACTCAGGTACAAACCTTGTGTAATCAGGCTGATATAGAAGCGATTATTTTAAATGGTGGAACGGGGATCGCACCTCGCGATACGACCTATGATGCGATCGAACGCTTACTAGAAAAGGTTTTACCTGGATTTGGTGAAATATTTCGGGGATTGAGTTATCAAGAAATTGGCTCACGAGCAATGGCTTCACGGGCGATCGCAGGAGTACGTCATGCCACACTTATATTCTCGCTGCCAGGGTCTACTAATGCAGTTCGACTGGCTATTGAAAAGCTAATTCTGCCAGAGCTAACGCATTTAACCCAACAACTCAAAGGCACTTCTGCGTCAAGCTAAATTCCGGTGAGCAATTCCCGTTTTGACTGTAGAAAACAAATCAGGGAGGCACTGCCTCCCTGATTTCAATTAATTCAATTCATTCAGAGTACCAGAACTCCTATCTCAAGCTCTGCTGAGAATCATTGGATGGAGCCCCTGAGGTGATTTGATGACGTGCTTGTGGATTAGAACGATTGGCTAGAATGTCTTCTCGCAAGGCTGAAACAGCGGCTGAATATTGGGGATCAGCCGTTGTTCCGATCAATGTTGGAGTGGTTGATAACTCCTGTCGTTGAGCATCGGTCAACTCAATTTGCACATCAGGCGCGATCCCACGATGGCTAATGTCGGTGCCAGCAGGGGTATAGTAGTGTGCGATCGTGACGGCTAAACCAGAGCCATCTGATAGAGAGTGAACAGACTGGACGAGTGCTTTACCAAAGGTTTGAGTTCCAACAACGGTAGCTCGCTCGTTATCCATCAATGCTCCGGTCAAGATCTCGCTAGAACTAGCAGAACTGCCATCCACTAACAGTGCCAGAGGGAGGTTAGTGATAGCCGTGTGATTGGCTGCAATCTCTTCGCTTGCCCCTACTCGGTCTACCGTACGAACGATCGAACCACTGCCAAGCCACATACGAGCGATGTCAATACTAGCTTGTAGCAAGCCACCAGGGTTGCCTCTCAAATCGAGCACAAAAGCTTCTGCTCCCTGCTCGGATAAGTCAGAAATGGCACGACGCATTTGACTGGCGGCATGAGCACTAAACTCGTTTAAGCGGATGTAGCCGATTCGAGTGTTGCCATCTTGTTGAAGGCTATAGCGAACGGTTGGCAGTTCAATGCGTGCCCGAACCAGAGGTAAATCAAAGGCATCTTCTCCTTCCCGTTGAATTCGGAGGGTAATGCGAGTGCCAACTTCTCCACGAATCATGTTAGAAGCATCTTCAACACTCATGCCTTCGGTGGACTTGCCATCAATGGCCAAAATGCGATCGCCCGCTCGAATGCCTGCGGTTGAAGCAGGAGAATTAGGAATTGGCTCTACAACTGCCAGTGCACCCGCTTCTTCAAGGGCTTGAAGGCGAATGCCTACCCCAGACAACTCACCCGATGTTTGGCTGGTCAGTTGGTCATATTGCCTGGGATCCATGAAGCGAGTGTAGGGATCATTCAGTTGCTCTAACGCTTCGCGTAAAGCATTATAGGCTTCTTCTTGAGACGCATAGTCACGGCTCAACAGCTCATGGCGCACCGTTTGCCAATCCACGCTGTTGAATGTGGTATCAACATATTCTCGATTTACGATTTGCCAGGCTTCGTCCAGGATTGCCTTAGGGCTATCGCTAAGTGAGGCTTGAACCGAAGGACTAAGAGCAGGGCTGAGTAGAGAGACGGTTGTGGTAGCAGCGATCGCTCCACCAAACAGCACTGTATGTAGCAGATGGGAAAGTCTGAAAGGGTGCTTCATCGAGGTGACCGGGGTTGGCTAACGAGAATTAAAGATTTTGAATAGATAGATGGCACAGGCAGAGGAGACGTTTAAGCTGAAACAGAATTTGAGTAGGGCAAATGAGAGGACTTGAGCAAGCCGCTATCTCAAACCATTCTGCTTTATCCTCTTAGATCCCGGATATATTTAGCTGGAGCATTGGCTACAAGATACCCAAGTAGCTAGATGAAACCGAGCTAATGATGTGCCAGTTTCCTAGACTGTCCTCATCCAAAAGATAGTTTTCGGGTAAGCCGCAACAGTCTTCGGATAGATAATCAAAAACTTTCTAGATAATCTAACCTTTATAGATTCTCAGATCCCAGGAGTTATTAACGAAAATTTACGAACTTTTTAAATAGTTATCAAAATATATTGTCACTTCCTTGAAGACAGGTTTTAAGCGTCTCATTTAGTTGCTTAATTGCACTGGTTGAACTCCTTAAAAATCCTATTTAGGGGCAGTCGAAACTGTCGAATATGGACTAGGGTAGCTAGGGAAAATGTAGTGCCTTGGGGAAATGGATGACTCAATATAATCGGACTCAACGTCAAAAACCCCGCTTTAGAAGAGCAATTACATCTAGACATGCTCGTAGGATCATCAAAACCTTGCAACTTGGATTGGGGATCGGTGCTGTCGTTGGTCTGGGTTGGTTGTTGATGGTGATTATCACACTGCGATCGGCAGCGGCGGCTCCAGTGGACGCGCTATTGGTGCTGGGTGGCAGTATTAAACGAGAGATTTACGTCGCTGAACTGGCGAAACAGTATCCTGATGTTCCAGTTTTGATTTCTAAGGGATCTCAAGATCCTTGCATTCGGCTGATCTTTGAGCGAGCTGCAACTCCGCTAGAGCAGGTCTGGTTAGAAAAATGTGCTGACTCAACGTTTAGCAATTTTTTCTTTAGCACCCCTATTCTAGAGCGATGGAAAGCGCGTAAGGTAAAATTAATCACATCTGAAAATCATCTACCTAGAGCCTTATGGTTGGGGCAAATTTTATTAGGCTCACATGGTATTTGGGTTGAGCCAGATATTGTTGTTGAAGAAGGAATTCCAGGTAATCAAGAATCGTGGCTTAAAACAACGATCGATATAGGACGTGCCCTAGTCTGGGCTGTGGTAGGTCAGTTCTATCAGCCCCAGTGCGATCGCCTGACCCAATTGACAACCGTTGACCTTGACGAGTGGCAACAGCGAGGGTTTGATTGTGAGCATCAGGGTAATCTAGGAGTGTGAAATTTTTCTTAAAAAAGTATTTTTACTAAGTGAGTGTTGTTTTGACAACAAACCAAATTCACTCTTCTGTCAAGACTAGACCTTAGGGATGTGGTAAGAAATGCTTTACTTAGCTTTACTAAATTTTGTTATCTACCCTCCTTATGGCATTCCATTTGATCAATAGAACGGCAAAACACAAACTATATTTCCTCATTAAGTTATTTCCTCACTAAGTTTTAAGACGCTGCTAGAGCAAGTCTGTGTCACAATGAAAGCGGTTTTGCCAATTCGATTAAGAAAATTGAAGTGGGCGTGAGTCATGGAAGCAGTTTACGAATATGCCTGGCTAATTCCAGTTTTGCCTTTGATTGGGGCAATGCTAGTCGGCATCGGGTTAGTGTCCTATAGCAAGTCAATCAATCGTCTTCGCAAACCGAGCGCAATTTTTATTGTCTCGTTGTTGGGCGCGGCGATGGTCTTTTCCTTTGCGCTGTTGTGGAGTCAAATTCAAGGGCATGAACCGTATAGCCGTATCATTGATTGGGCCGCGGCTGGAGACTTTCACCTGACGATGGGTTATACCATCGACCATTTAACCGCTCTGATGCTGGTTGTTGTGACCACAGTAGCGTTTCTGGTAATGGTGTACACCGATGGCTACATGGCTCATGATCCAGGCTATGTCCGGTTTTATGCCTATCTCAGTTTGTTTAGTTCTTCCATGTTGGGTTTGGTCATTAGCCCCAACTTGGTACAGGTCTATATCTTTTGGGAACTGGTTGGCATGTGTTCCTACTTGCTGATTGGGTTCTGGTATGACCGCAAAGCAGCGGCTGATGCGTGTCAAAAAGCATTTGTCACTAACCGAGTCGGTGACTTTGGTTTGCTGTTAGGAATTTTGGGACTATTTTGGGCGACCGGAAGTTTTGAATTTGAGGTGATTGGCGATCGCCTCCAAGAGTTAGTGCAGTCAGGTTCTCTCAGCATTGGGATCGCCTCTCTACTCGCCATTTTGGTCTTTTTGGGTCCAGTTGCGAAGTCGGCTCAGTTTCCTCTGCATGTCTGGCTTCCCGATGCGATGGAGGGTCCCACTCCGATCTCAGCCCTGATTCACGCAGCAACGATGGTTGCGGCTGGAGTGTTTCTGATCGCTCGGATGTTCTCGGTGTTTGAGGGTTTGCCTGGAGCGATGGACGTTATCGCCTACACCGGAGCCTTCACTGCATTTTTAGGGGCGTCGATCGCCATTACTCAAAATGATATTAAGAAGGGCTTGGCCTATTCCACCATGTCGCAATTGGGTTACATGGTTATGGGGATGGGCGTCGGTGCTTATGGAGCGGGCTTGTTTCACCTGATGACCCATGCCTATTTCAAGGCGATGCTGTTTTTGGGATCAGGTTCGGTGATTCATGGCATGGAAGGAGTCGTGGGACATGATCCGGTTCTGGCTCAAGATATGCGGATGATGGGTGGGTTACGGAAGTACATGCCAATTACCGCGATCACCTTCTTTATTGGGACGTTGGCAATTTCTGGGATTCCTCCTTTTGCTGGGTTTTGGTCTAAAGATGAGATCTTAGGAGCGACCTACGAAGAAAATCCGGTTTTGTGGGGTGTGGGTTGGCTGACCGCAGGGATTACAGCCTTCTACATGTTCCGCATGTATTTCACAACGTTTGAAGGGTCTTTCCGGGGTCAGAACGAAACCATTAAGAAGCAGCTCAAGAATGAGCAACTTCAGCGGATGGGGCTAGCGTTTGGGCCGGGTGCGATGAATCCCAAAGAGTTAACAGAGCGTCCGGAGGAGATTCATCAAGAAACTCATGATCATGAGGCACATGAGGGACACCACAGCGATACACCTCATGAGTCACCGTTCTCAATGACGTTTCCGTTGTTGGTGTTGGCGATTCCATCTTTCTTCATTGGGCTAGTAGGGACGCCGTTTGCTAACTATTTTGAGGCATTCATTCATCCTGCTGGCGAAGAGGTGCATGGCTTTCCACCGCTAGAGATTCCGGCTGATTTTGAATGGTCAGAGTTCTTGCTGATGGGCGGTAGCTCTGTTGGCATTGCCCTCATCGGGATTACACTGGCATCCTTCATGTATCTGTATCGCAAGATTGATCCTGGGGCGATCGCCAGACGTATCGAGCCACTCTACAAACTCTCTCTCAATAAGTGGTATTTTGACGAAATTTATGATGCTGTGTTTGTTAAAGGCAGCCGTCGTTTAGCCAGACAGGTCTTAGAAGTCGATGTCCGAATTGTCGATGGTATCGTTAACCTGGCAGGTTTCATCACGCTGGTTACGGGAGAAGGACTAAAATATCTGGAAAATGGAAGGGTTCAATTCTACGCTCTGATAGTATTTGGAGCGGTTCTGGGTTTAGTTCTCGTCTCTGGCATTACTTGATAGTTGACCAGTGAATCACTACAAATTCAAACTGCTCATAAACGCTGACTAATGGATATTGATAATTTTCCTTGGTTAACAACCGTCATTCTATTTCCGATCGCAGCGTCGCTGTTGATTCCATTCCTGCCTGACAAAGATGGCAAAACGGTGCGTTGGTATGCGCTGACCGTAGGGTTAATTGATTTTGCTATCTTGGTTTATGCCTTTTATAGCCAATACGATCTATCAAATCCAGAGATGCAACTCGTTGAAAGCTATTCCTGGGTTTCAACGTTGGATTTGAAATGGTCAGTTGGGGCAGATGGTTTGTCTATGCCCCTGATCTTGTTGACCGGGTTTATTTCTACCCTGGCAATTTTGGCGTCCTGGCCTGTCACTCTCAAACCTCGCCTGTTTTATTTTTTAATGCTGGCGATGTATGGCGGTCAGATCGCAGTTTTTGCCGTTCAAGACATGCTGCTGTTCTTCCTGGTATGGGAGTTAGAACTGATCCCCGTCTATTTGCTGTTGGCCATTTGGGGGGGTAAAAAACGGCTCTATGCGGCTACAAAATTCATTTTGTACACCGCTGGTGGTTCGCTGTTCATTCTAGTGGCAGCTCTGGCTATGGCTTTCTATGGTGATACGGTCACATTTGACATGCGATCGCTGATGGCAAAAGACTTTCCCATTAATTTCCAGTTGCTGGTCTATGGGGGCTTCTTAATTGCCTATGCGGTGAAGCTGCCGATCTTTCCGCTCCACACCTGGCTGCCCGATGCTCACGGGGAGGCAACCGCACCTGTTCACATGTTGCTGGCAGGCATTCTGCTGAAAATGGGGGGATATGCCCTCATCCGCATGAATGTGGAGATATTGCCGGATGCCCATGCTTTCTTTGCACCTATCTTGGTGATTTTGGGAGTTGTCAATATTATCTATGCGGCTCTCACCTCCTTTGCACAACGCAATTTGAAGCGTAAGATTGCCTACTCCTCAATCTCTCACATGGGGTTTGTGCTAATTGGGATGGGGTCTTTTACTGACTTAGGCTTGAGTGGTGCCATGTTACAAATGGTGTCACACGGTCTCATTGGGGCTAGCCTGTTCTTTTTAGTCGGGGCGACCTACGATCGCACTCATACGTTGATCTTGGATGAGATGGGTGGAGTCGGCAAAAAAATGCCTCGCATTTTTGCGATGTTCACGACTTGCTCTCTAGCCTCCTTAGCGTTACCAGGAATGAGTGGCTTTGTCGCAGAGCTGATGGTGTTTGTCGGGTTTGCTACTAGCGATGCCTACACGCTGACCTTTAAAGTGTTGATCGTGATCTTGGCGGCGGTGGGTGTGATTTTGACACCAATTTATCTGCTTTCAATGTTACGTGAGATCTTTTATGGCCCTGAGAACAAAGAGTTGGTCGAACATGAGGTACTAGTGGATGCCGAACCTCGCGAGGTGTTTATTATTGCTTGTCTGTTGATTCCAATTATTGGCATCGGTTTCTATCCCAAGCTGTTGACTCAGGTGTATGACTCTAAAACCTCTCAATTAACGGCTCGGATGCAGCAGTCAGTGACCAGTTTAGAAGAGCGAAAATCTGCTGAAACGGCTGTTTTAATGCAACCGTTGCAGGCACCTGCCCTTACCAACTCTGTCTAAACCGCTCAAACTCGGCTACCCGTGCTTGCCATTGGTGCCATTGTTGAATGAGGTCTTCTGGTTCAAACCAGAAGACCTCTGCTGTTTGGTCGGGAATTGCTACGATTAACAGAGCATGGCGCAGTTTGATCCCCTGCTCTGCATAAGAATGATTGACGGCACCACAATAAGCCGCCAATTGCAACGGGCCATCATAGAGTCGCTCAACTGACCCCTTAGGAGCATCAGCCGTTTTCCAATCACAGATGCAGGGAACTCCTCGATAACTCGCCACACAATCGACCTTTCCGGCATAGCCCAAATCGTAGTGAAAAACCGCATTTTCGACTAACCGAACCTCACCAATGTTGGCTAGCACAGGTTCTACACTTTCCCAGTAAGGTTTAACTGTGTCTGGGCAAGGAGATGCTTCGCCCAATAAATAGTGCTTGATGTATTTGTGGGTTTGGGTGCCGCGTCTGCTAGCACGGCTTGTTACCTGACCTGCCACCTCAGTCCCCAAGCGATCGCGCCATCGTGCCAGGGCTTCTCGTGCTTCTAGGGGTTTAGTGGCATTCAAAATAGTCGATACACTGGGCAAGCGCACCCCACGAGCATCAACAAAATAGCTTTGTCCACCCTGTCGCACTGATTTAGCAGAGTAGCTAGGTAAGAGCTGAGGTTTTGGCAGCATACGAGAAGGTGAAAGAGTGAGAGGGTAAGAGGATGAAAGGGTGAGTTTTCATGAACTCATCAACCTGTTTACTCCACTATCTTGTCATCTCACCACCCTGTTCCTTTGTGCTCTTTTATTTTTAATCCTTTTTGCCAGCAAAGACCTTTGTGGCTGGACCTGTCATATACAAATGTTGATCGACAGCTGACCACTCGATCTGGAGGCATCCGCCAGGAAGCTCAACGGTAGCAGCGCGATCGCACTTGTCATTTAAGACGCCCGCTACCAAAGAGGCACAGGCTCCGGTTCCACAGGCCAGGGTGATTCCCGCCCCTCGTTCCCACACGCGCATCTTCAAGTAATCGCGGCGCACCACTTGAATGAATTCTGTATTGGTACGTTTAGGAAACACAGGATGGTGTTCAAACTGCGGTCCAAGACTCTCCAGAGAGAATGCTTCTACATCTTCTACAAACGTGATGCAATGCGGATTGCCCATACTGACACACGTGACCTGCCAAGATTGCCCTGCTACTTCGAGAAGTTGATCGATGACTTGCTCATGAGGGGCAGTGAGCGTTGTGGGAATTTCTGCTGCCAGTAAACGGGGCAACCCCATATCAACAGTGATTTGTCCGTCGTTTTCTAACTTAGGGGTGATTAGCCCTGCCAACGTATGAATCCGATAAGCCGGACGAGCAGATCCGGTTTCTGCCTGTTCTAAATCAGCAATAAACTTAGCCAGACAGCGAATGCCATTGCCACACATCTCTGGCTCAGAGCCATCAGAGTTGAAAATTCGCATAGTGTAATCGGTCTCACCCTGCCCCGGTAGGGCAAAAATTACCCCATCTGCCCCAATCCCAAAGTGGCGATCGCACCATTCTATTGCTTGCTCTGGAGTGATGCAAGGTTCAGTCTGGTGGCGATTGTCCACCAAAATAAAATCGTTGCCTAAGCCATGATATTTAGTAAAGTCAATTGCCATTGGAGTGGTTTTGAAATGGGGTGATTTGAAATAAGTTGAATGACCAGGTGCAAGATCGCAGGAGGCTCCTTACTCTAGTGAAAACCTCTTGCCTACAGGAGCGAGGTGCCCACACTACAAACGATTGCTAAATTTAATCTTCATCGTTTGACTTCTCCTGGAAACCGCGCACAATTCTCGATAGTTCACTCTTTTCATCCACCGCAATGCGGCTGGGTGAACCCGTAATCACACGCTCAAAGTTGCGGAAAGAATCTCTGATTTCCGGTCCACGATCACTGATGGTGTATTCACGAATCCCCTTATCATGCCAAGAACCTCTCATTTTAAAGACGTTGAGAGCACGAGACATCTCCCCACGAATCTCGACATATTGCAGCATCAAGATCGTGTCAGTAATAGTAGAGATATGAGAATCAGTGATGGAATGTGACCCCATAAACTGGTCTGTTGTGTTAGTAAAGAACCCTGTAATTTCTTCCTGTTTGGCATACCCTGTCACCCCAATAACAAACTGCCGAAAAGCATTGTTGCTTACTCCTCGTGCCAACGCCGAGAGTGAGTCAATGGCAATCCGAGACGGCTTAAATTCGGCAATTTCAGATTTAATGATTTGCAGGTGATCTTCCAGCCCAGCCGATTCAGGATAGGCACAAATAATCTTTAACAATCCTTTTTGCTCTAGATCTTCAAAGTCAATACCCCACGAATAAGCATTACGAGACAACTGCGCTCGCGATTCTTCATAAGCAAAAAGGATCGCTCGTTCGCCAACCTTGCAGGCATCTTGCAAAAACATGCTGACTAATAGGGTTTTACCCGTACCCGTTGCACCCGTCGCCAAAATAATAGAGTCTTTGAAAAAACCACCTCCACACATCTCGTCGAGGGTTTTGACCCCAGAAGAGACACGAGTATTGGACGATCGCTGAGTTAGACGCATGGCCCCAAGCGGGAAAATATTAATACCTTGATTAGTAATGGTGAAGGGATACTCCCCTTTCATATGGGTTGTGCCGCGCAATTTTAAGATTTCAATGGTTCGCCGTCGGCGTTCCCCTTCCAATACATTTCGCACAATCACCACATTGTCAGAGACAAATTCTTCGACTCCAAACCGAGCAACCGGACCGTATTCCTCAATCCGCTCAGTCGTCATGACAGTTGTTGCACCCACCTGTTTGAGTCGTGCCACGAGACGAAAGATCTCACGCCGCACGACTGAAGCGGCATCATATTGTTGAAATACAGCGGTTACAGAATCAATCGAAACTCGTCGAGCTTTATATTTGCGAATGGCATATTGAATCCGCTCAATTAAAGCGGACAGGTCAAAGTTGCCGACAACCTCCTGTCCTTCTGGGTCAGGGGAGGCATCTAGAATGAATAACTTCCCTTCCTCAATCAGTTTTTGCAAATCCCACCCAAAGCTGTGGGAGTTTTTGATGATATCGGCGGGCGACTCTTCAAACGTGACAAATACTCCTGGCTCGTCAAACTGAAGAATCCCATTGTAGAGAAATTGAACGGCAAAGAGAGTTTTGCCCGTACCTGAGGTGCCACTGACTAGCGTTGTTCTACCAACTGGCAACCCTCCGTTACTAATATCGTCAAACCCCTCAATCATCGTGCGGATCTTATAGACGCCTGCACTGGATGATTCGTTTTTTTGCCCAATTGGGTTGGTCTGCGTCATAAACTTGCTGTAACTTTGATTAAAAGGAGAAATATTTTTACATCAACAGCCACTGATTCATAAAGCAATGGTTAAATCTCTGGCTCATCCTCTCGCAATTCATCATACAAAAGGTCTAAACCAATCAAAACTTTTTCTCGATCGGATAGGTCTCCAATAATTTTGCGCACAGGGGGAGGCAATATTTTAGCCAATGTTGGGGTTGCCAAAATCTTATCTTCTTCAGCAAGTTGTGGATTTTTTAAGACATCAATCACTTTTAGGGCGTATACCCCCTGAAATTCTTTTTCAAGAATGTTGTTGAGTGTTTTGAGAGCACGCACTGAATTTGGCGTATTCCCTGCGACGTAAAGCTTAAGGATGTAGGTCTTTTTTAGAGAGCTCATGAGTAATATTCAGTATTTCTTTAAAACTAGATCGATATAGCTAAGAGATTGAAATTGCTCATATCAGCTTAAGACTCTCTCGGAATCGAGCGACGGTACATTTCACAAAGATGAGCCAGGGTGTCAATTAGGGTAAGACGATAATCTAACAAAATTTCTTCGCTGCGCCCCTCTAGCTTTAATTGCTGAGAAAATTCATCCATCAAATTCATGTGAATTTCTACAATTTGAGCCACTGGAACATCAGCAAAAAACGCTAGATTCACAAAACTATCAATACTTTGGTTTAAATCGTCATCATTGGCGAAGTAATGCAGAATAATGTGGCGGTAATCAGCTCCAAGTTGTGCCAAAAGTTCCTGCCGCTCTAACTCATTCATGTGACGCAGAAAATGGGCTGGATTGCGCTTGTAATAAACTCCCAAGTAGCCTAATCGCTCTTTTAGCTTTTCGGCGAGACGTTGTTGCTGTTTCATCAATGAACGTTGGACATTAAGAGCAGAAATGATTCCAGGAATGGTTTCACAACTCAGGGAAACTGTACCTGAAAGGTTAAGAAAGTTAGCGATCGCCTCCTCAACAAAGTCACCCACATGGCTCAAGTTAGTGCCGTCAACTTGTAATACAGCCGTGTGATATAGAGTCGCCTGGGGCGATCGCTCTGCAACAGCGGCAATATTATCTGTCGATGGAGTCAGCGGAGAGGCTTCTGGGGATTGGGTGTTGAGCACCAGTGTTGGAATGAGAATGGATTGGGCTTGAAGGGTGTGAAACAGGTTAGATAAGGCTGAAACCCCTTCAACAATCAAGCAATCAACAGAGGCATGCCTCTGTTGAAGAAACTGAAGAAAATCGCTTTCTTGCTGAAACTGAGTAAGCACAAAGCGATCGTCGCCTTCTGCCGATGAGTAGGTTTGCAATTGCTCTGCTAAAGCCTGGGCCAAAGCGTCAGATTGCAAGAGCGCACAAAGAGCAATTTTAGAGTGTGATTTTTGAGGAGAGGCCATAGGGCCAAGTAATAATTTATTTAGAAATGTAACCAGCCATTAGAATATTTAACAATCATTGTAGAGGTAAATGCCTTTGCTATCTTGTTAGGCAGTCATAATTGAGTCAGCCTCTTTTTTGAAGGGCACTCTATGAAAGTAGAGTTTAGAGTGGGGAGACTGACTCCTTGGGGCAATGCATACAACTTCTTTGAGGGAATTCGTTGAGATTATCCCAGTCTGCGTCGCCACCGCTAGCCTGGATGTTGTGCTGAGCTTATTTCGACAGACCCAGTTTAAACGGCTGTTGTTAGTGGATGAGCACTGTGCGCCAGTCGGAATATTTGATTTTCACCACTTGCTCCCTTATCTCTTGACAGCTTCGGCTGAGGAGGGCGACCCCTCAATCAATCCTGACCCTACGCCATCCGCCTCGTTTGAGCTAACCCAATTCTCAATTGAGCCGTTTGAGACACTGTCGATCGATTGGCAACTTCCTCAAGTGCTCGCTCGTTTACAAACCAGGCGATCGCCCCATTGGGTTGTGGTGGATGCCTCTGGTGCCAGTGTTGGATTGTTAGATCAGCTCAAGTTTTGGCAGCGATATTTGGCACACTCAATGCCTGTGTTGCCGACCCACACACCCGATCAACCCTTTTTAGAGACGCCCAGGGTAGAAGCATCTAAACCCACTCTGACTCCAGCTTTTGAAAAGCATTTTCAAATTCAATTGTTTTCACAATTGGTTCAGGTGCTCGAGCAATTGCCCATTCCGATTATGTTGCAAACCGGGGATGGGCGGGTGATTGGTCAAAATTTGGCGTGGCGGCAGCAAATCGGGGAGTTGAAGGATCTGTCCACTATTCAACGAGAAGCCGCCCTGTTTTTAGAAACGTTTCCAGTGGCATCAGATGAACCAGGCTCTCTGGAGAGCTTTATGGATGCCTCTGATCGATATGCGGATCAATCTGCCTCAGTGCACTCGACGGCTCTACCGCGATCGCCTGATTCATCGTTCACAACAACCCACTATTTCAGTAAAGGGGTGTCTGTTCAGTCTTCCACTCCTCAAACACCGCCTCCTACAGTTTGTCATTTAGGCGCAAACTCTAACACCTGTGTCTGTGTTTGTTCCTTAAAAAACGGCCAGGAACGCATCTGGCAATTTATCAAAATTCCCTTGCAGGTCGCCGCTGATCACCCAGCCATAAACTGGTCTAATTCCGCCACGATTGCTGAGCATCTTGTGACGATGCCGCAATTTCACTTGGCTTCGTTAGCATCTAGTCTTGACGTCACTGAAGCTCTTGAGAGTTTATCTGCGATCGCCCTATCTGAAACGTTGTGGCTTGTGCAAGCTCAAGACACCACCGAACAACAGCAGGTTGCTAAAGAATTAGCTGCTAAAAATGCAGATTTAATTCAGCTCAACCGCCTCAAAGACGAATTTTTAGCCTGTATTAGCCATGAACTCAAAACCCCTCTGACTTCAATACTGGGGTTATCGAGCTTGCTCAAAGATCAATTGTTAGGACCGCTAAACGAGCGTCAAGCCCGCTATACTCAACTGATTTATCAGGGCGGGCGACACCTGATTTTGATTGTGAATGACATTCTGGATCTGACTCGCATTGAGACAGGTCAGTTAGAGTTGATTCCAGAGCCAGTCAACGTTGAGTTGGTGTGTCATCGGGCTTTTGACCAAGCACGGCACTTATTGCTAAGCGCAGACAATGGCAGTTTAGATCATCAAACTGAACTTAAACTGGAAACAAAGTTTTCGCTTGAAATCGACCCCAATCTCACCACGCTCATTGCGGACGAACTGCGATTACGCCAGATGCTCGCTAATTTGTTATCAAATGCGCTGAAATTTACAGAGATTGGTGGCGATATTGGCTTACAGGTTGGTTTTTGGGAAGGTTGGATTGCTTTTACAGTATGGGATACCGGAATTGGCATTCCGACCAATAAGCAACACCTCATCTTTCAAAAGTTTCAACAACTTGAAAATCCTCTGACTCGTCGGTTTGAAGGCACAGGCCTGGGGTTGGTGCTGACTCAACGTCTGGCTCGTTTGCATGGAGGGGATGTCACGTTTACGTCGGCTGAAGGCAAGGGAAGCGAGTTTACGCTGTTGCTACCCCCTAGCCCACCTACTCCCCAGGGCATCAATCTTACTCCAGAGGTTATCAACTTTCCGCAGGTTGTGCTTAGCAAACGCCTCGTCATGGTAGTTGAGGCGGTTCCGCAATTTTTAGAAGATTTGACTCAACAGTTAATGGGGCTGGGATATCGAGTGGCGATCGCCCGCTCTGGGACAGAGGCACTCGAAAAAATTCGCCGCCTGCAACCTGCCATCGTCTTTTTAAACCCCGGTTTGCCCTTACTGTCAGGCTGGGATGTTTTGACCCTGCTCAAGTCAGATAGTGAGACTCGCCACATTCCCGTAGTTGTGACCGCCACACGAGTCGAAAAGAGTCAAGCTTATAGTAATGGGGCAAATAGCTTTTTGAGCTTGCCCATTCAAACCAGTGCTTTGCAGCACAGCCTGGAATATTGGATCGATCGCCCTTCTCAAGAGGAGGCTAATGAGTCGCAAACTACTCTGACTGTCCTACATCTGCGCCCTATAGTCGAGGACACTCAAAGCTTTGAAGATGACTTTAACCCCTATCAGCCTTTGATTACAGACTTAAGTAGTCTGCTTCATCCTTATCACTGCCGAGTGCTAGAAGTTGATGATCTAGAGCAAGCTGATTTGTTGGTTCGAGTGTGGAAACCAGACCTGATCTTGCTAGATGGCACGATGGCAAATCCGGTTCATTATTTGATTCAACTCAGTCAATCCCCATTTTTGGCAGCCTTGCCCCTGGTTACGCTAACACCAGAGATGACCCAGGCGGCCAACCATGTGCCAGAACTGGCGGTGTTTCCCTGTCTTGCGGCTCTCAATTCCACTTCTCCTGAGTCAACGCAATCGGATGTCTTAGCCCTGTGGCAAGTGATGCAAATTGCGGTGGGCACCCATTGGAGTTCTCATATTTTGATCGCTGATTTAGCGACGTTACCGCTTGATTTGTCTCCAGACACTGGAAATAGCCTCAATGAAGCTTTGGCGTTTACTGCACAGTTTCCAGAGGAGATGGTTGCCCATAATCCCTCTAACTCTAAGGTAAATGAGTGGTTGCAGGTGTTGCTGCAATATGTCCAGACGGCTAAATTTCAAGCGTCTTTGGGTCATTCTTGGGCAGATGTGCTGCACCAAATTAAACACGGGGGTGTCGATCTATTGCTGTTGTGTGTTCATACCACTGAACTGCAAGCGTTGAAGCCTGCCATTCAAGCATTAGCCCAACTAGAAGCCAAACCCCCAATCTTAGTGTGGAACTGCTCTTCACAAAACCTGCTTGATGAGTTGTTAATGGCCTCTGTGGGGGCGATCGCTACTCGTGTTCTTCCTGCTTCGTTGTCGATGCAAGAGCTATTGGAAGAGATACAGCAAATTTTGAAAACTCACTAAGACAAGCCATCAAGGGATTGATCAAAAGTGGTGATGATTGATCAGAATTAACCTGCTTCTCATCAAAATTAACGGCTTCGCCTTTTATAGTGAAAGTGACGCGGTTTAGCTTGTGATTTCTATGCCCTTTATTCATGTGCCTAAGTCTTGGCAGCTTCCTGAACGAGTTGTTACATCAAAAGCTGCGTTTTTTCAACGGCGTCGATTTCTCAAAACGTTAACTGGCTTTAGCATTGCAGGTTCCGCTCTGTCGCTAATTGGGTGTCAATCACAACAAGCTAGCGAAGATATGGCTCCTCTCGCAGGCACAAAAGCGTTAGAGGCGACCTCAAACGCCGCCTTTGTAGAGGGCGATCGGCCTATCACAAACGAGCTGATTGCTGCTACTTACAATAACTTCTACGAATTTGGCGGTACTAAATCTATCTGGCAAAGTGCTCAGGCGTTGCCCACAGACCCCTGGAAAGTTGAAGTGACTGGCTTGGTCAACAATCCACGGGTGTTTGACCTGGATGACTTGCTAACCGAGTTTCCGCTAGAAGAACGTGTGTATCGGTTTCGCTGTGTAGAGGCATGGGCAATGGTTGTGCCCTGGTTGGGTTTTCCCATGAATGCTTTGTTAAAAGCAGTTGAACCTGACTCTAATGCCAAATTTGTTCGCTTTACCTCCTATTTTGACGCCCAAGTCACTAAGGGACCGGGCTTCCCGCCTGTTCAATTTTTGCCATTCCCCTACACTGAGGGCTTACGCATTGAAGAGATGGCCAATGAACTAGCCTTTTTTGCGGTAGGCATCTACGGTCACACGCTGCCAAAACAACATGGTGCTCCGATTCGAGCGGTGTTGCCCTGGAAGTATGGGTTTAAGGGGGCTAAGTCGATCGTCAAGATCGAGTTTGTGAGCACTCAACCAGCCACTTATTGGAATCGGATTAGCCCTGGGGAATATAAGTTTGAGTCTAATGTTGACCCTGAAGTGCCTCATCCTCGCTGGTCACAAGCAAAAGAACGGTTGATTAGTCCGGGGGGGCAGTTTGCCTGGGAAGAGGTGCCGACGCTGAAATACAACGGGTATGGTGAATATGTGGCTTCGCTGTATAGCTGAGCATTAGACCTCTGTTGAGGGGAGTGGGTGCTAGACATCCATTCCCCTCACGAGCACAAATTAAATAACATGGACAACTTGCTTAATGTAAGGGTTTGGCAATGCCAAACCCCTCCACAAAATTGCACTTTAATTTAATCCATAACCCTTGATACTGATTCCTTCCAGAGGGTTTATGTATAGCTTTAAGGAAAGCGGTGTTCCCTCACCTCAGTGCAGTACGTCTGAACGGCTTGAGTCACCGTCTCCCGTAAATTGGTGTAAGACTTGGCAAAGGGCGGTTGCCACTCTGACAAACCCAGTAAGTCGGCTGTGACAAGCACCTGTCCATCACAATGGGGCCCCGCTCCAATGCCGATGGTGGGAATGGTCAGTTTTTGGGTAATTCTCAGGGCAAGCTCTGGGGGAATGTGCTCCAAAATAATGCCAAATGCGCCTGCTTGCTCTAGTGCGATCGCTTCTTCAACAATGCGATCGCCTGCTTCGGGTGAGGTGCCTTGCTTGCGATAGCCGCCAAACTGATGCACTGACTGTGGTGTTAAGCCGACATGACCCAACACCGGAATCCCTGCTTGCACTAACCGCGTTACGGTCGCAGTCATACTGGCATAGCCTCCTTCTAGTTTGACGGCTTGGGCACCTGCCTCTTTTAAGGCTCGACCTGCTGCTCGAATGGCCTGTTCAGGGCTTTCCTGGTAGCTCATAAACGGCAGATCGACTACAACCAAGGCTTGTTTCACTCCACGTCGCACGGCTTTGGCATGGTGCAAGATCTCGTCTAGGGTAAGAGGCAACGTTGTCTCATAGCCCAACGCTACCATCGCCAACGAATCTCCGACTAGAATTAAATCGACCCCAGCTTGATCAACCAGGCTTGCCAAAAGATAATCCCAAGCGGTGACAGCGGCGATCGCCTTGCCCTGCTGTTTAAAACGAATTAACTGCTGAGTGGTGACTGCCATAGGTACAACAATAAAAAAACGCTATCTAGCGAATGCAAATAGGATGAGTTCATCCTGATCAACCTGAGGACGTACTTATAAACGATTGTAGTCTCACGCCTTTGGCATTCGTTTCTTCTCTTATTGTTGAGGATGAGGGGGACTCAAACACAACGGGGCGATCGCAAAGTGGTAGATTGATCCTTTGGAAGCAGTCTTCTCTAATCTCTAATTCACTGCATTCAAGGGAACGATCATGTCGCAGGATCAGCCACCAAAATCAAATCCATTCTCTGACGATGAATTGGATGATGTTTGGGATTCGCCCACACCCGATACGACACCTGCACAGCGTCCATCTATCCCAAAATCACCTCCCCCACAACAGCCAACTTCACGCTCTGCAAGCTCTGTTGCTGCTCAAGTTAGCCGTTGGGTCAATCAGGCTAGCTCAGCCCTCACTGGCTGGTCAAATCAAATTCGCCCTGAGTTAAGCAAGCTATCCAACAAACTGCAACCCGTCTTAGCCACTGTTGTCGAAAAAATCCGTCCTCTGTTAGGGAAACTGCGAACCTGGTGGAATGTGGCTTTGCCTAACATTCGTCGAATTTTGCCCGACTCTCTCAATCGGCAGCTTTCAGATCGAATACTGACCAATATTGCGATTGGGTTAGGGGTGGTGTTGTTGTGGAGTTTGCCAGGAATTTTATTGGGAAAACCTACTCGTGTGAGCCAGACTCCAACAACGCCGCCTGTCCCTGTGGTGCAACCTGCTCCTAAACCCGAAATTCCAGCGGCGTTGGCTCCAATCACACCACCCCCACCATCCAATCAACCACCTGCTCCTCCCCCTCCGCTAGACCTGACCCCTGCCCAAAGCTTGATTGCTGCGATTCAAGATCAGGTGGCTGAAGTCACCAACCAATATGCTAATGGGCTGATTCAATCAGTTCAAGCCAATTTTCGGAGTAGCCGACTCATCGTTAAAGTTGGCCGTGATTGGTATGGGTTATCGTCAAATCGCCAAGATACTTTGGCAACCGAGATGCAAAAACGAGCGCAAGAGTTAGGCTTCAACAAGCTAGAAATTACTGATGCTCACGAAACCCTATTGGCGCGTAGCCCGGTTGTGGGTGACGTCATGATTGTTTTGCAACGAGAAGAAAACGTAGGGAGTGGGGAAGACAAAGAAAAAGGATGAAGGATAAGGGATGAAGGATAAGGGATGAAGGATAAGGGGTGAAGGATAAAGGGTGAAGGATAAAAACCAGGAGTATTTATTTCTGATTCTTTCTTGATTTTTCTTTTTTCCTTTTTCTTATCCCCCTCGTTGGTATCGCATTCCTGGGAGTTGAGATATCAGACCCATCAGTTCTAGTTGGGCGAGGGAACTGAGGACTGTTCCAGTGTCTAATCCCGTGTTTTGGACGATGAGATCAACCGTCAATGGTTCCAGTGGAACTGCTTCAAACACTTTTTTTAGAACGGGTTCATGTAGGAGTGGTTCTAGGATGAGAGGTTGAGGACGGCTCATTTCGGGGTCTTCATCATCTTCATCAAACAGAGAGAGTTGACTGGTGAGCGATCGCAGTTCGTCTAACTGGGGTAAGGATTCTAGAGCCGCTAAAAGCTGCTTTTCACCTAAAATCATGTGTGCTCCCGTGTTAATCAGTTCTAGACATCCTCTTGAGCGATTGTTGTCTAGTGAACCAGGGAGGGCATAAACATCACGACCGTATTCATTGGCGAGACGAGCGGTGATCAGCGCACCTGATTTGTGAGGGGCTTCCATGACTAAAACTACGCGACTTAAGCCAGCAATGATGCGGTTGCGGCGTGGAAAGTGAACGCGATCGGGCTGTGACCCAGCGGCATATTCACTCACAAGCAACCCCTGTTGCTGAACCTGTTGAGATAAGTTGCGGTTTGACCAGGGATACACTACATCGACCCCTGTGCCTAAAACGGCGATCGTCCGTCCTCCAGCCCCTAAGCAAGCGTGATGGGTTTCGGTGTCTACGCCCTCTGCTAACCCAGAGACAACCGTAAAACCTGCCTGTGCCAGAGCCGCTGTGATTCTGCGCGTCCATCGTCTGCCGTAGTCGGTCGGTTCACGGGTGCCAACGATCGCCACACAGGGGATGATACCTTGATTTTCTAATGGCTCGACCACACCGCTGTAATACAACACAGGAGGTGGATCGGGAATCTCAAGCAATAATCGAGGATAGCCCGGATCAGCGGGAGTCCAAAAGTGAGGGTTTTCTTGCTCATGTTGTTGTAAAAGGGCAACCGGATCAAGGCGCGATCGCTCTTGTACGACGATTGCGGCAATTTGTTCTCCCACCCCTTCTACTGCTTCAAGGGCAGCCGCTTTGGCATACCACGCTTCACTTAATGTCCCAAAGTGACGCTGCAACCGCAACAACAAAATTGGACCAATTCCATTAATTTGTGACCAGGCAAACCAGAATGCACGTTCCTCTGACAATTCCTACTCCTTGCAACCCCTAAATTTAACCCTGTCCCCAAGTAGTTGCATGGGTTCCAATTAGAATCATCATGCCCATCCTACTAAACCATCACAACAAAGCCACAAGAACGTTTTGCGGCTGTGGTAACTAGAGTGTTGCAATCTAGTTTTAACTCAACGTTTTAACTTGCGTTTTGACTTAAACGTTTTAACTTAAACGGTTTAACCTAATTGTTGGGCGCGTTGCTGCTTAAGAAAGTCGAACACACTTTTGTCGCCAATATCAGGTGGAATCGGTTGAATCACTTTACGGATCGCAAAAATGAGAAACAACACTGCCCAGGCCACCAATAAAATGAGTTCAACATGGGCAGGCAAAATGTGGGTCAGATGTCCCAACAGCAATAGAGGCACCAGGGGGGTGAGTAGTTTTGTTTCTAACCGATTAAAACAAAAGGCTTCTTTAAAGAAAATGCCTGTCAGAGCCGCAAAGGTGAAGCCAATTCCCAGAAGTGTTAAGGGCTGTTGAAAGACGGTGAGAGCTAAAGGTTGAGCCTTGAGAAGAGTCAGGGCGATCGCAGTAATTGTGCCGACACCCCAAAAGACTTGCAACGCTCGATGCAACGGCAGCAAATAAATGTGAATCGTCAACAGACTCACACCCAACCCCACCGAAAATAGCCCAAACAGGAGGGTCAATAGCGACAAGACCAGAGCGTGATATGAAGCCGTCCCTCCACTGAGGTCAGTACTCTGCCACAGGACTAGCCCTACTGCGATCGCAAAACTGACCGCTGCGATCATTAAACCTGCGCGATAAACCACAACTCCCTGGCGATCGTCAGCTGTAACCGTAAACTCTCCAAACTGCCCCTGATAGACCTCCAGTGGCGTTGACGATGCATCCACCTCTACGTTCATACAGTTCCCTCTCTATAAAATGAGTCTATAAATGAGCCAGTTGTAAAACCTGATTAAGCTTGCCACTACGATAACCTTCTAAGTCTAAAGTGACATAGACAAATCCATAGGATTGCAGTGCACTCACTAGGGCAGGCAGATCAGTCGTTGAGACAAAGTCTTTGAGTTGCTCTGGAGGTAGCTCAATGCGAGCGGTGTCAGCTTCAGAGCGAACTCGTAAACTTTTAAGTCCTAAATGGCGCAAATAGCGTTCAGCTCTGCCCACTCGTTGCAACTTACCAACCGTGATCTCTTCGCCGTAGGGAAACCGAGAACTGAGGCAGGGTTGAGCGGGCTTGTCCCACCAGGGTAGCCCCAACTGTTTTGCCAGTTCACGCACTTCTAATTTGGTGACGCCCACCTCAGCCAGTGGCGATCGCGCCCCTCGTTCTTTTGCCGCTTGAATGCCCGGTCGATAATCGGACAAATCATCGGCATTAACCCCATCCACCACATAGGGATATCCCCGCTCGATCGCCAACGGTCTAAGTGTGTCATGCAATTCACTCTTGCAGAAGTAACAGCGATTGACCGGGTTACTGGCGTAGTTGGGGTTCTCTAATTCGTGGGTCTGCACCACCTCGTGGGCAATACCAATTTCTGCTGCTTGAATGCGGGCATCTTCTAAATCTTCGGGTAACAACGACGGTGACTCAGCAGTCACAGCTAAAGCGCGATCGCCCAATACATCATAGGCAATCTTGGCGATCAGAGTGCTATCAATCCCTCCTGAATAAGCAATTAATGCCTGATTCATCTCGGTAAACAGCCCCCGAAGTTGGTCTAATTTCTGCGACAACATGAACAATCTCAAAATCTATTCGCAACAACAAACAAAGAGTTCTCTTTCCCTCAAGAGTAGCGAATTTTTTGAGGGGAAGGATTACAGGTTTGCCTGCCTGATGTGATAAACCAGAGCATTCAGCCCTAGCCGATAACTATCTGCCCCAAAGCCGCTAATTTGCCCAATAGCGACAGGAGCAATATAAGAATGATGGCGAAAGGATTCACGCCGATAGACGTTGCTTAGATGAACTTCGACCGTTGGGATAGCCACAGCGGCGATCGCATCTCGAATCGCAACACTGGTGTGGGTATAAGCTCCAGGATTGATCAGAATCCCTTGATGGACTCCCAATGCCGCATGAATAGCATCAACCAAGGCACCCTCATGATTGGACTGAAAAGGGGAAACATTGACCTCAAGCGATCGCCCTTCTTGCTCCAACATTGCATTAATACTGGACAGCGTTACAGTGCCATAAACTCCTGGCTCTCTTAAACCCAAAAGGTTTAGGTTAGGGCCATGCAACACCGCGATACTCATTAAAGTTAAAAGCTCAGATTCAGCCACTAACGACGCTCTGAATCTCTCACAGGAATAGGAATCGGCTCTGGTTCTGGCTCTGCCTCAGGACCCAGTAAAGCATCAATTAGCTTACGTGCCCACTCTTTTAACTTTTCCAGTACCTTTTCGATGTAATCCATTAATCAAAAAGCTCCTTCAATGCCGACCAAAGCCATTATTAAACTTAAAGCTTTTAGCCTAACAATGTAAACGCTCAACACCTATGTCCTTATATCTGATCATAACCAATCATCGAAAATGATCAAGCCTATTATGAAGCTGTTCCTGACAAATACAAACTTTTTTCAGGAATTGAGATATTTTCATAGCAGCTGCTATAAGCTACGCTAAACTAACTGATTTGAAATCGTTATACATAGCAATCCCAAATGGGTTGTGAGAGGCGCACCTCGGAGAGGTGCGCCTCTCACAATCTGCTAATCTCACAAATGATTTAGGACTGCTATAGCAACGGTCAAGCCGTTGGTACAAGAGGGTGTGGTCAGCTAGCTTTCGACATGAGCGATCGCGCTGAGGGAGATTGGTGTAACCCTAATTTCTAGAGATGGTGAAACCCGTTAATGGTTTAAGACGCTGATTCTATAAGAGTGACTTGTTAAGTAAAAAAAAGGGGCACAATGCCCCTTTTTTAATCACAACTCATGAACAAACCTATTTGGTTTCTGAGAATTCAGCATCAATCACATCATCATCCGCTGAGGAAGAATCTCCACTGGAAGGAGGTGGAGGTGTAGGACCATCGCTAGGACCACCCTCACCACCTGACTGTTGATAGAGATTGCTGCTGACGCTATAGAGCACTTGCTGTAACTCAGCGGTAATGGATTTGATCTGATCGAAGTCTTCACGAGAAATGGCATCTCGCAAATCTTTCACAAAGCCCTCAACTTTGGCTTTGTCATCAGCAGGCACTTTATCGCCCAACTCGCTCATTTGCTTCTCAGCTTGATATGCCAGCGAGTCTGCCTGGTTCTTGAGGTCAATCCGCTCACGCCGTTCTTTATCAGCCGTTGCATTGCGTTCTGCCTCTTGCACCATCCGTTCGACATCGGATTTGTCCAAAGTGGACGCATCTTTGATCGTGATGGACTGCTCTTTGCCAGTGCCCTTGTCCTTCGCACGGACGTTCAAAATACCGTTGGCATCAATGTCAAAGGTGACTTCGATTTGAGGCACACCCCGAGGAGCAGGAGGAATACCATCCAAGCGGAAGATACCCAGGCTCTTGTTGTCGTCTGCCATCTCACGCTCACCCTGAAGCACCTTGATTTCAACGTTGGTTTGCCCGTCTGCTGCTGTTGAGAAGGTTTCAGACTTCTTGGTTGGGATTGTGGTGTTGCGGACAATAATCTTGGTCATGACACCGCCCAGCGTTTCCACACCGAGAGAGAGAGGAGTCACATCCAACAACAAGATGTCCTTCACTTCACCCGCTAACACCCCGGCTTGAATCGCAGCACCTACGGCTACTACTTCGTCAGGGTTAACGGTTTGGTTGGGGTCTTTACCTAGAACTCGCTTGACTAGCTCTTGAATAGCAGGGATCCGTGTGGAACCACCCACAAGAACGACTTCATCGATCGCGCTCTTGTCGATCTTGGCATCACGCAGTGCACTCTCGACTGGGATGCGACAACGATCGATGAGGTCAGAGCAAAGCTCTTCAAACTTGGCACGAGTCAAGGTGGTGTCTAAGTGCTTAGGCCCCTCTTGAGTCGCAGTAATGAAGGGTAGGTTGATCTCAGCTTGAGTCACGCTAGAGAGTTCAATCTTGGCTTTTTCGGCTGCTTCAGTCAAACGCTGCAAGGCACGCTTGTCTTTGCGGAGGTCAATGCCTTCTGCATTCTTAAATTCGGCTGCCAGGTAATCAACGATCTTTTTATCGAAGTCGTCGCCCCCTAAGTGGGTGTCACCAGAGGTCGCTAATACTTCAAATACCCCATCGCCGACTTCCAAAATAGATACGTCAAACGTACCACCGCCAAGGTCAAAGACTAGAACGGTTTCGTTGGTTTTCTTATCAAGACCATACGCTAGTGAAGCGGCGGTCGGCTCGTTAATAATCCGTAAGACTTCAATTCCAGCGATCCGTCCAGCATCTTTAGTGGCTTGACGTTGAGAGTCATTAAAGTAAGCAGGGACAGTAATGACGGCTTGGGTCACTGTTTCGCCCAGATACTTGCTAGCGTCTTCAACTAACTTTCGTAGGACTTGTGCTGAAATTTCTTCAGGGGCAAATTGCTTGCCTTCTGCGGGGCAATCGAGTTTGACGTTGCCATTAACATTCAGCACTTTGTAAGGCACTTCTGTGGTTTCATGGCTGACTTCATCGATGCGACGACCAATGAATCGCTTCACAGAGTAGAAGGTATTTTCAGGGTTGATGACCGACTGACGCTTGGCGATCTGACCCACACGGCGCTCTTTTGTTTTGGGATCAAAGGCGACCACCGAGGGCGTTGTGCGGAAACCTTCAGCGTTGGCGATGACGGTCGGTTTACCACCCTCCATCACAGCTACGCAAGAGTTGGTTGTTCCTAAGTCAATTCCAACAACTTTTGCCATATCTTTGTATTGCTCCGGTTCTATCTACAGGTTCTAGCTCAATTGACTAAATGCTCTGGAAGTTGCATTGCCCTCGGTTGGGGCATAGAGGCGGTTGCTTCGCAGTTTCCCTTAGGGATAATCGCAGATCCCACAACTCTGCACTCTTCTATATACTGCGTATGTTTGCCCCTTACCTTGAAGGCGTATTTACCGAACCAAACGTGGACGGTTCACCAGACTGACTGGATCGACGATGCATTTAGATATCGGTTGAGATTGGGTTGCAGTTGCATTCATGAATACCAGTTTAGGCAGTGCAAGGTCGATCAGAGTGGGGGTGAACCGTAACACAAGTGGTGAGGTTGCCGCCGATTTAGCAAATTTCTGCTTGAAGATGAGCCATTGCCCGATACCATGAGTGAACAGCCGATGAATTCTTGCCGATAATCTCTTGAATTGTGGTTATGTCTCCTACTCAGCTTCGTCTCAATTTGGTAGAAGGGTCAGTTAGTTTTAGCTTTACTCCTCAAGCGGCTCGTGAACTGCAAGCGGCGATCGCCACTTTGATGAATAGCCTCAAGGCTGTGGCAGCTCATAGTGGTTCTGGTAGCAAGCCTGACCCTAAAAAGCCGATGGAATATCAGTATGTAGGGGATGTTTTCTTAGAGGTCTTTTGTAATCCCAATATCTGGGCAAGTCCCTTTGCTGCAAAGGTGTTAGTCACCTTACGAGATCAGCAGATTCGGCTCAATACTGAAGCCGAGTTGACCCGCCTGATTGAAGATATCAATGACTATTTAGAACAGTTTGGTTAACCCGCAGCATTTTAATAGGTCATCCAAATTTCGCCCGGTTAAGGATGTTGAATTCTATGTGGGGTAGGAGTTTAGTGTGATTTTTAGGACTCCTTCAGACTCAAGTCGCCCCATTAATTTCGGAAATTGAGACCGAATCAGTTGAATAAAAAGTCTGAAGGTCTTAATCTTCCTTTGGAAGCCTACATTATTTTTAATACCCAACTCAAAGCCATGAATTCTGACACGTTGATTGAACTGTTGCAAAAGGGGTTTCGTGTGACCCTGGGGGCAACCGCATCATTAATTGAGATTTTGCAAGACCCCCAACGCCGTGACGAAAATCTCGATCGCTTGAGAACAGATCTGGCTGAGTTATCAGAAGAATGGGCGGCCAAAGGGGAAATGACTGAGCAAGAAGCTCGTAACTTTGTAGAAACGATTTTGACTCAACAGACAGGTCGCAGTCCGTCTGACACCCCTTCGACAAGCGATCGCACTTCCTCTTCTACAACCTCTTCCTCTGTTACGGCTAACCCTGAGGTGCAAACGGATGTGCAGGAGTTGACCAATCAGATTGCCGCTATTCGGTCTGAGTTAGAGAGATTGAGAGAACAAGACTCTTGAAACATTTAGGGTGAATCCTATTCACCCCGCATCAAGGGCTAATCCTCTGGGTAGAGGGTCAGGTTTTATCTGCCAGGTTCGTTCTATGCGGTTGGCGATCGCTTCTCTTTGACACAAAAGATAAGCTGAGATCATCCACAACGGCTATAACAGCTTTCAGACAAGAGCTATGCACCCAATTCTCACCCCATCCTCCACGAGTGGAGTCCAAACCATCGATTGTCGTGGGTTTGATGAGACCACTATCCATTTATTCCTGGCACCTGGTCCCAATCCCTACACTGATACAGAAGAGTTTTTGTTTGATTGTGAAATGCGGGCAGACGAGATGCCGCGTTCTGTGCGTCGCGCCCTTTTAGAGTTTCAGGTGCGGTCTAACACTGAAGGCATTTTGCTCTTGCAGGGGGTACCGATCGATCCAGGGCTTTACTATGTTCATACCCCGTTAGATGCCCAACGATCAACTGGGAAACAAACCTATGTCAGTGAGCGATGTTTGGCCATGATTGGCAGTCGTTTAGGACATTTGGTGTCTTACATTCAGGAAAAAAATGGGGATTTGTTTCAAAATCTTGCCCCTGTTAAAGGAAGTGAACAGATTCAATCCTCTAGTGGGTCTCAATCACGGTTGCAATTTCACCGTGAAACTGTTTTTCACCCCTATCCTCCTGAGTTTTTGCTGTTGTTTTGTCTGCGTCCTGATCACGATCAAGTGGCTGAAACCACTTATGCCAGCATCACCCATGCGCTGCCATTGCTCACCCCAGAGCATCGGGATCGGTTGTTTCAACCCCTTTATCGTACCGGGATTGATTATTCCTTTGGCAATCTGCAAACCGCGACAGACGAAGGAACTGTGTTACCGGTTTTGTATGGCAATCGCCATGACCCCTTCTTAAACTATGACGAAGATTTGATGACGGCTCTCACCCCTGAAGCAGATGCCGCACTGTCAGCCCTCAAGGAGGCGATCGCCTCGGTTTATAAAGGAGTCAAGCTCAATGTAGGCGACCTGCTCTGCATCGACAATCGCCGCACTGTGCACGGACGGTCTTCTTTTATCCCCCGATATGATGGATTTGATCGATGGTTGCAGCGATCGTTTGTAGTTCGTGATCTGGGCTTATCAGCCGTCGATCGCCAACCAGGAGAACGAATTATTCGGACTCGGTTTACCTGAACTAGCGTTTTTTAGCAAACATTCCAAAGAATCCACCCGCTTTTGGATCAGCACTCTTGCCATTGGTTGAGTTGTTGAGGTCGATCTTGAGCTTTTGAGCATACTCTAGCGCAAGTGGATCTTTGGGGTTTAGCTTGAGTGCCTGCTTAAAGTGGACAGTTGCCATTCCTGGTAAGTTCTGCATTAGATAGGCTTTTGCCAATAAAGCATGAAACTCACTGCGATCGGCCTCAATTCGCAAAGCATCTCGCAATTCTTGCACGGCTAAAGACCAGTTTGACTTTTTCATATACTCCTGTGCCCGCTGATAGTGGCGCAGAGCATAGTTGGCATAATTGCCAGGGGGAGACGTAGACGGCTCAGCTTCTTTTCGCAAACGAGAATCAAACTCAAGCGGTCTGACCTCTTCAACCGGAATAATGCCATTTCGTTTCTCACGAATCAAGGGTTCACCCATCTTGACTCGCAGGTAAACCAGATTGAGTTCACTCAACTCATCCGTAATTTGCTCAAACTGCTCAAATTGCTGATATTGCAATTCGGCCAAGTTGCTCACTGCTTCCTCATACAAAATATCAACAGATTGCAGAGGGGTTTTAAGGAGTTGCCGCGCCACATCTCCTTTTGGTTCTGGCATTTCTTCTCGGCTCATGCGCCGCACTCGAAATCGCAGCATTGCCATGACCTCTGCTCGACCCTTGTCTTGCTTGATCTTCTGATAGGCAGGACTGACCAGGCGAGCAAAGATCTGAGTAGCTATTTCTAGCTCAGCTGTAAAGCTATCAGGATGGAGTAGTTTAGCAACTGAGCGATAACGTTTGAGAATACGACTATCATCAGCAGACACAGATGCACCCAACACAGCATAGGGATCTTCAGTAAATTTCCTTAGCCAATCGGGAGAGAATGTAATCTGTGACATTAGTAATTATTATTTATAAATTCAGTGACCGTATTACTTTGAAGTATACAGAATGACTTCAGGGTGAACTCAATACCCCGTAGTACGTATATTAGGCAGTCGTCTAACTCAATCTGGAGCACCACGCCCAACTCTATATTGTAGTCGTTGAGTTGATGAAGGTTTGTACCAAGCAGAACAGAGGCTCGTAAAGATATCGGTAATCTAATTGACCTTTGGCTTAAAAGTATTTTTTGATAAACCTTTGGGCAACTCTGGCGGTATAAAAGCTAAATGAGAGATGGAGAAGGGGTGAGGGTAGACATCTAGAGCAAGAAGATATCAATCGATTGGGTAGAGAATTTCTTATGCTGGTCACAGTGTATGAATCGCTTTTACCTCAAAAGTCTAGGTATTTAAAGTCTAGGGATGTGGGTCTTACTGTGTGGCGTTGAAGCAGCTTGAGATTGAGACAGCTCTTAAAAATCTATCCGAGAAATCGATAAGGTTTCCGGGAGAAAGCTCTTTCAATCGCTCTCTGGTACATCTTAGTTGATCAAGAATTCAACCTTACTGAATTAGTTCCCCTAATGATATTTTACTTGGTTTAAGAGCTTGTAGACATATAGATTGGTTTCAACTTAGAGATGAGTTGTCTACTACGGATCCATGATAAATTTTTGAGCCATGATCTAGCTTGAGCCATGATCTTGCCTTACGTCGTTTCCAACTGTTGGCGATCTGCTCCAGATAAAATCTGAATCGATATGATTAGAAGAAGAAAAAATCTTGTAATTTAAATTAGCCATAGACCTTTTTCAATGCTAACCCTGCATTGAAGTTATGTTATTTGGGTTACGTTGCCTTTGCCATCTTGAAGCCCTCCCATCCTTCTACCCATGTTAGCCAAGCCTAAAACCAAGAAATTCGCTGTTTTGCTGGCGTTTCTCAGTGTTGTTAGTCCCCTCTCTGGTTTCCACAAGTTTTATTTAAGGCAACCCGGTTGGGGAATTCTTTACTTGCTCCTCTCGTGGACTTTTGTTCCTAAAATTGCGAGTGTCATAGAAGGAGTTTGGTATCTTGCTCAAGATCAGACTGAATTTGACACTAACTTTAATGCGGGTCAGGTCTTGCAATCTGCTTCACCTGCCGTAGAGGTGGTTGATCCTGTTCAAGTTAGTGCGATCGCCGATGCCCTCCGGCAAATTGATACTTTACGCCAAGATGGGCTGATTTCAGAATACGAGTTTGAGCAAAAACGTCGTCAACTACTAGACCGCATTGGTTAATTGAGGAAGTGTTATGTTGTCAGATTGGTTGACATCGTTGACTCGCTTAAAGTCGGGAGTTAAAGCCCAGTTACATCCTTTGCGATCGCGTCTGTTGAATGACCCCTATTATCGGTTCCAATCGATAGAAGAGATTCAATTTGCGGCTGAGTTAGGGGTTCAGATCGATGTTAATCAAGCTGGTATTGACGATTGGCTGCGTCTACCGGGAATGTCTATTCATCAAGCCCGCACTTTGGTGTCGTTAACTCAAGCAGGGGTTTTGTTTCACTGTTTAGATGATGTAGCGGCTGCTCTCAATCTCCCTATTCATCGATTAAAGTCTCTCGAACCTATTCTGGCCTTTTGCTATTACGACTCTGAGAGCATTGATACCATTCAGAGGATCAATCTCAATACGGCTTCGATCGCGACTTTGGTTCGTGTCCCTGTGATCGATTTGTTTTTAGCTAGGGCGATCGTTCAAAATCGTCAAACCTATGGAGCTTATCGCAACTTAGCTGATTTACAACAGCGTTTGGCGTTGCCTAGCCAACTAACGGCTGATCTGGTTTACTATCTCAACTTCTGAGCAAGAAGGGCTGAGACTCTTTTACCCCTTCTCTTTGCCAATCTCTGAGTGGATTACTCCAATTCGATCGGGTTCCCAAAAGCGAAATACAGCCCGTCCAATTACATTTTCTTGAGGCAAAAAGCCCCATACATGAGAGTCATTGCTGTTGTTGCGGTTGTCTCCCATTACAAAAAATTGTTTCTCAGGAATTTTTACGGCGGGTAGTTCATAGTCTGGTGGTGCAGCGATGTAATCTTCCTGTAACGGTTCACCATTGACATACACAGTGCCATCGTGAATTTGCACGACTTGTCCTGGCTCACCGATAATTCGCTTGATAAACACCTGGTCTCTGCGAAATCCTAGTGTTTGTAATGGGTCAGGTGGATCAAAGACGACAATCTCACCCGCTTTGGGGGGACGGAGGTGATAGGAGAGTTTTTCGATGACCAGGCGATCGCCCACGTGCAAAGTAGGTTCCATCGAGTTAGAGGGAATGTAGCGTGGCTCAGCAATGAATAAGCGAATGATCAAGGCTAATGCCAGCGCGATCGCCAAAATCTGCCCATTTTCTCTAAGACGTGCCCCCCAAGAAGGAGGGGTGGATTCAGGGAGTGAAGAATCAGGTGAGGGAGGGGTCGATTTGGGTTGTTCAGCAGTCATGAAATTCAACAATCAGGTTAGGTCGCATCAAATAAAGCATGGAAAACCTTGCTATTCCCTATCTTCCCATGTGAAATGGAATTCATCAGAGACAGATAGCGGGTGCTACAGCAGTTTTCATGGTTATGGGTTGTAGGCCAGGGGCTTAAGCTCCCTGTTCCAAGGTAGAACCTGTACCTCATTTAACGGGTGTATCTGACGGTCGGGGGAGTGGCGGTTGAAACCGCACCTACTAGAACAAAACCTGCCTCCGCAGGTTCAAAACCCTCAGTCCGCGTCGGACGTTCACTTGTGAATCCATTCGCCGGGTTCAGTCCCCTAACTGCTAGATGCGCCCTCATTTAACATTTAACCCATAACGGCTGTACCTAACCTGGAGCATTGCAATTAAAGAGAGTGAATCTCTAACCCCCTTTCTAATCAACATGGCTTACTAAAAACGGTTTAAAGCTGAACTGAGTTTGACTGGGAAAGGTTGGGAGGGGTCGCATTTGCACTGTCTTGAAATCAGATTGATGTGACCACAGGATCTCTTACCAATTCAGCAAACTACTGTAAGCTGGATAGGCGATTAGGGTTGTCTGCGATTTAATGAGAACAGCCTGAATAACCAAACGGTGAGGAGATTTGTATGAGTGATGCTTGGTATATCGTCAAGCAGAATGACGGACAGTGCAAAATCGTAACTGCGATCGACATTAAGGGACTAACCAAAGAAGCTGGAGAAGCGGGTGAGCCAGAGCGATGGGGACCCTTTGCCTCTGAGCAAGAGGCGATCGCCCGTCGAGTTGGGTTAATTCGCGCTGGGAAATGTCAGCCTGCTTAGCCTGGTAGAGAAGCAAGGGAACACAGCAACCCTGCTCGTCCCCTAAATGTGTTTAATTGTTAACAAATATTTGAGATCATATGTATTATTGCTGTTCAACTTAAACTGCTACACTTTTTTCGAGACCACTCAACATTCACAGCTGTCGCCATATGATTTGGGGCACTAGAGGTTAGCCTGGGTTTGGAGGTCATGCTCTCATATTCCCCATTCCGACCTTATGGCTATTGCTATAACTAATCCAAATGGATAGTGGTTGAGCCTGGTTTGCTAAACTCACCTATCTAATAAATATTTGTTATCTGCAAGATTGAGGTTTCAGTCGATGCGCCAAGTTAATTTCGTCATCATTTTCGTTATTTGCCTCGCACTCGTGTTGTTTGGCATTGAAAACACAGAACCCGTGGTCATTCGCATTGTCAAAGATGTCCAGGTGCAGGCCCCGTTGTCTGTAGAATTGTTGCTAGCAACTGGCATTGGAGCTGCTTTTGCCTGGGTGTTTAGCGTGTGGACTCAGGTGCAAAAGGTTTTAGACTCAGGGCAACAAATTCAACAGCGAGACGTCCGGATTGAAGAATTAGAACGCGATATTCAGCGTTATAAGGTACAACTTGAAGAACAGCAGCATCTACTGCCTGCCTCTAAAGAGGTTACAGATGCGGAAGATGTTGAAGTCTACGCTAAGTAAACTCTGGTTTGACGTTGTGCCTTTATGACTGACCCTCTCAATCCCTGGAGCTTGGTGATACCCTTTGCGTTGCTGGGTTTGATTGTGTTGGCTGCCGTCTATTTTGTTCGCGTTAGCCTTCGATAGGATTGCCCTATGGCTCTTTCTCTGGCACAAAATGCGATCGCCCTACTTATTGACCTAGCAGAACGGGGAGAGATTGATCCTTGGGATGTCAAGGTGATTGAGGTAATCGATCGCTTTTTGAGCCAACTCACTCCCCTGCAGAGTAACGAAGCAGGGCGAGCACCCTATGAAGCTGACCTGTCTGAATCAGGGCAGGCATTTTTATATGCCTCGATACTAGTCTTGTTAAAAGCAGATAGTTTGGCCCGCTCTGAGTCGCGTGATGAAGAGGAAGAGTTGGAAGCTGAGGAGGTTTTGGCTCCAGAAGGGACAACGGCTTTGCCGTTGCGCTTAGAAAAAACGATTCGGCGGCGGGCGGTGGCAAACCCGCCTCAAAACCGTCGGGTTACGCTAAAAGAATTGATTGCCCAACTTGAGATCATGGCGGCCACTGTTGCAGAGAACAAACCTCGCATTCGGGCACGCCGTCCCCGACCCCAATCTCGCAGTCAGGCCGTGCGAGCGATCACCCAACTAGCTCACCAAGAAAATCTCTCAGAGATTGCGGCAGCACTGGAGCAATTTTTAAGTGACCACTGGCAAGATGTCAGCGAAGGCGAAGAGTGGGTCGATTTTGATGTGTTGTTGGAGTTGTGGGTTCACTCTGACGCTCAACAAGCGATCGCCGCTGATCCCTCAGCTCATCATTCTGATCAGAGCGATCGGGTTGGAGTTTTTTGGGCACTGCTATTTTTGTCAGCTCAAACTAAAGTTGAGCTATCTCAAGAAAAATTTTATCAGGATTTAAGAGTCCGCAGCCTCGCCCACTTGACTACTGAAGAACTGGCAAATCTGTCAGCTCTTATACTCAGTGATTGATTGTGTTTGTCCTTACAGACTGGACAGTCCACTCTGCTGTACTGCTAAACTTGACGCTGACCATCAATACTAAAGAACACTTTTACAAAAATTCAAATTAGATATAGATTCTGCAAAATTCTTTCTCTACTCCTGGCAATTCTCAAAGATTGTGAAAGACTGGAACAGATTATGTCCTTACAAGGAATGGATTCATGGGTGCGTACTAAGTCAATTTCAAGCTTTATAGCAGAAATTTTTTTGAAAAATTCGCTATAGTTCCAGTCAAATGAAGCGGTTGTAAATCCCACTTATTTGTCAAAGTCATTAGAATTAGTTAGCTCAGGTAATGTAGATGTCCAAAAAGTCCATGAAGGCGATGATCCTCGCAGCAGGTAAGGGTACCCGCGTCCGTCCCATTACCTACACCACGCCAAAGCCCATGATCCCGATCTTGCAAAAACCAGTGATGGAATTTTTGCTGGAGCTTTTACGAAGTCATGGCTTTGACCAAATCATGGTGAATGTCAGTCACCTGGCATATGAAATTGAAAGTTACTTTCGCGATGGACAGCGATTTGGAGTCCAAATTGCTTACTCATTTGAAGGTCGCATCAAAGAAGATGGTGAATTGGTGGGTGAAGCCGTGGGATCTGCCGGAGGCATGCGACGCATCCAAGACTTCTCTCCTTTTTTTGATGACACCTTTGTGGTGTTATGCGGTGATGCGCTCATTGATTTAGATTTGACAGCAGCCGTTGAGTGGCACCGTTCTAAGGGTTCGATCGCCACCATCATTATGAAAACCGTTCCCCGTGAAGAAGTATCTAGTTATGGGGTTGTTGTAACCGACGACGAAGGGCAGATCAAAGCATTTCAGGAAAAGCCTAGTGTCGATGAGGCTCTTAGCAACAACATCAACACAGGAATTTATATTTTTGAACCAGAGGTTCTCAACTATATTCCATCGGGTGAAGAGTTTGATATTGGGAGTCAGCTCTTTCCTAAGCTGGTTGAGATTGGTGCTCCTTTTTACGGTCTACCGATGGATTTTGAATGGGTTGACATTGGCAAGGTGCCCGATTATTGGCGAGCTATTCGTGGCGTTTTGATGCGAGAAATCAAAAATGTTGAGATTCCTGGTCATGAAATTTTCCCCGGTATCTACACAGGTCTAAATGTGGCAGTTAACTGGGACAAAGTAGAAATCCAGGGACCTGTGTATATTGGTGGCATGACCCGCATCGAAGACGGAGCCAAAATTATTGGCCCCTCAATGATTGGCCCTAGTTGCCATATTTGTGGCGGAGCTACTGTCGATAACAGCGTTATCTTTGAATATTCTCGTTTAGGGGCAGGTGTACGTTTGGTCGATAAGCTCGTTTATGGACGTTATTGTGTTGATAAAACGGGCGAATCCATCGATGTTGAAAAGGCCTCTCTAGATTGGCTCATTACTGACGCTCGTAAGCCTTTCCCCGTTCAACCCCGGACAGAGCAAGAGCTAATTTCTAAAGCGTTAGACAACAAATCGTTTTGAGGCAAGGCTAAAAACAGAGAGCAATAGGCAGAAGGATAGAGGCTGAAATTCCATTTTTTTTTCTCGTCTTCTTTTATCGGTAGTCCTAAACAAGTAAGGATATGCCGCGCGGCATATCCTTACTCAAAAATCATTACTCTTAGAGGACTATCCTTCTATCTTTTATTCTTTCTCTTTCTTGCTCATTTCCAAAATCTGTTGGGCGATCGCCTCTGGCACTGGCATGACTGAGAGACGGTTTCCCTGTCTCACAACCCATAGCTCATCGGGTGAAAATTGGGTTCTCAGCGTTTCCAGCGAAATCAGTTGGGGAAACTGGTGAACAAATTCAACAATGACAGTTTGCCAACGAGGATTGTCGGGGGTCGATTTGGGATCGTAGTATTTGCTATTGGTGTCAAATTGAGTGGGATCAACGATCGCTGTTTTTGCCACTTGCATCAATCCCACAATGCCGGGAGGAGCCGTGTTGGAATGATAAAAGAATGCAAAGTCACCGGTTTGCATCGATCGCAAATAATTTCGAGCTTGATAATTGCGGACTCCATCCCAAATGGTTTGGCGATCGCGCTTTAAATCATGAATGCCATAAACCTCTGGCTCTGACTTCATCAACCAATAATTCATCGTGTCGGTTATTCCTCGCCTTTATATCTGTTTTCAGAGGGCTTATGAGAAATGATTGCCTCTCCATCAGGGTCATTCTCATTATTCTCTAATGGCGGTTCTAAACGTTCAATCCGAATTTGATGAAGTCGAGGTCCCTCCGCTGACGTGACTGTTAACTCCAGGTCAGCATAGCGGAAGTATTCTCCAACCGTTGGAATTTTTTGAAACTGATGAATGATAAAGCCCCCCAACGTCTGATATTGCTCAGTCAGGGGTAGATCCAGTTTGAGCAGTTCGTTGACTTCCTCTAGATCCATCTGGGCTTGCACTAGAAACGTGCGATCGTTTAGCAATTGAATGGGGGGTTCCTCGTCTTCTGGGTCATGCACTTCGCCGATGATCTGAGCTGCCAAATCTTTGATAGTCACCAACCCTGCTGTTCCGCCAAATTCATCTACGACAACCACCATCGCCTGACCTGCCCGTTGCATCAGACGCAACAGTTCTTTTAAGGGCACTGACTCTGGCACAAACTGAGCCGGACGAACCCACGGTTGAATGGCACTATCTAACGCCAAAACCCCCTCAACTAAAGGGGCTGCTAATTCTTTGAAATAAATAATGCCAACAATATCATCTAACGATTCACCCACCACGGGATAGCGGGAATGCCCTGTTTGAGCAACCTCATGCAGCAGATCTTGAAAAGTGGCATCTTGCTCGATCGCCACCACACTAATCCGGGGCACCATCACCTCTTGAGCTGACACCTCCGTAAACTCAAAGACGTTACTCAGTAGTTCTCGTTCTCCAGCCTCTAAACCCGGTGACTCAGTTGATGTACGAATGATTAGTTCTAATTCTTCTGGAGTGACCCGGTTATACCATCCCTGTCCGCTGTATTGAATGCCCACTAGACGCAGCAACAGCCAGGTCGATTGATTCAAAATCCAGATAAATGGATTAAAGAAGCGGGCGATCGCCTGACTGGGAGGGGCTAAGAATCGAGCTAATTGCTCTGGATAAAGCAGTGCCACCGACTTGGGACAAAGTTCACCCAACACGATTTGCAGATAGGCGATCAGCAGAAATGCTGCTGGCATGGCAATGGAATGTGAGATCAGGGGGCGATCGCCCACTCGCACTGGAAAAGCGGCTAACCCTACTGTTAGCAGAGTAGCCATCGTATTTTCCCCAATCCATCCCAATGCCAGACTAGAAAGGGTAATGCCCAGTTGAGTCGTTGAAAGCAGCCGATCTAAACCCCGTTGCAGGTCTTGCACCGTCTGTGCTTGCACATCTCCCGCTGAGGCAAGCTGATTGATGCGCGATCGCCGCACAGAAACAATTGAAAACTCGGCAGTGACAAAAAAAGCATTAATGGCAATCAACAAAAATACGGCTAGCAGCCGTGAAATAATGTCTGAGCCAGTTAATGATGGAATCGTATCAGTTGCCAACACGAATAGGGCAGCAAGAGTCATCCGAAAATAGAAAAGACCTAGCAGGAGTATGGTACGTCATCCCCGCTAGAGAAATCACCTGACAACTGGAATACCAGATAGTTTTAGCCGTAATTGTTGATCGGGATAGTCAGTTAGGGCGATCGACAGATCATTGACCCCCTCTAGCAACACCATTGGAATGGTGACCGTTCCCGAAAAAGACTCGCTGTTAGGCTGCAACTCACTTGGCAAACCCTCAGTATTGGCACTAAACGATCGCCCTTGGCGATCGCTAATGTTCATAAAACTATAAAGAAACTGCACCGGGCGATCGCCCCCATTTTGCAGATTGACATCCAGCACCAACACGCCATTTTCCTGGCGCACCGAACGCACCTCAAGCGTCACTCCCTGATCTTGACTCGTGATCGGCAGTCCTGTTGCATTTGGGTCAGCGTTAACAGCAACAATTGGGCTTGCCGTTGCCTCTGGAGTCATCGGGGTTTGAGCATCCGTTGTTTGTGCAGTGGCATTGGGGCTTGCTGCAGTTCCAGTGGGTGTGGCAACAAGTGGCTCTGTTTCAGCCGTTCGACCGTCCATCCGGGCTTTGACATCTGCCAAAATCGCGTCTTCGCTCAAAATAGACACCTCTTCATGTCGGGGTGTCCCGTCGCCTAACGCAGTCGAAGGTCTAACATCGGGTTGAGTAATGCCTTTGAGTGCTTCTCGCCCCAAGGCATACCCCCAAGAACCGCTGACCACCCCAGCGGCAACCATCAGAAACAATAAAATGAGTGTTAGTGCAACAGTTGGGTTCACGTTAACGATTTCAAATTACAACTTCAAATAAATCAGGCATTAATAAACCAAACATTTTAGGATATTGTCAGTTCAAGCTACAATAAAAGCCAAAATCTCCAGGGTTGGCCGAGCGGTTTAGGCAGCGAACTCATAATTCGCCTCAGGCAGGTTCGACCCCTGCACCCTGGATTGCCATCGCCTCTCATGTCCAACTCATATCGCAATGTCTAGATCCATTCGCAATTTTGCGAATATCCTAGCTCATTTAAGCGTCTAAAATCAGGATTGGCTAGACCCTGATACTAAAATATGGCTCAACATGACTCAAACTCCTGTTTCGCTCCAATCTATTGAGGTGAGCACCGTTGATTTGCCCACCCTACGGCAATATCTGCTCGATTTGTTTTGTCAAGTGGCTTACAAAGAAGGCGATTTTGTCCTGTCATCCGGGCAACACAGTGACTACTACATCAATGGAAAACACGTGACACTACATGCCCAGGGTGGGTTGGCTGTCGGTCGGTTGCTGTTGGCAATGGTGCCTTCTGAGACAGTGGCGATCGCCGGATTAACCCTGGGAGCTGACCCAATCGTAACTGCCGTGAGTATCGTCGGAGCCTATGAAGGTCGGCTACTCACACCGTTGATTGTGCGTAAAGAAGCAAAAGGACACGGCACCCAGGCCTACATTGAAGGTCCCATTCTTGCCCCTGGCAGCGCAGTTGTCGTTTTAGAAGATGTCGTGACAACGGGACAGTCTGCTCTCAAAGCCGTCGATCGGCTTCGTCAAGCCGGATATACAGTCAACCACATCATTGCCTTGGTTGATCGGCTCCAGGGAGGTGCAGAACTTTATCAACAGCAAGGCTTGCAGTTTCAAACGTTGTTCTCCATTCAAGATATCAAGATGCACTGGCAACAGATCCATCAAAAGACGGAAGACTAGAAAATGAAACAGGGAAAAAAGAGTGCTGTGCCAAGTCAAGAAATGATGGGATGACAGGATGTACTCTCGCTCTCACAGCCTTCTAAGTTCTTTGATTCTCATTTTCCGCTTTTTCCGGATAAACCCTCAGCTTTAAGGAGCATTAATAGAGCCTTGAAGTTTTAGTAAACTACCCTGCTGATTGCCTCGACACCTAAGATTCTCTGTTAGCTTGCTATAAAGTTAAGTAGAAATACGACTTAGGTAAAAGTACGGCAGACTAGACACGACTTTATCGCTAGGTTAGCTTTGAAGCCTTAGGTGTCATCCTACCAGTCAAGGTTAGAAAATAATTCCAGCTAAACTGGTTTTTGCTGTTTGCTATTAACCCCTAGATACAAAACTATGCGAATTTTAGTTACGGGCGGCGCAGGTTTTATTGGTTCTCATCTAATTGACCGATTAATGCAAGAAGGGCATGAAGTTATTTGTTTAGATAACTTCTACACAGGCCACAAGCGAAACTTGCTGAAATGGTTAGATCACCCCTACTTTGAATTGATCCGTCACGATATTACCGAACCGATTCGGCTAGAAGCAGACCAAATTTATCACTTGGCTTGCCCAGCCTCTCCTGTCCACTACCAATACAATCCGGTCAAAACTATCAAGACCAATGTAATGGGTACTTTAAATATGCTGGGGCTGGCAAAACGAGTGAAGGCAAGGTTCTTACTCGCTTCTACCTCTGAGGTATATGGAGATCCAGAGGTTCATCCTCAAACTGAAGACTATCGGGGTAACGTTAATCCCATTGGGATTCGTAGTTGCTATGACGAAGGGAAGCGGGTTGCTGAGACATTAGCATTTGACTACCATCGCCAAAATGATGTTGAAATCCGAGTGGCTCGAATTTTTAACACCTATGGTCCCAGAATGTTAGAAAATGACGGTCGAGTAGTGAGCAACTTGGTTGCCCAGGCGTTGCGTGATCAGCCGCTGACGGTATACGGTGATGGTTCTCAAACTCGCAGCTTCTGCTATGTTTCTGATTTGGTGGATGGGTTAATACGATTGATGAACGGCGAACATACAGGGCCGGTCAATTTGGGTAACCCGGATGAATACACTATTCTGGAGCTGGCAAAGGCAGTCCAACAGATGGTCAATCCAGAAGTTGAGATTAAATTTGAGCCTCTTCCCCAGGATGACCCTCGTCGTCGTAAGCCTGATATCACCAGAGCGCGCACCTGGCTGAATTGGCAACCTACGGTGCCTTTGAAAGATGGGCTACAAATGATGGTAGACGATTTCAGAGCGCGTATGGGCGATCGCGCTACTGTAGCCCAACACACTTTGCCTCTCTAGTGTTTCTTGAGCTGCTCCCTTTTCCCTGTCGGTTTTTACAGTCCTAAGTTTCTGCTCTATCCATGAGGAGTTTATTGAACTATGCGTGTTTGTGTCATCGGTACTGGTTATGTTGGTCTAGTGACTGGCGTTTGCTTAGCTCACATTGGGCATCATGTTATCTGCGTTGACAACAATGAGGAAAAAGTTAAGTTGATGCAATCTGGGCAGTCCCCCATTTTTGAGCCGGGATTGTCAGAGTTAATGCAAGCTTCCATTCAGGCTGGACGCATCGAATTCACAACCGATTTGGCGGCTGGCGTAGGTCATGGCGAAATCTTGTTTATCGCAGTGGGTACTCCTCCACTGCCTACTGGAGAGAGTGATACTCGCTATGTAGAAGCCGTTGCACGGGGAATTGGACAGCACCTCAATGGTGGCTACAAGGTCGTTGTGAACAAGTCAACTGTACCCATCGGTTCTGGTGACTGGGTTCGCATGATTGTGCTGGACGGTGTGGCTGAGCGACAAAAGGCGTTAGTTCCCGCAGGCAGTAATGAGGCAGTAGAAATCGAAGCCGATTTTGATGTGGTCAGCAACCCTGAATTCTTACGCGAAGGATCTGCGGTCTATGACACTTTTAACCCTGACCGGATTGTGCTTGGTAGCAACAGCCAGCGGGCGATCGCTCTGATGAAAGAGCTGTATGCTCCTATCGTGGCGCGTGAGTTTGCAGAAGAGAAAACTCAACCGACTGTGCCAGTTGTGGTTACAGACCTCAGCTCAGCAGAAATGGTGAAGTATGCTGCGAATGCTTTTCTGGCAACCAAAATCAGCTTCATCAACGAAGTTGCTAACATCTGCGATCGCGTCGGTGCTGATGTCACTCAAGTGGCAAGAGGTATCGGTCTTGACTCTCGCATTGGTGGCAAATTCCTGCAAGCCGGGATTGGTTGGGGTGGCTCATGTTTCCCTAAAGACGTGTCTGCCTTGATTCACACGGCTGATGATTATGGTTACGAAGCGCAGTTGTTGAAATCAGCTGTTAGCGTGAACCAGCGTCAACGCTTGATTGCCATTGAGAAGCTGCAACAAGTCCTGAAGATCCTCAAGGGCAAGACGGTTGGGTTGTTGGGCTTGACCTTTAAACCCGACACCGATGACATGCGCGATGCTCCAGCACTTGACTTGATTGAGCATCTGAGCCGCTTGGGTACTAAGGTCAAAGCCTTTGACCCGTTGGTGTCGCAAACTGGATTGCGCCACGGTCTGTCAAATGTGATTGTGGAAACAGATCCAGAACGATTGGCAGATGGTTGTGATGCATTGGTGCTTGTCACTGACTGGAAGCAATTCCGCACGTTGGATTATGCCAAGATGTCTAAGCTGATGAGTAACCCTGTGATCATTGATGGTCGTAACTTCTTAGACCAAGAAGCAATGGAGAGAGCTGGTTTCCGTTACGTTGGAATCGGTCGTTAATTATCCATTCTTCTGATTAGCGAAGCTATAGCTTTAGGGGCACGACTCAGTTGTGCCCCTCTTTGTATGGTGTTTTGTATAGTGTGATGGATGAAGGCGGTGAACCCTGGGTGCAAATCATGAAAATTCACCAGCGTCACGACTGGAATTTGACGGCTGAAGAGGCGATCGCCCTACAACATCGCCTCAAATCTGAGGTGATTACCACCGATCAACTTGAACCCATTCGATATGTCGCTGGGGTAGATGTTGGCTTTGAAGCAGAGGGCACCGTGACACGAGCCGCCGTCACAGTCCTCAACTTTCCCCAACTGCAACTGCAAGAACAGGTGCTTGCCCGGTGCCCCACTACATTTCCCTATATTCCAGGGTTACTCTCGTTTCGAGAGGTTCCTGCTGTGTTGGAGGCATTGAAACAGTTACAGACTACTCCTGATTTGTTGTTGTGTGACGGACAGGGAACTGCTCACCCACGTCGTTTTGGCATTGCTTGTCACATTGGCTTGCTGGTGAATCTTCCTAGCATCGGTATCGGAAAGTCGCTATTAGTAGGGATTCATGCTGAAGTGCCTGATCACAAGGGAGCGTGGGTGCCTTTACACCATCAGGGTGAGACCATCGGAGCCGTTGTTCGTACTCGCATGGGCACTAAACCCCTTTATATTTCTCCGGGACACCGTATCAGTTTAGAAACGGCGATCGCCTATGTTATGCAGTGCACCACCAAATATCGCCTGCCTGAAACTACTCGGTTTGCTCATAAGCTGGCATCTGAGATGAAAGATCAGCCGATTCAGCCAGTTCAGCAACAGTTGAGTTTGGGATTGTAGGGAATGTAATAAGCTAGAGGCGCGATTAATCGCGCCTCATTAATCGCGTTTCTACCTGCCGTTATGGTCTTGGTGCGGGTACGATGATGTATCCCTCTGTGCGATCGCCCAAAACCCAATTGCGCTCTAGACTCCAATACCACCAATGGGCCGCAACATAGGCACAGATCAGGCTATCTAACTGGTCTTCGATGGCTTTCATAGCGGTGCCGCGAGTGGGCACTTCAGGTAAAAGTGGTACTCCATTAGTTTCCACAAGCAAAAGGGCAGGGGTCAGCGTGGGCAAGGTTTCAAGCAAATAGTGGCGGAGCCGCAGCAGTTCTACTCGTCGTTCAGCGACAGTCCCTTTTTTATACTTTAGAATGCGCTCTAGCTGAAATAAATGCACCATTGCTGGGTGAGGAAACACCTCAATTTGGTAGCGACCGGGTTGTTGAGGTTGCAACTCTGGTGCATGAATAAATCCTCGGTCTTCTAAACTTAGCCCAAAGGCGATTGTGCGTTGGGCAAAGGCAAGCCCCAAATTAGCAGGATAGCACCCTGCATGATAGCGACCAAAGTGTTTGTGGGCAAGGCGATCGGGTAGTCGCATTCCTGTGGCATTGGGAATCAAGGTAGGTGCATCAACGGCAATCATGGCAGGCTCGTCAGGTGAAACCCACTGGTCAACCCAAATCAAGACTTCCTCAATCGTTGCTAAACGCTGCAAATCCAGTAGATGCAACGTTTCCCCGTACAATTTTAGGCAACATAGTCCACTGGGTTGAGACATCCAACCCAGATCAACGCCCAAGAATTTCATAGATGTTTCAGGGTCAAGCTGTGCGAAAAACTGGATGGACTCGGTGATATCTACAATAAGGCGATCGCCCGTTATCACACTCAACCCATCCGCAATTCAGGGAATACTGCATTTACCATCGTGATTTTATTAGGGATTTATAACGGGTGACGCTGAAAGCCCCCAACTGGAGATAACCCCGATGGCAGCTAATATTTTAGACTGTCCCAAGTGCAGTAAAAGAGCCTTGGTTGAACGTCGAAACGATCTATATCAGTGTCTTTCGTGTGATTTCAAACGTGATTTGGCTGAGCCAAAAAACGAAAAACAACCGAGTGGTGATTTTGTTTGGGTTTTGTTACTGGCATTCATCATGATTTTGCTGTTGCAAGGCTTACCCATTCGTGGCATATCCTCACCCAATCAACCCTCGTCACCCACACTTGACTCCCTTCCTGAGGTCAACGAACTCCCTTGATCAGTCGTGTGTAGAGCCGATGATGAAAAGGACTATAGAATAATGTCTCATCATCGGCAAATTCACTATGGTTCAAGCTCGAAACCCATCTTTTCCAGGAGTTGCATTTGCGATCGCTGCACCACTGCTATATAGTGCCAGCGTTCCTCTATCAAAAGTCTTTTTGCAGCAGGTTGAGCCGTGGATTTTAGCAGGGCTACTCGACTTGTGTGCTGGGTTAGGGATTGCGGTTGCGTACTTAATACAACGATTTGTAATTTACAAAGCTCCCCATAACCCCCTTCAGGGGCAGGACTGGCGATGGATCTGGTCAGCCGTTTTGATTGGTGGGTTAATGGCTCCTGTCTTACAAATCTATGGCATTGCCTATAGTTCTGCCTCCGTAGCATCGTTAATGCTGAATTTAGAAGGCGTGTTTACAGCATTGATTGCCTGGATTGTTTTTCAAGAACCTTTTGAGCGACGAGTAGCGTTGGGGTTGGCGACGATTACTCTAGGCAGCATAGTTTTAGTGTGGCAAGGGAATGGCATGAACCTATCGTGGGGTGCGCTGGCGATCGCCGGAGCCAGTCTTGCCTGGGCAACCTCTAGCAACTTGACGCAAAAAGTTGCAACTCGCAACCCCCTACAGGTAGTCATGTATCGCGTTGGAGTCAGTGGTGGCATTAACACGTCACTGGCACTCGCTGCGGGTCATACCCTGCCTAATCTTTGGTTGATGGGGGCGATCGCCTTGACCGGCTTGTTTTGTATTGCGCTCACTTTTTTCTGCTTCATCATGGCACTGCGGCACATCGGGACTTCAAAAGCAGGTACCTTATTCTCGTTATTCCCATTCACAGGAGCTGTGCTGTCGATCGTTAGCCTCAACGAACCTGTAACCTCTCGACTTATCATTGCAGGACTCTTAATGGCGATCGGACTGGGGTTTTGTCTAAAGCTGAAACCTCAGGAGATAGAGAGTTAAGCCTTAGCAGGGGTCAATTACTGTTCTTGAACAAGTCGCAAGTAATTTTGTTGCAACTGAAAATTGCTCAAGGTCAAGCGATCTGTCAACTCACGTTCAATGGTGCAGACTTGCTCCCAAACTGTAGCAGAGCGTTGTGCTGACAACAGCTCATTCCACAAAATATTGACTAGCTCAGCAACAGCAGAGTTTTCGACATCTAGTGTGTTGACTAGCTTTAAGAATGCCTCGGTTGCTTCGTCATGTCGGGACAGGTCAGATGTTAGGTCAATACAGTCTTGCAATGAGGTCATTGAATTTCTGGAAACGGTTGAAGCCATGACTCAGGAACCTTGAATCGTACAAGATGTAACGAATTTGTTACATTTACTCAGTATACAAGGGTTAATCCCAGGTTTGGCAAGTCCAAATCAATGCAAATTCGGGATCAGGATTTTGGCGGCTGAAACCACACACTGCGGACATTGGTTGTGAGCCAGGAAATTCATGTCCTAGGAGGCAGGGAATAGATTGGAGGATTAGTTTTTGGCTTGACCAGAATGAATTCTGGCTTAATACACAATGGTGCGCAAGGTGTGCTATCAAAATGCGATTATTAAGTTATCTTTGCGGATAACTCAAAGCACTCTTGTATCAGTTCATAAAAACAAATTCGATGGGTAAACAACGTGTTCTCTCTGGAATTCAGCCAACAGGCGAGTTGCATTTGGGTAACTACTTAGGAGCGATTCGCAACTGGGTTGAGATTCAGCAAGAGTATGACAGTTTCTTGTTTATGGCTGATCTCCATGCCATTACAGTTCCGCATGACCCCACTAAACTGGCAAAAGCTACCTATAATGTCGCTGCTATGTATTTGGCATGTGGCATTGATTTGAACTGCGCCACGATTTTTGTGCAGTCTCACATTCCGGCTCACACTCAATTGGCATGGCTGTTTAATTGCATTACTCCAGTGAACTGGTTAGAAGATATGGTGCAGTTCAAAGAAAAAGCCATTAAGCAAGGGGAGAATGTTAGCGCAGGGCTGTTGACTTATCCGGTGTTGCAAGCCGCTGACATTTTGCTCTATGAACCTGACAAAGTACCTGTCGGAGAAGATCAAAAACAGCATTTAGAGTTGACCCGCGATATTGCGGCTCGCTTGAATTATCAATATGGCACTGAAGAGGAACCTGTCTTGAAACTGCCAGAGCCGTTGATTCGGGCAGAGGGGGCACGGGTGATGAGCTTGACCGATGGCACGCGCAAGATGTCGAAGTCTGACCCATCTGATCTCAGTCGGATTAATATGCTGGATACTCCAGACCAAATTCAACACAAGATTAAGCGGTGTAAAACCGATTCAACCCTTGGGTTGACCTTTGATGACCCAAACCGTCCAGAGTGCAACAACTTATTGACGCTGTATATGATTTTGTCGAATCAGACAAAAACAGCGGTTGCTGCTGAATGTCAGGATATGGGGTGGGGGCGGTTTAAGCCGTTATTTACAGAAACGGTTATTAGTGCGTTGAAGCCGATTCAAGATCGATATCACGAGATTATGACTGAGCCAGGATATCTGGAGTCGGTGTTGCGCGATGGGCGGGAAAAGGCAGAGGCGATCGCCAATCAAACTTTGTCAAGAGTCCAGGCAGTATTGGGGTATTCGGTGTCGTTATAGGTCTACTGACTCATAACGTCACAACGATTCTAGAGTGGGGATCAACTGGTATTCTGATTTTGATCCCCATGTTGATCTAACTCAATCCATTTCTCCTGACTCCTTCAAATCTCCCTTGAAATTTCAATGTCTAATTTGCCGGTTACGCTTTCTGATTCTCTATCTCGCTTTCAAGTTGCGGCTCGATCAGGCGAGTTTTTGGTGACAGCTGAGGTCATGCCTCCCAAGGGGAGTAATCCCGCTCATATGGTTGAAATGGCAAGGTTACTCAAAGATCGAGTCCATGCCGTCAACATCACAGATGGCAGTCGAGCCGTGCTGCGAATGTCGTCTTTGGTGTCATCTGTCTTGTTGTTGCAGCAAGGGATTGAGCCAATCTGCCAGGTTGCTTGTCGCGATCGCAACTGTATTGCTCTGCAAGCAGATTTGATGGGAGCACAGGCATTGGGCATCCGCAATGTGTTGGCACTGACAGGTGACCCAGTCAAAGCAGGGGATCATCCAGAGGCAAGGGCTGTGTTTGAACTAGAGTCAGTGCGATTACTCCAGTTGATTGACAAGCTCAATCACGGGTCTGACTTTAATGGCAATGCTTTGACCGATGGTGCAACTGAGATCTTTGTAGGAGCCGCGATCGATCCCCAGTGTGGCAGTTGGTCTGGGTTGCAACGGCGATTTGAGCGCAAATTGCAGGCGGGAGCACAATTTTTTCAAAGTCAGTTGATTTCTGATTTTGATCGGCTAGAAAAATTTATGGACCAAATTGCATCTGGTTGCAACAAACCTATTCTGGCGGGCATCTTTTTGCTCAAATCGGCTAAAAATGCTCAGTTCATTAACCGCAATGTGCCAGGTGTGCAGATTCCTCAAGCCATTATTGATCGGCTAGCTCAAGCAGAAGACCCCTTACATGAAGGCATGGTGATTGCCGCAGAGCAGGTTCAATTGGCTCGCCAACTCTGTCAGGGAGTGCATATGATGGCTGTCAGGCGAGAAGATTTGATTCCCAAAATCCTTGATCTGGCGGGTATCTCGCCCTTAAACCAGCCGTAAACTCTCTATTTGGCGTCAGGTTGGTGATATAGATCAGAGTTTAATTGGCCTCAAATTTGGTAAAAAGTAGAGAGTAGAAATACTCTATGGGCTAAAAAATTTAGATAACGTCAGTTCGGTTGAATCAGCCCAGCGAATAAATTCGCGGCTACCAGAGCGAAGTCCGCCATCGCGGACTGGCAAAATCAAAGGTTTACTGAACTGATACAGGTCGTTTTTGCTCGCATAGCCGCGGTTTCAACCGCCAAAATCCTGATCCTGAACTTAGGCTATATAAGGGACTTAAGCCTGATTGCTAATCAAAACACTGCATCTAAATCCTAATCTTTTCGTATTTGCCTGTATGGACGTTAAAGAGGGGTTTGGTTTTTGGTGTGTGCCCACTTAAATTATTGCGATCGCCATTTTTGTATGCCAACCTACACCGGAATTTCGAGTGAAGCCTTTCGCCATCCGCTAGATTATCAAGCAGAGCAATCCCTTCGCAGTGTGCCAGGGTTTGATCTGCTGACTCGCAAATTTGTGGAATTGGTCTATGAACGCCCCCGATATGTTTATTTGATGGGGAATAGTATTGAGGTGGGTCCTCGCCAATATGCTTCGCTTTATGCCATCTTTCGGGAGTGTTTACGCGATTTAGATATATACCCTGAGCCATCGCTGTTTGTCTCTCAAACCCCCGTTGCGAATGCCTATGCCTTGGGTCAAGACCGTCCTTATGTGGTGCTCAATACAGGGTTGTTAGACCTGGCAGGTGAGGCAGAGTTGCGATCGGTTTTATCTCATGAGTTGGGGCATATCAAGTGTGGTCACACTACGCTGGTTCAAATGGCCATGTGGGTGCTTAATTTAGCGTTTTCACTGACGAGTGCCACATTTGGTATCAGTAGCCTGGTCAGTACAGGGATGTTAATGGCGTTTTATGAATGGCTTCGCAAAGCAGAACTGTCTGCCGATCGCGCGGCTTTGCTGGTGATGGATGATTTGAACCCAGTACTGCGAGGTATGATGCAACTAGCAGGGGGTAGCAATCGCTACGCCCATGAGTTGAGTTTAGAGGAGTTTATTCAGCAATCAGAGCGATATCAATCTCTAGACCAAGACAGTCTCAATCAAGTCTATAAATTTTTGCTATACAACAATCTAGCTGAGGGGGTGTTTCTAACACATCCCTTTACGGTTGAGCGAGTTCACTATCTTCGGGAGTGGTCACTCTCGAATGAATATCGTCAGATTCGGACGGGTAACTACACTCGGACTACTTCAGGAGCCGTCAATGTAGACACCGTCCCGACTGACACGGCTGAGGCGGAAGAAGTCACTCGCTTAAAGCGTGAATTGGAAGAACTCCAGGCAGAAATTGATCGAGTTCGGCGATCGCAGAATAAGGAATAAAACCTACAAACATGTTGGGTTTGTTTTATTATCTGGTTTCATCCTCTACTGTCTTTGGCTCGTATATCTGACTTTTGACAGCGAACCATTAGCTATTAGTCACCGTCTGTTAACCATTAACTGCTGACTACTAACCCATGACCTGTGGCCAATAACTAATGACTCCTAACGATCTGACCTATAGTAACTGTCAAGACATTTGATACAAAGAGGATATGGGGGCAAAGCCCCTGCACCCCCCACCCTAACCAACTCTTCAGTCCCTATAACTTCGTACTCACTCCCTCTACTGAACGACTCCATCAATGCAGGACTCATCACCATCGACATCGGTTAGACCCAAACCCTGGGGGCTTTGGGCAACGTTAGGGTTTTCACTGGTAGTTTTCAGCGTATTCTTTTTGACTCAAACATTGGTTTTTTTGGCAATTTTGGGCTTCAAAATTGCTCAAGAGCCTGCTCTTAGCCCTGAGATGGTTGTAGGCAGCCTGCAAACTAATGGGTTTGTGTTAGCGATCGCCACCCTCATTTCTGCCCCCATTTGTATTGCGGTCATCATTGGCATCATCAAGTTACGCAGGCGTCTTACCATTCATGCCTATTTGGGGCTAAAACAACCCACCAAACGACAACTCGCCGAATGGTGCTTAATCGTTGTTTTGTGCATTGTGGCACTCGATCTCCTCAAGTCTTTTGTAGATGTCCCTGTGATTCCTCCGTTTGTCATCGAGGCTTACGAAACGGCTTACTTTTTGCCGTTATTTTATCTGGCGATTATTGTGATTGCCCCTCTCTTTGAAGAGATTTTCTTTAGAGGGTTTCTCTTTCATGGGTTGCGATATTCACCCATCAAAGCCTCTGGGGCGATCGTCTTGTCAGCCTTTTTATGGGCAGTGATTCATGTGCAATATGAATGGCTCGACATCAGCATCATTTTTATTTTGGGATTGCTCTTAGGTTATGCCCGCTATCGCACTAACTCTCTTTATGTGCCGATCGCGATGCACGCTCTAAACAATCTTCTGTCGTTGTTACAGGTCGCCTGGATCGTTCACTTAAACTAAAACATTGATTAGAAGATTAGAACATTGGCATATTCAAGCTTAGGCTTAGACGTTGAAGCGGAAGAGCATGACATCTGCTTCTGCCACAATATATTCTTTCCCTTCACTGCGAACCAATCCCTTTTCTTTGGCAGCCCCCATTGAGCCTGTTGTCACCAAGTCTTCATAGGCAACGGTCTCAGCCCGAATGAAGCCCCGCTCAAAATCAGAGTGAATCACTCCAGCCGCTTGCGGGGCAGACATCCCTGCGTGAATCGTCCAGGCGCGAGTTTCTTTAGGACCCGTGGTGAAATAGGTACGCAGTCCTAATAGGTTATAAGTAGCGCGAATCAGGGATTTTAAGCCCCCTTCTTGGACTCCTAAAGACTCCAAAAATTCGGCACGCTCTTCTTCGGGTAGCTCGATTAACTCTGACTCGACTTGGGCCGACACGATGACGACTTGAGCGTCTTCTTGAGCCGCGATCGCTCTGACTTTTTCGACCCAATCGTTCCCTGTTGCCAGATCATCTTCAGAGACATTGGCAGCATAAATGACAGGCTTGCGAGTCAGCAACCCCAACGGTTTGATCAAGATCTCTTCTTCTTCATTGAGATCTACTAATCGGGCTGACTTACCCTGGTTGAGCACCTCAGTCAATCTCTCTAGGGCAGCAACCTCAACTTGAGATTCTTTGCTAGTGCGGGCTTGTTTGCGTGCTCGTTCAATCCGTCGCTCGATTTGTGACAGGTCTGACAACGCCAGTTCTAAATCGATAATTTCAATATCCCGAACGGGATCAACTGACCCAGCAACGTGGATGATGTCATCGTTCTCAAAGCAACGGACGACATGCACGATCGCATCTACTTCTCGAATATTGGCAAGAAACTGGTTGCCTAACCCTTCCCCTTTGCTTGCCCCTTTGACTAACCCGGCAATATCGACAAACTCGACCCGCGCTGGAATAGTCTCTGCGGAGCCAGAAATCTTTGCCAGCACGTTTAACCGCTCATCGGGTACGGCAACGACACCCGTGTTGGGTTCGATCGTACAAAACGGAAAATTGGCAGCTTGTGCTTTTGCATTTGCCACGACTGCATTAAACAGAGTAGATTTGCCCACATTGGGCAGTCCAACGATCCCGGCTCGTAACATGTTGAGAAGAAGGAAGAGTCAATATTTCACCCTCCCAGTTTGACAGGTTTTCTGTCGAATCGGCTATGGGTCTGCCAACTTGTTCTTAAATCGGGCAGGTTTTAGACCCACAAGACTAAAGATGTGCTGTGTGGCACACCGTTCCCGCAAGATCATTCCTTCTAGCGTGCTAGCTTCAATCGGGTGGATATATCTTGTGGAGGTTTGACCTGTGATTGAATAGTTGTTGAATGGTGGTAATTTCATCCCACCGTTTTTGTTTTGAGCCACTTTTTGTTTCGAGCCACAGGCTGGTCAAGACTTGCTTTGGGCGATCGCCCTTCCATACCCTGCTTTGCACTTAAATTATGAGTAATCAAATTTCATCCCAAGCCAGTAAAGTTTGGAACATCGTATCTGCCCCAACCACAGGCGACACTTATAAACAGACTGGCATTTTGACGTGGACAATTTTGCGAGAAACTGGCATTCTCTTATGGCTGATTGTTTGTCTGGTGCTGGTTGCCTTTGATTGGTTTTGGACAAACTCGATCTGGGCAGGACAGCGCACCCGCGCTTGGGTCAATGACCTCACCTCTACAAAAAGCGATCGCCTCCCCTCTGAAGCAGGCAAAGCAATCTTGACCGTCGGCAAGACGGGTTTTGCCTCCGCGATCGCCCAAGCACGAGAACAGCTTGGCTTACCTGAAAAGCCAAAGCCTATTGTAGAAGAGCCAATCGTGACCTCGCCCAAGCCTCAACTTGAGGCAGTCCCCACCGCCAGCGGCCCAGCAGCACCCACTACTCCCGTTGCCTCTGTCAAACCAACTTCAACTGAGATTGAGTCATTGACGCCCAGTGTCACGGCTGAGATTACTCCAGCAGCAACTCCTGAAGAAACGCAGGACGATCTGCTTTAAGACGATCTGCTCTTGAAGAGAGAAGATCGAAGAAACAATTAGGTTTGTTCTGATTCTTTCTTCGATCTTTCTCAATGTGGATAGGGTTGTGCCGGATAAGCCGTAATAGTCAGAATTGGCTGCTGAGCAAGCCTCTCCAAATCAACTGAGTTTAATAAACGTAGCCAGTCAGTGGCGATCGCTGGATCGGTTGGGTTTTCGAGTCGCAACTGCGCCAGCGTCGCCACCGCATCGTACCAAATACCAGCACGAGCATAGAGTAAGGGGCGATCGCGTGGGCTAGTACGCTCAATTTGACGACTCAACTCGGCGTCGAATGTTTCGCGTTGCACTCGCCCCTCAACGCCTATGTCAGTTGAGCGATCGTTTTCATCGCATATCAGTGTTAGATACCAGGTATAGGTTTTGCCAACCTCTAAGGCAGGAGCTTCAGGGGGCAGCGTAATACCAATAATTCCAGCTTGAGACGGTAGATTAAATCGCGTGTAGTAAAAAATTTCTGCCTCAGTTGAGGCTTCACTGTATACGCTAAACTCAGCCTGTTGGATGGTTGGATACTGAGGAATGTAGACCAAGAAGGTAGGATGAGAAGAGACGGTAAGTTTTGCCTGTCCTCGTCTCAGGAGATCAAGATCGTCAAGCTCCAGTGCTATCACGTCGTCATCTACGCTGCAAGGTGAACGTATCCGACTCGATTTTTCAGCAAAAGACGGTTTGAGTGCGTGGGCTCGATCCCCTGGCTGTCTACTCATCTGAGCCTGAGTTCGCTGAGAGGCTAGGAGTGGGTCAGGGTTGGCGATCGCCAACAAAGCATCACACCTTATTAGCCCTAACATCAGGTAGCTAACCAGTGCAGTAATCAGGACAAAACCAGTTCTCATCGTTCCCTACAGGTCAGGGGGTGTTTGTGCGGGGTAAGCCGTGATGTTGAGAATGGGTTCTTGAGCGATCGCATTGAGATTGACTGAATTAAGCAAGCTGAGCCAATCGGCAGAGACGGCCAAATCATCTCGATTTTGTAATCTCAACTGTGCTAGCGTTGCCACCGTATCTTGCCAGATCCCAGCACGAGCATACAACAAGGGGCGATTACGAACACTGGTGCGCTCAATTTGACGGCTCAACACCGTGTCTAATGCCTCCCGTTGAATCCAGCCCTCGACAAGCACATCGCCAGAGCGATCGACGGGGTCACACTGCAAGCGCAATGACCAGTGATAGGTTTTGCCGACCTCTAATTCTGGAGCTTCAGCGGGCAATGTAATGCCAATCACTCCTGCTTGGCGGGAGGGAGAAAACGTTGTGTAGTAGAGCGTTTGTCTATCGAATTCATCTTGAGCGTCATCAGTCAAGGTGAACTCAGCTCCTAAAGCCTGATTTTGAGGAAGATGGACGAAGAAAGTAGGGCGAGGAGAAACGGTCGATTCGATTTCGATCAACCCTTGCGCTTCTGTCCGAGGATTGACTCTGGGCACCAGAGGTGTCATCGCAATGGGTGTGCCGTTTACAGTGCAAGCACCCCGTGAGATGCCAGGGGTTCTAGCGCGAGAGGGTCTGACATTACGAACTCGAAACCCTAACCGTCCAGCGATTTGGGTTTGTCCTTGGGTCGAAGGTGCTTGAGGTGTGGGTTGGGGAACATTAGCGATCGCTGGTAGAGCGTCATACCCTAACAGCCCTAACGTCATAGTCGTAGACAGTGCAGCAAAAGACAGTGCAGCAAAAACAAAAGGAACTCTAATTCTCATAGTTGCAAGTTAGGGATTTGCGAATCTAGCCTGATTAATACATCCCTGTGAAAGTCGCCAATTACTGAAAAAATTGACTCTTCACACCCCGGTTATACTACGGTTTTCTAACGAAAACCGGATATCGCAGTAAAAAGCATCAATCAAAAACAAAGAAGACACAGAGAGAATTCAGTAAGTCACTCTGTGTCTCCAGTTTTATCACGGTTCTATACCAGTTTTATAAACTAGAGTTCAAACGGGAACACGTGCCAACGTTGGCTTATGGGTTGAGTTACCCAGAACATACATCTGAGCCATGTAATCTGCCACCCTGCGATCGGTGTTGAACAACGGAGCATTTGTCCGAATAGAGGCTTTTATTTTTTGCATCCACCCCTGTGAAATACCCTGTTCATCTGGGTCATGGTAGAGCGGAAGGATCTCCTCTTTGAGCAGTTGGTAGAGTGATTCAGAATCGATTTGCTCTTGAACTTCTTGTCGTCGGCGGGATGTGCCTTACCCGAAAAGATAACCTGGACGGGGCGATCGCTCTATTACGACCGAGAATGATGAAAAACACTGAGGCTCGACACAATCAAGAAATAACTGAAATGCAATGGCTGAAACATTTACTGAAACATCTATAGGAGCTTTGACGTCACTGTCAGTATTCAGGATGTTTAAAGCCTGTATGAAGAGTGTGTAAAGGAAGCTTGTGATCTCAGCAACTATTGCTGTTAAGCGTCACCGCTTGACTTTAATAACACTGGTGAGTGGCGATCGCTAAATCTGTCTCAAGACAGATGGTTTGTCATTAACCGGTGGCTGAAACCCCAAAAACAGGTAGCTTTTTTGAATAACCCTGGTAGCTTAACGATTTTTCTACCTCTAGATATTTCCTAAGGCAGAAGAATAAGGTGAGCTTAACTCGCTATCTTGCTTTTGAATGATGCAGTTTCCACCCAAAATTTTCATGAAAACACGCT
>JANRJA010000173.1:0-14926 GCA_033764315.1 Oculatellaceae cyanobacterium bins.114
CTTCACACTCTCTGGGGTTTTGTCCCAGTCCGTTTGGCTGATCTCACTGATGGAGTTGGGCGAGTTCTCTTCCATCCTGTTAGCCTAACAGCACCTTGCCATTTTCTCAATTCCTTGCTTCAACCCCTTGAACGATTACCTGCTCAATGGCTTCATCCACTTGAGCAACCGAGAGATCTAGAAAATCAGTAATGGCGAGAGATGAATACTGAGGAAATCGGGTGACAAAGCGATCGCGGACTGTTTGAGCATTAACCCATTTAACACTTACATACAGTCCTGAACTGCCCAATAACACTGGCACGGTCAGCCACATCAAAAAGCCGATCGCAGGTCGGTTTGAGTTGAGAAACCGGGGTGCAACGGCAATTAGACACAACGACAACACGATTTCAACAAAACCAATGGCGATCCATCGATGGATCAGGTTGGCTTTCAAGGGAGTCTCCTGTGAATAACACCTATATCTAGTCATTCACTCAGGATTCCCTAGTTATCGGAAATGTTATTCGTCAATTGCCATCGGCAAGTTAAAAACCAGGCATTGAGGGAGAATCCCTCCAAACCCCCTAGCAGATCGTCTCCTAGATAAGCAGCAGAGGTTAGCTTCGCACCTGTTCCAAGTTCCAGTGTGTAGGTCTTCTCCTTGCTTTTAGTCGGGAAGATGAGGGCAAATTAGTGACACATGACGTTATCTGGTAGTCCTAAACAAGTCAGGATATGCCGTGCTCCGCGCAGCATATCCTGACTCAAAAATCATTACTTTTAGAGGACTACCCGTTATCTTTATAAGTTCTCAATGATGCCGCCACCCAACAGCACATCTCCGTCATACCAAACTGCCGCTTGACCGGGAGTGACACTCAATTGGGGGGCATCAAACACTACTTTGACACGCTCGCCTTCTAGGGGAATGATGGTCGCACCGACAGCCGTTGAGCGATAGCGAATTTGCACCTCTGCCTGGATCGGCGTAGTAGGAGCCGCGATCGCCACCCAGTTGACCCGTTGCACCGTGCAGTCAGCGTGTTGGGCTTCTGTGCGATCGCCCACAATCACCTGATTTCTCCCGGCGTCAATGCCAATCACATAGAGCGGTTGAGCCGCAGCAATGCCAATGCCCTTGCGTTGCCCAATCGTGTAATGATGAATGCCATCGTGTTGCCCCAACACACGCCCCGTCTGATCAACAATATCGCCGGGTTGAGGAGCTAGGTATTTGTCGAGAAACGACTTCATAGAGCCGTGCGCTTCAATTAAGCACAAATCCTGACTTTCAGGTTTTTCAGCGGTATGCAACCCAAACTCTGCCGCCATTTGGCGCGTCTCAGTTTTGGTTTGGTTGCCCAAGGGAAAAACCGTATGGGCCAACACCTCTTGATCTAAGTCATAGAGAAAATAGGACTGATCTTTGCTCAGATCAATCGCTCGGCGCAGTTGATAGCGTCCGGTGAGCGGGTCGAGGGTGATGCGGGCATAATGTCCGGTGGCAATGTGATCGATCCCCAATTCCTCTTGGGCGTAGCGCAACATCGGACCAAACTTGACTGCTTTGTTGCATTGTGAGCAAGGCAAAGGAGTGATGCCAGCCCCATAGCCATTCACCAAATAATCCACAATATATTTTTCAAACAGATCGCGACTATCCACGATGTGGTGGGGAATCTCTAACTCTTCACACAGACGAGCCGCATCCACCATGCCCTCTGAGCAGCACTGTCCCTTGCCTTTCATCAACCACAGGGTTAACCCGACGACTTCATAGCCTTGACGATGTAGGGTTGCGGCTGCCACCGAGCTATCTACACCGCCTGATAGCCCGACTACGACTTTGTTCATGCTGCCAATACGTGAGAGAAATAATGTAGACGTTATTCTTAGGCTAACATTCGCAGAAAAATATCAACAAAATCAAGCAAAAACGTGCTGCATTTTTTCCCGGCAAGAGTACCATAGACTCTATTGGTAGTGCTAATAGTGCCAGAGAGGGACTAAAGACCGATGATCGACCACTACATCCAACCGCTGATCAGAAACCGAGCTAAGTCGGCTGACTGGCTTGATGGGTTCAACACCTGCAAGGCGATTACTGGCAAGGAGAGACTGCGTCGCGTCGCCAGGTTCTCTCTACTGATGTTGGCTGTGGCGATTTGGGTCGGAAACACGTCCCCTGTGCAGGCAGAGTTTCAGCCTGACGAGCAACTGTTAGCGCAACAAATTGTTGATGGGTTGCCGCCTCCCCCTGGTGGTACTTATGGTGCACCTGCCTTACCTCCAGCTCAATTTCAGCCAAATCCCTATTCGACCGGTTCTCCACTGATTGTGCCTGCTCCGTCATCGACGTTGCCTGTGCTGCCTTCTACGGCGGCTCCGGTGACTCCTGCGGCGATCGCTCCCAGTGCGGCTACACAACGTTATCTGGTGCTGGTGAATGGTGACAGTCCTCTGTTGTTAGAGCAAGTGCGAAAGGTTGAATCGAGTGCGTTTCTACAGACCTTTGAGGGGCGACGGGTCATTCAGGCGGGGGCATTTGTTGAACCCACCAGTGCTGAACGCCAGGTTCAAACGCTAGCCTCGCAGGGTATTGGGGCTGAAGTCATTACCGTTGCGGCTACTGCTCCAGCCACGTTGACCAGTGCGGCTCCTCGTGAAGTGGCTCCTCCGCCAGAGCTAACCCCTGTGAGAACGACCCCTGCCCGTGAAGTGGTATTTGGACAACAGCCTGATTTTGACGGCTCAACAACTGCTGACTCCCGATTGGCAGTTGCTAACTCGTCTTACTTTGTGGTGATTCCTGCTAGCCCAGATGATTTGCCTGAGATTAACGATCAGGTGGTGCGGTTAGGAGAAGGCTTTGCGATCGCCCAGGTTGTTGAGGAACGCCGCTCTCCGTTGGGCCCCCATGTCCTGGTTGGTCCATTTGTCAATCGGGGTGCAGCGGAGCGTTGGAATGATTACCTGCGAGCATTTGGTATGGATGCCAGGGTCTATTACAGGCGATAGCTTCACAACAATGTCTTAAAATTCAACTGGTGCTCCTCAATCGGTCGATTCAAGCGATCGCTATTTGTCATGGAACGATTCCGGAACCTATCTCGGCGACTTGCTGCTGTGCTTAGCGACGAAATTTTTGTCAACCAACTAAAAAAGGTAGAATCACTGGTTGCCAAGGTCTTATCGATCGCGATGGTGATCGTGCTGCTTGTTTCAGTTGTGGATCTGTGTATTTATTTAGCCAATGAAATCCTTTCAGAACCCTATGGATTTTTTGCAACCACCTTAATTGAAATATTTGGGTTATTTCTCAATGTCTTAGTTGCCCTGGAAATTCTAGAAAATATTACCGCTTATCTCAAAAAACACGAGATTCAAGTCGAGTTGGTCATCGCGACCTCTTTGACAGCTGTGGCTCGAAAGATCATTATTTTTGACTTTGCAAAAGCGGACGCGTTAGAGCTAGCCGCACTGTCTCTAGCCGTAGTGGCGTTATCAATTGGCTATTGGGTGATTCGACGAACCAACCGACGGTTGCGGCAACCGTAAAATAGGTGGATCAGCGGCTTCAACGTTAAAAGGCAACGTAAAGGTGAAGGTGCTACCTTGATGATTGATCGACTCAACCCAAATCTTGCCTCCATGAGCCTCGATCGCCATCCGACAAAACGCCAAACCCAATCCTGTTCCCTTGCGTAAAGATGCCCCAACAGCATCTGTTACCTGGACAAACTTATCAAAAATGCGATCGCAATATTCAGCCGGAATTCCCTGCCCATCATCTCGCACATAAACCTGCAAACTCTCTGCATCAGTTTGAGTGCCAATCTCAACCAAACCCCCTGGCTCAGTGTATTTGAGCGCATTGCTCACTAAATTGTCGATCACTCGACTAATCAAATTAGTATCTGCTATCACGTCTGGCAAGGAATCTGGCACTTGTAACACCAAATGCTTATTCTGCATTTCAGCTTGCGCTCGATAACTCTCAACTTGAGCCATCAACAGTATCGTCATATCAACCGATTGAAGCACAGGTTTGAGCTTACCCACTTCAAATTTACTAAGGTGCAGCAAGTCTTCAATCATGCCATTCATGCAATAACTGGCAGTTCGGGCAATCTCAACCCAACGGTGTTGCTCAACAGCATTTGCCTGCACCACATCCACCATTTCTAAGCCAACGATGATAGACGATAACGGGTTACGCAGATCATGCACAATCATATGCGTTAACTCATCTCGCAACCCTTCTACTTGCCGTAACTCAGCATAGGCTTCTTGTAACTCGGAGTACAGCCGATGCACCTCCTCAAAGCGTCTAGCATTGTGAATGGCAGTCGCCAGTTGCAGTGCTAGCAAATAGGCGATACGCAGGTCTTCTTGGCTATAGCCTTGAGGTTTTAGTAAGGCAAAGTTAATGGTGCCTAATACTTCCCCTTCGCTTTCTAACGGAATAATTAATTGCGATCGCCAGGGTGCATGTAGTGGACAAAGACCTGTACTTGAGCCATCACCCGCAACGACACATCCACAAGACGGTTGAGCCTCATTATTCAACAGTTGAGGTTGTCGAGAGCGCAGTGCCCGTTCTACAGAGTTTGAATGAGCCAGAGCTAGCGATCGCTCAGAATCCCCAAATAGACCGATCATCTGGCGTGAACCGTCAGGTTGCACCAAGCACATGCTGCAATGGTCAAAATCAAGCAACCACTTTGCTTGTTGACCCACGACCTGCAAGATTTGGTCAAGATTGAGCGAACGATTAATCTCTATTGAGATTTCTTGAACCGCCGCAATGCGAGTTGAAAGAGATTGCAATTCTGCTAAGAAACGTCGAGTCGCCCGCAACAGCCCAAACCGATTTTGAGTTTCTAATTGAAAGTAAGTAGGCTTAGAGTTGGAGTTGCTCACAACATTATTTTGGGAGAAGAGAGTTATAAAGAATCAATATCTAACGCGATCGCATCGGTATATTGGTTGACGGCTGTAAATAAATTAGCAGTTGCAATAATCTCAAATATTTCTGCCTCATCTAATCCTAAATTACGCAATTTTTGATAGTCAGTTACTGTTAGTAATTGCGGTTGAGTTGCTGCCTTCAACCCAAATTGAATAATTACTTTTTGACGTTCTGGCAAAGGACATTGTTGAAAGTCATCTACCAAGAGTTGTAAGACAGTTTCACTGATTCCTAAAGCTGACAATCCATGTAAATGAACCTTCAAAGCGTAGTTACTCTGATTGGCTTGTGAGATTACAACTCCAATCATTTCTTTGAGGGTGCGGGGCAATCGTCCCTGTAGAACAGTGGCACGAAAAGTTTCCCAATTCCCTTTAAGAAAACCAGGATTACTAGCCATTGACTTAAACAAATTAGGGACAATTCCAAACCCTAGCTCTGATTTGATTTCATCATAGACAGCACTCACAATTGGGTCAGCAGTCGAGGGTTGTTCAATGAGTGAAATGTGAGCCATGTTAAACAGGGTTAATAAAGTTTTCTAAATTGCAACCATAGTTTAACGTATGAACTCAAGTTGTCCCTGGATTTTATTTAAGCTTTAAGCTTTTGAGTCAATGGCTTTATCAAAGTAGCAAACTAATGCAACGTGCATTCGGGATAAGGATTTTGGCGGTTGAAACCGCAACTACAGGAGCAAAACCGACCTGAGTCGGTTCACTCAATCCTTGATTCTCCGTAGTTCGCGAAGGCGAACTTCGCTCTGATAGCTGCGAATTTATTCGCTAGGCTCTTAAACCGAACTGACGTTTAATGTAGAAGTTGAAGCCAGCCTTTGGCGATAATGGCTCTAAACACAGTTTTGATAATTACAGTTTTGATAATTAATGATGGTACTGCGGTTCTATCCCTGTCTGTCGTCTTCCTATGGGGATAATTATGAGAACTTCCTTTGTATGCTTTGGGTACGTGAAGGTTTATGAACAGGTAGGTCTGGCAGCAACATCAGATATTTGAGTGTCTTGTGCGAAGAATCTCAACAGACACTTGACCTATAAAATCTGGAATGGCTGGGGCAACTTTAGTCAGTCGAACTTGTACCTGTTCCACCTCAGCATCTGCTAAAAAGATCTCAGCGATCGCCTCGACTAACCGTTCAATTAACAGAAACTTTGAGGTTCTGATTAGCTCTTGAGTGGCCTTGACCCCCTTGCGGTAATCGTAAGTGTCTTCAATGCGATCGCTGCGTCCAGCTTTAGATAAGTCTGTCCACAAGGTCAGGTTGACTTCAAACCATTGTCCAAGAGTGCGTTCTTCTGAAAAATAACCCGTGTAACCGTAAGCCCGAATTCCAGTGAGTTGGATGGTGTCCGTCATTCCTTTCACACTGACCCCTCTAACACTTGCAATAAATCATCCACCGATCGCCCCAAGATGCGCGAGAGCGGGCCCAGATCTTCGCTGTCGATCTCTTCGCCATCATAAATGGCTTGCAACTTCTCTTTGGGCAAGCGATAGGAGTCACAAAAGCGGAAGAATTCTTTGTCGTTTACATCTAACTCATCCTGGCGATCGCGCAGCAGTAGGGCGATCGCAGCTACACCTGATGTTGGATAAGCGGTTTTTGTCAAATATTGCTCCATCAGCAGATCCAGTTGTGCAGTGCCTCCACCCGATCGCCCCACCAGGTCGTAACACGCCAAACGCAACGCTCTATAAAGTTTTTCGTTATCGTTCAAGGCATCCACAATCCGCACTGCAAAATCAGGTTTACAAAAGCCAACGACTTCATCTTCATAACTGATAGGCACATACGTCTCAGCCATTGTAAATTGCCAAGCAGATGGTTCACCGGGTAGCACCATGACAGTCTCCTTGTTCAAACAGGGTAATGCGTTACAAGTCTCGATGAGTAAAGGGTTTGGCAGTGGCTCCGGTGTAAGTCGATGCAACCTGTCCATCCCCAATTAATTGATATTTGTAAGTCACTAATCCTTCGAGTCCAACGGGACCCCGTGGCGGCATTTTTTGAGTGCTAATGCCCACCTCTGCGCCAAAGCCATATCGAAAACCATCAGCAAAGCGAGTAGAACAGTTATGAAAGACACCTGCGGCATCGACTTGATTAATAAATGTCGTGGCGTTGTCTGGGTTTTCGGTGACGATCGCCTCGGTGTGACGAGAGCCGTAGGTATTAATGTGAGCGATCGCATCTGCTAGCGAATCTACCACTTTGATTGAAAGGATCAAGTCTGAATATTCAGTGCTCCAATCAGACTCAGTCGCAGGTTGGATGGGCACACTAGATTGCGCCTGAGTCAATAAATGACAAGTCGCTTCATCTCCGCGCAGTTGCACTTCGTGTTGATGCAGTGCGGTGGTCAGGGTGGGCAAATAGTCAGGCGCGATCGCCCGGTGAATGAGCAAGGTTTCAATCGAGTTACAGGCCGACGGATAGTGGGTTTTGGCATCCACTGCGATCGCCACTGCTTTTGACCGATCTGCGGTTTCATCTATATAAAGGTGACAGATGCCATCAGCATGACCCAAGACTGGAATGCGAGTATTTTCCTGCACAAATCGCACAAAGGAATTGGAGCCACGCGGAATGATCAGATCCACAAACGGATCGAGTTGCAACAAAGCCATCGTTTCTTCGCGGGTGGTCAACAATTGCACCACAGCAGGGTCTATTCCCACAGTCTCTAACCCCCGGTGAATTGCCTGCACAATTGCCTGACACGATCGCACCGCTTCTCGTCCACCTTTGAGGATCACACCATTGCCCGACTTAATTGCCAGAGATGCGATTTGCATCACCGCATCAGGACGTGCCTCAAAGATGACTCCTAGGACTCCCAAAGGGCAACTGACCCGCTTTAGCACCAACCCTGTGTCTAACTCCCGGTGAATTTGCACCGTGCCAATTGGGTCAGGCAACCGAGCCACATCAAGCACTCCAGCGATCGCTCCTTGCAACTTCACCGCGTCCAGTTTTAACCGCCCATAGAGAGCTTTCGCCAGACCCTCAGCCAATGCGGTTTCACAATCAGCTTGATTCGCTGACACAATTTCATGGGCAGCGGCTTCTAAAGCATGGGCAATCGACTCAATGGCCTCATTGCGTTTAGGGGTAGGCAATACTGCCAGGGCTCGAGCCGCCTCACGCGTTTGTTGAGCCAGTTGAGTCAACGATGGAGATGTAATTTGGGACGTTGTCATAGGTTTGATGGCATTGCAATGCAGCGAAGCATAGCTGAGACGCCGCTGATAAGAAATCAATTCTACCCTATCCCCTGGCGGAGTTGAGCCTTGGCATATTGCCACAACTGCTCTAATTCGTCGAGGGAATAGGTGGACAGTGGACGATCTGCCACAGCTTCGACCCGGGCAAGGCGATCGACAAATCGCTGATTAGTGCTCTGCAACGCCTCAGCAGGATCAAGATCGTACCACCGGGCGATGTTAATCAAGGTAAACAGCACATCCCCCAGTTCAGCTTGCTGTTGTTCCTTCGTTTCGTGCGCCAAAGCCTGCCGAAATTCCTCCAGTTCTTCCTGAAACTTTGCCCATACCCCATCCACATCTTCCCATTCAAACCCTGCCGCCGCCGCCTTTTTAGAAATTTTCATACCTGCCATGATAGGCGGCAAACTGCGGGCATAACGACTCAAACGTGGTACCAGGCTTGCTTCTGAAGGGGTTGCCTGATCGGGGTTGGCTTGCTCTTCAGCCGCCTTGATCTTCTCCCAATTTTGGTGAACTTCGTCTGCGGTTTGCACCTGCACATCCCCAAACACATGGGGATGGCGACGAATCAATTTTTCAGTAATGCCTGTGGCGACATCTGCCAGATTAAAATCCTGAGCTTCACTGGCAATTTGCGACTGCAAAACCACTTGCAAGAGCAGATCTCCTAACTCATCTGCGATCGCCGTTGAGTTGCCCTGACGAATTGCATCGACGACTTCGTATGCCTCTTCAATCACATAGGGGATCAAGGTTTGTGGCGTTTGCGCCAGATCCCAGGGACATCCACCCTCAGGCGATCGCAACTGAGCGACAACATCAATCAACCGTTGAAGTGCGTCTATTTGGGCATTTTGATCAGCATTTGACATGAGATTTAAGCCAGAAAAGATTTAGGAGACACCATCAGCAGTGTAGTCATCTTGTCTCATCTTGCCAATTGAAAATCTGGATGGCGATCGCACTTGATGCATTCAATCATCGTTCACACTCAAAAAAAGAAGGATAAGAGCTGTGGCAACTGTCAAGCCAATTGATGTAACGGGTGATGTAAGGAGGTGTAGGGGATTTCGTCCTAACTACACTTCAGTGGCTATCAAAGCTGAGGCATAAAGCATGAAAGATCACGGCTCAGTCCTTAAAACTCAGCCCTTAACCTACAAATTCAAAACTCCTTGCGCCATTCCTGATGCTGTTGACCTCCCCCCAACCTAACCCTCACCAGCGATCGCACCCCCAGTTTCTAGGGCAGTGGATCGCCGCAACAGCTTTGGCTGGGGCAATTGTCGGTGCTCTAGAAGCAGGTGGGTTTCAATTTTTAGCCACCATATTTCTATCGGGGTTTGTTGTGGGTATGGGTCAGTGGTTCATTTTACGACGACTCATCCCCAAAGCCAGTCGGTGGATTATCGCCAGCAGTGTGGGCTGGATTTTGGGCACCTATACTCAGGTAGAACTCGGTCAGGTTTTTGATCCCCTCATTCGTGCCCTTACCGAATTAGGAGGGTGGGAGGTGTTGTGGCTGAACGTGATCAATCTAGCGGTGACGGCTACTCTGTTTGGCTTAGCCCAGTGGTTGGTGTTGCGCTTATTGATTGCCCAGGCTCACCGCTGGATCATCACGAGTTGCCTAGCAGGGGCGATCGCTGGAGCCGTCGGTGCCAGTGTTTGTTTTTTCGCCTGTCAACCGATCACCTTTGCAGCGGGGGGAGTAATCACCGGGGCGATCGTCAACGGACTAGCTTGGGGTGCTTATGGCACTCTCACCGGATTGCTCTTAGAGCGACTGTTGAGACCAAACTTGTAGGAAAACCTTTAGCAATTCCAAATGGGTTGTAAGAAGCGCACCCCAACGAGATGAGCTTCTTACAACTCCCTAATCTCACAAATGATTTAGGACTGATATATAAATTCTCTTTCAGTTAAATCAATTTGATTCGTAATGTCTTTTTAAATAACTTAATAAGTTAGTTTCGGAATTCTTCATGAATTGACGATAAGATCTAATTATTGGATGGAAAATAAAATTAACATTGGTTTTATAAACCTAAACTTATTTTAATTGCCATTCTCTATCAAAGGTTACATTTTTTGTAAGGATAATCCCTACAATCTATCAATTCAGACAAACACTCATCCTGTGAGATGTTAGCTCGAAAACCCTTCATGAATCGCTTGTCAACAGCTAAGATAAACCATTTGTTTTATTGAGTTGAATTGTAGTTAATCAATCATCCTTTCCATTTATTCAACCGATTTTCCAGTTAATTCATCTCATCTGAAATCTCAATATAAATCTATTGTTCTCAACACATAAGCTCAAAGAACGGTTGAACTAACACTGGATTAAAACAATGGCAATTGCAGAGAGTTTCTGCTTACTTCGTGAAAGAGGTTCTGAACATTGATAAACCTAAACTTTAAACAACATCAATTGGTCCATCAATGGCAGGTGGGCGATCGCCTTGAAGGGCCTGAACCCGATGATCAAGGAATCATTTCAGCCATTAATGGCAGTCAACTCGTAATTCAATGTGGCGAAGGAATTACTATTTATGGTCGGCAGAAAACCCTGGAGAAAATGAATTGGCGGTTAGTCCATTAGTTATCTATATTGTTGAGCCGTCCTTGTTCTCTCGCCGCAAAATAAATTTCGGAGCTAATCACAGAAGTCTATTGAAATGGGCTGAAACTCGCTCGCACATCAAAGCGGACTAATCCACAAGATCCACTCAAGTGGACTGAAATTTACTCTTAGTCTGCTTGAGCAGGCTTCATACCTTAGCCCACAACTTTAGTCGCAGGCAGAATAGAGCGAAGGCAAAGTCTGTCTTGACACAAAAATCTGGACATAACCCCCCAGAAATTTCATACAGCAAGCCTATTTGAATCGTGAACCAACAAGAGGCTTAAGCCCCTTTATAGAGGTGTCATTTCACAACTGGTTCAGGGTGGCTACGGACGAAATTTCTACCTTTAGAGTGTCTGGTGATGATTCAGCCGATCTCTATCATGAGAATGTTCTAAAGGTTGACTGAGAGACGTCATGACAAACTGGATCTGGACTGTCTCAAATCTGATGAGCCGTTTCAATGCTGAGCTAGATCAGATCAAGCAGAAAGTTGCAGAAAAGTTGGGTACTGAAGATCCCATTAGCATTCTGCCCTATTACGGCTATGGCACCTCAAAGTGGTTGCGTTTGAAGGGGCGTGTGCTTCAAGACCAGGGGATTAAGCGGCGGGAAGAGGACGCACCCCTCTGGCAAAATGTTCGCAATATGTATCGACGCTTTGAGTCTGATGAGGTGCCTCATGCCAGGTTGAGAGTAACCTATGGCGACCTACAACAAGAGGTGACTACGAATCAAGAAGGATTTTTTGAAGTCGAAATATCGCTGGCATCTTCACTCAAGGGCAACGTGAAGCAGTCCCCGCTCAATCGGGATCGCTCTAGTCAAGACGTTGCCGATCCCGATGCTTCCAACCCTCATTGGGAAACGATTCATTTAGAGCTATTAGAACCTACTCCCACACAGCCTCAACCCTATTGCCAACCCGTTTGTGCAGATGGGGGCGTGTTTATTGTGACTGATCGTGCCCGATTTGGAGTGATTAGCGATATCGATGACACGATCGTGCCAACGGCTGCAACGAATCTCATAAAAATGATCCGTCTTGCTTATTTGGGCAATGAGCACACTCGCAGCGCATTTCCAGGAATTCCAGCTTTCTATCAAGCTCTGCAAGCAGGACACGATGAGGATGAGGGCAATCCGATCTTTTATCTCTCTAGCAGTGCCTGGAATATGTATGACTTGTTTAGCAAGTTTATAGCCTTAAATGATCTGCCTGCTGGCCCCATCCTTTTGTGTGACGCAGAGTTGTCGCTGGCGAATTTAGTGTCTTTTGAGCATGAAACTCACAAAATTGAGCAAATGACGCCGCTTTTTGAGCGATTTCCTCATCTGCCTTGGATCTTGATTGGCGATACTGGACAAAAAGATGCTGAAATCTATAGCCAAATGGTGCACCGCTATCCAGGGCGAATTTTAGCTATTTATCTACATGACGTCACACCTGACCAAAGCGATCGCCAACGTGAACTGGAGGCGATCGCCAAAACCGTGCGGCAGGCAGGCAGTGAATGGGTCTTATTTTCTGATACAGTAACGGCGGCAACCCATGCGGCAAAACAAGGCTGGATCTTGCCATCCACCCTGTCCAATGTTTCATCCCCCTCATCCCAGGAGCGTTGATGTCGCACCCCGACCTATCCTCAGCAACCCCCTTGAGAATCGTCTCTTTGTTGCCCAGCGCAACTGAGATTTTAGCCGCTCTAAACCTAACCTCATTCATCGTAGGGCGCAGTCATGAGTGCGATTATCCTCCTGAAATCAGCGATCGCCCCATTTGCACTTCGGCTCGGCTTAGCCCCAACAAACCCAGTGCTGATATTGATGCAGATGTCAAAACTCTATTGCAGTCAGCCTTAAGTATCTACGAGATTCAGCTAGAGGTGTTGCGAGATCTTCAGCCCACCCACATCGTTACGCAAGATCAATGTGATGTCTGTGCAGTCAACTTTTCTTTAGTTGAGGCAGCCGTCGCGACTCTCAGTGAGCCTCGCCCCAAAGTGATTTCGCTGCAACCTCACACCTTAAATGATGTCTGGGCAGATATTGAGCGAGTCGCGACTGAGTTGCAGGTAGACGCCACTCCTGTCATCACTGCTCTCAACACACGCGTTGAAAGCTGTCAGAAAACTACTCACGCTGGCTCAAATCGTCCCACAGTTGCGGCAATCGAGTGGATTGACCCACTCATGGGCAGTGGTAACTGGATCCCGGAATTGATGGAATTAGCCGGAGGTAAAGACCTGTTTGGCACGGTTGGTTCTCATTCGCCCTATATCTCCTGGGATGCTTTGTTAGCGGCTGACCCCGATGTGATTGTGGTGATGCCCTGTGGCTTTGATCTGGCACGCACCCATCAAGAGATGCAACAGGCGGTTGCCGCCCATCCCCAGTGGCAGCAGTTGCGGGCTGTACAACAGCAACAGCTTTATCTCACCGATGGCAATGCCTACTTTAATCGGCCTGGTCCTCGCTTGGTCGAGTCTCTAGAGATCCTGGCAGAAATTCTGCATCCTGATTTATTGCAACCTAACCACAAGGGCAATGGATGGCAGTTGTTTGTCGGATAATGCAAAGCCTACCCCTTACCCCTCTAAAATCCTATGCAACCTGCACCACCCTCCTCTAACGGCGATCGCCTCCGACCCATTCTCACTCTTGTGGCGATCGTGGGTACGTTGGGGGTGAATGTTTTCTCTAATATTGCACCGCTTAACGGACTCAACATTGGCGAAATTTCCAATACGCTGTTTGCTGATGTGAAAGTCACTCCTGCAAACTATGCCTTTGTCATTTGGGGATTGATTTATGTGGGGTTGATTGCTTTTGGCATTTATCAACTCAGACCAGAGCAACGACACAATCTAACGTTGCAACGCATAAGTTACCTCCTGATGGCGGCTTGCATCGCTCAAATCATTTGGGTGTTTTTGTTTTTAGGACGGCAGTTTGTCTTGTCAGTGGTGGCAATGCTGGGGATTTTGGTTCCTCTGGCGATGATGTTTTTACTGTTAAAAAAAAGACACGATCGCTGTTCTCGGTTGGAAAAGTGGTTTGTGCAAATCCCCATTAGTGTTTATTTCGGATGGATTACCGTGGCAACGGTCGTCAATGTTGCAACTGCGCTGTATAGCGTGGGTTGGCGGGGAGGTGGCATCTCATCTGATGTGTGGACTGTGATTTTGTTGGGGGTGAGTGCTGCGATCGCTGGCGTTATTGCCATTCGCCATCAAGATTTGGCATATGTATTAGTGATTGTGTGGGCGTTTGTGGCGATCGCTGTGCGTCAGTGGGGCATCCCTTTCATTGCTATTCCTGCGATAGGCTTGGCGATCGGATTATTAGTCACCCTCTTGCTCAAACGCCTCAGCCATCAACCGGCAAGCCCTGAAACTTAGTTCTGTTGGTGCTCTTCTATTGGAGAGCTGATTAGGGCAATCCCGATTTAGCCTACAATAGATCTCTTGCAAATTAAATTTTTAGATTGAGATCTCACTTCAACGAGGAGTTTTAACCTTTCAATAATCGTGCTCACAGGGTTCTAAACTCTCGATTAAAGTTGTACCAATTAAAGTTGTACCACAAGGTCAAATTAGTCAATCACACTACATCAGAGCACACGGTTATTAGCATCATTACGATGATCTGGGGACAAACGAGTATGAATGTTGAAGAGATTTTGAGACACTATGTAGACGGAGAACGAAGCTTCCAAAAAATAAAACTACAGGAAGCCGATCTACACAATGCTCACCTTCATGGCATCAATTTAAATCAAGCCGATTTACGACAATCTCGGTTGGGCAAAACTGACTTTAGTCGAGCCAGTTTTCGTGAAGCCGACTTGAGCGAAGCCATTTTGTGGGGCACTGATTTGAGTGAAGCCGATCTCTATCGAGCTATCTTGCGAGAAGCCGATCTTAGTGGTGCCAAACTCAGTTATGCCAACTTAGAACCTATCCGAAAACCATTAAAGTTATGTAAGACTTGTAGTAGTTGCATCTGAACGTTTAGGAAATGACGGTCTTCACAGAAATCAACTCTACTTTTCTGCTTCCCGATGAAGTTTGGGAACAGGTAAAAACAGC
>JANRJA010000174.1:0-15839 GCA_033764315.1 Oculatellaceae cyanobacterium bins.114
CAAATTCGCTCGCTTTCAGTCCTGTTAAGCTTTGTAGTACTTGTGGTTTGTTTTGAACTTGCTCGTAAGACAGCATTCTAAGCCCCGCAGTTTACCCTCAACCTTTTTCTACTAATCTAGCTATTTCCGATTAAGTTTAATAAAGAGGAACTGGGAAGGCTAGTGAGTGAGGCGGTTGGAAAAGAATGATACAATGGAACATTATACTACCGCTAAGTAGTGATGTGAACAAAAATATAAATTGTGTAAAAAATTATTATCAATGGAATAACAATGAATCGACGAATTTCGTTTGTCTATTCACGTGCTTTAACAAAAGAAGCAGTAAAAAGCTTCTGGCTGCGACACGATGGACGTTTCTATACCTTCTGGATTGCGACAATTCTTTTTGCTTTAACTGCATTCCTAATGTCTACTAATACAGAACAGTTTTCCCAGGCTGAAATCTTTGGCTTGGGTATCTTAGTTGGTGCTTTAGGCGTTTTTGTGTTTCAGATTACTAACTCACATGGAAGTATTGAGAGAACTATCTCATTATTTTCAAAGAAGATGAACGGTATAGAATTCGTATATACGTTCGACCCGCAGGGCATATCTGTGGAGTATGCTGATAATTCAGCAAATTTTTCTTGGAAATTTATTGACCGACTATGGATAAAATCAAATATTTGGATCCTGTGGAGTGATTGGAATGTTAATTTCAGTTTCTTATTACCTGCTAGTTTGCTAGATGCTGATTTACAGCAATTTATTACTGAGAGGATTACAGAATCTGGAGGAAAGGTTGAGTAGTAGCTACGATGTTATCGCTTAACTATCCCTTGTACTGACTGTTAATGTGCTGGGAATGAGCGAGAGGGTGAGTAGAATAGCTATATCGTTTGAGAATTTAACGTCCCAGTAACGGTTGTGGGGGCGATCGCCAGAGAACGCTGGCTAACAACCCCAACGCAGCGGACGGACGAGAGCCGCTGGTGCTGAGTTCGAGGTTATCTGCCGCCGCTGGTCGGGAACGTTGGGCTGCAAAAGCTTTCGGTTAGGAACTTACTGGAAGTATGCAACATGATAGAATCATCGCATCTTAACCCATAATCGCATTACACATTGTCTTCAACTCACTCAACTCAAGATTCTCTATTTACGCCTCCACTCCTAAAAATTTTGATAGTAGAAGATGACCCTGTTATGCGATTGGGGTTAAAAGAGTTGTTTGAGGACAATCCGCAGTTTGAGATTGTGGATCTCGTCACAGATGGTTACTCAGCAATGGAATCTGCTGTGAAGCTAAAGCCCAACCTTGTCATTATGGATATTGGGCTACCCAAGTTAGACGGTATTGCCGCCACTCAACAGATTAAAGCAACGCTGCCTGACATTCGAGTGGTGATGTTGACATCTCATACGGCTGAGCACGAAATGATTGCGGCGTTTGCGAGTGGTGCCGATGCCTATTGCATCAAAGGAACGAGCTTAGAGCAATTGTTGCTGGCGATCGCCTGTGCCCAAGAAGGTGCAGCTTACCTCGATCCGCAAATTGCGCGTCAGATTGTGACTAACCTCCAGCCCTCTTCGCCTAAACAGAATAGTGCTCAGCTTTCTAATCGAGAACTGGAAGTGTTGAAGTGACGGGTGGACGGCAAAAGCAACCCTGAAATTGCCGAGCTACTTTATATTAGTCTCAGTACAGCCAAAGCCCATGTTCGCAGCATTATGAATAAATTAGCGGTTGATGACCGAGTCCAAGCGGCTGTCATTGCTCTGCGCTCAGGGTTGGTCTAGGGGCTACAGGCAACGTGAACCAAAATGTTGTTCCTAGTCCCGCTTGACTTGTGACTCCAATGTCGCCTCCATGTGCCTGAATAATTTGCTGACACACATATAGTCCCAGCCCTAACCCAGGCGTATACCGAGAATGAGTGCCTCGATAGTAAAGTTCAAACAAGCGTTTCTGTTGTTGAAGTGAAATGCCGATACCATTATCGTGAACGGTACAGCGAATCAGATGCGGCGTTTGTAGCGTTGCATCTAAAGTCAGTTGAATTCCACTGGGATTATGTTGTATCGCATTGGTAATGAGATTACTAAACACTCGGCAGAGTTGAGCTACATCCGCTTGAATGAGCGGTAAATGAGCATCAATTTGGTTAATCACAACAATCTGATTTTGATTGAGCAGTGCTTCTGAGTCAGCAATTACAGCCTCAACCAGTGTGCTTAATGGAAGCGGTTCACAACGCAGCGGTACACCTTTTGTCTCACTATTGTGGGCTTCTAAAATTGAGTCAATCAAGTTAAGTTGGCGATCGCTGCCTGCAAGTATTTGTTCTAATTTGGTTGCAGTAATGATTGCTTTGCCATCGGAGGCGATCGCTTTTTTCAACAAATTTTGCAACACAATCGATGTACCAATCACGGGAGTTCGGAGATCGTGCGTAACCGCATGCAGAAACAATCGTAATTCCCGTCGAGACTCAAACTCGCGATACTGGAGCCGATCATATAAGTACACTGCTACATCACAGATTAAGCAAATCCAGAGAGCTGAAAAAATTGTCTCCAGGTCAAATAGCCCAGATGCTCCAGGAATTTTAGTCACCCCCAAAATACCATTCCCTCCAAAGTAATACCCGATGCTGACCAATTGCGAAAACAAGTGTAGTTGCCAATTGATCGGCATTAGCACGACCTGTGCCATAAATATAAAATTCCAGGATGCAAGAAATGGCACCCCATTTAAGGTTCCTAACACTTCGGGAATGAGGGTCATCGACCAGGATATGGCCAAAAATAGCAGGATGGGATGACGGCTTCCCCACGAGGTTCTCTGGACTAGAAGACACAGCAATAGCAGCAGGTTTGTGACCCAATCACTGATCAGCACCAGCCTCTTAATCCGCTCATACATCAAGGGATCATCCAACAGTTTGAGTGATAGTTGGATATTTTCTAGATCGGGATGAAGCACGAGATTGTAGAGGTTGATCACCGCAAACGTGACGTTGCATAGAAGAGCAAGCCACGCCAGCAGTCGCAATCGTCGTCCTAAAAATTGGCGTTGCCAAGTCCTGTATTCAGCAGACGTCGAAGAGCCAGTCAGCGATTCGAGTTGAAATGTTCTCGTCCTCAACCATTCCAACACTCGTCGCCCTGATAACGCTCTGGTTACGCTCTGCTGCTTTGAGACTGCCATATCACCTGTTTGAGTTGAATGCAGTCAATCTATCATTTGTCTTCAGGCCGTCGCTATTGATCTATCGGTCAAGTCCAGGCGATCGATGTGGCAGGGGGGAGGAAATTCCTATAGTCGAACCAGTTCACCAGCCATCTGGCTATCCGTCAGTTTTGAGGATCATCCTATGGACACCACTTCTTTGACCGACTCCAACTATCAGCCAGAGTCAATGTTGGCAGTATCGACTCGCAATTCTTCTATCTATCCTGCATTCGGTGCTAATTCGGGTTACGGCTTGTCTTTACTATCCACTTCCAACCCGCTTGCTCTTTCCCACATTGGCACCGATGGTAATGATAGTCTCAACGGCGATTATCCGCGAAACAACCGCTCCAGCGTAGCCTTGTATGGGTTAGAGGGCAATGATGTGATCACGGGAGGCATTCGTCAAGCTAATGTGTTGTTTGGCAATGATGGCAACGATCACATTGTGGGCGGGCAAAAGCAAGACGTATTGAATGGTGGAGCAGGGCGAGACCGATTGACCGGAAAGAATGGTCACGATTTGCTAGTTGGTGGGTCAGGGCGTGATCACCTTTGGGGCGGTAGGGGGAACGACACGCTTAAAGGTGAATCTGGCTCCGATCAACTCGCAGGGGGCGATGGCAACGACTATTTGGACGGTGGAGCTGGGATTGATCAACTCAATGGCGGTAATGGCAATGATGAGCTGATGGACTATGAGGGGGGCGATCGCCTCACGGGTGGGCGTGGTGCTGATCAGTTTGGGGTTGGCAGTCCTTGGGCGACAAAAGCCAGCGTTATTACAGACTTTAAGGTCGGTACCGACCAACTTAAAATCTTGCGCTTGGGAGCGACCGTTGCAGACGTGACCTTCCAAATCTCGCAGAATGGCACCTTTGTACTGGATCAGGGCAAGAAAATTGCCTTTCTTTCTGGTGTGAACCGAGCGTTATCAGCCCATGATCTTGTCTTTGGATCGGCTCAGTTAGCAAGTGCCTTGCAAACCAATCTCGATCAATTCCTAGCTCAAAACCCAGATACAACAGGCACAGCTACAACGGTAGTTGCTCCAGATGGAACCGTCTGGTCAGGATTTGGCGGATATACCAATCGAGAAACCCAACCCCCAGTTAATGGTAATTCGCTCTTTAGTATTGGTAGCGTTACAAAGCCCATCATCGCCACCACCATCTTGCAATTGCGCGATGAAGGAAAACTCAGTTTGAATGACACGTTGAGCCAGTGGTTGCCAGATCTGTCACGCCAAATTCCCAATAGCGATCGCATCACGATTCAGCAATTGCTGAATCACACCAGCGGCATTCGAGATTACGTATCTGAACTGGTTAATTCAGCCATTAATGACCCCGATCTGGTGAAGTATTCCTTTACGACAAAGGAGCTAATTTCTTACATTGCAGACAAACCCGCTCTATTTGAGCCGGGACAAGACTACACCTATTGCAACACTGAATACATTCTGCTGGGAGAGATCATTGAAACCGCAACGGGATCAACCGTTGCCCAACAACTCCATCAGCGCATCTTTGATCCTTTGGGTATGACAGATACCTTTTATGCCCCTCAGGAAACGGTGAAAGGCAATTGGGCTAGAGGTTATATCGATATTGATGGAGACGGTCAACTCGAACCGCTGAACGAGAGCCTTTACTGGGCGGGTGCTGCCGGTGGCATTGTTTCAACCTCAAAGGATGTCGCCAAGTTTTCTCAAGCGTTATTCAGTGGTGAACTTTTAGCTCCAGCGACCTTAAAAGCCATGCTTTACAACAATGTGGCAACGGAATCTGAAGGGTTGCGCTACGGCTCAGGGATCTCTGTTTCCGAGGATGTTCCAGGAATCGGAGAAGTTTGGGGACACACAGGTGCTACGTTTGTTTCACAGGGGCAGATGTTCTATTTGCCCGCTCAAAATGTGACGGTTACAGTAGTTGGAACTAGTCCAACCGAAAATATTACGGCTGACCTAGTTCGCGAGAATCTCCAGGACACGGTCAATGCTCCTACAACTTGATTGGCTGTAAACTATCAGACTATTGCGGGGCATCGCGATCGCCTCAACTTAGAGCAGTGGGTGGGGCAACGCAGTCCAACAACATGTTGGTGCGGACGATCGCAAACTACTGGTGCTAAGTTTGAGGTTGTCTGCCGCCGCTGCTTTGAGCCGTTAGAGCAAAGTGGAGGGAGCGATTCCTTCACTTTGGTTAACTGTGCCATGAGGCTAAACAACCCAAAACCCTCACACCAAAAGAATGCTCGATGGAGAAACATCGATCGCTCGAACATTTCGCAAAATCGCTAATGTCTCACTCGTCACGCCATTATTAAACAACAAGAGAGTATGGCTGGCATTGCTGCCTGTTCCTTGCACCAGACTGATATCCGTTGGAGAGAGTCCACCCCCTAACTCAATGCGATCGCTCGTGATGTTGAAATCTGTAATCGTATCTGTGCCATCCCCCAGACGGAGTCGAAACGCATCGCTGCCGCTACCACCCGTCAAGCGATCGCTACCTGCATTGCCAACCAGCGTATCGTCTCCGTCACCCCCCAACAGAGTATCGGTGCCTGCACCACCCCGCAGAATGTCATTACCACTCAACCCTTCCAGGCGATCGTTGCCGCCTTGTCCATTGATGACATCGGCTGAGTTGTTGAATCCCTTAACGGTGTTAGCGCGATCGTTGAGGAATGTGACCGAATTGCGGTTAAATAGCGAGTTATTCGTCCATTCGGCGTTAAAGACATCAAAACTATCGGCGATCGCGGTTTGCCCATCAAACAAAATATTGCCCAAGTTAACAGATGCCCCTGTAGCTTTGGTGAGATTGTCCAGGTTTTCTAACTGAAAGGTTTTGAGTCTAACAATGGGGGTGTCCAGTCCTTCAAAGCTCACCTCTAAATCTGCACCCACTTGAGTCAGCAGTAGGTTGTCAGCGGTTAATCCAACTCCCTCAAATTGCAGTGTGTCTGCTGCTGCAATAGTGCTGGCAGACGGTCGAGCCCCCCGTCCTACCCCACCAAAATTGGTAATCTCTACAATGCCGCCTGTACCGCCTGTGCCGCCTGTACCGCCACTCGGATCAATGGGAAATGTCGTTGAGCCACCTGACCCATCACCTCCTGTTGTGCCATCTTCACCGCCAGGAGGAATTGTGTCACCACCCCCATCTCCCCAGGGAAAGCCGGAAATATCGGGAGGACGCACGCTGCCCAAGGTGCCGCCTTTGATCAACAGAGCCGAATCAAAGATCCCATCGAACGCATCCCGCACGGTGATGACGAGGGTATTTCGAGCATTTTGAATGAGATTGCCTGTAAATAGCAGCGGTCGGGTATAACCATCTAACTTGGTAATGCTGCTATTGGGACCAACTCCCACTGGATTATCGATATAGTCGGGGTGAAAAGCCCCATCGGGAGAAGAAACGAGATTGTTAATCGTAACACTGGTGGTCAGGTCACTCAAGGTTGCCAGATTAGTGCCATTTAGCTCTAACCGAAAGGAATCGTTGAATACGCTGCCACCAAACTCACGGAACTCTTCAGACCCAAACACATACTGAAAATAGAGGCGTTCAGCGATGTTGTTGACATCAAAGTCGATCTGAATGGAGATGGTGTCATCGGGGTTACCGATCGCCCCAAAGTCGGTGCTTAAATCAATGCCAGGAGCAGTTCTGCCGTCACGGGTGTTAGCTCCCACAAGATGGGTGGCTTGCCCTGTGCTGAGGGTAATGCCATTGGTGAGGCTAAAGGGGTCATCCTGGAACGTGCCAAAGGCTCGTCCGTCGCCTACTAAAGCGATCGAGAAATTGCTTAAACCAGCCGTACCACCTGAGTTTAAAAGATTGGTCAGGAGTTGAAATCCGTCATTATTTTGCGAGATTGTGAATGCCATAGGGTTGCTCCAGTGAGGGCGTAATGCTTGTAGGGATGGGGATTTTATCCATTCTTTTTGGGGGAGGCTATCGATCTGCCCCCTCTCGACCTGTCTTTGCTCAAGAGGGGTGTTGCAAACGGTGAGGTCTGATCAATAGCCTCCCTTTTGAAAAGTGGGATTAGACAAACTGGAAAGCGGGAGAATCGAGAGTTAACCCGGTCGTTCCTCTAACAACACCAATCAATTCACCATCGGCTGGGATATTATTTGATGCAGCGAAGGCAGATGCAGCATCATTGTTATCTTGAATGCCAACGGCTCTAAGGATAATTGGGGGTGGAGTCCAGTAAATAGAGGTGAAGTTGCCGCTGCTATCAGAGCCAGTGACAAGCACATAACGCGCCTGGATACCTTGCAGTTGAATGCGATCGCCCTCTCCCAGATTGAAGTCTGTAATTAACCCATAATCACCAGCCTGGGCATTGCTATAGAACCGAGTATTGATTTCTCCTAAGACAAACGTGTCTGCCCCAACTCCTCCATTGAGAATGTCAATGTCTCTGGGGAAATTATTAAATTCGCCACTTCCGTAGTTGGTGTTATTGGTGCCGATGAGGATGTCATTGCCATCACCGCCTAACAACTCGTCGTTGCCCCGGTTGCCCACGAGGCGATCGCTCCCGGCTTGTCCTCGCAGTGTGTCATACCCATCGCTGCCAAACAGCACATCATCTTGGCTAGTTCCCGTCACATCCAGTCGCTCAAACTGACTGAAGGCGATCGCATCTAACACTGTTTCAGAGCCAGGGGCAACGGTTCTAAAGGCGAACCCCGTTTGCGATCGCGGATCACCACTCATTGCCATGCCGCTGCCTGTGTCACCCACTGAGTAATCGAGGACAAGGACATCCAGTTCGGGTGGTGTGCTAACGGATGCCAACAGCAAACCAGGGGGAGGAGTTGTGCCTCCCGTAACTGTGTCAAACCCTAACCCCGGATTGACAATATCGTTGCCACTAGCCGTATTGAAGTTATTGTTGACTCGATCGAGTTGCGTCAGGCGATCGCCCCCGCTGCCCGTAGAGATATCTCTGTAGATTTCGATGCGGCTGATGGTTTTGCCACCCACTGTAACGCTAGATTGGCTCTCTTGAGTGATGGAAAAGCTTTCTAAAGTAATGGCATCACTGCGATTGGAGAAGTCAGCCGAGAGTGTATCGATGCCGTCCTCACCGAGAATCTGGTCATCGCCCAACCCTGCGCTAACAAAGTCATTGCCCCCTCCAGGTAAGAACACGTCTGCCCCAGCACCCCCAAACATAGAATCGGCATAAATAGAGCCACGCAGGTAAAAGCGTTCAATATCACTGCCAAAGTTGACTCGATCTTGAAAGACATAACCGGATGCATACTGGTCGAGCGATCGCGTTGCCCCCCGTGCATTGTCACGAATGATGTAGCCAAAACCAAAGCCACCAAACATACCCCCCGTATCCTGGAAGGAGTAATCGACTCGCAATTGGTCATCTCCGGCTCCACCAGACACCTGATCGATGCCACCCCCGCTCAGGTTGGGGTCAAGGATGTTGTTGCCGTCATCTCCGGTGAGTGAGTCAGCCCGCTTGGAACCGCGCACATGCTCCACCGTCGCGATGCTGCCGGGAACCGATTGAATGAAGCTGTCGCCTTGAGCATCACCACCCGACCCCACTCCAGTCTTGAGGTTGACCACGACTCCGAGAGGCGATTCGTCATAATCCACCAGGTCAATTCCATCGCCACCATCCAGGGTGTCACCGCCTGCACCGCCCAAGAGGGTGTCGTTCCCTCCATTGCCTTGTAGGGTGTCGTTGCCCGCCAACCCTTTGAGAATATTGGTGTTATTATCTCCTGCCAGGATGTCGTCAAACCGAGAGCCTTCTAGATTCTCAATGTTTCTCAAGGTGTCATCTCTGCCGTCCCCACCACCAAAAGCCTCTAAAAAGCCAAACCCTTTGCCTCGACCCTCTAGCAAGCTGACGTTAACGGCACTGGGTGACAAGCTATAGCTTGCCCAATCTTCGCCATCGCCCCCTTCTAACGTGTCTGCACCCCCTCGCCCAACCAAAATGTCGTTGCCATAAAAACCATCCAGTTCATTGTTGCTGGCATTACCACTGAGGCGATCGCCAAACACTGACCCCTGAAGGCTTTCAATCGAATTCAAGGTTTCACCATCGGCGTCGCCCCCAAAGGCCGTTCCTGTTGCCAGATTGACCGTGACCGCACCAGAAGACGTGAGATAGCTCGTCCAGTCTTGCCCATTGCCACCCTCCAGGCGATCGCGTCCAGATCCGCCTAAGAGAATGTCATCGCCATTGCCACCCCGTAGGATGTCGTTGCCTTCTAACCCTTCCAGAGTGTTGTTGTTGCCATCGCCATTGATTGTGTCGGCAAACCGCGACCCTTCGATGTGCTCGATCTCGATTAGGCGATCACCCTGAGCATCACCGCCCACACCCACCAGTCCCGCTAGCGTAGACAAAATTTGAATGCCCACGGCTGACTCACGATAGCTGACGGTGTCAATGTCGTTTGCCGCATCGGGGCCATCGCCACCATCCAATAAGTCTGCCCCTGCGCCGCCATCTAACAGGTCAACCCCGGCTCCGCCGAAAATGGAGTCATTGCCTGCCCCACCATAGAGCGCATCATCACCCTCATTCCCTTCTAAGCGATCGCCCCCACTGCCGCCATAGAGTTGGTCGTTGCCGCCATTGCCGCTGAGTTCAGCCGGAGTCAGCACCGCTGCCGTGATCAAAATTGAATCATCTTCATTACCCCCATTGGCCGTGATCAGAGCAATGTTGCTGTAGTCTAGCCTTGCCCCAAACGCCAACACCGTCAGCGTGGCATTGTTGGGGGAGCCAGACTTGAGATCGACCTTAAAGGTTTCGGCGATGTCAGTGCCAGGAATATTGTTGATGCGGCGATCGCCCGCCAGAGAACCCATCGCCAGTTGCAGGGTGGTGCCACTGGTTAGGGCTAAGCGATGGCGAATCGGATCACTCTGTTCCTCCGCAGAGCAACCCGCCTCAAAGCTCAGAAGCGTGGTGCTGGCGATGTTAAACCGTTTGGTATAGCTAAACGGGCCAATGCCAAATTTGATGAAAGCATTCAACCCAGCGGTGATAGCGCCCTTGACGGGGTCAAAAATACAAGATGAAAACTCATCAAAATAGACTTTATTGTCTGCCGGAGTGGGGTCATTCAGTAAGACTGTGAGATTGCTGCCAATTCCACCACCGACGCCTGCACTGGCAATGCCAATATTAATTGCGCCGTAAGCATTTAGCGAGGCATTCAACTCTGCACCTGACTGACGACCACCGGGTCCAGTAGCACTGAGCCTATTGTCAATGTAGAAGCCATTAAAAATTCGGCTTGGGTCTGTTAGATCATCTGCTGTTCCAAATAAGCTATCGCCTCCCACCAAAAACTGCTGCAATCCTCGACTGTCATAGCCCACCGCCAGTTGCATCGCCGCATTCAAATTGCCCTCAATCAATGCTCCCAATGGCCCCAAAATGGGGAAAAAGACATCAAACCCAAATTCAAACTCTAATCGAGGCAGGGTGTATTGGAAGAACTCTGCATTCTGACCCAGCAAGAGTTTAAATACCTGGTTGGGATCAGTGAGAATCGGAAATTGTGGTCCTTGTGGAGTTTCAACCCCACCAATAAAGTCCTGAATTGCCTCGCTGTCTCCTAACAGATCGCTGACCTCATTGAGGATTTCTGTTGCTGTTTTGGCGATCGGTGACAAACTCCCCAAATCGACTGTATTCAGGCTAAAACCACTATTACGGATGTCGTTGGCTGCACCCAATTGAAATCCGCCCACACTCAGAGGCAGACCATCTGCATCAGACAGATCATTGATTGTTTCGGTCAGGTCAATAATCTGAGCGATCGCCCCAATGAACCCTAAAGGCGCACTTGGCTGTTGCAGTTTCACCAGATCTAGCAACGTTACCTGTCCATCCGGTCCATCAGTCGGGCTACCCGTTCTATCCAAAAAACTGCGCCCAAAAGTGTCCAACACCGGCAGGCGAGTTTGCAGGATATCCACAATTGGTGCGATTGGCTCCAAAACATCGTTGAGGGTGCCAAAGACAGGTTCAGCAAAACTTCTAAAGAAGCTCCCAATGTTTAACCGCACGTTATTAAAATCCACCGTCGGAGCTTGCCCCTGATATCGCCCATCGGCTTTGCCATCTCCAGCTCCAAATCCCCAATTCAGCTCAAGGTCTGCTCCAATCGAGGGCAACCGGGCACTGTCCCCTAAACTGCTATTAAGGGCCAAGTCGAGTTGCAGGTTGCCTGTTAGAGCAGGGTCAACTGTGAGGGTTGCCAACGAACCACCCAGATTGCCTGTGAAACTGCCATTAAACGAACTGTTGTTATCAGTTGCAGTGAGTGTCAAAAATCCTAAATGACCCGTTAGCACTGAAGGGTTGCCAGCACTATCTTTGAGTTAGGTAGAGAGGTTAATTTCTACTTCTCGATCCGATGCAGCGGTATTGACAAAGAACCCTGTTGTAGCATCGATCCCAAAATCCAGATTGACCCCCACATCCAGGTTAGACGTAGCACTTCCGTTGAGCGTTAACCCAAAGAAGGGAAGCCCCAAATCTGATGTTAGGGGTAGGGTGGAGTTCATTTGTTTGCCGATCGCCAGCTTAAATTCAACTTTGCTGCCGTCTGCTGCAACGTCAATGATAATGTCGTCTGCACTCACCGTTGTGTTGGCATCTTCAGGGCGATCGCGCAAAATTCCCAATCCCCCAGACCCCAACACCTGAAACAGTGCTTGCTGCACCTCGGTGACGCTCCCATTGGCGGGAATGGCGTTGAGTCGCGTGATGATCTGATCGCGGAAATTATTAAGGACAGTATCAAACGGATTGGCAATTCCCAAGGCGTTACCCAGCAACGGTAACCCTTGCAAAACATCATTGTTAATTAGACTCTTAATATTATCGATCAGCGTTCCTAACGAACTGATCAACGCACTCTTTAAGTTTGTTCCGGTGAAGTCTGCATTCTCTACAGCCAACCCATGTCCATTGAGTTGAATGGTGCTGTGATCATTGTGTTGTTGCAACTGGTGGAGATGATTGGGAGCAATGGTTTGGTGTCTTACCAACTGCGCAAAAATCGCTCCTTCATCACCGAGTGCGTCTACTGAATTGATCTGATCATCGAGGTAATGTCCCACTTCTTCCAACAACACATCGACCAGTAGATCAGGCTGAGAAACACTAGCCAACACAAACTCACGCGACAGATAAATCGTATCCGTCTCGCTGGCATAGGCTCCGCGTGCGCCGTTCAACTCTTGAGCTGAGAGGATGGCGATCGCAGGTGCTTGCCAATGGCCGCTGATCCACTGCTGTTGCACATCGGTGAAGGCACTGCTGCTGCTCTGATCTCCAAAAGCAAGGGCGATCGCGGTTGCAAATGAATCGTGTTGAGCTAGATCAGCTAATAACCCTTTTGTCGTAAACAGTGCAGGCAAGACAAGCGGATCAGGCAATAGCTCAGTGGATTGGGGGGCGGGGGCTACATCAGACATATCAAGAATCTCCAGAGCGTGAGTCATCGCCCAAGAGCAAGCGTTTAACTTGCGAGGGATGCCCTTTATTCTGAAGAGTGTCAAGCAATAATCATATTCCCCACAGGGGTACTCTCTGAAGCAAGGAGTTGACAGCTATTACTAATTTGTAGTATCAATGTAGTATGAAAAGCGACGACTCTAAATCATTGCTCTTCACCCCCAACGTGGCTACGTCAAAGGCGATCGCTTCTGTGTAGCGTTTCTAGACCCAAAATCCCTTCTAAAAATTAATAAGGAGGCTATATGGCTGAGTCGGTTTCAAATTCCACTGCAATCGTTCCCACACAACTGAAGAGTTTACAGAGGAACTAGCGGCGGTGCGAAGCAGTTCCCCAGTTTGGGTAATTGCCAGACTCAGGCATCGATTCTCCCCTAGAGATTAACCCTGCCTCTGTGAACCTCAGCATAAGAGATTCACATTGAGGACATTCCAATGAACTTAACGCAATTGGGCTGGAATGACGATTTTGCTCAAGCCTTTGCCCACTACTGCAACTCCAACCGCTCTAATCTCTATCGGGTTGGACGGGTTGCCGCTGAGCATCGGGGCGCATATACCCTCTACACTGAGCAGGGAGACTGTACAGCGGAGGTGACGGGTAAGCTGCGTCATCAGGCGATCGGGTTAGCTGATTTTCCAGCGGTGGGAGATTGGGTCGTCATCCCCCAACAGAGCCACGATCAGAGAGCTACTATTCACCATATCTTGCCTAGAAAAAGTAAGTTTTCGCGTCAAGTGGTGGGTGGCACGACAGATGAGCAAGTGGTTGCAGCCAATGTTGATACGGTCTTCTTGATATCAGGGTTAGACCGAGACTTTAACCCCAACCGCATTGAACGCTATCTGCTTTTGACCTGGGAGAGTGGCGCAAATCCAGTGGTGGTGTTGAACAAAGCAGATCTGTGTGACGATGTTGCTGCGTTTGTAAAACGAGTAGAGGCGATCGCTCTGGGTGTGCCTGTGATTGCCGTTAGTGCAGTTCAACAACAGGGGCTAGATGCCTTAAAGCAGTATTGCCAACCCGGACAAACAGTTGCCCTGCTGGGTTCATCGGGGGTGGGCAAATCCACCCTGACAAACCAACTACTCGGCATTACGATCCAAGTAGTGCAAGCGGTTCGCCAAGGCGATGATCGCGGCAAACACACCACCACCCATCGGGAATTACTACGGTTACCCAGTGGTGGGTTGATTATGGATACGCCCGGTATGCGGGAAATCCAAGTTTGGGCAGGAGCAGACCCCCTGCAAGAAACCTTTGCTGACATTGAGGAGTTGGCAGAACAATGCCGTTTTCGAGATTGTCAACACGCTGGTGAACCGGGATGCAAGGTACAAGCCGCGATCGCCCAGGGAACCCTTGATCATCGCCGCTTTGCGAACTACCAAAAATTGCAGCGAGAACTGGGGCACTTATCTCGACAACAAGATCAGCGATCGCAACTGGTTGAAAAAGAACGGTGGAAACGCATCACCAAAAACCAGCGAAATCATTACAAAAATCATCCCAACAAAAAATAACCATGCCTTACGAATCACTCAAACTATCTACTCCAGCCCCAGTCCTCTCTTGGGCAAATCATGCGCTGGGGTCTGAAGAAACTCAAATGGCAAAAAATGTGGCTTCTCTGCCGTTTGTCTTTAAACATGTAGCCCTCATGCCCGATGTTCACTTGGGCAAAGGTGCCCTGGTTGGCTCTGTTGTCGCAACCAAAGATGCCCTGATTCCAGCGGCGGTTGGGGTTGATATTGGCTGTGGCATGTGCGCTGTCAAAACACCCTTTACGGTTGATCAGTTAGACGGCAAACTCAAACAGATCCGCTCTGACGTTGAAGCCTTGATCCCGGTCGGGTTCAACGAAAACAAAGCGGTAGACAAAACGGCTTCTAACTGGCAGGGGTGGAACCACTTCAAGGAATTGCACCGAGGGGTGCAAGACCTGAAGGGCAAAGCCATGCGACAGATGGGATCGTTAGGCGGAGGCAACCACTTTATTGAGGTCTGCCTGGATACCGAAAACCAGGTTTGGCTGATGTTACACTCTGGCTCTCGCAATATTGGCAACATGTTGGCACAGTGTCACATCAACACGGCTCGTGAGTTAGCCAAAATGTCAAATCTGGCTCTGCCAGACCCTGACTTGGCTTACTTTGTGGCACAGTCTCCCAATTTTCATGCCTATTGGCGAGATTTGCAGTGGGCACAAGACTATGCCCGCATGAATCGAGATGTTATGATGGCTCGATTGATGCGAGTGGTTGAAAAGCATTTGGCGGGCGGTAAGCCGATGAAGCCGTTGCTACAGGTTAACTGTCACCACAACTACGCTGAAAAGGAAGTGCATTTTGGCGAAGAGGTATATGTCACTCGTAAGGGGGCAGTGCGGGCGCGTCAGGACGATTATGGAATTATTCCTGGCTCAATGGGAGCTAAATCCTTTATCGTAAAAGGTAAAGGCAATGCTGAGAGCTATTGCTCGTGTAGCCACGGTGCAGGACGGTTAATGTCTCGCAACAAGGCAAAGCTAAACTTTACGTTGGATGATTTAATCCAGCAGACGCAAGGGGTCGAGTGTCGTAAAGATAAAGGGGTGCTAGATGAAATCCCGGGTGCTTATAAACCAATTGATCAAGTCATGGCACAACAAGCCGACCTGGTAGAGGTGGTTGCGACCCTAAAACAGGTTCTGTGTGTCAAAGGTTAGAAAACGTCATAGCGATCGCCTACTTTTGCTGCATTAAATCCCTTAATCCAACGTATTGATCTACCTAGAACCTCCTATAGCGATCTTCATCGAGAGATGAGTGAGCGTTGTCTTTAAGTTCTAGGTAGATGTATTTTGGTATAAATTTTCCTGTTGAGGGTGGCTAGATCTAGACTGAGTTTATTAGCAAAAGTCGTGTCCTATCCCTGTAACGTTTTCAAACATGAATAATGAACACTTAGAACCTATCCGAAAACCATTAAAGTTATGTAAGACTTGTAGTAGTTGCATCTGAACGTTTAGGAAATGACGGTCTTCACAGAAATCAACTCTACTTTTCTGCTTCCCGATGAAGTTTGGGAACAGGTAAAAACAGC
>JANRJA010000179.1:0-51185 GCA_033764315.1 Oculatellaceae cyanobacterium bins.114
TCTGTTTGGCATTGGTCAACCTCAAGCGCATGAGTGGGTGCACAAACTCGGTCGAGTGCTGAACCAAGCCTTAGGGTATGAGAAACAGTTGCCAGAGCGAGAGCCACATCGGTTAGAGGAAGTGCTCAACGAGTGCCCTAGTGCTGCTCTAAATTCTCATCAAACTGCTCTCCAGCAAACTGGTAGCTGTTCTCTGTGCTGCCAGTCTGACCGCTGGTGCTACCGAACGCCGCATAAGTATAGTTGTGAGACCGAACAGTAGGACGGATGTAGTGTAAAGTCTCCCTGTAAACACTCGTTCAGTCGAGGTGGGAGATGGTTTGGAATGAAGAGAATGCGGATAGCGAGATTGCTAATGTAGAAAACGACGAGCAGCTAGTAGAGTTATGGCTGCATGACAAGAGCCAGAATACACAGGATGCTTATCGGCGAGATTTAGCTCAGTTTTTCAGTATCACGGGTCAAAAGGAACTGAGACGGGTCACGCTCAATGACTTGCAAGGTTTTGCTAAATCTCTAGTCGAACGAGGCTATGCCGTCTCCACGCAACAACGACGGCTCAACAGCTTAAAGTCCTTGCTGAGCTTTGGCTATAAACTGGGAGTCTTGCCTGTTAACGTCAGCCAACTCCTGAAACCACCCCGTGCAAAAGATACTCTAGCCGAGCGCATCTTGAGTGAAGGGCAAGTTTTAAACTTACTCAATGCCACTGCCACCTTGCAAGAACACGCTTTATTACGTCTGCTGTATGCCACGGGTGCTCGGATTAGTGAACTGTGTGACGTGCGGTGGCGAGATTTGCAAGGGGTACAACAGGGGCGAGGACAAGTCACGTTATTCGGCAAAGGAGGCAGAACCAGAGTGGTTGTATTCAGTGCTCAGACGTTGCAAGTGTTAGAGAGCATTAAAGCAGAGGCGACTATCAACGACTTGATATTCCAAAATCGACGGGGTAGCAAGATCAACCGGAGTAGTGTTCGCCGCATGATTCGAGCCGCTTGCAAACGAGTTGGGATTGGAGAACGAGTTTCTCCCCACTGGTTTCGTCATGCCCATGCTTCTCATGCCTTGGAGCGGGGTGCTCCTGTTAACTTAGTTCAGATGACGTTAGGACACGCCAGTTTAGCCACAACTGGGCGTTACCTGCATGCTCGACCCCAAGATTCCAGCGGATTACGCCTAGCGGTATGAGGGTTAGAGAAGGCTTGTTCAGTGAACCTAACCTTTCCAGTCGCAAGTAACAGCATCAACAGTTATCGGATCGTAACTTGTTAGACGTGACTCATTTCCTTTTTCGGTAGTCCTCTAAAAGTAATGATTTTTGAGTAAGGATATGTAGTGCTCCTCGCTGCATATCCTTTTGTTTAAGACTACCAGCAAATCTAGCCAACAAGCTTAAGTTCCATTTGAATATTGCAGCGTTCATAGGGCGAAGGGTGCCCAAGCACTCTCTGAAAACCTAATTTTTGATAGAGATTGATGGCTGGTTCTAAAACCGTATTACTTTCTAGATGAATGACTTTTGCTCCTAAATCACGAGCTTTATTGATGGTCGCTTGCCCTAATAACCAGCCAACTCCTTTACCTCTTGCTTTTTCGGTTACGGCCATCTTTGCTAACTCATAAGTCTTGTGATCTACCTTAATTAAGGCACAAGTGCCAACGATTTCGTTGTTATAACGTGCTAGGTAGATATGACCTCCTGGTTGTAGGATTGTTATATCTGGATGATCAAGAGATTGATGATCTGAGTCCTCTAACTTAAAATATTTTTCAATCCATTCATAATTCAGTCGTTTAAAGTCCTGATGAAACTCAGGAGAGTAATCGATAATTTCAATCTGCTGACGTTCACGAGTTTTTTGGATGGCTTTAACTCGATCTAAAAAGCTCTGATTTGTTAGTAAAAATTCCACTTCTTCAAGTGCTTTCCATAAATCATGCTGTGTCTCTGACAAAAGAGCTTCGACAGCCTGGGCGACATCAATATACTGTTTTTCGAGCTTTGGAATCAGATGTCTTCCACTATCAGAAAGTCTCACAACATTAATTCTTGCATCTTGGCGATCTTTATCGGTTGTAACCAGTCCTTTTTTGCTCATTTCTTTGACAATCTGGCTTACTGATGGATGGGAATGCCCAATCATTTGAGCAATCTCAGTGATAGATGCCTTTTCTTGATGAGACAGCACATAAAAGACTGGAAACCACTTAGGGTCTAACGGAACGTCATAAAGAGCATAAACTTTTGCAGCATCTTCTGTCAGTTTGTCGCTCAAGCGGCGCAGGCGACTACCTAACGCCAACTTACCCGTATGAGAGTAAAAATCCATAAATGCGTAACTAGTTACGTAATTAGTTACGTAATACCATCAATCTCCTGAAATAGTTAAGAAACACGAATTAAATAACATCGATTTTCTTCTTTAAAATGACCTCTCCCCCTGCCTTTCTCCGACTTGGAAAGGGGGGTGGAGGTGGAGTGAGGTTTCCAACGTTATTTAATCTACGATCCTCAAGGGGAGACTTCTCTGCCCCCCTTTAGCAAAAAGCCCAAACCCCTACGTCGCATGGGCTAGTGCCTAGTTGCCGTTGCAGATTGAGTGATCCCAGAGAAACTGGGATTGATGCCAACTGTGGATATTTTTGGGATGAATGTGTGTGAAGAGTGCCTTCTCACTCTGTAAGTTATGGAGGTGTGAGAAAGGACACCCCAACCCCACCTGTGAAAGGACTAGAAACAGCATTGTCGTCTAAAGTGGCATCACCTTGCCCAGAGAACAAGCGGTATAACCGAAAGCGATGATAATTGCTCACCAATTGGGGTAGCGGTAACAATCCTCCTCCTTGGTCGCTGTAGAGCTTTTGATGTAATTCGGGGAGTTCATGCCAGGGACAACTCATGTTGTGATGATGAGCGTTGTGATAACCAAAGTTGAGAAAGAGTAGGTTGAGCCAGGGATATTTGACTGAAACCAAATTAGAAAACGTGTGTTCCTGCTCATAAAGGCGATCGCGTTTGGGGAACTCTTGTCCAACAATGGCGTAATCGTAGGTGTGGTGAAATGCGTCGGCAAATCGCATGACATTGACAAACGAAATATAAGCTACACAGTAAAGCAATAATGCTTTCCAGGAGATCCAGGCGAGCACTGCAAAAGCAGTCATGCGATAAAGCATCAGAGCGATCGCCCGCCCTTGTAGCGATCGCTTATCTGCTTCTAGCCAGGGAGCCAAAATGACTCGCCAGCGTAATTCAAATTCAAAAATGGGGAAGTATAACCACTCCAACACTACATAAATAGAACGCAACCAGGGATTCATCATATTGAAGTATTTGAGAAAATCAAACCCAACAAAGTCAGCATGGTGCAAATGATGGTTGAAGTGATGTTCGACTAGGGCATCCCAGGTAGCGTAACATCCCCCGTTTAAGTGGGTCATTGCCTGCCCCCAAAAGGCATTTAACTGCCGATCTTTAAAGATATTGCCGTGAATAAATTCATGGGTGAAGGTGGCAGACAACAGGAGGGCGTGCACCAGTAAAATAACACCCACAATATTCCATTGCCACGGTTGAACGGTGATCAGTAAAACCCCTAGAGCATACAAGGTGAAAGTATAGGCGATCGCTCCCAGATTTTTGACCAGGGGTGAGACAAGCAGGGGTGAAACGGTCATCACTCACTAAACCTCCATACTGGCTAAAGCAGCGGATCGACTGATTTGATATCGGGCAATTTCTTCGCAGGTCGTGAGCCATACTCCTTCGTGCGATCGAATATGGTCGATCAGTTGCTCCAACAACATCACCCGTGCCGGACGACCAATGATTTCAGGGTGCATCGTCAACACAAATGCGCCCCCATAGCGGTACATCCCATTAAACTCTTCTTTCCAAACCTGGAGTGCTTTTTCACAGCTTTCAATCACACCGCTGCCAACACGAGGTTCATACAAAAAGGCAAACTGTTCCCAATCATCATTAGTCCAGTGAACAGGAATCTGAACAAGATCACCTGCCGGGGTCGAGAAAGTGTAGGGGCGATCGTCATCCATTAATGAGGAATCGTAAATCAGTCCATGACGGGCTAAAATCTCAGCAGAGCAAGGGTTTACTTCCCACAGCGGGGCACGATAACCCACGGGTTTACGTCCTGTGATTTGCTCCAAAATAGTGCAGGTTCGCACCAAGGCCGCTTCTTCTTGAATTGGGTCGAGGGTAGATACGGGTTCATGTAAATAGCCATGTGCCCCAATTTCATGCCCCTCTTCATAAATTCGTTTGACCAGATCTGGATAGAGTTCTGCGGTATAGCCTGGGACAAAGAAGGTTGCTTTTACCGCTTTGGCTCGAAGCATATCTAAGATTCGGGGGACGCCCACTCTGGGGCCATATCGTGCCCACGACATGACCGAGAGCCGATCTTTATTTCGAGGATCAGCCTGAAGCATTCCAGACTCGCCATCAACATCAAAGCTGAGTACAGCCGCACAACGAATATCCGCAGCCCAAGCAAACGGCATAACTAACTCTCCTAATAGTGTTCAAATGGTGCTCAAAACTGGTGTAATACGGCAGTTAATGAACCGAGTAATCCGAAAAAGCCATGAATTGTAGTAGCGTGTTCAGTTAAAAAGGGGGGTGGAGTGCCAATGAAACCCAACACAAAATTTGTGTATATCAACTGTCAAAGACAGTGAATACGAGAGGGTATGGGGACTTCGCTCCCAACCAACTTTCGCCCTGATCGCTCAAGCCGAAGGGAGATGAAACCTTTACACCCTGTCCTAACCAACTCTTGAGTTGGACGTTGCTGAGCCAATGTATGAACGTCTGTGAATCATACCTGTATTCAGCAATGCTCTTGAGTTGCGATAGGTTGGGTTAGCCACGCTACGCTGATCAGCGCAAATCGACACTGTTGCAAGGCTATTCAAGGCTGAAAAAATATTTCGTTACTTGTGCTACAAACTAACCAACTCTTGAGCTATCTGCTAAATCCTCAACTTAGGGCTAAAACACTTGTTGTTTTAGGAATGGGATGCTGGTTCCATCTGAATTTATAGGATGAAGGCGTTTTGTGCAAAAGAATGTATCTGCAATTATGGGACAAGGCATTCAGACAATAGTTTCTGGAGTCATTTCAGAATTAATCGATCGCCTATCTCATTTCTATTTTTTTAAGATCTAACTCTCTTACCCGGTTATCCCTTTCTTTAAAAATCGTGTGGCTTCATCATTCAATCTTAAATAGTAGAGCTAAACCCCTTGTCAGAGAAGCTTTACAGATAAAACCTGATTGACTAATTCAGTCAAATGTAAAGTTTCTTGAGTTAATCATTTCTGAACTAAAACATCATTTCAATCATGATTTATGAACTGGATTCAGAATTTACTTAGAAAGCGCAAAGAGAATAACTTAGAATTGCGAATTTAGCAAAAAAATTGAAATAATGTAGTTGCAATTACAATTTGTTCGTTTTTCCCGTTCTATGCTCATCCCTAAGACACACCATCTAAGACAAAACATCTGAGGCAAGACCGTGAGATTAAAGGACAGGGTTAGTCTCATTACTGGGGCTGGATCGGGAATTGGACAAGCAACTGCGTTGAGGTTTGCGAGTGAAGGAGCGATCGTTGTAATTGCCGATCGCAACTTAGAAGCCGCTGAGAAAACTCAACACTTGATTGAACAATCGGGCGGAACAGGTCACGCGATCGCCCTAGATGTGACTCAAGAACAACAGGTTGCAGAGGCGATCTCTACCACTGTTCAACAATTTGGACGGTTAGATGTTCTACACAACAATGCTGGAATATCTATCCTCAAACCCATTACCGAAACGACTGAAGCTGACTGGGATCAGTTGTTTAATGTCAATCTCAAAGGTGTATTCTTTGGCTGCAAGCATGCCATTCCAATCATGGTGCAACAAGGAGGCGGCGTGATTATCAACACAGCTTCTGAGTTGGCGATCGTAGGTCAGCCACTTTATACTGCCTACTGCGCCACCAAAGGAGGTGTATTAGCGTTTACTCGCGCCTTGTCAGTGGAATGGGCCGCCAAAGGAATTCGGATTAATGCAGTTTGCCCAGGGCCTGTTCAAACGCCGATGTTACAAGCTGAATTTGACTTAGCAAGCAATCCAACGGCTGAAGCGATCGCCACAATTCAGTCGATTCCAGTGGGGCGGTTGGGGGCACCCGACGACATTGCGCGTGTAGCTCTGTTTCTTGCGAGTGATGATGCTGTATTTGTGCATGGGGCAGCGATTGTAGCCGATGGTGGACGAACCACTGTTTAGTAGAAGTATTTAGTAGAACTGCTTAGTAGAACTGTTTAGTAGAACTCGATATAGGTTGAGCGATCAGTGTTGAGTGCTGCATTAAGCATGTAGCTTTATTTTCGTAATGCACTACTGTAATGCACTACTTGTTATTCATCCAGTCTTTTCAGTTTATTGTTGGAGGACTATCAATTCTATGTCTTATACTTTTTCTCGTCGTTCGTTTATACGATCATCTGCATTAACAACGGCAACCACTCTCCTCACGATCGGTTGTAGTCGGCAGACCCACTCTCCACCCTTATCAGAAGCGTCAGATCAGCCGATTCGTTTAGGATTTAACCTGTGGCCCGGAGCAATTCCCTGGCAGATTGCTGAAGATCAGGACTTGTTTAAAGCAGCCGGAGTCAATGCTGAAATCACCTGGTTTCAGGTTCTTGGAGATCAGATTAATGCCTTTAATGCTGGCAAAATTGACATTGCCAATCTGACATTAAACGATCTGTTTATGAGCAACTCCAACGGAGTGCTTTGTAAGGTAATTTTGATGCCAGATGTTTCTGCGGGTGCAGATGCGATCGTGGCGTCCAATTCCGTTACCTCCGTCCAAGATTTTGTTGGAAAACAAGCAGGGGTTGAAATTGCCACGATTGGGCATCTGCTATTTCTCCAAGCATTGGCTAAAAATGGCATCGATCCGCAGTCAGTGCCAATTGTTAACATGGCAGCCGATGCGGCTATTAGTGCCATCATTGCTGGCAAGTTAGATGTGGCTTATTCCTACGATCCCTTTATTACTCAGCTGCTGCACAGTGGCAAAGGCAACGTTGTTTTCTCAAGCAAAGATGTTCCTGGATTAATAGCTGACACCGTTGTTGCCCATGACTCGCTCCTCAATAGCCGCACTGTCGAGGTGCAAAAGCTAGTGGATGTGTGGCATCAAGTTTTAGACTTCCGTAATCAAAATCAAAAGGATGCCTATGCGATTGAGGCAAAACGAGCAGGTGTATCAGTAGAGGATTACGCTGCGTTGCAAAAAGGATTGGAATGGCTAACTCCGCAGCAAACTCTAGAGACCTTTCAACCCGGAAATACAACGCGATCGCTTCTTTATGCAGGCAAAGTCGTTGCCGATTTCATGTTAGAGCAACAGTTGCTACAAACTTCTCCTCCAGATACTGCAACGCTGATTAACGATCGCTTTATCAAAGATTACGTCTTGCGTCTCCCTGCTTAATTGTCATCCCTCTCAAAAGGACAAATCTATGACTGATCGGGTTCCCCTCTCGGTTCTTCTCTCTCGTCGATCGTTTTTGCGGTCTGCGGCTTTATCGACAGCAGCAGCGATCGCCACCGTCAGTTGCAGCGGAAAATCTGCCAGTACCTCTGGAACTTCCCAAAGCCGACCTTTACAGGTTGGCATGAATTTATGGGCAGGCTTTATGCCCTGGAAAGTTGCACAGGAAAAAGATTTTTTTACTGCTAATGGGGTCAATGTAGAAGTCACCTGGTTTCCTGTGTTATCGGATCAACTCACCGCATTTAATGCTGGGAAACTGGATGTTGCCGGAATGACCCTATCCGATATGTTGACGGGTTTAGCCGGTGGATTGCAAACAAAGATCATCGCCATCACAGATGTCTCACTGGGTGCAGACGCCATTTTAGTCTCACCCGCGATCAACTCCATTCAAGATCTGATCGGGAAGCGAGCCTCGATCGAGCTTGGTACAGTCGGGCACATGCTCTTTTTGAAAGCCTTAGAGCAAGGGGGTGTGGCAGCAGATCAGGTTGAAGTCGTTAATCAATCTGCCGATGCGGCGACGGCTGCATTGATCGCCGGAAAAACAGACTGTGTTTATTCCTATGAGCCGTTTGTCAGCCAAGCAGTACAGTCTGGTCGAGGGAAAGTGATTTTTTCGAGCAAAGATATCCCAGGCATTATTCCCGATCCCCTCGTGATTCATGATCGGGTGTTAACCGAGCAACCAGAAGCGGTGCAGGCATTAATGACGGTTTGGTATAAAACCTTAGAATATCGAAAAGCTCATCTAGATGAGGTGTTATCGATTGAAGCAAAACAGGCAGGGGTCTCTCTAGAAGACTACACCACTATCCTCAAGGGATTTTCATGGTTGACTCCCGAAGAGTGCCTCAAAACGTTTGAGCCAGGAGACAGTATGGAATCAGTGATTTATTCCTCGCAGGTCATTGGCGACTTCATGGTGGGACAAGACCTGATTACCAGTAAACCTGATTCGATTGAGCCGTATATCGATCGCCGCTTTGTTGAACAGTACTTAAAGGGATAGAAGGCTCTAGTATGAACCGTTCTGAACTGGTGATTCGCAATCTCTACAAAAGCTTTCCTGGCAAACGAGGGGCGATCGTTGCGCTCAAAAATATCAATCTCACGGTTTATCGCAATGAGTTTGTTTGTGTGGTGGGGGCATCGGGCTGTGGCAAGTCTACGTTGTTGAATTTGATTGCCGGATTAGAAGAACCAACCTCTGGTGAAATCTTGCTAGAGGGAAATCCAATTGATGGCCCTGGAGCTAACCGAGGTATGGTGTTTCAAAATTACACCCTTTATCCCTGGCTAACAGTGGCTCAAAATGTGGAATTTGGCATGAAGATGCAAAAAATCCCATTGGCGGAGCGTCAGCAACGGGTGGCTTATTATCTGGAAACGGTTGGCTTAACCCGATTTGCCGATGCGTTGCCAAGGGCACTGTCTGGGGGAATGAAACAACGAGTGGCGATCGCTCGTGCACTTGCCAATGAACCCGATATTTTGTTGATGGATGAACCCTTTGGGGCATTGGATGCTCAAACTAAAGAGGTGTTGCAAGAGTTTATGTTGCGGCTCTGGCGACAAACTCACAAAACCATTTTTATGGTGACGCATGATGTCGAAGAAGCGGTCTTTTTATCCCAACGCATTTATGTTTTGTCGTCTCGTCCTGGTGAAATTAAAGCCGAAGTACAGTTAGATTTTGATGATCATCGCGATCTATCGATCAAAGGAACTGAGCTATTTCAACGTAAACGGCAAGAGGTTTTGCAGTTAATTCGAGACGAAATTTTAGCAGCGGCTGGATAGTGTAAGTCCATTCATGGAAAATTTTTATGAAAACTCAAATGCCGCCATCAATCTCGCTTGTGGAACCTGAACAACGACCCACCAAACCATCTCGTCAGCGACGATCCGTATTTTGGCGAATTCGGAACGACATCCCCAAACGACTCTATTACACCCTGATGGCACTTTCGCTCTTGGTGCCCGTGTTGGGCTGGGCCGTGTTGACCTACGGAGGTTTTGTAGAACCGTTGTTTTTGCCAACTCCAGGCGGGGTGATTCAACAAGCGATCGCCCTATTACAAAGTGGTGAATTGGTTCACCATGCTCTGACCAGTATTTCTAGAGTTGCCTGGGGCTTCCTATTTTCAGCATTGATCAGCGTTCCATTGGGGCTGTTGATTGGCACTTTCAAAAGTATGGAAGGACTATTTGAGCCGATCGTTGCCCTGTTGCGATATATGCCTGCCGCTGCCTTTATTCCGTTGATTATTTTGTGGGTAGGCTTGGGAGAACCTTCAAAAGTGGTGATTATCTTTTTGGGTAGTTTCTTCTACAACACCTTGATGATTGCCGATGCGGTTAAATTCATTCCAGATGACTTTCTTAAAGCTGCCTACACGATGGGAGTGAGCCGTCGAGATGTGTTTTTGCATGTCATTTTTCCGGCAACACTACCAAATATTATCGATACACTTCGCATTAACGTTGCTGGAGCTTGGAACTTTGTAGTCGTCGCTGAATTGGTTGGAGCCAACTCAGGATTAGGCAACATGATTATGATGGCTCAACGCTTTTTGAAAACAGATGAGATTTTTGTTGGCATTATTCTGATCGGCTTGATCGGGCTAGGCATTGACTTTATCTTTAAACTCATCTTTAAGCTGACCGTTCCTTGGGCGGTCAACAAAGGATAGACCGCAACTCATGGACTTATTGCTATTACGCACCGTATGGTCGGGTTCCAGCCATCTAGATGAGTTAGTAGAACAAACTGTTGCGGCGGGCTTCAACGGCATTGAAGGCCCCATTCCCAAAGATGACTCGCAACGGCAGGTCTTGCGCCAATTCTTGAGCGATCGCCAACTTGCCTTTATTGCTGAAGCGACCACAGGGACTGATTTTGATAGTGAACGAGATTGGTGGATACCCAAGAGCGATCGCACCCTTGACGATCATCTCAACGACCTGAAGTGGACGGTCGATCATGCGGCTGAGATGGGTGCACTCTTTGTATCAACGATGTGTGGCTACGATGCCTGGTCATGGCAGCAAAATGTTGACTTTTTTGGGCGTGCCTTAGAACTAGAACACGCATCTGGTATGACTATTAGCTTTGAAACCCATCGCAGTCGATCGCTGTTTAACCCCTGGATCACTCGCGATCTGCTGCTGCACTTTCCTAAGATGAAGTTAACCTGTGACTTTAGCCACTGGTGTGTCGTGTGTGAGCGGTTGATTGATTCTGAGTGGTCAATTTTAGAACTGTGCGCTCAGCGAGCCATGCACATTCACTGTCGTGTTGGCTATGCTCAGCATGCCCAGGTAACTGATCCGCGTGCTCCAGAATATGCAACGGCTCTAGCGGCTCACGAGCGTTGGTGGAACCTGATTTGGCAGGCACAGGCGCAACGTGGTATGGCTCAAGTAACCATGACTCCAGAATTTTTGTGGGACGGCTATATGCAAACGTTACCCTTTACCAAACAGCCTATTGCAGATGTGTGGGAAATTACTTGCTGGGTAGCAGAACGGCAGCGACAGCAGTTTGGTCACTGTTTTTCTGGGGTTTAATGAGTCGGTTCTTGCCAAGTGTTAAGCGATCGCGGAAACTGTTTCTCTGGAAACAGTTTCTCTATCGTCTTTTTGCGCAATGTCGATCAGAGGCAGAAGACCAATAGCTACGAAGTCTGGGTAGCAAAGTACTTCTGCCATTAGCCCTGAAATTTATTTCGGGACAAGTCAGCAATGAAGCAATCAACCTTGTCTCCCAGGACATGAGTTTCCTGGCTCAAAGCCAACATCCTCTCAAGAAAACTAGACTTGTTTTTGTAGTCACGATTTTAACGGCTAAAAACTTCTCAGACATTACCTGAAACATTGAGCTTTAGCCAATCAAGCGGTTCTCTGAGGATCAGAAAAGAAACCCCCACTCCCCCAGCAAACTGATCCAAATTCAAGCCATCGTTGGTATCAATCACCGTTCCTCCGCCTCGAAACAAACGATGAATGCGAAACTGATGATAGTTTTTTATCAAACGATCGAGCGTTATATGCTGGCGATCGCCCGGTAAATAGAGTTCAGCATCCAGTTGAGGCAACAAATACCAGGGACAGTGAATAACGCGATGATGGGCATTGTGATAGCCAAAATTGAGAAACAGCAGGTTTAACCAACGCCAGCGACCCAATATCACATTGGAATAGGTATTTGCTTCTTCATACTCCAAACTATATTGAGGTAGGGATTGCCCCAATTGAAATACCGCGTAGGTATGTTGAAAGCAATCCATGAATCGCAAGATGTTAATGAAACAGATGTAAGCCAAGAAATATAGCAAGAGCGATCGCCAGGAATAGTATCCTAAAGCAACAAAAAGACTTCCTCTGACCAAAAGCAATCCTAACGTTCGCTGACGCTCACTCCGACGGGCTTGACCTAAAAAAGGAGCTACGATGCAAAGCCAGCGCAAGATCAAATTAACAGCTGGAAAATACAGCCACTCCAAAACAACAATTAACTGCATCAATGGCTTTGGCAGCGATCGAAGAAAACCAGTAATTGAGAATGCAGAAAAGTCAGCTCGGTTTTTATGATGGGCTAAATGATTGCGAGCTAAATCTTGAAACCGACAATAGCATGAGCCTATCAGAAACAGCATAATATTGCCAAATAAAACGTTCATATAAGGCTGCCGAAAAACAATGCCATGAGCCAACTCATGTACAAAATAAGCTGCCCAAATTAACGTATGAATCAGCAGAAAAACACCTAGAACATTAATTGTTAAAGATTTAGAGCTAATACAGATCAGGGCAAAGACATAGCCAATGAGAACGTAGGACAACGCTAACCTATTGATTCCATAGGAGCGATTACTAATCCTGGACATTAGATCGGAAGAAACAGGAGACATTCAATACTCCAGCTATGAAAGTAATCTCTTCAAAAATTGGTAGTCCTCTAAAAGTAATGATTTTTGAGTAAGGACTACCCAAGAATTCAACATAAAAGCCAAGCTAAATGAATTCCCGAATATCAAACTGTTACTTTTAATACAAAAGTAAACAAGTAAAAAATGCCTGCTAAAATCTGAAAACACAGGCTAAAAACTTACTATTTCCTGGAGAGGTTTAGTGCAGCCAGAATCTACCCCAAATCCAATTTCAACGCTGGATGAGATTGATCAAGACATCATTAACTTGCTCCGCATTGATGGACGCATGTCATTCACTGAAATTGGCAAGCGATTAAATATGCCAGAAGCAACGGCACGTTATCGAGTCCAGCGACTCCTGCAATCTGGAATTGTTCAAGTTTTGGCATGGCCCAACCTCGAAAAACTAGGCACTCCTCATGTAGTGATTGTTTCTTTAGTCGTTGAAAACAGTCATATCGATTCTGTGGCAAAAGCTTTAGAACAAATGGTAGAAGTACGTTTTGTTGCCATTACCACAGGTCACTATGACATCATTGCCGATGTTTTCTTTGGCAATTATGCCGAAGTCACACTCTTCTTTGAAAAGATGAAACAGATTCCTGGAATTATTCGGCAGGACTCACACTTCATTTTAAAGTTATTGAAAGCTGAGTACAAGTACACCTTCTCTCGAGGAGAAGACAAGTGATCTAAACTCTAAAGCATGATAAGCAGTCTCACAACAAGCAGGCTACCAAGAAGCGGGTTAACAATCTTGTCAATTCTGCTTACCTTCTTGCCAAAAAAGTATGCTAAAAAGCGTTTCAAGTGTTTTAAACGTCGAGTTTTCAAAAAAACTTCTTTCCAAAATTTTGTAAATTCAGGAAATCTGAATTCGCTGAGTTATAACTTCATAAATTATGATTGAACGGTTTTACTGGAAAATGACTTGTCAGGGTGTCCCAATAGGTGACCTATTTCAGAAACTATTTGAATAATACAAGACTAATAATTCAAGACTAATGATGTGAGACGCTATGGGAACTTGCATCAACACAGTGTCCTACGCTATGGCTGGCACAATGACTTGCCTCACTTGTCGCATGACCCACATGATGGCTCCCATAGCTAGCGATCGAGTCAGCAGCTTGCAGATTATCATGTCCGTCTGACGCTGTCGAGGTATCGGATGCCATCAAATCAACTTGTGGATTGGGTCTAGTCAATAGTCTGTGCCGATTACGATACAAATCCAAACAAAAACAACCAATACCTACAACCATCAAGGAGCCAATCAGCAGTGGAATCAGTTGCATAAGGCTAGACTCAATGCAGTTTGACCCATTATAACCTCGCCTGAAATGATGTCTAGTCGTGTTGCTCAACCACCACAGCGTCTCACTTGGGCAGCACTGAGCACAATTTGATCAATAGCTTGTGTCATCACCGCCCCTGATTGTCTGGGTTGGTTGACTACAATGCTAAAGGCGATCGCTCCACAAGAGGAATTCTCTAAATTGCCAGACAACGCTCTGACCCCTTGCAGGGTGCCAGTTTTCGCGTGAATCCTTCCTTGGACTGGCGTATTCCGAAAGTGATTTCGCCAAGTTCCATTCACCCTTGCCACGGCCAAAGAACGATAAAATAATCCCGGGTATACATGCCTTTGAGCAATGCCACAAAGGTAGACGGTTTGGCCCGATTGTGGCGCGATCGCCCTGACCCGTCTACTTGAGCATAACTATCAGGATTAACCCTCAACACAGTCAACACTTGCCTAACAACTGTTTGTCTCCCAATGCGTCTCAAAAAATTATTAGCAGAGGCATTATTGCTATCTCGATTGACAACTGTGAGCCATGCTTTTAAAGAATTTAACCATTGAGGCGTGCGATCGCTTATCACCTGCAACGCAGCAACTGTAGTCAGAAGTTTGATGTTTGAGGCTGGACTAAAAGAAACATCTGAGTTGTGGTGATAGAGCACGGTTGACTCTGAAACAGGTTCTTATCAGGCTCTTTTTAAATCTCTACCTCCAGGTAGTGACAGGCGGTATGTCACTTGTCCTACTTTTTGGGGTATGCCTGTGGCGTTATGCCATGACAAAAAGATCCTCTATCAATCTCGTTGGTGATGTCATTAGAAATTGCTGATTTAATTCGAGAGCTTCGACAACAACTTGGCCTCTCTCAAGAAAAGTTGGCTGCTAAATTAGGGGTTTCATTCCGCACCGTCAATCGTTGGGAAAACAGGCATTCTGTGCCTTCCTCACTGGCTCTAAAGCAGGTTGAGGGATTGCTGCACCAGATGAGTTGCTCATCGAAGGTGACCGTCAGTGAACGTAGCAAGGATTTGCTAGCTAAGTATTTTTCAGAATAAGGGGTAGAAACGGTGACGCAGGACGCAGAAACGACAGTTGCTGAAACCCTTTTTATTGGTGGTGGCGAAATGGGGGCGTTGATGCGCTCTTATGATTGGTCAAAAACCCCGTTTGGAGCCGTTGAACAGTGGCCTCAAAGCTTGCGATCGGCCCTCAGTATTTGTCTAAATTCACGCTTCCCGATCGCCATCTATTGGGGTTCAAGCTGTTTGTTACTCTACAACGATGCGTGGCGACCGATTGTTGGTGACAAACACCCCTGGTCACTGGGTCGCCCTGGGCAGGAGGTCTGGTCTGAGATTTGGGACGATATTGGACCAGAGTTTGCCAGTGTTTTAGCAACCGGGGAAGGCATCTTTCACAATGATGAACTGTTGGCAATGCATCGGTTTGGCTATACCGAAGAGTGCTTCTTTGACTACACCTTCAGCCCTATTCAAGGGGAAGGGGGCACCATAGATGGAGTTTTTAACGTTGTTAGTGAGACGACCTATCGGGTTTTAAGCGATCGCCGGACTCAATTTTTGCGTGAGATGGCATCTAAAACCGGAACTGCAAAGACGGTTGAAGAGACCTGTAGGTTAATGACAGAGGCACTTAAAACCGATCCAACTGACATTCCGATCGCGCTAATCTATCTGATTGACGCCGATGGCAACTATGCTCGCCTATGCAACACCCCTGAGGTTACATTAGACAGCTCTGTAGCCCCCAGGGCGATCGCTCTAACAGAGGAGAGTCAGGATAGTTGGCTCGTTGCTCTCACGGCTCAGACGGCTCAAGCTCAAGTAGTCGATGACTTAGAGAGACGATTTGGAAAACTGTCGGGTAGCCCCTGGTCAGAGCCACCTCAAGAGGCAATGGTGTTACCCATCTCTGGATCTGGACAAGCTAAGCTGTCGGGGGTGTTGGTTGCGGTGGCCAGTCCACGCCGCCGATTGGACGATCACTACCGCGATTTCTTAGGACAAGTTGCTAGACAAATTGCAACGGCGATCGCCAATGCCCGTTCCTATGAAGAAGAGCGGCAGCGAGCAGAGCAATTGGCCGAACTTGATCGAGCAAAAACCCTGTTTTTCTCAAACATCAGTCATGAGTTTCGCACTCCCCTGACTTTGATGCTGGGGCCAGCAGAGGATGCGTTGCAAGATGCCCAAGATGCAGAACAGCGCGATCGCCTGGAACTGATTCATCGAAACGCTCTGCGCTTGCAAAAGCTAGTCAACACGCTACTTGATTTCTCACGGATTGAAGCCGGACGAATTGAAGCAACTTATCAGCTAACCGATCTGGCAACATTGACCGCTGATTTGGCAGGAGTCTTTCGCGCTGGCATTGAACGCGCCGGGATGCGCTTACAGGTAGACTGTCCCCCCTTACCTGAACCCGTGTATGTCGATCGCGACATGTGGGAAAAGATTGTTCTAAATTTGCTCTCTAATGCCTTCAAATTTACCTTTGAGGGAGAGATTAGAGTGCGTTTACACTGGGGAGATAGGGCAAGCATTTCCCCCCATGATTCAGCCTCTTCCTACGGCGCGATACTTGAAGTGTGTGACACAGGAGCAGGAATTCCGCCTCATGAAGTGCCTCATATTTTTGAACGGTTTCATCGGGTGCAAGGAGCCAGGGGACGGACTTACGAAGGCTCAGGAATTGGGCTGTCGTTGGTGCAAGAATTGGTCAAACTACACGGTGGCACAATTCAGGTTCACAGTGTGGTTGAACAGGGAACATGCTTCACCGTAACCATTCCGGCTGGGTCAGATCATCTGCCAAGTCACCGCATTGAAGCCCCTCACACGGCTGCATCAACCGCTATTGGAGCAGCCCCTTACATTGAAGAAGCATTACGCTGGCTCCCAGAGCAAGAGCGTGAGGGTGAGGGTGAGGGTGGGTGGATCGGTGAAGAACTGGCTCAAACGCCTCAATCCATGCCCTCATCGGCTCATCGACCCAGGCTTCTCTTAGCGGATGACAACGCCGACATGCGCGACTATTTGAAGCGGTTATTGAGTCAGCACTATGACGTAGAAGCGATCGCTGACGGAGTTGCGGTACTCGCTGCCATTCGTCAACAGATGCCTGATCTGCTCTTAACCGATGTTATGATGCCGGGATTAAACGGGTTTGAGTTATTGCGATCGCTCCGGGCTGATCAAGCGACTCAAGACCTTCCTATCATCTTGTTGTCAGCCCGTGCGGGTGAAGAAGCGCGAATCGAAGGATTGGCAGCCGGAGCCGATGATTATCTGACAAAGCCATTTTCAGCACGTGAATTGTTGGCACGGGTAGAAGCCACGTTGAAGCTATCGCATCTGCGGCACGAGGTCAATGCTGCTATTCAACGCAGTGAGGAGCGATCGCGGTTGGCGATTCAGATTGCTCAATTGGGCACCTGGCGTTACGACCCCAAGACTCAGCTTGTCGAGTTAGACAAACGCATGTGTGAGATTTGGGGTGAGCCAGTGGATGCAGCCGTGTTGCCACTCTCACAAGTGATGCAGCGGATTCACCCAGACGATCGCACCCTGGTAGCCCATACTGTCGGTGCTGCGCTTGATCCGAGTTCTTCGGGGATGTATGAGATTGACTATCGAATTGTGTGGAATGACGGCACTGAACGGTGGATATTAGCGAATGGGCAGGCCCTGTTTGTTGGAGAAGGAGAAAATCGCCAAGTCATTGAGTTTTTGGGAACGGCCCTCGACATTAGCGATCGCAAACAAGCCGAAACGGCCCTCAAGGAAAGCCAAGCCTTATTTGAGGCATTTATGCGCTATTCTCCTGCAACTGCCTTTATTAAAGACGAGACAGGGCGATATCTCTATGTCAATCCGTTAAACGAACGCCTCTGCAATCGTCCTTTAGCAGATTGGGTGGGCAAAACTGATTTTGATTTATTTCCAGCCGACGAAGCTCAGCAATGGCATCATAATGACTTAGCCGCATTGGCATCAGAACAAGCGATCGAGATTGCCGAAACGCGATCGCTTGCGGATGGCGAACATCATTTCATCTCCTATAAATTTCCTATTCCCCAGACTTCTGAGAAAAAGCTGCTGGGAGGCATGTCCTTAGATGTGACAGCACGCTATCACACTGAAATGGCTCTGCGAGAAAGTGAAGAACGGCTACGGCTCGCTTCAGAGGGTGCCAACCTGGGCATGTGGTATTGGGATGTGGAAGCCGATACGTGGATCTGGACAGACCGTGCCAAAGCCATGTTTGGGTTACCGATTGACACACAAATCTCCATGCAGGTGTTTTTAGAAGCCGTGCATCCTGACGATCGCGCCTATGTGCAAACGATTGTCACTGATTTGAAAGTAGGTCAGGTTCATACCGAAGGGGAATATCGCACCCAGTGGGCAGATGGCACTGTCCGCTGGATTTTAGCTAGAGGAGATTACTCCTATAGTGCTGATGGAACGCTAACCTCGACTCGGGGTGTCTTTATGGATATCACTGAACGCAAGCGCATGGAGCAGGCATTGCGCGACAGTGAAGCAAGTTTTCGTTTGATTGTCGAGAGTGCTAAAGATTATGCCATCTTTACCCAGGATTTAGACGGCTACATCACTCGTTGGAACTCTGGTGCAGAGCGATTGTTGGGTTACACCGAAGCAGACATTGTCGGACAGTTGGGGCATGTCATTTTCACCCCCGAAGACCGCGATCGCCAGCAACCTGAACAAGAGATGTATCTCGCCCTGACCCAAGAACGAGCCGAAAATGAACGATGGTATGTGCGACAAGATGGCAGTCGTTTTTTGGGCAGTGGTTTGATGATGCCCTTGCGGGATGAAGTCAATTGCATTCAAGGGTTCCTCAAAATTATGCAAGACAAAACCGCAGAGCGACAGGCAGCACAAGCCCTGCAAGAAGGGAGCGATCGCCTGCGACTGCTATATGAAACGGTGAGTGACTTGCTGTCTACAGAAGAGCCGATGACCTTGATGAACACGCTCTATCACAAGCTCTCCGCTCAAATGGATTTAGACTGTTATTACCATTTCATGTTGACCGAACATCAGGGTCAACAAATGCTGCATCTCAAGCACTCCAACGGAATTTCGGATGCCGATGCTAAAGCATTAGCGTGGATTGAGTTAGGTCAAGCCCTCTGTGGCTTGGTGGCTCTAGAACGTCGCCAAATTACTCTCAATCAAGCTCAAATATTCACCCATCCTAACGCTCAAGGAATCTGCTCAATGGGTGCAACTGCCTATGCAGGTCAGCCTTTAATTGCTCAAGGACGATTGTTAGGCACCCTATCTTTTATCAGTCGTCGCCGCACTCAATTTACCACTGAAGAAATTAACCTACTGCAAGCCATCTCAGATCAAGTCGCTGTTGCCCTCGATCGCGCTGCCCTGGTGGACTCCTTGCAACAACAGAGAGAGCAGTTAATTCAGGCAAACCGAATTAAAGATGAATTTCTCGCAGTGGTGTCTCATGAACTGCGATCGCCCCTCAACCCCATCTTGGGTTGGTCAAGGCTCCTTCAAACTCAACAGTTTGATCAAGCTAAAACGGCTCAAGCCCTCAGCATTATCGAACGCAATGCTAAGTTGCAGGCTGAACTGATCAATGATCTGCTCGATGTCTCGCGCATTTTACAAGGCAAACTCAGCCTTAATACTCACCCAGTCGATCTGGCTTCTACAATTCAAGCTGCTTTAGAAACGGTACGTCTAGCCGCTGAGACAAAGTCGATTCAACTAGAAACTCGGTTTGCACCTAATGTTGGGTTTGTTGCAGGAGATGCCAGTCGATTACAGCAAATCGTTTGGAATCTCCTCTCAAATGCAGTCAAATTCACGCCTGACGGTGGACGAGTAGAGGTGAAATTAGAGAGTTACGAGGTTTCAGCATTGAACTCTTCGTTAAAAGCCGTCACTCCACCCTCCAACCCCAAAACTCAAACATTACAAAGATATGCCCAAATCACTGTCACCGATACAGGTAAGGGAATTCCGCCTGAGTTCTTGCCCCACGTGTTTGAGTACTTCCGACAAGCGGATGCCACAACCACTCGAAAATTGGGTGGATTGGGATTAGGATTGGCGATTGTCCGCTATTTAGCAGAACTGCATGGCGGGACAGTCCAGGCAGAAAGCTCTGGTGAAAACCAAGGAGCGACTTTTACGGTCAAACTGCCGCTGATGTCATTGCAACCCGCACCAACCGCAGACACAAGTTCGTCCGATCAACCGCTCGATTTACATGACATCCGGGTTTTAGTCGTGGATGACGATGACAGTACCCGTGAGTTTATTGCCTTTTTGTTAAATCTGCGTGGAGCAACCGTGACAGCCGTTGCATCTGCTAGTGATGCGATCGCCGCTCTCGTTCAAGTTAAGCCCGATGTGTTGTTGAGTGACATCGGTATGCCAGAGATGGATGGGTATATGTTGATGCGGCAGGTGAGAACTTTATCCTCCGAGCAGGGAGGGCAGGTTCCTGCCATTGCTCTGACTGCCTATGCTGGGGAAATTAACCATCAACAGGCGATCGCAGCGGGTTTTCAAAAACATATTTCAAAACCAGTTGAACCTGAGCAATTGATTGAGGCGATCGCTAGCTTAGTTCGCCCATGTTGATCAATGAGTCAGCACAGCAGTCAAAAAGCAGTCAAAAAGCACTAATTTTTTGTCTACGGGTAAAGCACTTGGCAGAGATATTACCCAGTTTCCATTGCAATCTCACTGGCGGGCGAAGAACATGGAGAGAAAGTTCTCATCATGAGAATTGCTGCTTTGAGGGGCGATCGCTCTCCTCAGATAGACTAATGGGATAGGATGTGGATTGGTGAAAGAGTGAACTGTGTTGATAGAGTCAGAGTTAGCAAAAGCAAGTCGCTGAAGGAGGAGAGGAAAGCGCATCCTTGCTCCACACTGTAAAGGCATTGCTGATCGAATGTATAAATTTCGTAAGGGCATTTCGCGAAACGCCCCTGCTATCAGGATCAACGTTTGTGAATCATACCCACATTCAGCAACGCCCTGTAAATCACTGATCACGGCAAATCTATGAAGCTACACCCTGGTTCACTCTGGTTTATCAGTTGCATGATTTTACAGGGCTGGCTATCGCCTAAACTCGTGCTGGCACAAGTCATTCCCGATGGCACAACACCTACCATTGCAGGTGCTTGTGGAACCGTTTGTACGATTACCGGAGGCACAGCCAGAGGGGCAAATCTGTTTCATAGCTTTCAAGACCTCAATGTCAATGAGGGGCAGCAAGTTCGCTTTGCCAATCCGGTTGGTGTTGCTAACATTCTGAGCCGCGTAACGGGTAACAATCCCTCTAGCATCTTGGGAACGCTGGGGGTTAATGGGGCCGCCAACTTATTTTTGCTCAACCCTAATGGCATTATTTTTGGCCCCAATGCTCGACTAGATATTCGCGGATCATTTTTGGCAAGTACCGCAGACCGTTTTGTGTTTACCGATGGCAGTGACTTCAGTGCGGTGAACCCTCAAGCACCGCCGCTATTAGCCATTAATGTGCCCGTCGGCTTGCAATATGGCACCGAAACCCCAGGAGTGATTCGCAGTCAAGCAACACTCAGAGTTGATCCAGGACAGAATTTGACCCTGGCCGGTGGAGCGATTCAGTTAGAGGGGGGTCGCTTGTTTGCACCAGGAGGACGGATTGAATTGGGAGCAGTTGCAGGAACCGGAACCGTTGTCCTGAGGGATGGTTTTGACTTAAGTGCACTACCGTCATTGACACAAACCGATATTACATTGACCAATGCAGCGGAGGTGAATGTACGAGCTGACACCGGGGGTGATATTGCGATCGCCACCCATAATCTTGATCTGTTAGACAGCAGTCGAATTCGGGCAGGCATTGAAGGAACAGGCTTTGTCGGCAGTCAGGCGGGCGATATTCACATCAATGCAACTGGGTCTGTGCGACTTGGTGGAGCCAGTGGGATCTCTAATGCAGTGCTAGATTTTGCCACTGGAAATGGGGGAGATATCTGGATTACGGCTGATTCACTCACCCTCAATGACAACTCGTTTGTAAATGCGACCGTCTTAGACTTTGCTCAAGGGAATGTGGGCGATGTTGTGATTGACACCAACTCTCTTGCAGTCGCCCGTGACTCTCTAATTGCGGCAAGTGCCTTTGGCTCTCAAGGAAATGGGGGAAATGTTGCTATCACTACAGGTTCATTGGTCATTGCCGATCGGTCTTTTGTCAGCGCAGATGCCTTCCCCAATGAGGCTGAAGCCTTTCCTAATCCTAAGAGCGCAGGAACGGTGACGATTCGAGCGACAGATGCAGTTACCCTGCTTAACCAAAGTGAGATCTCTGCCTTTTCTAATCTCGGCAATGGTGGAGATGTCTTGATTGAAGCTGGAGAGTTCTTTGCTAATACCAGCAGTATCAACAGTTATGGTATTGGTGGAGATGCAGGCGATGTCACGATTCGAGCCACAGACTCCGTTACCTTAATCGACCCACGTGCTCTTCCTGTGGGAGGAGCCAGGATTGGGGCGTTTACCCGCGAGTCAGTGGGGCAAGCTGGTCAGATTGTCATTGAAACGGGTGATCTAACGCTGCAAAATTACAATATCATCGCAACATCGGGCATTGCCGGATTTGCAGGGGCGCGATCGGGGGCAATTGTAGTCAGGGCGACCGGGGCAATTGATTTGAATAACAGTGATCTCTCGGTCGTATCTCTAACCGATGGCACAGGAGGTCGTATCTCTATTGAATCTGACAGTCTTATGGTGCGAAATCTCTCACTGGTTGGGGCTAGCGGTATTGAGACGGGTAGCTCTGGCAATATAGAGATCACAACAGGGCAGTTGAGTGTCCTGTCTGGGGGGCAAATCACGGCTCAGACAGCATCCGCCAACCGAGGTGGAGATTTAACCATTCGAGCCAGCGATTTTGTAGAGGTGGTCGGCAGTGGCATTGAAACCGCTACTGAGCTTGTAGATCAACCCACAACCTTTTTAAGTAGGATTGGCACGGATAGCATTGGCACGGGTAACGCAGGCAATTTAAACATTGATACTCGGCGGTTGTTCATTCGCGATGGGGGGCAAGTGGGTGCTTCTGCCTTTAGGGCAGGTCGAGGTGGAACGATCACGGTGAATGCTTCTGAATGGGTGGACGTGAGCGGAGTGGCTGAATTATCTGGGATTGAATCAAGCAATTACCTTCCTAGTACTCTGAGTACGCTTGCTAGTGAATCTGGAGGTGCCGGAGATGTGTTTATTAATACAGGACGGTTGACCCTGCGAGACGGAGGATTGGTGCTGGCAAGGACGTTTGGTGCAGGTCACGGTGGACAGATGATCATCAATGCCTCTAACACTGTAGCGATCGTCGGTTTTTCTTCACAGACAGGGATAGCCAGTAGTTTGTTAGTGGATACCAGTGGCAGCGGTAATGCTGGGGCATTGGCCATCAACACAGAACGCCTCAGCATTCGAGACGGAGGTGCGATTTTTGCTCAAACCTTTAATGCAGGACGGGGCGGCAGGGTCAACCTTGCTGTCTCTGATTTAGTTGAGGTGGTTGGCACTTCTAGCAATGGTTTGGCTCGCAGCATAATTAATGTTGGGACAGATCGTGGAACTGGAGCAGGGGGCAGTTTAGCGATCGCCACGGGTCGTTTAAGCGTGCGCGATGGCGGTCTAATTACCGTTAGCACCGCTGGCGCAGGCAACGCTGGAGAACTCATGATTAATGCGAATGCAGTAGACGTGGTTGGCACTTCGGCTAATGGTCGATCTCTGAGTGCGATTGTTGCTGAAGTAGGCGCAAATGCGACCGGAAACGGGGGAGATGTGGCGATCGCCACGGGTCGTTTAAGCATCCGCGATGGCGGTGTTCTTGCCGTCAGCACTTTTGGGGCAGGTGATGCTGGAGAACTCGCCATTCAGTCAGACGCCTCTATAGACGTGGTTGGCACTTCGGCTAATGGCAGAACTCGTAGTGCTATTGGTGCTTCAGTAGGTCGGAATGCGACCGGAAACGGGGGAGATGTGGCGATCGCCACGGGTCGTTTAAGCGTCCGCAATGGGGGTCTCATTTCGGTCAGCACCTCTGGTAGAGGGAATGCAGGCGAGCTAACTATCACAGCAGATGAAGCCGTTGAAGTGGTGGGACGCTCTGCCAATGGTAGGCTTGCGAGTGAGATTGGGGCAGGTACAGGCAGAAATGTCAGGGGTCGGGGTGGAGACTTGTTGATTAGAACGGGGCAGTTAACCGTTGAAGACAATGCCGAAGTGACAGTCAGCAGTCCAGATGGACAAGCCGGAAACTTAACCATCACCGCTAATTCCGTTCGATTAAATCAGGGCAGACTTACGGCTGAGACTGGACGCAGTGGCAATGTAGCCGCCGCCAATCTTGCCTTGCAAGGGGTTGATTTGCTGGTGGTGGGCGATCGCAGTCGTATCTCAGCTGAAGCCAATGGGACTGCTAACGGCGGCAACATTACCATTACGGCTCCCAATGGATTTATCATTGCCACTCCGGGCGCATCTCCAGGAAGCGACATTATCGCCAACGCTGATCGCGGCAATGGCGGCACTATCACCATTGCAACCCAACGATTATTTGGGATTGAGTTTCGCGATCGCCTCACCCCTGACAATGACATCACAGCAAGTTCTCGCGTTGGCTTAGCCGGAACAGTCGCCATCACAACTCCAGATATTGATCCGAGTCGGGGTTTAACGCCACTACCCACTAACCTGGTGGATGCTTCCACTCAAATCACTCAAGGATGCAGTGCCAGTGCCATTACAGACGATACCTTGGGGAGTTTTATCGTCACTGGGCGAGGGGGGTTGCCACAAAATCCTAACGACAGTTTAGAGAGCGAAGATGTCTTAGTCGAGTGGGTCAATAGCAACGAGACAGAGGAAGGGGCAAGCAGGGACGTTGAAGCGAGGGATGTCGCCCTTCCCTCACCGCCAGTTGTCGAGGCGCAAGGATGGGCGATCGCAAACACTGGGCAAGTGATGCTCACCGCTCAAGCATCAAACTCCACAACCGATCGTTCCTGGCAAGGCTTGCCCGCTTGCCCTGCCCCATAACCCTCGCCCATCTAACCTTAGGGACATGCAAACCAAGTCCTTTGCAAGTTGTCGCGCATATGGCTTGTTGATCGCGTTTGGGGTAGATAAGATCGACACTGAATACGCACGACTACCAATTGAGTATAAAGATAGCGACTTGGGACTAGAAGCGACTCAATGGGCTGAACTATGCTGAGTTGACGTGCAAATCTTGAGGAGTCATCTATGAAACCCCAATCATCTCCTGCCTGGATTGGCGTCGCTCTCGCCTTTTATGCGTTCATTGCGATCGGCATTGCCGAGGGCGGTTTGGGGGTGTTGTTACCCTCCATTTTGGTCATATATCACTTGACTCCAGCAACCGTGACAGCTTTGTTGGTCAGCCAAATCAGCGGGTATGTGGTGGCAGCTCTGACTAGTAGCCTGTTAAGCCACCGTATTGGGCTGGCTCGGATGATTTTATTGGCAGCCATAAGCGTGACTAGTGCGCTCTGCATCTATGCGTCAACGACCCATTGGGTTGTTATGGTACTTACCGGAATCCTGTTGGGCATGGGTATTGGACTGATTGACGCAGGCATTAATACCTTTATGGCACACGATCAGCGCAACGCCAACCTAATGGGATTCTTGCATGCTTTTTATGGCATTGGGGCATTGTTAGGGCCAGCGATCGCCACGACCTTGCTTACAGTGGGTGTCAATTGGCGATCGATCTATTGGGTCTTTGCTGGGGTGACGGTGGTGTTAGTAGTGGGAATGATCTGGGCGGTACTCAATTGCTATCCAGGCATGAGAGCATCGGCATTTGTCTCTAATCAGAGTGCCGCCGCTAATTTACGATGGGTTCTGCAAACTCCAACTGTTTTTGTAGCGGGTTTGTTACTTCTGGTTTACGTAGGCACCGAAGCATCTCTGGGCAATTGGGCGTATGCTGTGCAAACTCTCGGTCGAGACACCCCTGTGGCAGAGGCAGGCTATAGCGTCATGGCGTATTGGTTGGGATTGACGCTAGGACGATTGAGCATGGGGCAACTGATGAAACCGATCGGGGCAACTCGCATGATGAATTATTCGTTGGCTTTGTTGACAGTGGGTTTGATGATTTGGTGGTGGTTGCCAAACCAATTGTGGAGTTTACCGTTGATTGGATTTTCCCTGGCGGCAATTTTTCCTGTGACCATTTGGCTGATGCCCCGTCGAGTGCCATCAACTATGGTTCCAGCGGCGATCGGGTTTTTAACTAGCGTGGGCAGTGTGGGTGCAGTGAGCATTCCCACAGCTGTTGGCTGGATCGCAGATAAAGTGGGTCTGGAAACGATTCCAATGTTGATGTTGCCGCTTGCCATTGTGATGGTGATTTTGCATCGTTGGTTAGAGAAACACGACCGAGTCAATGCCCAGTAGGGTCTTCTATCTGATACTGATACTATTTTATTTTTAGGATGTTCAAGCTAATGAGTGTTCAAGATGCTTATAATCATTGGTCAACTACCTACGATACAGACATTAATCTGACCCGCGACTTAGACCAAGCCGTTACTCGAAAAACGCTATCAGACTCCAGATTTCAGTCTGTTATAGAACTGGGTTGTGGCACCGGGAAGAACACTCTTTTTCTTGCAGAAATTGCTGAAACAGTTCACGCGATGGATTTCTCAGCCAACATGCTTCAGAGAGCAAGAGAAAAAATAGAGTCAACCCTGGAGACGAACAACGTTGTCTTCTCAGTAGCAGATATTACACAGTCCTGGGCTTACGACGATCAATCCATTGATCTGATTGTTTGTAATTTAGTACTTGAGCATATCGAAGATCTGTCTTTTATCTTTTCTGAAGCAACTCGTTGTTTAGTGAAAGGGGGGCGATTCTTTGTGTGTGAGCTTCATCCCTTTAGACAATATCAAGGCAAAAAAGCCAACTTTCAAAAAGGACAAGAAACAGTTGAGATTTCAGCTTTTGTACATCATATTTCAGACTTTTTTAATGCGGGACAACAGAACGGATTGCAGCTCAATCAATTAAAAGAATGGTGGCACACTCACGATCACAATAGTTTGCCAAGACTCATATCGTTTGTGTTTGAGAAATAGTGGGTGACAGTACTGACAGGTCACCCTGAAATGGATAGCGATCGCCCATTCACGTTGTCACACTGGGATATAGTGTTGCCATTCCTTGAGGTTCGTGGCTGTATTTGCCACTGTGCTGGGGTTGATACGTCTCATTATATAAACAGAGACTATCGGGATGTTGCATGACAAATTGCATCATTTGCCGATGGGGTTCCCCACGAAAGAACTGTTTCAGAGCTTGTTCGGAACGCCAATAACTCACCATCACCACTTCGTTGGGACCACAAATTCCTGCTTTGACCTGCACACACCCATCAGCATTAGCCGTGGCATTTCTGATCCACGACAAGTTTTTCCACATCCAGAAAAATCCGGCGCGATCGCGGGTAACAAAGCCATTGATAAAAACAACCGCATCCAAATGTTCCGACAAATCAATTTGGTAAATCGAATAGCGTTTTGCACTTACCATCTCTAGACTCCTTTGCAGCTTTATGCGTACAGCAACTGCCCAAATAGTTGGTTTAAAGGGATTTAGGGGCTTTGTCCCCAAGCTAAGGACGGAACTCCTGCACCCTGTTCTAACCCATTCTTCAGTTGCCAGAGGGATATTAATCTTGGCGAACTTTATTCAACTAAAAGATTATTCGCTTAGTTGAATATAAGCTAGGGTATAGTCAATTTAGTGACTATGTCAAGCCCTCGGTCAACGATTAACGACCCATAGCATCCTCATTTGAGCGATGATAGCTATCAGTATCAGCAGCAACGATTTTGATGGTGTGGAGGCAGATGATGGGTGAGCAATGGCGGGGCATTTTGAGTAAAGTGAGTCATCACAGCATCCTTAGCATTGGTAGCACAGGCAGTATTTTGAGCATCGGTAGTGCTGGGAGCATCCTCAGCATTGGTAGTGCTGGCAGTATTTTGAGTTTTGGTAGTGCCGGAAGTATTTTGAGTGTTTTCAGCACAGGGAGTGTTTTGTCTGTGTTGAGTGCTGGCAGTATGTTGAGTGCGCTGCAATTTCTTGCAGGCTGGCACATTCGATAATCAATGCCCAAGTGAGTGCGAATTCATGTGCCAGCAACAGAAACGGAGCATCCAGGTTTTCACAATTTTTGTCAGTTCACTAGCTCGATTTGTCCTCCTATTCCCTCATGTAACCGAGCAGTTTCCCAGTCGGTTCTCTTTCATCTGGTTGCTTTTTTAGGCTTTTTAGATTTGACTCTGCCTCTAACAACCGAATTGATAGCAATATCTCTGCCAAAACTCGCTGAAAGGCATAGTAACAACCAACCCAACCATCTAACAATCCCTGGTGCAACACCAAACAATAAACCAGAACGGCAAAGGGAGCAATAAACTTATAACGACGCAAGCGATCGCCCCAACTCAGTTCTTGAACGGGTGTCTTTAATAGTTTTTGAACTTCGAGCAACGCATAGCGATCTTGTGCCCAGAGCCAGCGATTAAGAGATTTGCGATCGTCGTGGTAAATCGGGGAATGCAATGTTTTAGACAATCCATCAACCTGTAATAACTGCGTGTGTCCATCATCGATGTAAACCGCTTGCTCACGCCGAAATAGAGCTTCTCTGGGAGGAAGTAAAGTGCCACGTAGAGGTTGACCAAACACACAATACTTAAATGGAATGAAATAACTACTAATGTCAGAGTGAGCATCTAGAGTAGTGATCTCAGCGATTAATTCACGACTTAAACAGTAGTCTGCATCTAGTGAAAGCACCCACTCGGTTTGAACCTGTTGCAGTCCAAAATTCCATTGATTGGCGTGAGTATCAAACACTCGTTGAAACACCTCTACGTGAGGATAGTGTTGTAAGATTTGCAATGTTTCATCGGTGCTATAGCTGTCAATTACGACAATTCGAGACGCCCAACTCAACCGTTGCAGCGATCGCTCAATATTAGATGCTTCGTTGTACGTGAGGATAAGAGGAGTAATTGTATTTAGCATAGGACGAAAAAGAAAATGAGAAATAAGTGCTGAAGACTCACTGGCTACTAACGATTGAAGAGTGCCCATTGAAGAGCGACCATTGACGATTCACTGTTGACCACTGAGCCGTCTCATACTGATGGATTAAATCTTGAGCAATTTTGTCCCAAGTAAATTGCTGCTGCACCATTTGTCGAGCGCGATCGCGTTTGGTAGCCAGTTGTTCAGGATGCTGGAGAGTTTGTTCAATAGCATGGGCGATCGCTTGAGGACATTGATCCACAACCCAACCCAGATTATGTTGTTGCACAACCGTTGATAACGCTACTCCAGGGGTGGTTAAGACGGGCAATCCGGACGCCAGAGCTTCTAAAACAGCAATGCCAAAGTTTTCTGAGTGAGAGGTTAAGGCAAACAAATCAGACCCTTGCAAGAGTAGATCTTTTTGTTCACCCTCGACAAATCCAATCCGATGAGTTCTCGTCTGCAAGCCTGATTGGGTTAACAAGCGATCGATCTCGGTTTCATAGTCGGGGGTTCCTGTTCCAGCTATGACAAACTGAAATGAATTCGTTTTGAGCATAGCCAATGCTGTAATTAAAGTATCCAATCCTTTTTTAGGATGTAAGCGTGAGAGGAAAGTGATGATGGGTTGATCGGGTGCAATGACTGGGTTAGAGGCACTGCTTTGCGTTGCTAATTGTTTACACAGCTTTTGTCGCGCATTGGGGATAATGGCTGGCAAATCTAACCCATGAGGCACAACAAACCCGTTAAAAGCCATCTCTAACTGGTTTGCCTCGGCTTGTTCTTGAGTTGAGGTAAAGTGTAAGGCTGCACTTCCTTTTAAGTTGGCGCGTTCAATCAGGCTCAGATACAGTTGCTTTTTCAGCGAACCCTGTTGCAATGACCAATGACAAAGTTGTCCTAAGGGACGCACGATATAAGGAATCTGCCGCGATCGCGCCATTGTCATTGCCACGGTGGATGGGTAAGAAAAAATGGCATGAATGTGAACCAAATCGTAATGGTTGATGTGTTGCCCCAACCAATCAGTCAATGGGGAGGAAAAGGCAAATTCTCGTAGAGGGGCGATCGTTGGCGAAAACCGATGAAAAAACCGAATTGGCACCGTTCCTGGATGAACAGGATACTCAGTTAGATGATTCAGAGGAACATCTAACAATTTAGCTCCGTTATCATTTGTGGTGGCAATCTCAGCATCAACGCCTTGTCCTCGTAATGCTTTTACCATCTGCAACACAGCTTGACTGGGGCCTCCTCGCACAGCAGCGATGGAAGGAATCACATGAAGAACTTTCATAGGAAAGAACAACTAAGATGAGATGGACTGACTAAGAACCGCAGATAAATTCACTGACCATCAAGTCGCTGATACTTTTTTGAGAAGCAGTATTTGACTGAATTGCTGCCAGAGGCGCAAGTTGCTTAGGCTAAGAATTAACAAAACACCGCCGATGCCAATCCAACCGAATGGAGTTACAACTAGGGCGATCGCTCCCACACCCGCCAGCAAGGTTAAACCATATATCGACCAGACCACCATTTGGCGAGAAAATCCCAATTGCAACAACCGATGATGTAAATGGCGTTGATCTGGAAAGAAGGGAGATTTTTTATCCAGTAAGCGCGACACAATCACAAAGGTCATATCAATTACTGGAACAGCTAACACCACAAAAGGGAGCAGGTTCATAACAAATACCTGTTCTTGCATTAAACCTGCCACACCAGCGGCTGCTAGCATAAAGCCGATAAAGTAAGATCCTCCATCTCCCATAAAAATCTTGGCAGGAGCCGCGTTATAGCGCAAAAATCCAAATGTTGCACCTGCCAGTGCTAACACCATGAGAGCGATCGCAGGATGATGGGATTGCAAACAAATAACCGCTAATGCCAACGAGGTGAGCATGGCAATTCCAGTGGCTAAACCGTCCATCCCATCCAACCAGTTAATCGCATTTGCCACCCCTGCCAACCACAAAAACGTGATCGGCAAGCTCATAAACCCTGTAGACAGTGCTCCCAAAAACGGGATCGGCAAGTATCTGACTTGAATGCCTAACGACCAAACCAATCCCGTTGTTATAGCTTGCAACCCCAATCGAACCAGCGGATGCAAATTCAACAAGTCGTCGGCTAAACCAATCGCAAAAAAGCTAATTCCACCCAACACAATGCCAACGAGAGGTGACACTTCACGGAGGGATAGAGCGTGAAATTCGTTGATTTGTGCCAGTGCAAACAAAGCCACCAGTGTCCCTGCACAGATGGCAATTCCCCCAACACGCACCATCGGTTGACGATGTAATTTGCGTTCTCCAGGATGGTCTACCCAATCAAAACGCAAACCCAACCAATGTACAATCGGAGTAGTGAGTAATACAGTAAATAGAGACAAAGCAAATGTGATCAGTGCGATCATGATTACCTTTCTGGCTGAATATCGTAATGTATTCAGTGTGATAACTAAATGTAAGCGATCGCGTTTTTTGAAGTGTTTGATTACTGTATACGTTTTAATCAGAGGAGCTTAATTATTGAGTAACAGCCGTCAACGCTCGACACAATCCTTCCGTAGTTTGTTGATAACTGTAATGTTGAATCTTTTGATAACTGTTGTGTCCCCAAATTTGCAACCGTTGGCGATCGCTCAATGCATGTTTGAGACATTCTGCCAGAGCCGTAACGTTTCCGGCAGGAAATACCAATCCGTTATATTCTGATTCAACTAGATCAGCAGCACAACCCACATGGTCACTGACGATTATGGGTTTCGACAAACACATTGCTTCATTAATCGCGAGTCCCCAGGTTTCACCAGAACCATAACTAGGTAACACAAACAGGTCAGCGATCGCATAGGTGCGCGGCATCAAACTCTGATTTTGGAAGGGTACAAAATGGACATGGGAATGGTTGTTTGCTTGCTGTCGCAACTGTTTTTCTAACGCGCCAGAGCCAACAAACAACAGCGACACATCAGGCAGATTTGCCTGAAGAAATGCCTGGAGTAAATCGAGTGGACGTTTTTTAGCAATCAATTTACCCGCAAACCCAATCACTGCATGATGAGCTGGAATTTTCAAGGCCTCTTTCCACTGGGTTGCCTGCCCTGCCGCATTCGTAGATGCAGCAAAGAAACGATCATTCTCAATCGCGTGGGGTGCGAAAAACAAGCGATCGGGTTCGACTCCGTGATATTGAAAGTAGTGATAGTTTGCTTTACCTACATACAGACAGGCTGCAAAGCGGTGATAGAGAGCGGTGATCCATTGGCGTCTTGCCCACGCTTTAACCCCTGTTTCAGCAAAGAGCCGATGAGAATCACCCCGAAATAAAATAGGAGTTTGCCGCCACTGCCACAGAAATTGATACAGCGTTGCGTAATTGTAATTCATCAACAACACTGCATCAGGTGCATACGCTTTGACTTGAGTCATCAAAGATGGATTCTGCAATCCCCAAAAATGATGGGTTCCCGGTTGTTGACTAACATTAGTAACAAACTCAAAATCGTAACCCGACAACAGAGGAATATCCCACTGAATCGACTGTTGAAAACCGCGATCGGCTTGCTGAGTTACACCAAAATCCCACAAATAAAAAACACGAATTTGTAAATGGTTTAAACTCGCCAAATAGCGAAACCACGGTGCATAATATTGAATCGGATGAGACGTAATAATAGCTAACTTTTGCATAAATTACACATTATTTTGAACAAGTTCTCTGAGGGTACGACGATACTTGTAGATTTTCATGAAAACATATTTCATACCAACAATTGGAACTGATGATTGAAAAAGCGTTGCAACATACACCCCTGCTGTCCATTCGGTTGAGGCTAGAGCCAAACTGAGAATCAAAACACCAAATAGCGATCGCGCCGAGAAGGTCGGAACCCCAATCCCTATGCGCGTAATGTATCCATAGAATGCCCCTAAAAACATACCTACTCCCGCACAGCCAAATAGCCCAAAGTTAGCATAAGCTTCTGGTAATAATCCCCAAGCGATCGTGGTTCGCAACGTGTCTTGATAAGTTTGTCGCCCAATGTGAATATTGAGCATATGAGTCCCTTCATGACTCCGAATTTTGTTGGGATTAATAAAACGAGGCATAAATAACTGTGGAATAATGGCATAGGTTTTTCCTTCCATATAAGGGTAGATCGCAGGAATTTTTTCCTGTGCCATCATCAACATATGAATAATGCTCGACCGCTCAACAAATGATTCTCGTTTTTCCTCAGGTGGGTCATATCGGGCAGGCTTATGGGTAAAGTGCTCGACTGAATGACTTGCCCATTCTTGAAACCACGCTGGATATTGCCAGGGCTGAACGTAATGAGTAGGCCCTTCCCAGTAGATCGCTCTCATGGGGTGCTTGCCGTAATGGAGGGGTAATAGACAAATTAAGCCAAACACAAGTGCCAGAACTGGAACTTTGCGGCCACCCACCACATACGCCACGATAGAAAGCATAAATACCGTGAGTGCAGTTTTGAGAATGAGCGTTGCAGCACTCGTTAGAATGTAAGCACTGACCAAAACAAATAATAGACGCGATCGAAATGGTGTCATCTGCCCTGCACCACAGCGATAACACAGCACAAAGAATCCCAACAAGCTCAAGCCAATAATAATTCCCCGAATCAGTGCTAACAGCCCGCCACTAATACTGAACCATCCTCCCAAAAGGTACATGTTCAGCAACACCCCTGCTCCTAAGACAAAAAAGAAGAAGGTTTCTGCTTTTTGAGTTTGTAAAGCGCGATAGGGTTTAGAAGAAGCTTTAGGAGACTTAACAAATTGCCACCAAACAAACGTTCCAGATCCTAAGAACAACACTGTAGATAATGCGGCATACAAGTGGGCAGAGGATGAATACTTCAAAACATTTGGGTTTTCACTCAATAAGGGCAGTGCAAATGTCCACAGATAAGTGAGTGCAAAAAATGGAAAAATTGGAATCCCCTTGACTTTTCCTGAACACCAGAGATACATCGGAAACATACAAGCCATTCCAATTAACACTGCACCGACTGCTGTTCCTTCCGCCACTGTTTTTAAGCCACTCAGGTTTGCCAATAGCAACAAACCTGAGCCAATCCAAAATACCTGCGTGAGTTGTTGATCTTGAGTTTTTTTAGCCATGATTGACAAAACTCCGATCGAAGACAGCACAGAGTTTGCGAGTCATTTCACGAGCGGTGTAGGGTTGAAAAGCATCCCAATTCGTTTGGGGTTGCATTTCAGGTGAAATAGCCAGCGTTTGAATGTGGGGTAGTAGCGATCGCACCAGATGATCTGTACCTGTGGTTGTGTTAAACGTAATGACCTGTCCTGCTTGACAATGGCGCATAATATCCACGACTGAACTCTGCTCATGCACCACTGCCAAAATTGGTTTTTGTGCCAGAATGCAGGGATAGAGTTTTGATGCGGTGTAACTCGGATCATCAGAACCAATCAGTAAAATAGCATCGCTATCCACTAACACCTGCTGTGCTTCAAAGTAGGGGATGCGAGAGGGATGTTCTGTCACGAGATCAGCAATGCCACAATCATGGGCGATCGGCTCAATCGTTTTAACAGTCAAGTGAGGAGGAGCATAGCTGGTACCGACAAAATGCAGGTGAATGATCTGCCTCAGGTTAGGGTGACACTCACACACTTGTCGAATGGCCAAGAACAAAGCTCGTAGGGCGATCGCCATATCACTGCCACCTCGACCCACATAGACCCAATGACGTTTTCCATCCTTGGGGTTGAATAGCGTTTGCTGAATGTTGAGGCTAGCAAGCTGCCGAAAGTCTGATTCGGGTGCGCCAAATGGCAACACTGTAAATTGTTCATCTTGGAGCCAGGGATAGTGACTTTGCAACGTTCTGGGGTATGCCGGAGAAACACTGATAACCTGATCGACCCGTCGCATTGCTCGCGGTTCACAAATGTTTGCCAACAGTTGTGTCATACGATATTTCAGCTGTCCTCCGGGTGGTTGAGTGCCCAATTTATGTTGGTAATCACTGCGCCAGGGATCTTGAAAATCAAGCACATAGGGAATACCAAAACGGTGCAGCCAACGCCGTCCTAATGTCATTACTGGAAAGATCGTTGTTGAGAAAAAGACTAAATCAAACCCTCCCTGTGCTAATAAGCGATCGCCTGCTTTAGCAAAATAGGGCAAACATCGCCAACCCACATTACCTAACCCAAATCGCTGTGTGTAACGGGCTGGCAATGCCGGGGTGCGAGTCACAGGAACATGAGCAGGCAAGAGCTTTGCTAGATTGGGATCTTGGGGATGGGGCACTTGGTCAGGGTGCACTGCCAAAATGTGTGTTTCCCAGCCAAACTCTTGTAAATAGGGCAACGCTGTCCGAATGCGCTGGTGATCCGGTGCATTGACAGGTGGAAAGTGGGGACTGACCACCAAAACACGGTGTAAAGTTTTGGGCGATCGCCCAAAATCCGTTTGATGTGGGTTAAGAGATTTCATCCCTGAGTGGATTGTGGGGTACCATTTTACTATCAGAGACAAGCGTTTGCGATCGCGTATACGCCATTGTTCAATTTAATCGGTTGTCAATTAAGGTTTGATACAAGTTCTCATATTGAGTGGCGATCGCCTCAGCCGAAAAATGGTGTTCAACCCGTTGACGACAGTGCAACCGATCGATCGTAGAAAGTTGGGCGATCGCATCTACGGCCTGATCCACTGAATTCACCCAAAATCCATCAATCTTATCTCGCACAATTTCAGGCACTGCTCCTCTGGGGCAAGCAATTACCGGAGTGCCACAGGCGAGGGATTCAGCAAATACAATACCAAACGGCTCCTCCCATTCGATCGGTACAATCATCGCGGCTGCCTGACCTAAAAGCTGATTCTTTTGCACGTCATCAACGGGACCAACATACTCAATGCCGTCTTGGTTGAGATAGGGTGCAATTTCGCTTTGCCAATATGCCTCACCCTCAGGACTGGTAACTCGATTGCCCGCAATTAATAACCGCCTTCCGGCTTTGCGAGCAGCGGCGATCGCTGTGTGAACGCCTTTAATGCGTTCCAGGCGACTGAGAAACACGAGAGGTGCATCCATTGCCACGGTTGGCTGAACGGTGTACTTGTCTAATTCCACAAAATTGTAGATGGTTTGCCAGTGTCCTCCTGCGACTTGACCGGCTCGACTAATATGCTGACTACATCCCGCAAAAACCAGAGAACTTCCTGCCATCCGGGCTGCCCACTGCACCGGTCGAGGAGTGGGTTGCCGCCCGTAGGACATAACCTTGGGCAAAGAAGACGACAGCAGGGGCAATAAATAAATCAACCGCGAGAAACTGTGGATGACATCGGGTTGAAACTGCTTGACGGCTTGCCACAGCGCGATCGTATTTCGTACCGTATGTTGTTTTCGTTGTGACTCCAGCCCAGGTAGGGAAAAGAACCGATCAACCGGAGAGGTAGACTCGGGGTGGGCAACCAATCCGACTGTATGACCTTTGGATTGCAACAAAACCGCCAGGGTATCCACTAACCGCTGCACCCCTCCATAGAGCGGAGGGGGAACGGGAATTTCAGGGTCAGCCGTGAGTAAAATACGCATCACAGTTCCTTTGCCAATGCTAATTGAGTGATATGCCGTAATTGATGGTGTTGTTTTTCCCAGTTATAGATTTCCTGAGCGGCTTGTTGAGCGATCGCTTTTGCCGTTGAGAGTTTCACCGGATCAGACAACAGATAATTGATGGCGGCAGCCAGTTCCACAGCATCTCCAGACGGCACGAGGGCACCGATCGCTGGATATTGAGACAACACTTCTCGCTGTCCAGCGGTATCAGTTGCCACGATCGCCAGCCCTGCCTGGAGATACTGAAATAGTTTGTTAGTAATTGTCAAATTGCGGCTGGGTGGACTGGTTTGCTCTAACGCTAAACCAATATCATGCTCGGCAATGCAATGGTGCAATTGGTCAGCAGGTACGGTTGGATGCAAAAATACACGCGATCGCCAGTCCAGGGGGATAAGTGACTCCAACCAAGTTTGGGTTGCAGCAGAACAAGTTCCCCGCAAATGCAATTCCACAGGATATTGAATCAGAGGAAGAGCTTGAAACAAAGTCTCTAGACCGCGTCCTTTACCAATCGTTTGAGAAAACCAGTGCAGTGATGGCAAGGGTTTAGAGGGCACAACCGCTGGAAATTTTGTTTGAGGAAACACATTGTAAATCACCGTAGGAGTAGAAGCCTGGTAGACCTGCGCTAGAGCCTTTGCTAGAGCGTGAGAGGTGGTCAGGCAATAGGTACACCGTTGGATCAGGCGTTCTTCTAACGCTTTAATCCGCTGCACAGGACGGATAGACAAGGCTTCGGGTAACAAATCCTGGGAGAACCAATCCTCAAAATCGACTCCTACTCGAAATCCCTGTTGCATTAAGCGATCGCCCACCCATAATCCTGCTTCTGAGTGAACGATTGTTAGATCAGCTTTTTCCTGTAATGCAGCCTGCAACATAGCTTTGGCTCCATAGCCTAATAATGCAGGCGTAAATTGTCCTATTTTTTGAAATATTAGACGCGCTAAACGAGCTTGGAGCCTGACCCCCAATCGGCTCAATCGTCCTGGTTGAAAATCCAGCACGGGCTGGAAACGGTAAGGCTGGTGTGCCATCAATTGGCGATCGCGCTCCACCAGGGTTGGATCAAACCAAACACCCCGGACAATGACATCATGCCCTTCCTGCGCCAGGGTGAGAGCCTCCTTTTGAGGACGTGGTGCAGTACAGAGGTGTGCCCCAATTAAAATCAAGATTTTAGCCATCACTTTGTCTCATCTGTTGCACCAAGTCCACATACTGTTGGGCTGATTTTTCTAGAGTCAAATTCTCTAAAACATAGTCTCTGGGAACAAACCCAGATTGTCGATCTAAGAAGGCATCTAACTGCTCCGCGAACTCTTCTACAGTGGCAAATTTAAGACCGCAGCGATCGTCCCAATATGGCACCGAACTGACCCCCGCAAACTGAACCCGTTCTGGAAAATACATGGGGTCTTGCCAAAAGCCTCCCCGATCCCAGACAAGAATGGGTACGTTACAGGATAAAGCTTGTTGGTAGGCGATTCCCTGCGTCTCATGTTCACACAGGAAGATCATGGCTCGGCTTTTTTGCAGCAGTGTATGGAATTCTGCTTCTTCATAGGCTCCATAGCGGAGAGTCACCACCTTTAAGCCCAATTGTTGTAGACGAAAATGAATGGGGGTGATCAATTCAGATTCATATTTGTCACGACACCAGCGCACCTTGTCGTATACCAAAATATCAATTTCTTTTTCAGGATTAGGAGTCCAGAGATCTGTATCAATCCCAACGGGCCAAGCTTTAATGCGATCGCCCCAATACGGTTGCCACAACTGTCGTACCCATTCTCCAGGCACCACTATCTGCTTTACAGGCAAACGCTGCATCAACTGGGGGTCATCGGTAGGGTGGGAAAAAATGGCTGGGCCTAACAATATCGGATGAGTCCAGGAGCGTTGTAGCAGGTGATCTTTACCCAGCACACAGGCGATCTCCTGGGGATCGTGTTGCAAAGAGCGGTAGTCATTCACTCGATAGGGAATCTTGAGACGGTCTAACCCAGCGCAGAGATTGAGAAACACACGCTGATGTCCGCTAATTCGAGCTGGCCCCCGGATCAAGCGACGAATCCAACGACGAGGATAGCGATCGCCCAGCAACCAGCGATCAGGATCGGGTTCAGCGTAAAAAAGGTGAAGGGGGTTCATGGTGCCATCCTAATCGTGAATTACGTTGGAAAGTGCAGCAGGGTGGACGACGTAACTGCCTGAAAGGGACGGAGTAAGGTTCGACGATAACGGAGAATCTGTTCTGTCATCGTAAACCCCAGAAATCGGTAGAACTTGCCCAAAAGCCCAGACTCTGGAGGTTGAAACTCAGGAGCCAGACAGTAAATCCAATCCACAACAGCCTGCGCTTCGGCCGGATGGGTATACGCAATCCAGTGGGCTAAAGACCAGAGGACGTTACAGGCCGCTCTAGCTCGTCGTGGGGTCAAGTCTCCCCGATCTGACAATTCTCCTAAAATCTTTTGATATAGAGTCAAATGTTGCCAGTTAGCAACCACCGATTGTAGCCCGCGATAATTTGCCTGCATTTGCTGCTCATGCCTCACCCAATATCCGGCACAACCTGGAACATGAGTAAGTTGAGGATTTAACAAACCGATTTCCAGGAGAAACAGGCGATCGTCACGATATGCAAAATCGGGGCGATGGGGCACCTGCTCTACCAACTCGCGCCGAAACAACATTCCCAAAAAGTGGCTACCATCCCCCTCACCCAATTGCACAGCCAAAAAGTCATCCCATAGGGGCAACTCCGGATGCTCAATGATGTGCCCCGTTGCTTTCTCCAAAGCATTGACCTGAGAATAGACTAGATCAGCATTTGTGGCGATCGCAGCATTAAACTGACGGTCAATCGTTCCAGGACATAACAGATCATCAGAATCCAGAATCCGAATATAGCGTCCTTGAGCCAACTGCATTGCTCGGTTTACTCCCCAAGGCTTACCCTGGTGAGATTGATACAACGAGACCACATCTGGTCGGGTTTGCAGCCATTCCCAGGTGCCATCGGTGCTGCCATCATCCACCACAATAATTTCTGTTTGGCACTGCGTTGGACGACAAGACGCGATCGCCTCTGGTAAACACCAGAGTCTGTTATAGGTTGGAATGATGACAGAAACATCCATAAGCTTGGCAGAATTGTAAGAGTGATATAGGTTTGCCTGGTTAGTAAGAACAGTAAGTATAGAGACGATATTCCAGAGGTCTAGCCTTTTACTCTGTCTTCATTTCTAGTTTTCATAACCAATGTTTGCGATCATGTTTTTGATGACGCATAACAACTCATTTTTGGCTGTATGAGTGTGTTAATCTTTGCTTGACAACGTTGCCATATAAACTGCAATTGAACTTGCCAACAACTCCAAGCCGTACGTTTCAAATAGTGAAAAAATAAATATTTTTCTGGGTGTTGAAATCCGGGAGTCCAGGGTTTACCACTTTCCACAAAATGAATGATATAGGGTTGGGTCAGCAGTTGTTCATAGACAAATTGATTGTAAGGACTGTCTTGCCAGGAAGCATAACGATGTAAGGTGCTGGCTCGGTTCCATTGCGGGTTAAGATCTCCCCAGTGACCCGCAAACATAGCATTCAATCCATCTTGATCATGCCAGCGAACATAGTGAGGATTGTCTCGAATATAGGCGATCGTGCGTTGGGCAATCTTGGTTCGTCGCCACTGTTCTAAATTGATCACCAAAACACCCGCATTAAAGTATCCCGTATCAGATGGAATTCCTAGTTCCTGATAATTTAAGAGTCCATGCTTAGAGGAAACGATTTGAGTATTGATGTCTCGAACGGCTAGAGCAAAATAATCTCCCACAGGCTGATTCCACAAATCAGCCAGATTCCCCTGAACAATCAAATCACTGTCCAGGTAAATTACTTTTGTGATCGAGTGGGGTAAAAGTTCAGGAATTAACAAGCGATAATAAGTGGCACTCGTGAGATGACCACTCACATGCAGAGACTGGACTTGAGAACCAGGTGTCAACCAGGTCAATTCAGCTTGAGAACCACAGGTTTGCTCAAGCCGTCGTCGATTAACAGGTGAAATTCCCCCATCAATCACAAAAAGTTGGATCGGATAGGGGTGTTTTAGATTCGCTAGAGCTGAAGCTACCGTTACACCCAACCCCATTGCGTAGTTATCATCAGCTGCACAAACTAAGACAATCGGATCTTGATCTGGATGGGGCCGTTTTGAGTGAACTTGCAGCATGGTATTGCGATTGATAGACAACAATGAACAGGAAAAATGGATTATGTAGGTCAATAACTGATTTGGTCAAAGAAGTGCGAGTGTCTCCCTCGCGGGCATCTTGCCCGGACTACGGAATGGCTGAATTATTTCCTTAACTCTCATGTAACAGAGCCGCGATCGCTTGATGAAGCTGAGTGGCTACTTAGTGGCTGGAAATACGGTTGTGATACGCTAGGCTTAGCCGTTTAGCTACTTTCCAACCGAACAGAGACCGTAGCAATTTTGCTCGCCAACCTCCCGCAGCAGGCAGATTAGGTTTAACTCCAAGCGATTTAATATGAGACAGTGCGGCTTCCACAATCGTTAAATGGGTTGGATACGCTTGAACGGCCAGTTCCATATAGCAGCGAGCAATGGCTCTTCGGGCCTGAAGCGATCGCGTGTGCTGAAACAAGTGACAAGCTTTGAGATCGATCGCCCGCAATGCAGAACTCTGATGAGTCAATGAGTTAGATCCGCTGAGACTTTGAGCATTTCGATACTTACGATAGTAGGTACACCCTATGGGACTGTAGCAAAGACCTGTACTATTTAAGACAATTCGCGCAAAATATTCGCCATCATCATCTAAAGACAGGGATGCATCCCAAAAACCAACGGCTTCTGAGACAGAGCGAGGAATCAACCATGCGGCAGGATGAACCATTGCTCCTTGACCATCACCCCCTAACAATTGCACCAACCACTCAACAGGATGTTTACTATCAGCAAAAAACCGTCCGCCCGTTTCTCGCTTACCCTGTTGCGGGTCTTCACCATCCCAAAAATGGACGGTACTACAGAGAGATACAGTTTTAGCAGGGTGTTGTTGCAACAATTGTAGTTGTGCCTCAATCTTGTCAGGACTCAACAGATCATCTGCATCGAGATATTGAATCCACTCTCCCTGAGCTATCTCAAGGGCACGATTGCGGGCACTACTGGCTCCTTGATTAGCTTGCTGAATCACCTGAACTTTTGTAGACACAAAGCTATGGACAATCTCCAGGCTGCGATCGCAAGAGCCATCATCCACTACAATCACTTCCAGGTTTTGCCAGGTCTGATTTAGTGCAGACTTCAGGGTAGTAACCAGCCATCGCTCAGCGTTATAGCAGGGGATCAGAATCGATACTAATGGTGTTGTCATGTTCGGCTTCACTCCTCTCATTCCAAATGCATGACATGCTGCCAGCCATAGCGAAAATACCAGGGCTTAGAGTCGGCCACGTAATGGTGAAGAACCGCTTTAGGTTGTTGAGCTTCTTGGCGCGTAGGAAGAACAATATAGTCGCTGGCAGAGGCGATTGCCCTGGGAGCGCGGGCCATGAGCATGGCAATCATGGCCTGCTCCTGGTAGTAGTTGGTGCATTCCCGCTCAATCAGGGTTTTGCACCAATATTCCAGTTCGTCCCAGTCTAGGGAATCACTCTGTAAACCACAAATACCCACATTAATCTGATTCGGAATGGGCGTTCCTGCAAGTTCACGCATTAAGGCAGCGGAATATCCATAAGCATTGTCTATATCGACCATATGGCAAGGGGATTGGGGCGATCGCAACCACTCCAGCAAGAAAGTGGGTTTGCGAAAAAACACCATATCTGAGTCCAACACGAGTTTCCAACCCGATGAGTTGATGTGAATATCCGTCAGTTTTCGCAGGTTGGGATAATTTAGGCGACGCGATCGCAACCAGGGAAATCGGGTAGATGGCAAATGCTGATCTAACTGCTGGTTGATAGTGTCATAACTGACGATGCGAACATCTGGAAAAATGCGCGAAATGGCATTTCGATGAATGGCCTCTAACGTTCCGTCATCATAGATCACAGGACGCAAATAGACTTGTGCTTGCTGGATCATGGAATAAGCACAAAAACAGGTTTGATACCAAAAACGGGCACCACTCAAAAAGTAAATCTCAAAGGGGCGATCGCCCGGATCGAGGGTGATGGGTGGCAACTGATAGGCCGCTTGTTCCATCTGAATGCGTGCCTGCTCGTCGATTGCTCGTCGAACGGGATCTCGCTGGATGTATTTACGGAGCAGTCCTTTTGGCACGTAATAGCCCCAATATAGGGCACGACCGAGATGAAGCCTTTGGGTCAGGGAAGTCATGCCATTCTCCTGTGCAATTTAGCCAGTCCTTCAAAGGTGCCACAAGCCCCACGCCAACGAATGTAGGATGCTGCATCTTTCCAGGCTTGATAGGTGATAAACGCTTTGATCTGTCGGGGTAGCACCGTCCAGGGAGCAATCGCTTGCCAGATCTGAATGCCATGCACGGCCAACACCTGCACCCAAGAACAACAGGTTGCGCGGTTGAGGCGTGCCAAATAGCCTTGTTGAAGGCGAGTTTCTGGAATCAGGTGGGTCAGTTGCAGTTGGGGAAAGTAACCCACATCCCATCCAGCATTTAGCAGCGTCAGAATGATGTCGTTGTCTTCACCAGAGGTTAACTGCTTACCCGTGCGTCCAAAGGATAGATGCGTGCGATCGCTTGAAGCCCGCTGAACATAGGATAAAAACGCTTGTCGTCGCAAACTTAAGCCAATGCCCGCAGGGGCAAACTCAGGGTAGGGTTGATGCATCACGTTGCCCAACCGTTCTGAACAGATCAAAGGGGCATCACCAAAATCGCGTAATGCCAAAATGGTTGAAAATTCTTGAATCCAGGGAGCAGGCTCTCGTTCAAATTGAGGCACCGATCGTCCGGCGATCGCTCCTAATCCACCATACTCTGCAAAGATTTGAGAGACATGAGCAAGATAGCGTGAATCTAACACATTGTCGTCATCTACATAGACTAAGAGATTGCCCTGTGACTCTTGATAGCCACGTAATCGAGCATTGGTTAAGCCCAGTTGTTTTTCGTAAACGATACGGGCTTGAGGATGCCAGGTTAGATCCAAAAGAGTTGCAAGCGACTGTTGACTGGCATTGTCAATCACAAGTAGTTCCCAATGGGTGAACGCTAATGTTTGCGATCGCAACGCATCTAAAACGGTGATCAGATAGTCAATTCGGGGATTGTGAGTGCAGATAATGACACTAATTTCAGGTGACATAGAGATAACAGAAATACAAGTTTGTTCTAGATTTCGTAGACGGGTTATGGTACTGCTAATGCATCTTTTTATTTCGATGCGTTACGCAAACCTATTGCAAAAATTGACGTAACCGTTGACGCAACACAGCCCAATTAATGGGTTTCGTAATGTAGTCCGTTGCTCCGGCAGCAAAAGCTTTTTCGACCGATTCAGTATCTTCCAATGCTGTGATCATCAGAATGGGAGGACGATTTTGAGTGATGACTGTTGTTCCAGCAATTGCTTCTAACACGCTCTCTGCATCCGCTTCCAAGGAGGGGGGTTCAAGCGATTGGAGGTGAGCACAACAAGCAAAACCGTCCATTTCAGGCATCATGGCATCCAGTAAAATCAAGTCGGGATGCAGTTCATGATACAAGGCGATCGCTTGTTGACCATTCTTGGCTTCTACAACACGATAACCTTCTTTAGAAATCGCAATTTTGAGGATAGTTCGCATTGAGCGATCATCATCCACAATTAAAACCAACGGGGTATGAGCGGATTCTAAATCCTGTTTTGATTGAGAAAAGTTAATATCTAAATCCACAAAATTGACCTGTTCTTGATGCTTTAACAAACCTGCGATCGCGTGAGCATTTAGGGGTTTAGAAAACAAATAACCTTGCCCATAACTAAACCCTAGTTCTTTAACCCGTCGCAGTTGTTCTGGGGTTTCAATGCCTTCAGCAATCGGCTCCATACCCAAATCACGAGCAAGAATTAAAACTGTTTCAATCAGTTTCACCGTGTCATTATCCACCCCAATCCGGCTCGTTAAAGTGCGATCGATTTTTAAGATACCCACCGGAAAATGGTGGAGATAATCTAACGCCTGGTAGCTGACTCCAAAGTCATCAATGCACACTTGAATGCCACGAGTTTGTAGTTGAAAGAGAATTGCAGTTGTTGCAGCCGCATCTTCCATCACCATGCGGTCTTTAATTTCTAACACCAAAGAACGACCTGTCAATTGATAACGTTCTAGTAATTGATCGATATGGGGAATTAAATCAGGATGGAAAAACTGTTGGCTTGACAGATTAATACACACTCTGAAAACCGAGTCAGGGAAACAATCTTGCCATTGTTGAAGTTGCCGAGTTACTTCGTCTAACAACCACCACCCTAGCAGCACAACCAATCCTGTTTCTTCTGCCGCTGCCATAAACTCAGCCGGACAAATTAAGCCACGCATGGGGTGATGCCAGCGCACCAATGCTTCAAACGCAGTGACTTTACCCGTTGCCAGCGATACAATCGGCTGATAATACACTTCAAACTGCTGTTGATCGACCGCATGGTATAGATCGGCATGCTTTAACACAGCTCGCTGCAAAATTTTGAAATATTGTTTGCCGATGCGTTGCGGGGTGAAATAGTCATGGATATAACGGTGTCCGGCTTTGCCAAGTCGTTCTGTCATATCTGGATCTTTTGCTAAATATCGAATAAAACCTGCCAATCCTTTACTGTCACCGTTATTAAATGCAGCACCACAATTAGCGTCAGACACGAGCGATCGCAAATAGGAGTGTTTTTCGCAAATAACGGCGACGGGTCGCCCTGACGACAACGCCGAATAAAACTTACTGGGAGCCACTAAGCCTTCCATACCGACATCTACACTGACCAGTGAGAGGTCACATGCCGTTAGAGATTGGGGTAATAGGGCTTTATCTTGATAGGGCAAAAACTGGCAATTGGTCAGCTGCATTTCTCGAACGCGATCGACACAGGCATCTCGTTTAGGCCCAGCCCCAATAAAGACAAACCGCACCGATTCATGGCGCAACTCCCACGCCGCATTCAAGATGGTATCCATATCGTGACACCGTCCCATATTGCCCGAATAGAGAACGGTAAAAGGTTCCACTAGATTGTGGGTGTGGGCAAACAGGTTGTCTTGCTTCATCAAAGGCTTAATCCAGTTTGGATCAGCCCAGTTGTGAATCACAGTGATCTTGTCAGCCACTTCCGGTACTTTCGCCACAATCCGATCTTTCATCGTCTGGCAGGGCACGATAATTGACTCAGCCGCATTCCACACCAAGCGATTGACCCAATCCCAAAAGCGTACCAAAGCGTGCTGTTTAGCAACCACCTTCAATTCAACAGCCACTTCTGGATAGAGGTCATACACCAAGCAAGCGTAGGGCGTTTGAAACAGGAGTTTGATGATGTATCCTACCACTTGCAAAAACGGAGGTTCACTCGTAAACAGTAAAATGTCTCCTCGATACTCCCGTTTTAAGAGATGCAGAATGGTGTGCCAACAAAATGCCAGACTGCTCAGGGTGCGACCTGCCATTTTGCGAGACCGAGAGCGTAATAGGTGCGATCGCTGGACTCGCACCTGTCCCATCATTTCTACCTCTGGAGCATGCTCATGCTCGGTGTCAAACGCATAACTGGGTTGTCCTGTGAAGACCTGCACATCCATATTTTGGTGTGACAACTGTTGTGCTAGCTCATCGACAAATTGCCCCGTTGCTGCAAAATCAGGCGGGTAGAATTGAGTAACAATGGAGATCTGCACGTTAGATTGCAGCAGATTGTGTTCTGTTGAAGGGGTTGTCGTAAAAAATTTGGTAAGGTAGGACTTCAAACGTTGGAGCATGATTAATTCGCTTCAGTGTTGATGACAGGGGTTACTCTGGGATGATTTCCAGTGTTGCGTTGAGGGTGTTGCGATCGCGCTTTCGTTGCGTCTGCGTTGACGTATATTGTCTGTATAATTTCTTGCTTAACAAGAATGAAAAAATCAACAATCCCAGTGTGGTGTTGATATCAAACGGGACAGGAACCACCTCTGTTGTAGAGATTGGCGTTCCGGGGGTTATGCCAGGAGTCGTACCAGGAGTCGTACCGGGTGTAAGACTGGGCGGTGAGATTAGAGTTGAAGTAGGAGGAAACAACGTCTCAGGGGTTTCAGAGGTGGTCGTTGTTTGGGGCGGGTCAGAATTGGGATAAGCTGTGGAAAACAGGGGGCTACCTGAACTGGTAGAGGAGATAGGATTACTAGGACTTATCATCTGAATCACAGTGATCGTTGACTGCCCAGAAGAGGTAGTCAGGGTAGACCCATCTGAGTCAATCTCACCGTTAATCCCAGAGAATGTGACATTTCCTCCTGTTTCTACGGGCAGAGTCGTGGTTGTGATTGAAGATTCAGGTGTGTAGCTTCCCCCTACTTGAGACAAAGTTAAGTCTGGGCTGGCGATCGCCGAAATTTGTACTGGAGACTCATACAATTGACCTTCACCGGGTAGGACAATCGGAGGTTGAGCACTATCTTGAAAATTGAGTTGGCTTTTATCGACCAACCACAAATTACTAGCGGTCAAGTTAACAGAAACTTGCTCTTGAACGCCCAAATCAGAATATTGTGTCAAGTCAAACCAGCTTGATCCTGGAATATAACTTTCAATGGGACCAACTGATAAATCCATAGGAGTTAAAGAAGAATGAGAAAGAACAATTAGCCCTATTTGTCGTAGCGCATCCAGCCCAAAATTAAGTTGAATGGACTACTACGATCGCTCGACTTTGTTAATCAACCTGCTTTGATCGAGTTTGTTTAGACACGATTTTCTTGCCTACTATTAAGGTGGCGATCGCCAGTCCTAAGGCTGAGTTGAGTTCAAAAGGAACAGAAACAGGCTGTGCCTCCCTTAAGTTAACAGAGGCATCTTGACCCAAATTCGCTTGAGTCAAGATAGCTCGAAAGTTATCAGGCCCAACATCTAATGCTAAAATGCCGTCGTTGAAGTCATTGTCGCTACTCCGACCCCAAATATCTTCATACCCCAAAATAATCAGAGGACGAGTAGCGGATGGATCGGCATAGGCTGTCCAAAAAACAGGACTATTGGGATTATAGACACTGACCGGATTTAAAGATGGATCAGTACTGAGGGGTGTATTTTTGGGTTGAGATACACCGTTTGGAATCACTGAAAGATTGAGCTGTGTACCCGCTTGAATAGTCGAGATTTGCACCCAATCTCCTAACTTCAACGGGGCATTGGCACTGGGAAGAATACTATTAGAACCGGAGAGGTTTTGAAAAACAGTAGCTCCCCCATTGGTAGCACCTGTGGCTGTTAATTTGACAGGTGATTGATACCCGGCCCCTTCATTTAGAAAGGCAATTCGAGGTGCATAGGTATTGTTGAGAAACAGATGGCTGCTATCAATTAACCAGAGATTGCTAGAACTCAGATTAATTGAAACCCGTTCTTGAACAGCAAGATTTTGATAACGACTGAGATCAAACCAGGTTTGACCTGGGGCATAGTTTTGAATGGAGCCAACAGTAATTGTCATCGCAGTTATAGAAAAAAGAGGGACTATACAACCAAGTTTTTATCGAAATGTGGCTGCCCATGATTGAGAACGCAAACTGGCTCCGGTTCGTTGGGTAAACAACCAGACAATCGACCGACCGACATCTCGCAAAATATGAACCTTGGACTCAGGAGGAACACGGGATGGAACAATCACAGGAGTCGTTATGATGCCTCGGCTGCCAAAGACAATGGCCGCGATCGCCCTGGCACGCGCCATATGAAAATCAGAGGTAATTAGATAAACATGGTGTATTTGAAGGCGATCGAACTCATTAACTAAGGTGGTGAAATTGGTGACGGTATCGGTTGCCCGAAAATCAAAGGTGATTCGCCTTAAATCGACCCCTACCAGTGCAAAAAAAGGTTGCGCCTTGGCAGGATTCATGCCCGATGAAATCCAAATGTTTAAATCTGGATGAGATTGGGCAAATTCTGCGGTAAATGCCTCCCGTGCTGGACGACCCCCTAAAGTCAAAATCGCCTGAGGTTGAGGAAATTGAATACTGGTCAGTACCAGTCGCATTGGAATATAACTCAACAACACGATCAGCAATGTCACTAAGGCAAGCTTATAAGGCGTGTAACGACGATAATATCGCCACCGAGAAAAGTTAGAGATCGATCGCAAAGACTGAGACACCATCGTTGATTTTGGCTGAGATAGGAAACTGTTTTATTGCAGCTTAATCTCAGTGTCAAAAATAGATGATTGCGATCGCGTTTGTCTAAAAAAAGACTACTGTATATCTTTTGAGTTCTATTTATAGTGTGTTTATCTACCTGTAGAATGCCGTCAGCAAAGCGTAATGCAGAGGAAATTGCTAATTTACTCAACATCTGTATAGGTAATGCTACACATTCATAAAATAAACCCGATAACAAACACTAGCTATTTAAGCTAAGAGCAATTCTACAGCACTTACCGTCATGACTCTTTCCAGCGATAGCTCACCCGATCCTCAATTGTCAACTTTCACCAATACTCCGCTACAACGCAACCTTGCCATCTTTCGCAGCATTGGTTATGGATTATTAGGATTGTCATTTGTCGATTTATTATACGTGCTGCTGCCTCCAGACTTTACCAATCCCGTGTGGGAATATCAGACTATTGGCGATCTGGTTCGATTGATTCCAGTGCCTTTACTAGCTTTGCTTCTGGTGTTTTATGGAGAGTCCATCACCCGCAAAACAATCGAGCATCGCGTTTTGTGGTTACTGTCCTGGTTAACGCTACTGATTGGAATTATCTTCTTCTTACTCATTCCATTAACCATCACTGATACGGTTCGCATTAGCCGATTTAATAACGAGCAGATCAGCAACCAGGTCAACCAACAAAAATTACAACTAGATGCCACTCGGCAACAGTTAGAACAAGCAACTCCTGAACAATTGCAAAGCCTGATTCCAGCTCCTGATGAAAATGGCAATTTGCCAGATGCTCCTGCTACACCAGACCAAGCAAAATCTCAAGTTTTAGCCAATTTGCAACAAGCGCAAGAACAAGCTGAAAGTCAGGCGACTCAGGCACGCAATAATTTGCGCCAAAACTTGCTAAAAAACACACTGAAGCTCACTGTAGAGCTATTGATTGGTGGGTTCACTTATCTCTACCTCTGGTCAGTCACCCGTTGGGCGCGTCACTTTAAGGTTCAAAAAAACTATAGCCAAGATTTTTCTCGTCCGTCCCGATCCAGTGCAGCCCAACGTTGGCTCCAGGGTCTAACCCGCTCTATGCAGCGATCGCTCCGCTCAGTTCGGCGTCAACGAGGATAATCATGGTTGTATATCAGGGCAAAGAGTCCCAGGTCTGGCTGAGTATCGTTGGAGTGGGAATCGTTGCCCTACACTTGGTCTTGACATGGAGACTATTAGGACAAACGGATCAACTCGTCTTGAATCTACTGCTTTGGGGGGCGATCGCATCGCTGCTCTGGCAACGCAGGTCCACTCTAATTCTAAAGAGCGATCGCTGGGCAACTCTAATCGGTTTGATGTTGTTTACCCTGCTGTTGTGCAAAAGTTTGTCTCTCTTTTGGTTTGAGTCAGCATTTGTACGAGTTTTTCCAGGATTGGCGACACTCGGTTGGGCATTGCTAGCCTCTGGATTTCGGCTTCAACAATATGGGCGTGAGTTTTGCATTGTTTTCACCTTAATGTTGCCCCAAGGTTTATTGGCAGAGATCATGCATCAACAGATCGGCTCTTATGTGCAAGTGTGGATTGCTCAAATTGCCACTTTTTTGCTGCATTATGGCGGTGTTGATGTCGTGCGTCATGGGGTAGAAGTGGTATTAGGGCAAAAGGCAGTTGCGGTTGAATACGCTTGTACAGGAATGCCTATGTTGATTTTACTTTTACAGCTTTCAGTTGTTTTGCTTCTCGTATTTCCTATCTCTCTATGGAAGCAAGTTTTATTGGTTGTGATTGCCATCGTCACTGCTTTTAGCCTCAGCAGTATTCGAGTGGCAGTTATGGCATTAGTTGTTAATCATCCCTCCACCTTTGATTACTGGCATGGAGTTCAGGGATCGCAGATCTTTACCACCCTGGCGATTGGATTATTTATTTTAAGTCACCATTATTTTGTTGAATCATGAAAGTGCGATCGCGCCAGTTTTGGCTTGGCATGGTTGGGTTTGGTCTGGTCTTGACCGCTGGAAAGTGGGCGATCGCGCCTATTCATCGTTCTTATCCCTCTTTGGTCACATTAATGAGAGGAATTTAGAATAGGGATAGACCATTTGAGAGGGTGCCAGGAATCCTATGCCTGCGTCAAGAGAGGCTCGACCAACGATTCGCTTTGTCGATGAGTA
>JANRJA010000180.1:0-13641 GCA_033764315.1 Oculatellaceae cyanobacterium bins.114
ATGATGTGATGGAAACAGCTTGTGGGCTGCACAACTTTCGCTTGACACACCGAAAGATTGCAGTTGCTTAGATAACGATTTCCGAAGGAGATTTCCGTTTTTGTCCCATCCCCCTTATTTCCGATTAAGTCTATTGTTTTATCTAAATGATGCGAAAAACGTCTCTACTAAAAGGTCTGTAGTTTTAAATAGTTGGTACTTCGGATGACATATCTAACTAGAACCGAGAGTCAGAGAGGTTGAGAAGGCTACTGTTTTACAGACATGTTGAAACGCTATTCAAACCCGATTTGAGAAGGTTTCTCAGCCTGTTTTGATTGTTATTTTGGTACACATTAAAATTCAACCCACAGATTGGGTGTAAGAAGTTCTCCAACAAAAACGCTTGTTAAAAGGCTTGCTGTCAAGTGTTAACAACCAGATTATGAGACTTCTTTCAAAAAATCAGATACAAGTTCTAAGTGGTTTCAAAATCACGAAGAAACCCATGAGGAACACCGTTTTCGAGTCACCTTGATTGATCTACACATTTGTAAACCCAAAGAGCGAGATTTCACGTAGTTATGGGCTGATCAAATACGTTACAATTCTTAGTATACGGCTACAATCCCCAACCACTAACCGCTTCAACATCATCCGGCTAATGATTGGTAAAACCTGAGTTTTTCAGTACTATTCCTTATGAGTTCGACCGGAAATGCGGGAACTGTAACTGTAGTTTGCTTCAGAGGGTGAGGATATCAATCGCCCCCCAAAGCAATCCTTCAACCCACGCTGCACATTTCAAAGGAGCGTCTTATGCAACCCACCCAAACTACCCCAACCACTCAAACTAATTCTGAACTTTTAATGTTTTTACAAATGACCTCGTTGCTCTTTGGCTTCTTGATGTTAATTTGCTTGCTGTAATTAACTCTATTAATGAAGCAGACGAGTTGGTTTGCAAGTTATGATTAGGGTCTGACCTTGTTCAAGGTTCAAATATTTGTTAGAAAAATATTTGTTAGAAAGGTTGAGTGCGGGCAAAACTCAATTTTGGTCAGATTAATTAAGCACTTCTCTGTATGAGAGCCTTTAGTCTATTATCCATAGCTCTCACACGGAGAAATTGTTTTAAGAAGATTTTTTAAGAAGAAATTTTGACCTTGCTGAATACAGGTATGATTCACGGACGTTAATTCTAACAGCAGAGGCGTTTCGCGAAACGCTTTTACAGAAATACCAATAGGTACCCTCAATTTCTAGAAATGGTATATAGCAGTCCTAAATCATTTGTGAGATTAGCAGGTTGTGAGAAGCCCACCCCACCGGGGTGGGCTTCTCACAACTCATTTGGGATTGCTATAGATCAACTTGAGTTAAGATTTGAAGTGAGGATCAGTCTGTAACAAGCCACAAACTGATCCTCACCAAACATCAATTCTTACCCAATGTGCAAGTTCTTAGTTGCGCATTTTTAGTTGTTTTAAACAACCTCATGAGGTTTCAAAACAACTTTGATACAGTTATCACGCTTGTGTTTGAAAATCTCATACCCTTGCGGAGCCTCATCAATGGGCATGGTATGTGTGATCACAAACGAGGGATCAATTCTGCCATTTTGAATGTGGTCTAGCAGGGGCTTTAGATAGCGGTGGACATGGGTTTGACCCATCTTAAAGGTTAATCCTTTATTAAAAGCGGCTCCCATAGGAATTTTATCTAGGAACCCACCATACACACCCGCTAACGAAACGGTGCCCCCTTTGCGACATGCCACCATGACTTGACGCAAGGCGGTAGGACGATCGGTTTCTAGCCGAACCGCTTGTTTCACCTGGTCATACAACGCCATTGCATCAGTGCCATGAGCTTCCATGCCAACTGCATCAATACAAGCATCAGGGCCACGTCCACCAGTCATCTCCTTAACGGCTTCCCCAGCATCTATTTGCTCGTAATTCACTACCTCTGCTCCTGCCTGCCTTGCCATCTCCAATCGTTCAGGGACGCGATCGAAGGCAATAACTCGTTCTGCACCTAACAGAAAAGCACTCTTGATGGCAAACTGTCCCACAGGGCCACACCCCCATATCGCCACGGTATCGCCTGGTTGAATGTTGCAGTTTTCGGCTGCCATGTAGCCAGTTGGAAAGATATCAGTGAGGAACAGCACTTGCTCATCAGTTAACCCATCTGGAATCTTGAATAAGCCGACATCCGCAAAGGGAACACGGGCATACTGTGCTTGTCCTCCAGCATAACCCCCAAACATATGTGAATAGCCGAATAGCCCAGCAGGGGAATGTCCCATTAATTTTTCTGCCATCCAAGCATTGGGGTTAGAGTTGTCACACAAAGACCACAAATCGCGATTACAGAAGAAGCAGTTGCCGCAAGAGATGGTGAAAGGCACAACAACGCGATCGCCAATATTAACATTAGTGACTTGTGAGCCCAATTCGACGACTTCTCCCATAAACTCGTGACCGAGAATATCACCCGATTTCATCGTGGGAATATAACCGTCATAGATGTGCAAATCAGATCCACAAATAGCCGTGGAAGTGATTTTGATAATGGCATCGCGGGGATTGATGATTTTAGGATCAGGGATGTTTTCTACGCGTACATCGTTTGCGCCATGCCAGCAAACTGCTTTCATGAATAGTTCTCCAATAGTGTGAGGATTGTGGAAGGGAAAAGCTGAAAGAGAATTTCCCAATGCAATGAGTGCAATTTAGCGGTGTTAGGGATGCACAGGTTCGTTTGCATCTTCTAATGTGTCGAGAACATCGTCCGCAGTACCACCAAAAGCATCTTTGGTATTTTCGACCGCTGTGTCAACCCTATTCTTAACCTGGTTAAAAAAGCCTTTTGTGTCAGAGCTGACTGAGTTGCCAGGATTTACAGCTTCTCGTACGTTCTCCGCAGCTCCGCGCACATTACGTCTCACATTGTCTTGAGCATTACGGGTTTGACGAGCGTTCTCAGCAGGCATTGGAGACGCTTGACGAGTTTTTTCGGCAGGTAGGGGAGAGCGAGTCCATTCACCTGTGTTATCGCTAGTTTCATAGGAGCGAGTTTCAGATACAAGCGATCGCGCTGCTGCACTGGGAGCCATCGCGAAAACAATCGCCGTTGTAACAAAGAGAATCGTAATTAGAGAAACTGCCAGTCTCTCACTGACTTTCTCAATCCATGTAATCATTTGATTCATGCTTCAGTGTCCTCAATCAATAGGATTGTTTTCTTAGCCCCGGCAAGTAGGTTGCCCTTCGGTAGTAGCAATTTCTCCAGCTTCCATCAGTTGCTTAAAGCGACGGAGATCATCCCCAATTTGCTGTTCGGGTTCTTCCCCAAAAAACTTGGCTAACACCGCCGTTAAAGCTCCTCCGGGAGGGGCATATTCAATCACAACTTTGACTTCAGTACCACGGTCAGCAGGTGCAGGTTGAAAGCGCACAAAACCAGAGTTCTCTACATCTGCCTCTTCTACTGAAGTCCAAGCAATCAAGTGATTTGGCTCATCTTTGACAATCTCAGCATCCCATTCAACATCTTGCCCCATCGGAGCTTTGGCAACCCAATGCGATCGCCGATCATCTAACACAGTCACCGCTTGGAGATGCTTCATGAAATGGGGCAAATTTTCAAAGTTGTGCCAAAAACTGTAAAGCTCTTCAGCCGACTTGTTAATGGTGACTGTTTTCTCAACTCTGATCGACTTGTTAATGCCTACAGCTTCACTGACTTTATGGGTGATGCTGGTGTCACTAGTTGCACCGTGATAAACCATGCCACCTCCAGCGATCGCCATTAACACACCCCGGAGCGATCGTTGTTGCAGTCCCATCAGCACCATCGCACCCCCACCCACAATTGAAGCCCACTTTTCTGAGTCACTCAAGGTGGATTCTTGACCACTCACTGCCAAATCCTTAGGAGGAATGGTCTGAGAAAAGTCTTGCTGTCCTTGATTTACCATCTCTTCCATGTTTTGATTCCTTAAAGTATTGATTTAAGCCGTGACAGCCGCGCCCGTCGTGGGATGGGGAGGCTGCATTGGGTCTTCGATCAAGCGGGCTTGATAGAGATCAGCCACCCATTGCTCGTGTTTTGCAATTTCCACATCCATTTGGTCAAAGATCTCAACAGTGGTTGGATCGGTCAACTTATTTCGCAAGTTGTAAACATCAACAACTCCTGTCTGCAACTCGCCCAAGGCCCGTTGCAATACATTGATATCACTACTAATTGACTGTAACCAGGTCTTTAAATCTGCATAGGCACCACTGGTATTAGCCTGAAAAGATGGCTTTTCACCCAACACGGCAAGTCGCTGTTCAAGCCGTTCAATGTGTTGTATTTTGATGTTGCGGATTCCCTCTAAAATGGATTTCACTTCAGGATCAGACGCCTTGTTAGAGTAAGTTTCAAATGCTTCATAGGCATAACGTTCACCAGCGATCGCCGTGTTAATCGCATTAACGATTTCACTTTTGGTAGAACCACCCCATTCTTCAGCTAACTTCCACCACCCCGCATTCATATCAGAAAGGTCAGGCAATGTAGTATCAGGGATAGTTAATTCCAACACCTGTAAAATAGCGGTTGTGAAGATCGGCAAATCTCCAGGTCGGCGTGACGTAATTAAGTTGCCATCGACAACCAATGGCTGATCGACAAACTCAGCTCCAGCATTCTGCATGTCCTTGCGGATGGCTCGAAACCCAGTCGCTTCCTTGCCTTTAAGCAAATCACCCTCAATTAGCACTTGAGGACCATGACAAACGGCTGCAACCCAGACGCTTTGAGTCATTGCATCTTGGACAAACCGTACCGTTTTCATGTTGGTCCGCATTTTGTCAGGAGCAAATCCACCGGGAATAATGATTGCATCAAAATCTTGAGCACGGGCTTCTGTAGTTGTACCGTCTGCTTTGATTGATAACTTACCTTGTTTGCCTTTATATTCTTCGTTAACGCGAGAACCTAGTACAACAACTTCGGCTCCAGCTTTGTGGAGTGCATTGTAGGGAATCTGAAACTCCACATCCTCAACGTGTTGTTCAATTAGAATTGCAACTCGCTTTTTACGAGTCTGACCGTTTTCTGTCATCGGGCTTCTCCTATATTAGGCGATCGACTCATGTAATGCTCTCAGCCTCAGCTTATGTCGGGCGATCGCAACGCTCTTCGGTCTTGAGGCAGATCAGAGTCTATGCTATTAGGAGGGTGTTCATTTACATCTCTGACACAACAAGATAACTCCAAAATCTGCACCAGAAGAGCTTTGATCAAACAACTAAAGTGTTGAATTCGGGTTTTGTATTGTAGCTCGTTCCATCACTACAGAAGCAGGCTTTAGACAAAACCAGGCGATGAGAAAAAGAGCCGTTACAAGTAAATGGGTGAGGGCGATCGCAGATGAGAAACCCGCCATAACAACCGCCATTCCTTGACTTGCGACATTCAAAAGCCCAACCGCAATTCCAAGAAGCCAGATGCTTGATTTAAGAGCAGTTAGATAACTACTTTCTTTCAAAAAATGATTGCTATTGGGTGCCATTTCAATCCATTTGCTAAAACAAGTTTAACTCGCCATTAGAGATGACTCTAACGCTGAAATCGTGTGAGCCTGAGCCGTGGGAACTAGAATCCATCCTGCTTTCATCAGTTTTTGATAAGTTGCCCACCCCTTAGAACCACCAGGGACTTTGTAATCTGATACAGCATAGGTGGGCAAAGCAGTATAAGGTAACCAAGGTTCGTGAGATGTGAGACGCAAGTGTAAAATCTTTTCACCATCTGTTCCTAATTTGGGAAGCCAACACATTTGTCCAGACATGGAAAGACTCCTTCCAAAGTTGAATTAAAGTTGAATAACTTTGCAATGAATCACATTTATTCGCAAACGAATGAACGGGTTTCAAAGCTCTTTATACTTCTTGTTCTACTCAGGAAAAACAACTACTGTCTCTACCCAGAGTTAAACTATTGCATCAAGAACATATCTATCTAAAGAACAGACTGGTTAAAGAAATGCATGCAACTGTAACTTGAATCACTAAAAGAGGCAGAAGAAAGGTTTGAGAATTAACAATTTCAGAGATTTTTTACACAACGTTTTAATCAGAATAGTTTGTATCAAAATCCACAAAATCTTAAATACTCATTCACATAAGTAGTTAGCATTCAGTAGCGATCGCAAGTAGACAATTAATCGCTAACGTTTATTCCAAATGCTATGACTGGAGATTGCAAATTCATGTCTTGAGACTGTAAGTGCCGACAATTTTTCTGTCCACTCCCTACTCCCCATCTCTTAAGTAATGCCTTTTGACAGATTACTTTCAGCGATAAGTTGATTGAACTAAAGAATATAAACCTTTGTAAAGTGTTGCAGCGTTAAAGGTTTAGAGTGACACTCGCTCAATCTCTCAGACCCAGTACTCAGGTTTGGCGTTGAAAGCAATGGCATTGAAACCAATAGATTCTAAACCAGTTGCTGAACGCTCCAACATTAAACTCTTGGTGGCAGCAGGAGTTGTTTTGGGGATAGCTTTTGCAGGCTTTTTCGATGGCATTGTAATTCACCAAGTTTTGCAATGGCATCACATGGTGACAAGCATTCGACCTGCAACTACACTCGCCAATTTAGAAGCAAACACATTTTGGGATGGAGTATTTCATATTGGCACATTTGTCTTCGCTATTACTGGTTTAGCTTTGCTATGGCGTGCCATTCGACAGGGAGCACCAACTTCAACCCAAGCACTGATTGGGGCGATGTTAATTGGGGCAGGATCATTCAATTTAATTGAAGGATTAATTGATCACCACCTCTTAGCCATTCATCACGTCAAGCCGGGTGTCCATCAACTGGCTTGGGATCTGGGATTTCTGGTAGTGAGTGTAGCTTTAGTGACTAGCGGTTGGATTGTTTTAGCCAATTTTTTAGCAAATTATCAACAGAAGGAATAGTAACCATGCCATTAAAACCAGTTCATGAACAAGTTGTCGTTGTAGTAGGTGCATCTAGTGGCATCGGACGAGAAACCGCTCTTCAGTTTGCTCGTCGTGGGGCAAAGCTAGTGGTGTCTGCCCGCAGTATTGAAGGGCTAACCACACTATTAGATGAGATTGAGCAACAGGGTGGGTCTGCGATCGCCGTTCCTGCGGATGTGTCTGACTTTGAGCAGGTTAAAGCCATTGCCGACAAAACCGTAGATTACTTTGGACGATTAGACACCTGGGTGCATTTAGCCGCTACCTCTGTTTTTGCGACCTTTGACCAGATTACTCCCGATGAGTTTAAGCGAGTGATTGATGTCAACTTGAATGGACAAGCCTATGGAGCAATGGCCGCATTGCCTCACCTCAAACGTGAAGGACGAGGAGCCCTGATCCACGTTTCATCTGTTGAAGCACGGCGATCGCTGCCCTATCAAAGTCCTTACTCTGCTTCAAAGCACGGCATTGAGGGATTTTTGGATGCGCTGCGGTTAGAGCTGATACATGACAAATGGGATATCAGTGTGACCAACGTTCTGCCTGCGGTGATTAACACTCCCTTTTATAACAAAGGACTCACAAAGCTAGGGGTTAAACCAACGGGTTTCCCGCCTTACTATCAACCGGATCTAGTGGCAGAGGCGATTCTTCATGCGGCTGAGCATCCCACTCGTGACCTAATTGTGGGCGATATTGGCAAGGTCACTGATTTGCTCCAGCGGATCTCACCAACGTTAATGGATACGCTCTTGTTAGCAATTGGCTTTCAGGGACAACGCACTGATGAGCCAAAATCTGAAGATGCACCGAATAACCTGTATGAACCGATCGCAGGCTATGACCGGGTAGAAGGTGATTTTAGTCACTTAGCAATTCCCAGTGTGAGTGATTGGTTCGATCGCAATCCAGCAGTGAAGTGGGGGGCGATCGCGGCTGTAGTTTTGGGTGCTGCTGCGATCACAGGCATGACTAACCTCAACGATGGGCATTAATCGAGTTTCCAGCCGCTTGGCTGGGTATTGTAAATAACAGTTGATTTAAGGAGTCTTTTCTACCCATTTGCAGGGACTCCCGCTTTTCCTGTATCCTAGAACGCTGCATTTCATTTTGATTGCGTTAGGCTGTGAACTGACATAAGGTTTTTAGCCTGGTGGTTTCGTTATTATCGCGTTGTCTCCATGCAGCATTATTCAGGCAAAGTTTATTTAGTGGGTGCGGGTCCTGGCGATCCTGGCTTGTTTACTTTAAAGGGCAAAGCATTACTCGAACATGCTGATGTGGTGGTTTATGATGCCCTCGTCAGCCCTCAGATTTTAGCCATGATTGGTAGTCAAGCAGAAACGATTGATGCTGGCAAGCGACGAGGGCGACACTCAATGTTGCAAGAGGAGATTACGGCAGTATTGATCGAAAAAGCCAAGACTCACGCGGTTGTGGTGCGTCTAAAGGGGGGCGACCCCTTTATGTTTGGTCGTGGTGGTGAAGAGATGGAAGACCTGATCGCGGCTGGAATCCCCGTTGAAGTAGTGCCGGGAATTACCTCTGGAGTGGCGGCCCCTGCTTATGCTGGAATTCCGTTAACCCATCGTTCTTATAGCTCTTCAGTCACCTTTGTCACCGGACACGAATCAGCAGGCAAATATCGTCCGGCAGTCAATTGGCAGGCGATCGCTAACGGTTCAGAAACCATCGTAATCTACATGGGAGTGCACAACTTACCATACATCATTGAGCAGTTGCATACTGCTGGACTGTCCCTAGAAACACCGATTGCTTTAGTTCGCTGGGGTACATGCCCGACTCAAGAAGAACTAATTGGCACACTTGCAACCATCGTGCAACAAATTGAAGTAACCGGATTTGCGGCTCCGGCAATCGCTGTCATTGGTTCGGTGGTCAATCTGCATGAGGTTTTGTCGCAGGACAATCATCACTTAGAAGTTCTCTAAAGCTATCTGTACAAAGGCAATATAAAGGCGATCGCCAATTTCCACCCTTGTCAAACAATTGCCGTTCATGGGCAAGCATTGAAATAGACAGGGGTGGCTGTGCAGGGCTATTCCAGGATTCCACAGCCTCCCCAGAGAGTCACGTTGCTCTAGATTTATTAGCTCTACACAGTTCCTTGACATAGCCCATTTTGAAAAATCGAATTAACCCGATAGGGTGAGGCACATCTCTATTAAAAGAGCTTAATATCTTTGCCAACTGCTTCTAAAGCTTTACTTCAGGAGGCGAAGCCATGATACGGAATGACAGCGATCGATACATGATGAATATAACTGCTGCCAACACTATCAAGGCTTCTGTACGTGTGCAAATGGTGCGCTTAATGACTCGAATGCAGCAACGATGGAGCCATCCACTGCAACCTCACACCACACCTCCAACAACAGCACAATTAACCCATCATCAACAAGAATTTTGGCGACGACAAGCTGTTTGGAATGCCATCCACCTGTTGTTGAGTCCCCCTGCCACAATCGTCCATCCAGTCTACACAGTTGTAGTGGCATAAGACTATTCACAGTCACGGCATCACAGTTAGGTATTTGTTGAAGCTGATATAGATCACAACTTCGTCTTGACCCATCAAGATAGTTGATTAGCGATCGCATTTTACTCATCCAGATACTGTCTATTGGCTGTTGTACTCAACAGTGAATGAAGTTCTGGCTTGTCATTGCTGACTCTTGAAACTATATGGTTTAGGATTGCTGCTTAAGTCGGACAAAAGATCAGCAGTATATCGCAATTCAGTTTGTTGTAGTAATTTACTGCAACTGTTTCATCAGCAATTGATAACTGACATAACACAAATAATCAGTCATCTGACTCTAAATCAGAACTGATAGAAGTGTGATGTAATCAAGCGACTGCTACTGTTCTAACAACGCTTGAACATAATCTGAACCGTGGGGCAATTCTTCATTAAACCTTTCAATCATGTGACTCAAGAGGTTTTTTAAAAGACCTTTTTGAGTATTTCAGCTATTGCTTTAAGCCTTGTGTAGGACAAGCATTGACAACCCCCTCAGAATTTAAGGATTCATCATGAATACGAGAGCAGATGCGAGAGCAAAGTGGATTCTCTATAAAGAATTAGAACTCATTCCAGATACCTGGGAAGAGCCAAAATTAAGTCATGTCAACCTTCGTAATTGGTTAACTCAAACCTGGAATCTAATAATCGATTGGGTGGCAGGTAATCCTGAACCTAAAATCTGGTCAACGATTGACAAAACAGGAGCAATTTGTTGGCACATCTATGATCCAGTAAGTCATGAGTCGGCTTGTTTTTCATCAGAGTCAGAGGTGATCGACTGGATGGAAAGACGATACTATCGCTCTGATACAGCATCACCCTATCCTGGAGTTAATGAGCCTTGGCGAAATTGGTAAGGCAGATTGGCTAAAATAAATTGGCCAAAATTGACTACAACTGTTACGTCAATGGTTAGTAGGTCTGCTGCATAAACTGCTGCATAAATTGATGGGTTAAGAGCGTGAATCGTTGTGTAGTTTAGCCACACAACGATTCATCCTAAAAGTCTAGTGGGAGTGTGAAACTTGCAACCCAGAAGTTTGTAACTCAGAAGTTTGCAACCAACGTGAACTGAGGTATTGCATCTCTTGTAATAACCCACTTACCACGGATGCGTTGATGAGACAGCGAGACAAGAGTTAAAACGGGTTCAAATTTAACTCAGAACCCTGAAGGATGTTGTTTTTTATCTTAAAATAGGAAACGTCTACTCTATCGGCTGCTCTCGTCCCATAGATTTTATTCAATATATCTCTTTGCATTTTATGCCTGCAAAGTCATCTCCCTATCAACCTCTGCTCCTGCGAATTTTACACGGACTCATAGGTTTAAGTGTTCTACTCGCGATTCTGAGTGCTTATTGGACTTATGAGACTTATGATGGGCGTTGGCTTTCACTTGGGTTGCCTGACTTCAAGGCAATCGAGGGCATTCACGGCACCTTTGGTTTATGGGCATTGCTCATCTTCCCTGCCTTTGTGATATATGCGTTTCGTCGTGGGCAACAGCGATTGCTACAACCTGACTCTTTTGCCAAATTGACGCAATTGGGGCGTCCTATCGGGTGGTACAGTCTCCACCGACTGGTTAATACCCTGACAATTTTGGCACTCACCTTTGCTTTGTTTTCAGGCAAGATGATGGATGAAACCTGGTTGCCTAACGGAGAACTCAACCATGCCTGGTATTACGCTCACTTGATCTCGTGGGTTGTCATGGTTGGGTGTATTGCCCTACATGTTCTCATGGGGGCAAAGATAGGTGGTTCCCCACTGCTTTTGTCTATGGTGACGTGGCAGGTTCGAGAAAAAGACAGTCCTTGGCTCTGGCGAACCCATATCTCAGCTTGGTGGTCGTCTACTCAAGCGATTTCCCTGCGCAAGTGGCTATCTGTCGTGGTGCAGCTATCTGACGTCTATCGGGTGTTAGAGGCGATCGTCCTGGTGAGCCTGGTCGCCGCCTGGATTATTCCTCTCTTTAAGTAATGTGTAGATTGTAATTTTTGGGCTATGGTTGATTATCGGGTCTAGCCATCGTCCTAACCAACTCTTCAATGGCTGTAAAATGCTGAACCTCTCTAAATTGGGCTAAGTGGGGATAAATACCAAAAATGTCTCTATATTCCTCCAGAACTGTGTGCAATTGTTACAACAATGTCAACACTTTCAAAGAAATGAGAATTGATGTATTGATCCCATGAGATTCTAGAAATAACAATAACGGTCAATGGAGTCTGAGCCAAATGGAAGGACAGCAAAAACCAACAGTCATTATTACAGGTGCGTCTTCGGGCGTTGGTTTGCAAGCCGCAAGAGCACTTGCCCAAAAAGGCTGGTATGTGGTGATGGCATGCCGAAATTTAGAGAAGGCAGAGAATGCGGCTACAACCGTCGGCATTGCAAAAGACAATTACGTGATTTTGCCCATCGATACGGCTTCTTTAGAGAGTGTTCGGCAGTTTGTTGAAAAGTTTAGATCAATGGGGCGATCGCTTGATGCACTCGTCTGCAATGCTGCCATTTACATGCCCTTAATCAAGGAACCACTATGGAGTCCAGAAGGGTATGAGCTGACAATGGCAACCAATCATCTGGGACATTTTTTACTCTGTAATTTGATGTTAGAAGATCTCAAGAAATCTTCTGCCCAAGAGCCAAGGTTAGTCATTTTGGGAACTGTCACACACAACCCCGATGAATTGGGAGGCAAGATTCCACCGCGTCCCGACCTGGGTAATTTAGAAGGATTTGCAGCTGGATTTAAAGCCCCCATTACAATGGCTGATGGTAAAAAATTTGAACCTGTTAAAGCGTATAAAGATAGTAAGGTTTGCAATGTCTTGACGATGCGAGAGCTACATCGTCGTTATCACGACTCTACGCCGATCACCTTTACGTCGCTCTATCCCGGATGTGTGGCAACAACAGCTTTGTTCCGCAATCACTATCCCCTGTTCCAAAAGATATTCCCCTTGTTCCAACGCTATGTTACTGGAGGGTTTGTCTCTGAGGAGTTAGCAGGCGATCGCGTTGCCGAGGTAGTAGCCGACCCGGCCTACAACCAATCTGGAGCTTATTACAGTTGGGGCAATCGCCAGAAGAAGGATGGTAAATCCTTTGTTCGACAGGTGTCTCCGCAGGCTCGTGATGATGAGAAGGCAAAACAGATGTGGGATCTGTGTGAAAAGCTCGTTGGCTTAGCATAGGCTCTGGTGCTTTGGCTCACAAGCCTCTGAGAGTGAATCTGGACACTTAGTACAGCACGCCATAAATAGGGTGCGGAATTTGGGGTGCAGGGGCTTCATCGTTAGCTCAACCGAACAGTGGAACCCCTAGCTGGAAAGCTTTACCCTCAAAACCCTCTGGTTTTATTTCCAAACCCTATCTGTGAATAACAGGACTTAGGATCGTAGATTAAATAACCTCAGAAACCTCACCCCGCTTACGGCTCCCCTCTCCAAGTCGGAGAGGGTCAGGGGGAGAGGTCAGTTTAACAAAAAAATCGATGTGATTTAATTTGCGTTCCTTAGTACAACTCGTCGTAAATAGGGGTGGGAATTTGGGGTGCCGGGGTGAAACCCCTGGCTGGGGGCGCAGCCCCCACACCCCCTTGGTTTTATTTCCAAACCCTATCTGTGAAAAGCAGTACTTAGTTGCTATGGGCAGGTTGAGTTAAAACCTTTTCAAGATGGAAGATTCATCCTGAAATCGCCCGTATATTATTTGAGTTCTTTGACTGTGCCTGACATCACATCTTGAGAGCGGTTAATTTTTTGTATTAGACCTTGATATTGACTTAGCTCTTGGTTCAGCTTCTGCTGCATCCAAACTTCAAAGAGTTCATCGAGTAATCGTTGTTGAGTAACAACATTTAACTGTGCAGGAATGAATTGCTCTACGCGAATTAGAATAATCCAATCTTCTAGTTGAATTGGAGCACGAACTCGCTTAGGCAAGCTTGTTCTTAGAACCTATCCGAAAACGTCTCAATGGGTGAGATGCTTTTAAGAAGGATGTTTCAGGGATTAACGAGCGATGTCCTTCACAGAGATCAACCCTGCCTATCGATTGCCAGATGAGGTATGGGAACGGGTTCATCAT
>JANRJA010000181.1:0-6962 GCA_033764315.1 Oculatellaceae cyanobacterium bins.114
ATGATGTGATGGAAACAGCTTGTGGGCTGCACAACTTTCGCTTGACACACCGAAAGATTGCAGTTGCTTAGATAACGATTTCCGAAGGAGATTTCCGTTTTTGTCCCATCCCCCTTATTTCCGATTAAGTCTATTGTTTTACGTGTTTTACAGCTTGTCAACGAAATCGATGCACTTTGACTTGGGAGCTAATAGATGGGCTTTGCGAATGCCCCACAGATAAGATAGAGCCAGCTAACAAATGATTAGTCCTTGGTTATTGACGTGACCTGTCAATAAGGGTTTTATACCACTCAACCCAGTCTCAATTAACACTGCTTCGGTCAATAGTGCGGCGTTTGACAGGAGACGACAACACAATCAAAGTGATCACCTGGCTATGGGGAAATTTATCAATCAAAGATTCTAGATGGGTGACTGAGGAAACCGCCACCTTGAGAATGTAGTCATCACTGCCAGTGACGCGATGACACTCCAAGACTTCTGGGACACGGGCAAAGGAGTTGCCAATATTAGTAAACTGTCCTGGTGGCGACACGACGCGCATAAATGCCACGATCGGCAGACCTAGTTTTTCAAGGTTTAGTTCGGCCCGATATCCGGTAATGATGCCTGCCTCCTCTAACCGTCGAACTCGGTCGGCGATCGCCGGAGATGAAAGCCCAATCTGTCGTCCCAGTTCACTATAAGAAATACGGGCATTGTCCTGCAAAATTCGCAAGATCTCCCAACTTACATCATCTAACAAGGGTTCTGATTCTAAGGTCATGTCGGCTTATTTCGTTAAATTTAAAGGTGATTTTGGCTTTATCAATTCAATTTTATATGCTAGATCCCTTGAATAGGCTTTATAATGAAAATGTATCAAGAAATACCGAAATATGCACCAATTGTGCATGTGAGGAAGGTGGATTATGAAGAGCTATTCAGCATCGTTTCATTCAACTATCAAGCCCAGCAATCGCTCTTATCCAAAATCTGCCTCAACCCATCATTGGAGCCATCGTTGGCAGAGATTTTTAGACGCGATCGCAGGATATTCTGAGCCACACATTTGGCAAGAGTCAAATCAGCGAGGAGAGGTCTTTTGGCGGGCCTATGACCCCGTCAACGATCGCTACTTTAGTGGCACCGAAAACGACATGCGACTTTGGATCGAACAGCGATATTACGCTTAATCGATCCCGTTCTAGAGCGAGACATGAATGTCTATCGATAGCCCGTGAAAAGCAGAGGACATCGGATCAGAAACTCCTTGTCCACGGTAAACTGATACTGCCTTTGAGCCGCGTTTACTGAGGATAGTGTGCCATGATCTGGATTCTCTGGGGGCTACTGCTATTGCTGGCTGCCTATTTGCTGGGGTCAATTCCCACAGGATATTTAGCAGGTCGCCTGCTCAAAGGGATCGACATCCGAGAACATGGCTCTAAATCCATTGGGGCTACCAACGTGTTGCGAACCTTGGGCAAGGGGCCAGCTCTAGCCGTCTTACTAATGGATGTCTTTAAGGGAGTAGCGGCGATCGCCTTAGCACGATGGCTCTACTCCCTTTCGACTGTGGTTGCTACGATGCCTGCAACGGTTGATCTGCAAACCTGGGTTCCCTGGGTCACGATCGCCGCTGGGCTAATGGCGATCGTGGGGCACAGTCGCTCTGTGTGGATTGGGTTTAAGGGTGGCAAATCGGTCGCTACTGGGTTAGGTGTTTTGCTGGCAATGTCTTGGCAAGTGGGGCTTTCGACGTTAGGAGTCTTTGGCATCGTGCTGGCCCTGTCGCGCATTGTCTCACTAGGGTCAATTTTGGCGGCGATCGCCTCTCCACTGCTGATGCTGTTGTTTCAGCAACCCTTGCCCTATGTCTTGTTAGCTGCCGCCGCAGGGGTTTATATTTCGATTACCCATCGCGCCAACATTCAGCGATTATTGGCGGGCACAGAACCCCAGGTGGGGCAGAAGCATCAGAGCAGTTAATTTCCATCATCTCATGCCCTTTTTGCCCTCTCCTCCTTTACACCAAACTCACCAGTGCCTCAATCAAAGTGCGGTTCTGCTCATCGGTGCCGACTGTGATTCGCAATTTATCGTCTAATCCGGGTTGCTTAAAGTAGCGCACTAAAATTCCCCGTTCTTTGAGAGCCAGATAAATCGACTCTGCATTGCCCTGTGGGGGGCGTACTAAAAAGAAGTTGGTCTGTGAGTCCCAGAGTTGAAAGTTAAGCTGTTTCAGGTCGTGTGCCAGCGTTGCCCGTGATGTTTTGATCTGCTCGATGCACTGATTTTTATAAACCTGATCGCGCATTGCCGCTGCCCCCACTAGACAGGCGATCGCATCAATGTTGTAACTATCTTTGACCTTAAACAATCCACTGAGCAGAGCCGGGTTAGCCATACCAAACCCCAGTCGCAGCCCTGCCAGAGAGTAGCCTTTAGAGAGGGTGCGAATGATGATGACGTTTTCAAATTCCTGTACTAGAGGCAGTGCGGTGGAGTCAGCAAAGTCTACATACGCCTCATCGATGACCAAGACCCCAGAGAGACGCGAGGCTAACTGCCGCAAATCAGCGATCGCCACGACGTGACCAGAGGGACTGTTGGGCGTAGCAATGAAGGTGACGGCTCCATTGGCGGCGATCAGTTCGTCGATGGGCAAACAAAAATCATCTCCATAGGGAATTTCAACTGGAGTGGCAGGTTGCATTTGGCTCAGTGTTCGATACAGCACATAGGTTGGCATCGGATACACCACGCGATCGCCAGGGTCAGCACAGGCCCGAATCACCACATTTAACAGTTCATCACTGCCGTTGCCTACAATCACCCAATCTTTCGGTACACCCAATACGTCGCTAATGGCACTGCGAAACTCGTTGGCATAAGGATCGGGATATCGCCTCAGCCACTCACTATCGAGATGGCGTAGAACAGCGATCGCCTCTGGGGAGGGAGGATAGGGGTTTTCATTCGTATTAAGCTTAATAATAGGTGTACCAGGTTTGGGCTGTTCTCCTGGAACATACCCCGTCATGGCATCCACACTGGGGCGAAAGAAATGAGTCATAGAGTCAGAGGCGATCGCGGCAAGAGTTTATATCCTATCAAATCGTCGTAGATCCCCGAAATCTTAGAGATTCCAAGGATCTACATCGCATTAACCAGATCAAGTGTGGAATTTTAATGACAGAATTTTGCGCTGGCATCTGTTCTAATAAAAATAATTCATTAGTGTTTGAAATTGGCATCTAGTGCAGCAATGCGTAAAAAAATCCTCTGGGTTCTATCCTTTCTAACGGCCCTCGTTGTAACAGTGACTGCCTGTGGTCCCAGTTCTACAACTCCTGATGCAGGTGCAGGCTCCCCCACGGAGACTGAGCAACAAACCATTGGCGTTGTGCTAGACACAGGCGGAGAAAATGACAAGTCCTTCAATGAATACACCCTTAAAGGAGCTAGAGAAGGGGCTGAAGCGGCTGGATTAGGATTTTCTTACGTCAGTTCCACGAGCAGCAGTGACTACGAAAAAAATATTGAAACGCAAATTTCTGAAGGGGCAGATCTGGTTGTCACTGTTGGGTTTTTGATGGGTGATGCCACCGCCGCGATGGCCCAGAAATATCCTGATACTAAATTTGTCATTATTGACTATGCGTTTAGTGCCGAAGCAGGTGCCCCTGACCCCTATGAAACCAACCTCAAAAACGTCACTAGCTTGTTGTTTGCTGAAGATCAGGCAGGCTATCTAGCGGGTGTCTTAGCGGCGTGTGTCAGTGAAACCGGAAAAGTTGCAACGGTGTCGGGGATGGAAATTCCTCCGGTGGTGCGCTTTGTCACAGGTTTTCAAAATGGAGCAAAATCTGTCAAGCCCGACATTGTGACTTTCAACCAATACATCCCCGACTTTAATGACCCCGCTACTGGCAAGTCAGTGGGACAAAACTTCATTAGTCAGGGTGCTGATGTCATCTTTGCCGTGGGTGGCAACACGGGCAATGGAGGTTTGTTAGCAGCTAAAGAGGCGGGTGTAAAAGGCATTGGGGTGGATGTAGATCAATACCTCACCTATCCTGAAGTAAAGGACGCTCTGATTACCAGTGCGGTGAAGAATATGGATGTGGCAACGGCTGAAGCGGTCAAAGAGTTTGCAGCCGGTGAATTGCAACCTGGCATTCAAGTCTTTACGATCGCCACAGGTGGGGTGGGGTTGGCTCCATACCACGACTGGGAAAGCAAAATTTCTCAAGCGTGCAAAGACCAAGTTACAACTGCAACTGAGGCATTGACTAAAGATCCCACTATTACTGGAGTGGAATAGCCGTGTCGCCTGTGCTTGAAGCCTCTCACATCACCAAACGGTTTGCGGGAGTGGTTGCCAACGAGGACATCGATTTTGGGGTAGAACCAGGAGAAATCCACGTTCTACTCGGTGAAAATGGTGCGGGCAAAACCACTCTAATGAACATTCTGTACGGGTTAGAGCAACCCGATGAAGGCGAAATTCGGGTGGAGGGGCGACCCGTTTCCTTAAATGGGCCTAAAGATGCTATTCGGCAGGGAGTTGTCATGGTGCATCAACATTTTATGTTGGTGCCCGTCTTCACAGTGCTCGAAAACATCGTGTTAGGGGTAGAACAAGTTCAAACTCCATTCCGCTGGTTACAGAATTTGGGGATGCTCGATCGCGCCAGACCCAAACGCCGGATTCAAGACTTGGCAGAGCAGTTGAGCTTAAAAGTGAATTTGGATGCACGGGTGGGTGATTTGCCTGTGGGCATTCAGCAAAAGGTCGAGATCATCAAAGCTCTCTATCGAGGGGCGCGAATTTTGATCCTGGATGAACCCACGGCTGTGCTCACCCCTGCTGAAAGCACAGAACTGTTTGAGTTGTTGCGGGTGCTCACCCATCAGGGATTGTCTGTTGTGCTGATTACCCACAAACTCAAAGAAGGACTGGCGATCGCCGACCGCATCTCAGTCATGCGCCAAGGCAAAATGGTCGGTACGGTGAAACCTGCCGATGCCACTGAAGCTAGACTGGCAGAGATGATGGTGGGGCGCAAAGTCATCTTGCAAGTCGAAAAACCACCCCTGCAAGCTGGAGAACCCGTCTTACAAGTGAGCAGGTTGCAGGTGTTAGACGATCGCCACCAGGTCGCTGTCGATGGAGTTGATCTGACGGTACGAGCAGGGGAAATTCTTGGTATCGCTGGGGTACAGGGGAATGGGCAAACGGAACTTGCCGAAGCACTGGCAGGGTTGCGGGCGATCGCCAGTGGACACTTGAAGATTTTGGGAGAGGAGCGGACTCAGGCAACTCCCCGTGAGTTGATCGAGGCAGGCTTGGCGCATGTCCCTGAAGATCGAGGCAAAAATGGCTTGGTCAAAACTTACTCCATTGCTGACAATACAGCTCTTTGCACCTATTACAAACCGCCACTGGCTAAGGGTTTACTGATTCGTGAGGGGGCGATCGTGCGTCAAGCTACTCGCCTAATTGAGGAGTTCGATATTCGTCCAGGCAACCCTCGCTATGCCGTTGGCTCTCTCTCTGGTGGTAACCAACAAAAGGTGATCATGGCACGAGAATTGTCGCGTGGAGCACGCCTGCTAATCGCCTGCCAACCCACACGGGGAGTCGATATTGGGGCGATCGAGCTGATCCATAATCGGATTGTTGAAGCCCGCAGTCAAGGGATGGGCGTGCTGCTGATTTCGTCTGAGTTAGATGAAATCCTGACGCTCTCTGATCGGGTGGCGGTGATGTTTCAAGGTAAGTTGCTAGAAACTCTGGCGATCGCCCAAGCAACCCGCGATCGCTTGGGATGTTTAATGGCAGGAATCCTGTAACCTGCTACGTATTCGGCTTCTTTAGAGAATTGGAGATTTAGGGCTGTCAGTGAGTTGATATCATGTGCCCGGATAGTGCAATAACTTGTGCTCATTGCACTATCTTTTTAGTCTTTATTGTCTTTTCTATTTGCAGACGCAAAGCAAAAAAATAGCAGCTTTTCTTTGAACGTCTCCGTGTTTTTTTATCAACATCCCAAGAATTGCAGGCAGCATAACAGGCGATGCAGCGGATTGTTGTTATCGTTCGGTGGAGTTAGAAAGCTCCTACAACCGCTGACCACGATCTTGGGCTGCTTTAGATTTCTGTGGGGATAGTACCGAAAGATTACTTGCTGGGAGCATTTGTACTAAAATATCGAGATATTGCTTTTGTAGGTTAGAGATGAGTAGTGGGCAGTTAACTAAAGAGGAATGGTTGACTAAAGCTGCTATTAAGGAACGTGGTTGGACAGAGGGGGCAATTAAAAAATTTTTGAGAGCACCGGAAGATACTCGAAAAAATCCTCATTACCGCTCAGGATCTCCAATGCAGTTGTGGCGTATGACAACAGTTTGCGAGGCAGAGCAAATCCCTGAGTTCATAGCCTGGAAAACCAAGCATGATTGTCGGCGTGAAAACTTAAAGAAGCGCGCTATCGAGCAGCACCAACAACGACGTTCGTTACTGGTAGAGTGGGTTGATTCGTTAGCGATTGAGGTTCCAAAGTACTCAAAAACAAAGCTCTTTAAGTTTGCAATTGAAAACTACAATGAGCTTTGGTCAAGCCGAGGAGAGTTTGAAAAGTTAATCTACCAAGATTTTAGAAAGCTTGATCCTGAGTTTTTGCATCGAATTACTGTTAACGCATTGCTTCATGTTTTTTCTAATTATGAATATCATTTAGCTCAAGTAGAAGGACTTACAGGAGCATCAGAAGCAAGAAATAAATTAAAAAGGAAAATTCTTACATCCATTCACAAAGCATATCCGGATGGTAATCGTTCAGGGGGTAGTGCTTTCAGCAGGTAGTAGGGAGGGAGCAGACTGACCTTGCCGAGCAGCACGACATGCCTCGACTAGATAATCCAACACTGGACGATTTTGGGAACGTAGCGTCGTCACCACCGTCAGCATT
>JANRJA010000183.1:0-8796 GCA_033764315.1 Oculatellaceae cyanobacterium bins.114
GCGATCGCGTGGTGAATTAGAGCCATTTTTGAAGATGCTTCCTATGCTTAACCGACGACAATTTATTCAACTATCGGGGGTAACGCTTATGAGTGCTGTTGGCTCGCAATCTTGTTCTGCTAAAACTGAAAGCTACGAGCAAGCCGTCCAGCGGATTTGGCAGCATACCACTCTCCTCTCAACGGATGCTCTGGCAGTGCAGCGGGAATTAGTGCGCTATGCGACGTTAGCGGCTTCCAGCCATAATACCCAGTGCTGGAAATTCAAACTCGAAGAGCATCAGATCTTGATCTTGCCTGATCTCGAACGACGTTGCCCAGCGGTTGATCCCGATGATCACCACCTATACGCGAGCCTGGGCTGCGCGATCGAGAACCTGCTGCAAGCCGCTCCAGCCTTTGGGCTACAGGGCAGCGTGGATTTACGGTCAACAGAGGCAATCAATATTCAGTTAGAAGCCACTCAGCCGGTGCGATCGCCATTGTTTGAAGCGATTCCCGATCGCCAATCGACTCGTGCTGAATACGATGGCAAACCCTTGAGCAATGCAGACCTCAAGCTGTTAGAAAAAGCAGCGATTGGAGATGGCGTGAATCTCATTTTATTGACTGAAAAACAGGCAATGGAAAAAGTCTTGGAATATGTGGTTGCAGGCAACACCGCACAAATCAATGATCCAGCCTTTGTCAAAGAGCTAAAAGCCTGGATTCGGTTTAATGATCGAGAGGCTGTTCGCCAAGGAGATGGTTTGTTTGCTAAATCGTCTGGGAACCCGACTGCACCCCATTGGATTGCCAGTACGCTATTTGATCAATTTTTTACGCCTAAAGCTGAAAACGAAAAATACACCAGGCAACTGCGGAGTTCTGCGGGGATTGCAATCTTTGTATCCGATGCCAACACCAAATCCCATTGGGTCGCTGCCGGACGTGCTTATCAGCGATTTGCGCTGCAAGCAGCGGCGTTGGACATTCGCACGGCTTTTTTGAATCAGCCCGTTGAAGTGCCGGACTTGCGACCCCAGTTTGCGAATCATCTAGGTATCGGCGATCGCCGCCCGGATTTAGTGGTGCGGTTTGGTCGGGGTGCCAAAATGCCAAACTCTCTGCGGCGATCGCTGGAATCCGTGATTATTTGAGCCTGATTGCAATCATTCTGGAGCCATCACGGTATGAAAATTCAGAACGATTTGTATCGTCTAGCAAGCCTTTAAAGCCAAGCGAGTACGCCTATCTAGCATTTCAAGGGCAACAACCCACATTGATGATAATGCCACAGAGTCATAGTATTGTTCCAAACCTCCTATTTAAGAGTGGCATTGCCTTCGGGCTGTGGTTGATTTTGGGGAACTGTGTCAATTCTTTGATGGAAGAAGGGTTGTTTCGGGGTGTGATGACAAGATGAAGGATATGAAACCCATCGATTTAATTGGTCGCTTTGAAAAACGCAATTTTTCTCAGTCCCGTAACCCCACGATCGATACTCTGGTCTGGGGTCGCCAACGGCATCATATCCCAATTTTATTGGAAATCGATGTGACGGCAGCACGGAAGGCAATTCACGCGCAAAAAACGCAGACCGAACAAGGAATCAGCTTTACGGGCTGGATTGTCAAATGTCTTGCTCAGGCGATTAGTGAACACAAATATGTCCATGCCCTCCGTCAAGGTAAACGGCAGCTCGTGATTTTTGATGATGTGGATGTGACGATCATCATCGAACGAGTCACCGATACAGGCGAAAAGTTGCCCATGCCTTACATCATTCGACAAGCTAACGAGAAAACTGTGGCTGAAATCCATGCCGAAATTCGTGCCGCCCAACGATCGTCGGTTGAGGGAGAAGTTCAAGTTGCCTCCACCCGCGCCGCCTGGATGACGAAACTCTTCACGATACTGCCACGATTTTTGCGCGATTGGCTGTTCTGGCAACCCGTGTTGCATAATCCTTTTTTGTTCAAGCGCATGATGGGCACTGTCTCAGTCACGGCGTTGGGCATCGTCGGACAGAGTGGAATGAGTTGGGGGATTCCGATTGGGATTCATCCCTTAATCATTGCAGTGGGCGGGATCGTCAAGCGACCAGGAATTGTGCATGAGCAGATTGTGATCCGCGAGTACGTAGGACTAACTGTACTGTTTGACCACGATGTAACGGACGGTGCACCCGTCGCCCGTTTTATCCGGCGATTGCAAGAATTGATGTCCGATTGTTATGGGTTAGAAGATTGAGGGCGATCGCTCCTTTGGGTATCATCTGGAGTTCAAACTTGTAATATCGATCGGCTGTTCCTCATGACTTCCTCAAATCTGACCTTTATTGTAGAGCCGAGACTAGGTGAATAAAGCACTGAGCCAAGTTCGCGAATAGCTTGTAGGAGAATCCGCTGATGAATCATCGGCACATTTCTCACGATCGTTAATGCTTTCGAGGAATCAACAGACAATGCAGAAATCTAATCTGGTCGGGAAAACCCATTGGAGCAACACCATAAATGTTCACAGTCTCTTGCTGTACATTAAACATTCCTCAAAATTGATCACTCTGTTGAGCTTGTTGTACTCACTTCCTCACAAGTTCCTCAAATTTATGATCTACTTTTGAGATGAGCCTAACGTCGTGCTACTAAAGCTTTAAGGAGTGTTATGAAGTGGCTTGTAAACATATGAACCAAACTATGTGTAGATTACTCAATTGAGACAAAAGCATTGGGACTCTCCATATCTTTAGATGGGTCAGTTAAAACCACTTCTAAATCCATCTGGGTGTAAGATTTTGATTTAGTTAATAGTTTTCCAGGAGATTGAATTATGGTAAGCACGGTTACAACAATTCTTCCAATTTTGATTTCATTACTGAAGCAATCTCGGTATGTGATTAGCGAAATCAACCAAAAATGTAGAGAAGAAGATTTGCCACCTGCTTTTGAGGTTGATGGAATCCGTATTCAAGGAAATGCGAACCATCGGTTTGAAGGCTTTGGAGTCAATCTTGTTCCTCTTGCTCTAACATTTTGGATACATTACAAACCTGAAAGCTCCGAACACAAGAGTTTAGGTAAATTTTCAATACCAATCACGGTGTCAGACATCAGCACTGCTCTTACGACAGGTAATATCAATGCTTTGAAGGTGCCACTTGATTCAATTCAGTTTCTTTCCAACGAGGAGTTAGACGATTCTCCTGATTCTCAAATCTCTTACCTGGACGATCATCAAGTCACTTTAAGAAAAGGTGCGATCGATGAAGTAGGCGCAGCCCGTTACGACACCTCTGCAAACACACCAGATCATTATGTGGCTGCACTACAAAAAGACTTGACGACATTAGGTTTTTCTCCTGGTGAAATTGATGGTGATTTTGGCTCACTTACTGAGTCGGCTCTCCAGGCTTTTCAACAGGCTGCTCTAACCAAACGACGCTATCAAAATGGTCGGGTAATTACGATTTCTGTGAGTTATCAAGGCAGTATTTCCGGTGTATGCGACCAACCAACTCGTCAAGAAATCAAACATTGGCTTGAGCAGAACTATCAAGCCTCTCGGTATCTAAGCAACCCCGTACCCGGTACAACTTACGCAAATAATGGCGGATATCGAGGTGATACTGGGCTAGATATTAATGTTCCTTGTGGCACCTCGTGTGTTGCAGCGGCAGATGGAGAAGTGATTTATGCAGAGGAAGGGCACACAACTTGGCGGGAAGACGCTGCTCCAGAACAATCTGGATATCAAACCCCTTGTAGTGTTCTCATCAAATTAGACCATCCTCTTCAATACAAAGGAACAACTTACTACTACATCTGGTATACCCATCTTTCGGAATTAGAACCCTCAATTCGCAAGCCTGATGGAGCACCTGGAACCCTTCGGGTCAAAACAGGTCAACCTGTTGGTAAAACGGGCGTAGCAAATGCTTCTCCCCATCTTCACTTTGGTGTTCTTGTTGAACGTGCTCAAAACTCTTGTATGCCCTACACCGATATTGCCGAGTTGATTTGGGGCAACACTTCCCCTGATCCAATTGAGCTTCCTGACAGTGACACAGAGAACGAGGTTAGAACAATTCACCATAGAGGACCTGGGGGGGCATGGGAAAGAACAATTACATTGCCCTGCGCAGGAAGGTTTGTGGAAGAAAGCCACTATTCAACAACTCAAGATAGATTTCCGGGAGAAAGATTATTTCCAAATACTCAAACTGAAAACATTTCATCCCATTTGGAACGCTCCTATCAGCTTTATCTAGCTTTTGACCAGAACACCAGTTTTGAGGCGCTTTACTGCAACAGTTGGAATAAAGTTTGGACACCTGCAGAAGGAGGGGCATGCGGACAGGGATCAGTCGGAAGTAAAAGACCAGATCCGGAAGTCGAATTGTGGCTAATGACGATGATGTGGGCACCAGGGGAGAAACCTGCGCCGGGTACAAAGTTTTTGCTGAGTGCCAATAATCGGCAAGTCGTGGTTGTAGCAGGGTATGAAACAGGTCCTGGTAGCCAGGAGTATTTAGGCGGGATTACGCGAGAAGTTCATGCGTGGTTAAGGACAAATAACAATTCCCAAATTGAGGTTAGGTATTTGACTGATCAAAGCATGAAAGTTGGACCGGTGAAACTAGCGCCTGACTCAGTTGGTCACTATCGAGTGACGGCTGATAGCTTAAATGTACGCTCTGAGCCAGTCATTAATGCGGCGATCGTCGGTGCGCTCGATCAAGGGCAAGTAGTTCCTAGAGGTGTGAAACAGGCTGAAGGTGACAGAGTTTGGATGCAGATTAATCTCCCTAATCTTACTGGTTGGGCATCAATGAAATATCTTGAGCCGTCATCCCCTGAAGCTAATGAACCCCAGTGGTTAACGATCGCCCGTCGAGAGATGGAAGCGGGAGTCAAAGAATTTCCAGGAGATAGAGATAATCCCAGAATCGTTGAATATCTCAAATCCACAACCCTGGATCAAGGTCTCGCTTCCGAAGATGAAACTGCCTGGTGTTCTGCGTTTGTCAATTGGTGTATGGAACAAGCCAATCGTCAAGGCACTAATTCTGCCTGGGCAAGAAGCTGGCTGAATTGGGGTAAATCTTTGCGTGATCCTAAACTCGGTTGCATCGCCGTATTTTCACGAGGAGAACAATCTGGTCACGTTGGCTTCTACATTGCTCAAACTCCAACCCACATTAGAGTGTTGGGCGGTAATCAGGGTGACGCAGTCAATATCACAGAGATTGAAAAAACAAGATTGCTTGGCTATCGATGGGTTAACGAATAGCGTTATTAAGAGTAACTTAGAATTTCTTATCTAGATTCTAAGTTGCTCTTAATTTAGACTTAAACGGTGAGGTACAAAAATGAAAAATATGAATAAGTTTAGAATCTTTTCTTGTGACGGTGGTGGATTTAGAGGATATCTAACATCTTTAATTCTGGAACGACTCGAAGATGAGTTAATTAGCCTCAGTCAGAATAGCCCATCTCAAAACGCCTATCACCTTGGTGATTACTTTGATATGTATGCTGGCACATCAACTGGCTCATTAATTGCCTGTGGATTAGCAGCAGGCATCAGTGCCAGACGGATCAGGGAGATTTATGAAGAGATTGGAGGCAGCGTTTTCCCAGAAATCAGATGGCAAAAAGAATTGCGGTATCGAATCGCCCAATTTCTAAGTATTTTTACTAGAAAGCGACTCCAAGGGATGACTTCTGATCATCGGTTCCTCTTTAGTTCTCCCTTATTCGATGGCAAGAAATTGAAGGAAGCCGTCGAGAAGATTTTTCAAGATACCTGCTTAGGAGATCTTTCAGCTAACAACAAAAGAGTTTTAGTCACCGCTTATGATTGTTGGAACTCTCTTCCTGTTGTTTTTGACAGTTACAATGAACTACATAAATCGCTGAAGGTTGTTGATATCCTATTGGCTTCTTCAGCGTATCCAGGCGGATTCCCTTCCCATGTAATGGATAGCAGAAGTATTCACGACCAGTTCACCGAACCTGGATATTCTTTGCCACCTAATGATAACTGTCTACCACTGGTGGATGGGGGATTGGTGGCTAATAATCCTGCCCTGCTCACGCTGACTAAGTACTACGAAGAACGCAAGCATAATTCTCAACCACCAATTCCCGTAGTGATGGCTAGTTTTGGTACAGGTAAGCTGGTGCTCCAGTTTAAGTGCCAGCAAACCAGAGACATGGGGCAACTGGATTGGACATTCCCCTTTGGTGGACCGTTGCTCGATGTAGTCTATGGTGGCTACTCCAAAATTATTGATTGGTTAACTGCATCCTTAATCAACAACCTGGCTAATGAAACAGGTGAAACTGGCGACAACTATTTCAGATTCCAGCCCCATATCTTTAGTGAACAAGGACAGGCGTTAAATCGATGTCCATCTCCAGACTCAGTCTTGCTGAATCGAGATCAGCGAAAGGTATTTGAGATGGCAACATTTCAGTACAACTCTAAGAATGTTTTGAAAGTCATTGCAAACCAGTATTTGCAAGATAAAGACTTGGATGGTGCTTGCTTAGGACACTCCAATCTTGAGCTACAGGTTAGTGAACGTGTTCAAATGCTAGCTAAGAGCCTTTTCATGGTAGATGCGGACAGTCCTTCCTCAAGCGATGTGAATCAAGTAATTTCAAGGTAGCGCTCTTGTTTCTGATCAACAGAACGTCGCCGTTTTGTAGGGTTTCTTCCTTGCCATAATCCCCATGAGCTACTCAATTCACATCGTGGGAACGCATCATCTTAACCCTTTGCACCGCCCACCATTTCTTATTTCTCGAATTAACAAATCCGGGGTAATTGCTCCCCACTCAACATATCCACGATACGCTCGACACCAATCCTGCTTCTCATTTTCACCACGCCAGTAAACTTTCTGGTGACATGACCGATGATAGAGGCATTGCTTGCTGACCGGGTTGAGTGATCTTGAGCGACCTGATTCGATTGCAGGATAGCTAACGCCCGTTCAGCATCTTTTTCGGGCACAAAGGCAACGAATCGTCCTTCATTGGCAACATATAGCGGATCGAATCCCAGAATTTCGCAAGCGCCTTGAACATCCTCGCGCACAGGGATTTGGGTTTCGGCGATCGCAATTTCCATCCCTGCGACTTCTGCAATTTCGTTCAGTGCGCTGGCTAATCCCCCACGGGTCAAATCTCTCAGGCAATGGATTTCAATTCCGGTTGCCAGCAGTTGCAGCACTAAATCACCGAGAGGAGCAGAATCACTCTCGATCGGGGCTTCAAACTCCAGTCCTTCTCGCACTGCCATAATCGCGATGCCATGCCGTCCAATGTCGCCATTCAGGATCACTACATCATCGGGCTGGACGCTCTGGGGGGCAATGGTTTGAGTGTGTTCAATGATGCCAATGCCAGCGGTGTTGATGAAAATGCCATCGCCTTTGCCGCGATCGACCACCTTGGTATCGCCCGTGACGATCTGTACATTCGCCGCCTGAGCCGCTTGCTGCATGGATTGGACAACTCGCCACAGGGTTTCCATTGGCAGTCCCTCTTCCAGGATGAAACCAGCGCTGAGATACAAGGGACGTGCCCCCACCATTGCTAAGTCATTCACCGTACCATTCACGGCGAGAGAGCCAATGTCACCACCGGGGAAAAAGAGGGGACGTACCACATAAGAATCTGTGGTGAATGCCAGCTTTTGACCGTTGAGGGTAATTGCCGCTGCATCCTGCCGGACATTTAAGGTTGAATTGTTGAACGTTGAGACAAACATTTTTTCAATTAACTGATGCATCAACTTACCCCCGCCGCCATGCGCCATGAGAACCGTGGGATATTGTTGAATGGGAATGGGGCAAGACAGTGTTATCTCTTTATTAATCATTGATCGCTAGTCATCACAACAACTAAAGCTCCAAAAACAGCAAGCAACTCTGTACAACTCGTCAACTGCCTTCGCCTACCCGTGTACTGATTTGTTATACTACAACTGCTTTACTGTCTCCGAGCGTAATACAGCAAGATTCCGTTAACAAATGTCTCAAGAAAAGCATCCGAGCTATATCAAAGACAAGGGACGTACTATTCCTAAACGCAACTCTGCGGGGCAGCAGTTTTTTACAACAGTATATATTGCGACTCGAACAAGTGATGATCAGCATGGTTTGCTATTTGAACACCAGCAAAAGCTGAGGAGCGGTGGAGTTAGAAAGTTGGGTTCAAACTTCTTTATACCAGAAAAAGACTTGAGAGGGTTTCTGATTGTTTTGAGAGAAATAATTACTCAGAATCAAGAGCAGTTTGCGAGGCAAATCGGCAAAAACTTGCTTGAACTAATGTCCCTTCCTGTAGAAACCAGAATTCAGAATATAGCAATTGAGATAGAGCAGCTTGAATCTCAATTGCAAGGTCTTGGTACTCAAGAAACACATAAAATTCACCGCCTACAAAGTGAGATTTCTAAGAAGGACGAACAAATCTTTGCCATTAGTCAAGAGCTAGAGAAAGTTCGCCAACATAGACAACGCATACGAGTTTTAGAGATGGAACGTCAAGTACATCTCTTCAAGCAAAATCTTAGTGACTTCAAAGACCTTGTTGAGAATGGCAAAGAAATTGCTAAATCGCGTAGTGTACAACAAGAATCTCTCTATCAAGACTTCTTAGTTAGTAATTGCTCAACTAGGTTGACGGAGGTAGGACTTTGGCAGAAGATGGTAAGCTTTTGCCATGAAGGAACTGCCTCCCCTCAATGGACTAAGCCACGCCGAAAAGGATGCCCTGATTGGCGGGCTGTGGCAGGAGTTGCA
>JANRJA010000003.1:0-5317 GCA_033764315.1 Oculatellaceae cyanobacterium bins.114
TTGATGCCCACCCATACCCGCCCAACCTACCTAAATTTTTAGGCTCAATTTTAGGCAAGTTTTAGCAGGGGTTGGACGATGGCCCCTATCAGCAACGAATTTTAGGGGTGAGGATTAATTTGACTGGGTTGAGCAGTGTGAGGAAGTATTTGCAAAGGCGATCGCGCAACCAAAGCGAGACGACCTGGAACGGCGATGACGTGAAGCTTTTTCAAGCGTCTAGCGATAATGATTGACTCTTGACCTACTGCACAGCTCGGTGCTCAAAGGTGAGCCTGACCCTAAAACCCCAAACCGGGTTTGTACGCCTCTAAGAGCATTAGCTGAGCTTGAAGCTTTGAAATGCGGTTGGTCTCTCCTTGCCGGAGTATTTAATGATGTGGGTTTGAAGGGTTAAAAAATTACATATAGCAGTCCTAAATCATTTGTGAAATTAGGAGGTTGTGAGAGTCGCACACCTCCGGGGTGCGACTCTCACAACCCATTTAGGATTGCTATAGATGTGATTTTGAATTTTATGCATCATCTCATGATGTTGTTGTAAATCAAGGTGTTAATTAACACCCTAAACCTCTTTTATCTTTTACGAAATACCACTACCCCTTTACTATGTATTGTTACTTAAATAGATAGCTTGATTTCATTAATGGTAATGCCGGCACTATGCCAGCTTTGTTTGAGGGGGGTGAGGGTTCTAACCCCTCACAAGATGACAAGTGAAGACTTAGGAAATATTTGTTTTTTTCTTCAAAAAATATTTGTAAATAGAGTGATGAGGTGAGGGGTAACAGCCCTCAGTGCTCGCTAAAAACCCTTATAGAGAAGTTAGTTAAAAGATCCAGAAACTCCTTCTGATAAAGACTCTGAATCTTTTTAAGTGTCGTCATTATTTAATTAAAGTCATATTCTTGCTATTACGAATAGAAACCAAAAAAACATGGGAATACTTTTGAATAAAGAGGATCTGTTGAGAGGTTATATGACGGATGCTATATATGAGATACCAAAGATTTTGGTATTTACCACTCATCCTACAGAAACAATGTCAAAGCAATTGAATCAGGGCTTAAAAGAAATTGGTGATCGTTTCAAGCGATCGCAAAATTCTCAAATGGTGCTTGAACAACGTCAAGCTACCTGCCCAAAAGATCTGTTGCAAGCTTTATTGGAAATCAAGCCACATGTTGTGCATCTCCATGAACACGTACCTGAGTTTTATTCTGCTTCCTTAGCGCAGACTCCCAACTCACTACTAGAAGGGACGGCTCTAGCCAATCTATTTGAGTTGTTTGCAGAGAATATTAACTGCGTATTGGTAACAGCAAGCCAATTTGAAGAGCAGGCGGAACTGATTAGTCACCACATTAATTATGTCGTTGGGATTGACTCAACGATGGAAGAAGTAGCAACTGAGTTTTCGCTTGCTTTTTACAATGCTCTTCTCGTGGGGGAGTCTGTTGAGTTTGCCTACAGATTAGGATGTCAAGCGATCGCCCTATCTGGCAATCAAGCTACTGTGACTCCAACTTTAAAGATAAAATCTCGACCTCAAGTGTGTGAGACACAAGCACTGGCCACTCAAGAGGCTTCCACCTCCTCTAGTTTAGAAGTCACCTCTAGCTCAGAATCAGATGAGATCTCACGGTTAGAAACAGTAGGTGCCCGATTTTTTATTAGCTACCGCAGTCAAGACCCCGACCAGAGTTTAGCTCGACAGTTTTATACCACGCTTAGAGCATCTGGGCATGAAGTGTTTATGGCGGCAGAAAGCATTCAATTAGGCGACAACTGGTCTCAGCGCATTGATCAAGAGTTAGAGCAATGTGATTACTTTGTGTTGCTGTTGTCACCCAAATCGGCTATCAGTGAGATGGTGACTGAAGAGGTACGACGCGCCAAGGAGTTACATGACTCTAGTGCAGATCAGAGACCCGTGATCTTACCAATTCGGGTTAACTTTCCCATGAGTAGCCCTCTTAACTATGATTTGCGGGGCTATCTAAACCGCATCCAGCAGCGAGAATGGCGATCGCCAGATGATAGCCCAGAGATTTTGCAAGAGATATTGAATGTGGTTAAAGGACGTGAGATGGCTCAGATCCTCCCAGCAGATGAAATTTCCCCGGTCACTCTGGTCTTTGATCCGCTAACCTGCCCCCCTGGCCCTATTGCCGAACCTGAATTACCAGGAGGGCAAGTCGATTTAGCTTCACAGTTCTATATTGATCGCCCTCCAGTTGAGATGCATGGCTATGAAACTATCGTCAAACCGGGTGCGCTGATTCGCATTAAGGCTCCTCGACAAATGGGCAAAACCTCTTTGATGTCCCGGATTCTTGCGTATGCCGATCAACAAGGGTGCCTCACAGTTCCTCTGAGTTTTCAATTGGCAGATACCGCAATTTTTAGTGAGCTTGATAAATTTTTGCGATGGTTTTGCAGCAGCATTGGACGCAGACTACGGCTACCCAACCGCATTACAGATTATTGGGATGACATTTTTGGCAGTAAAGACAACTGCACAACTTATTTTGAGGAATATATTCTGACTCAAACTCAGGCACCTATTGTTCTAGGGTTAGATGAAGTCGATTGTGTTTTTCAACATCCCGAAATCGCAACCGATTTTTTTGGACTCTTACGCGCTTGGCACGAAGATGCTAAAACTCGCAACCTTTGGAAAAAGCTGCGTTTAATCGTTGTGCATTCAACTGAAATCTACATCCCCTTGAATATCAATCAATCTCCTTTTAATGTAGGGTTGCCCATTGAGTTATCTGAATTCACCTTAGAGCAGGTCTACAACCTGGCTCAACGCCACGGATTGACCTGGAACCTAAGCCATGTGACTCAACTGATGAATATGGTGGGGGGACATCCTTATTTAGTGCGAGTAGCACTCTATCAAGTGGCTCGCCAAGAGTTAACGTTTGAGCAATTGTTGTTAACAGCACCCACAGAAGCAGGACCCTATAGCGATCATTTGCGGCGACATCTATGGAATCTTGAACAAAATCCAGGGATGGCGGCGGCAATGAAACAAACAGTGGCCTCTACCAAACCAGTCCGATTGGATTCAGTACAGGCATTTCAGCTACATAGCATGGGTTTAGTACACCTTCAAAATAATGAGGTGGTGCCGCGGTGTGACTTATATCGACATTACTTCCGCGATCGCCTCCACATTGCTTTATAAGCTCAAAAGAGGTTGCGGTCAACCCAGTGTCCAAATTCTCAGTCACAGCATTCTCTATGCATCTACAGCACCTAAAGAGTTGGTTATGAAGAGTTGGTTAAAACTGGGTTCAGGGAAGACCTTGGCCTGGGGCGAAGCCTCTACACCCCCTTGCATCAAAACTATACATAACATCAGGGCAGCATCAATCCATCAGGGAGCTTCTAATGAAGACGGAGTTACTCTTAGCAAACGGAGATTTATTTCAAGTTGGCGGTAGCCTATCTGCGGCAGCTACAACCTACGTTAAGCGACAAGCAGACCAAGACTTGTATGAAGGATTAAAAACAGGAGAGTTTTGTTATGTCTTAAATTCTCGCCAAATGGGTAAATCGAGTCTGAGAGTTAGAACAATGCAACGGTTGCAGGAAGAGGGAGTTGCCTGTGCTGTTGTTGACCTAACCAAGATTGGTAGCCAACATATTGCTCCTGACCAATGGTATGCAGGCATTGCCCGTAGTCTGGTTAGTAGTTTTAATCTTGCAGAACGGGTCAATTTACGCAGTTGGTGGCGCGATCGAGATCACTTTTCTCCCATACAGCGATTAAGCGAATTTATCGAAGATGTATTACTCATTGAAATTGCTGAGGACATTGTTATCTTTTTGGATGAGATTGATAGCGTTTTAGGCTTAAGTTTCTCAGTCAGTGATTTTTTTGCACTCATTCGAGACTGCTATAACCAACGAGCTGACAAAGCGGTTTATCAACGGCTCACCTTTTGCCTATTAGGGGTTACTACCCCAACTGATTTGGTGCGCGATAAAAAACGAACTCCCTTTAATGTAGGTCGGGCGATTCACCTCAAAGGGTTTTGTTTAGAGGAAGCTCAACCTTTGGCTCTGGGACTACTTCACAAAGTTAACCGTCCAGAGGCAGTACTTGAGGCGGTGTTAGCTTGGACTGGGGGACAACCTTTTTTAACACAAAAATTATGTGACTTAATCGTTAAATCAACCCATTCAATTCCTACAGGTTACGAAGTTGAAGCGATCGCCACTTTGGTACAATCTTGCATCCTTGAAAATTGGGAATCTCAAGACGAACCAGAACACTTAAGAACGATTCGCGATCGCTTGACCAGTAATCCAAGACGAGCCAGCCGCTTGCTAGGGTTATATCAACAAATCCTCATTCAAGGCGGCATTTCTGTTGATAGTAGCTCTTATCAGATGAAACTGCGGTTGTCAGGGTTAGTGGTTGAATATCAAGGGATGCTTAAAGTTTATAACCGCATTTATGAGTCAGTTTTCAATCAAAGCTGGGTCGATCGCACCCTACGTCAATGCAAGCAAGCACACCAACATGTGCTCATTATTAAAGATGCACTTGGACAACGAAAATATATCTTGGATGCTCCGGTTTATCTGATTGGGCGATCGCCAGAGTGTGACATTCGCATTTCATCCCCTTATGTTTCACGCCACCATGCAACACTAGTGGAATATGCTAATCGAGATAACACCTATCATTACCACATCATTGATGGCAATCTTGAAGGCAAATCTAGTGCAAATGGGTTGCTAATAAATGGTCTTAAAGCACAATCCCATCAACTTCAAGATGAGGATACTGTTTCCCTGGGACCTGAAGTAGAAATGATCTATCGTCATACTTTGGGCCTTTCACTAGAAGAATCGGAAAGCACGCTTGACAAAGATATGGCATCTAATGACTTTGATGATGAAGAGGAGAAAGAGACCAAGCTTGATTAATGGAGCTGAGTACATCATCTAAAGCAGTGATCTTACTTAAGTATGTAGCTCTTGATACTTTAACTACTTACGTAATATCGATTTTAGAGACCAAAAAAATTAAAATTTGGTTGTTTTCATGCTAGCCATCAAAAATTACTTCATCATAGAATATTTAGTCAGGTTTCTATAATCTTCATAAAAGATTTATTAATCTATCCATTTCACTACCTGCCATCTCACAACTGATTTAAGACTGCTATAGAAATCCCAAATGGTTGTAAGAAGCGCACCCGTTTCTTACAAATCCCCCAATTTCACAAATAATTTAGGACTGCTATAGCAATCCCAAATGGGTTGTGAGAGGCGCACCCCTCTGGGGTGCGCC
>JANRJA010000014.1:0-37877 GCA_033764315.1 Oculatellaceae cyanobacterium bins.114
CGGTCAAGTTACCGGCCAACAGGCTCTCCTGGTCGGTCATGTCTTTCCAGGTTCCGGCTACCCCTGGCACCTGAGCTTGCACCCCCAGTTTTCCTTCCGGTCCCACCTCGCGTGCCACCCGCGTCACCTCAGAGGCAAAGGAGTTGAGCTGATCCACCATGATGTTGATGGTATTTTTTAGCTCTAAAATCTCACCTTTTACATCCACCGTAATTTTCTTAGACAGATCACCGTTGGCGATCGCCGTTGCCACTTCCGCAATGTTTCGCACCTGTCCGGTCAGGTTGCCCGCCATCAGGTTTACCGAGTCGGTCAGATCTTTCCAGGTGCCCGCTACACCCCGCACCTCGGCTTGCACCCCTAGTTTTCCTTCCGTTCCCACCTCGCGCGCCACCCGCGTCACCTCAGAGGCAAAGGAATTCAACTGATCCACCATCGTGTTGACAATTTGAGCCGTCTGCAAAAATTCCCCACGCAACGGTCGCCCCTCAATATCAGTGGCGATCGTCTGAGTCAAATCACCATTTGCCACCGCTCGAATCACTCGCGCCGTTTCTTCGGTGGGCTGCACCAGGTCAGTGATGAGGTTATTGACGGAATCTACGCAGGTTGTCCAGGAACCCTTTTGACTGCCCAACGATGCCCGCTCATAAATTTTTCCTTCCTTACCCACCACCGTGCTGATGCGCCCCAGTTCGTCGGTGAGCCGTTCATTCATCTCAATCACGTCATTGAGTACATCGGCAATTTTCCCAGCAATGCCTGTCTGATCAATCGGCATTCGGGCAGCAAAGTTACCTTTTTTAACCTCTGTTAAAACCTTTAAAAGTTGTTTGAGATCAAGAGCACTATTGTCGCTGGCTGGGGTTGCAGTTGACGCTGACATACTCGTTATTACCTGGTTTCTAACATCTGACTCAAAATGGCACATGAAAAAGCCTGCTGAGCGCGATCGCCCCCATCGACGTGGAAGGCACAACCAAACTCAGCAATCAGGTGATGAAATAAGGGGTTCAAAACTCCTCTGAGAACTGCTTTTAATCAAGCGTTCAGAATAACCATTGAAAAAAATCTAGCGATCAATGGCTATTCAAGAGTTGAGATCCGCCAATCTACTCATCAACGAACCATTATCAGCAGTAAGAGGGACGAATGCTCTCTATCTCAAGAGAGATGATTATTCTGCAACTCTATTGATATTCACAAAAATTTGACCTATGACTATTCCCTAAAGCAGAGTAAAGAGAAAGAGAGTCAGAGAAAGGCAAGGTAAAAAACGTCAGTTCGGTTTAAGCAACCCAGCGAATAAATTCGCGGCTAGCATAGCGAAATCCGCCTTCGCAGACTAGCAAAATCAAAGGTTTACTGAACCGACGCAGGTCGGTTTTGCTCGTATAGCAGCGGTTTTAACCGCCAAAATCCTTATCCCGAACTCAGGTTAAAAAGAGTAAAAAAGTCTGAAACGTATCCTTTACGCTGGCTCCGCTGACGGGAAGAACCGAGAAAATGCTAAAAAACCCTTCTCTTTAGGAAAAGGGTTGGAATGAGAAAAAATGAATGGCTGATTACCTGGTTGACCCACTGCCGTCATCCCACAAAGGGGACAGTTCCAAAGCGGCAAAACAGCTAGCGGGGGCTTAACTAACCACCTTACCAACTCTGGAACTGTGGGGGCTTAAGATTCTATCGGTTGGGTTTTGAGAAAATATGCAACATTCTTGGCAAAGTTCTGTTTCAGATTTATAAAGATGGCAGTGGAGTGAGCTTGGCATTCATGGACAAACAATCAAGTTGGGTCGGAGTATTGCTAATTGCCATCTTGAGCGGGTTGATCATCAAGGTTGTAGGAGACCCGATTGTAGAAGTTACATCGCCAGCCGTTGAAGATTTTTTGGATGATATGGGCGATCGCTTTGAAGACACAATGGATGACATTGGAGACTGGTTTAAGGGCGATCGCCACAAAAGCAACACCTCTGATGACGGGTTGCGTTCAATCAAAGGAGAACAAATACCAACTCCCTCAAACCAGGGCTGACAAGGTTGAGCAGGGTGCCTCGCAAAATACCTTTACAACTGCACATCAGCCGCACATCAATACATAATGACACCGCAATGAAACAAGGGGCTTAAGCCCCTTGTTTGTTGACAATTCAAATAGGATTCAAGAGGAGAGTTCCCGAACGCAAAAGCAGAATATTAGCGGATGTCTGAGAAGGTTTTGGCTGGAATATAAACAGAAAGGAAGGCAACAGAAAGGAAGGCGTTATTTTGAAGAGTTCTTAACATTTTGAAGTTCAACCCATTCTGACAAAGGTTCACCTTCAAAAGGTTGTACACCCGTTTCTGGATAGTGGTCATCACTGGGTTTAAAAATTCTGGTTGCCCCATCAGAGAGGTATTGCATCACATCACGAACCATTTCAAGGACGTTCATATCATTAACCTCAGCTTTATAGAATTTAACTGGAACGATACCTACACCACGTCACTTTTATGACACTTCTCCAAAGTGTATTTCGCTTATTTTTGTCGCCTGTCTTTGTGCATAAATTATCTATACTTCAATCATATGAGACTTCATAGATCTTGTCTGTGAATTGAAATAGATCTGCACCATTCTTTACAGATGATTCTTAACTTTTAGAAGCAAAACCAGAGTCAGAATTTGTAGAAATATTGCTTTATTGTGAATGGGTAGCAGCGTAAATGAATAGGAGTGTTTGGGTGGTTAAGCCTCCGAAGATCGATCGCCAGCGAGAACATCAAGCCAACGAACGCACCTTTTTAGCCTGGTTACGCACCGCGATCGCCCTGATTGGGTTTGGTTTAGCGATCGCCCGGTTTGGTCTATTTTTGGGTCAATTGCAAGCCTCGTTAACTCAGCAACCCGCATTACCGCATCCCTTTTGGAACTCAGAAACCTTGGGAATTAGTTTAATTTTGGTTGGTGTTGTGGCGATCGCACTAGGGGCATGGCGATATAACCAGGCTTTTTGGCAGATTGAGCGGGGTGACTATCGCCCCAATCGGGTTGCCATTTGGGTGATGACAGCCGTTGTGATGATTTTAGGAATGTTGAGCATTCCGCTGTTGTTATGGCGCAACCCAACTCCAACTCCAGTGCGTCCACCAAATCCGCAAAATTTTCAGGGTTGACAAGCCAATACGTTTGTACTAATCTCTTGAACATTCACCCTTAGTGTGAGTGGCAATCGAGGTGCGTTATCGCGTGTCAATTTCATCTTGTACATTACATCTTGTAAGGTACAGCGTGTCAGTTGCACAACATAACGCACCGTTACTTAAGCTTGGGAGAAATTTAGTTTGGGAGGAATTTATGTCGCTCTATCGGTCATTCCTCTATTGACGCTGCAACCAACTCAATAAACTCAGTGAGGCAAGCATGCCTGCAAAGTGAGCCGCAATGCCACTGATGTTAGAGAGAGCTACAAGAATATCAAGCGACCGAATCAAATCATTGACATCGTAGATAAAGCCGGGTTGAGGTTGCGTGATTGCCTTGACCAGCAATGCAATTAACGTAATCCCTTCTCCTAAAATCATCAAAACCATCCCAACCAAACCGACAATTACCCCAGTTCGCAACAGCTTGATCACTTCTGACTTGGCAGGTTGCAACCCAGAATTAAGATTTAACGAGGCACGCCGAAACTGCTGTGCAAAAACGGTCAGGCGATAGGCTAAATAGATGCTTCCTAACAAAACGATGAAGCCACAAATCGCCCAAAATACCCCCACTGCAATGCCAGGGGTCGTCGCTTCATTGAGGTCAGGACTTTGAATTGCCAGGACAAGTGACAGCCCAGTGGCGATCGCCAACAGCCCTTGAATGGCAAAACTAACCCATCCGGTTGTTCTAAGACGATTAGCAAGCCTTCGTAGTTTAAACTCTGGCGGTCTAATCTCTGATCGAGTCTCCATAGTCACTCCTTAAACGGCTAACTTGAGTGGCTTCTTGGGAAATACATCACGAATGGTACACGAATTGGTACAAACTGCACGGTTGGTTAACGAGTAAAAATCAATGGTAAGGGATCAGAGTTTATTTGGTAAATAAAGTTCCTTAATTTACAACTCAAAACTCTCTGCCCCCTACACGATCAACTCTCCCCGCAGCACTGTCACTGCCGAGCCGCCAACCTTCACCGCCGCAATCTGGTCTGGCTCACCCATCACCTCCACAAACCCGGTGCCGGGGCGGTTCATCCAATGTCCTTGCTCCGCAATAAATTGGGGGTGCTCGATCAACCCATATCGCCACAGATAGGCGGCCATGCCTCCGGTCGCTGACCCCGTAAAGGGATCTTCCATGCAGTCTGGAGGTGTGCCAAAGTGTCGGGCAAAGGTCTGCCCCACCTCAGTCACCCCTGTCACACAAAACAAATGGGGACTAAAAAAGTCACCGCGTGCCCGCAACGCGTTATATAGCGGAATGTTCATAGTCGATCGCCGCAATGCAGCCAGATCGCGCACCGCAATCATTAATTGCGGAGTCCCCGTGCTCACCGTTTGCAGGGGCACACCGGGCAGCGCATCCTCAGGCGATAGCCCAAACACAGGCATCACCTCCTCAGCCGTGTAAGTGGCTAAAAACTGCGGCTGTTTTTGCGTCATCACGATGCGTTCAACGTTGCCCTGGTTGGCAAAAATCTCGACAGCAATCACACCCACTTGCAACTCTAGCGACAGGGTGGTGACGTCTTGAGTCAGGTGGAGCCGACCCGAATCGATCAACGCAAAGATAGTGGCGATCGTGGGATGACCCGCCAAGGGAATCTCTTCGGCAGGAGTGAAATAACGCGCCCGCACATCGGCGATCGCTGACTCTAGCACAAATGCCGTTTCTGACAGGTTTTGCTCACGGGCGATCGCCTGCATCGTCTCGTCGCTCAGGGAATCCGCCTCAAACACCACGGCACAAGGGTTGCCGCTCAAAGGACGGGTGGTAAAGGCATCGACCTGCATAAAAGGGTAGGTGGGCATGGGGTCTCCGGGCGAGATCAATCAATAGGGGCGATCGTATCAGACACCCCCTTGAATCCTCTAGATCTCCGGAATCTTGAAGATTCCGGAGATCTCACATCTCGCCCTCTTCCTGGTTCCTAGCCTCTGGCTGGGAATCTGGATTTGGAGGCTCTGCCTCCGATGACCCTAGCTTTGGAGGCGCAGCCTCCGGCATAGCATAAAAGGCAAAGCCTTGTTACGAGAGGCAAACAGCTTATTGTACAGAGTTTAATTTTACGTTTACTAGATTCGTTGCTAGAGGGTTGGGTTGATTGTCTGTAGTTCTACCACTTGTTGGGGTGATAGTTGGTTTGGGATGAATGAAATTAACGTTGGCAACCGTAAAACTAACAATTGAGTCCTCAGAAGTTACAAACGAGTCCTCAGAAGTTATAAACGAGTCCTCAGGAATAACAAACGAGTCCTCAGAAGTTACAAACGAGTCCTCAAAACTAACAAACGAGTCCTCAGGAATAACAATTGAGTCCTCAAAAGTAACAAACGAGTCCTCAAAAGTAACAATTGAGTCCTCAGAAGTTATAAACGAGTCCTCAAAAGTAACAATTGGGGTTGCAGGACTAACAAACAGGGTCACTGAGATTGAATTCATTCCTCAAAGAAGGATGAAGAATCACTGTGAGGAAACGAATCAGGAGTTCAACCCATCGTTTAGGATCTTCGTCAACGGCTACGATCGCCACAGCCTCGTTCTCCAGGGTCTGCGAACGGCGATTGGGAGGCTCTGCCTCCTCTCAGAACAAGCGGCAGAGCCGCTACCTGGCATTCCCAACCAGGAGGCTGGGATCTCACATCTCGCCCTCACCCAAAATTTTTGCCACAATAGAAATATTTTCAATCCTGTTTGCCTTTCTCCATAGATACGATGAATTGTGAGACGCGGTGAATTACTAGACGCGATGAATAGACGCGATGAATCGCGCCTCTTCTGTTTGATCTTGTAGACGCAATAAATTGCGCCTCTTCTCTCTTCTCTCTTCTCTCTTCTTTTTTATCCTTAATCCTTCATCGTTTATCCTTTCTTCTTTTTTCTCCCCCCCAGAACCCCCCATGACCCCCGACGAATTGCTCACCCTGATCGATCGCGCCGCTGACGAAGGCTGGACAGAACTCGACCTCTCAGGCATGGGGTTAACGGAATTGCCAGGGGCGATCGCCAAGTTGACCCAACTAGAGACACTGATTTTGGGAAAGCAGCTTAAAGATAACGAAGTTGTAGGAAATCGAATCTTGCCAAAGGTTTCAGGTAATCAGTTAAAATCCCTGCCCTCTGAACTGGCAAATCTCGTCAACTTGCGTCAGCTTAATCTGAGCGGCAATCCCTTTGAGACAATTCCAGAGGTGGTGACTCAATTGGTTGGGTTAGAGCAGTTAACTTTATTTCGAGGGGAGCTAACAGAGATACCAGAGACGATCGCAGCCCTCACCCATTTGACCCAGCTTTACCTCTATAGCAACCAGATTCAGGAGATTCCACAGGCGATCGCTCAACTGCAAAATCTGACCCAGCTTTACCTCTATAGCAACCAGATTACACAGATCCCTGAAGCGATCGCATCCCTTACCAATCTGACCACGCTTTATCTCTTTAGCAACCAGATTCAAGAGATTCCACAGGCGATCGCATCCCTCACCAATTTGACCACGCTTAACCTCTCTAGCAACCAGATTACGCAGATTCCAGAGGCGATCGCTCAGCTCACGAATCTGACCACGCTTTACCTCTCTAGCAACCAGATTACGCAGATTCCAGAGGCGATCGAAGCCTTGACCAATCTGACGCAGCTTGATCTTGAGAATAATCGGATTACTGAAATTCCGGCAGCAATTGCCCAAATTAACCAGCTAGATAAACTCGATCTACGAGGTAATCCGATCAGCATTCCCCCCGATATTCTTGCGCCCAAACCTGGTGAAACCTATCCTGATGCTCGCCCCATTCTCGACTACTATTTCCGCACTCAAGACCCCAACCAGACCACTCACCTCTACGAAGCCAAAATCTTGATTGTGGGTGAAGGCGGGTCAGGAAAAACCAGTCTTGCGCGCAAACTGCTTGACCCCAATTACAAGCTGCCCTCTGAGACAGAAGATACCTCCACCCAAGGAATTGATATCCTGCACTGGGAGTTCACAGGGCGCAACCAGCAACCCTATCAAGTAAACCTATGGGATTTTGGCGGACAGGAGATCTATCACCAAACCCACCAGTTTTTTCTCACTGAACGCTCCCTCTACTTGCTTGTAGCCGATAGCCGCAAAGAAGATACAGATCACTACTTTTGGCTCAACATTATCCGCCTACTCAGCAATGACAGTCCGGTGCTATTGATCCAAAACGAAAAACAAAATCGCACCTGCAACTTAAACCTCCGCGAACTCCGGGCTGAATTTGAGAGCCTCAGACCACCGTTAAGCACCAACCTGGCTGACAATCGCGGACTCTCTGAGGTGCAAACCGCCATTCAACACAACCTGGAAGACCTGCTCCCCAACGGTATTCCCTTTCCCAACTCCTGGATCAAGGTTCGCTACGCCCTCGAAAACGACGGGCGCAATTATATTGATTTTGCCGACTATAGAGATATCTGCCACTATCACGGCATCACTCGCCCCGAAGAAATGTGTGACTTGAGCGATTTTCTACATAGACTTGGCATCTGTCTACATTTTCAAAAAGACCCGGTTCTGCGTCATCGCCTCATTCTCAAACCCAATTGGGGCACAACGGCAGTCTATAAAATTCTCGACAATCCCAACGTCAAACAACAACTGGGGCAGTTTTGCAACGACGATTTAAAGAACATTTGGAAATCTCGTCAATATGCCGATATGCACCATGAACTGCTGCAATTGATGAAGGAGTTCAAGGTCTGCTACGAGATTCCACGACGGCAAGGCAACTACATTGCTCCCCACCTGCTCTCACCCACGCCGCCTGACTACACCTGGGATAACAACCAAAATCTGATTTTGCGCTATCGCTATCAAGGCTTTATGCCCAAAGGCATTCTTACTCGCTTTATTGTTGAAATGCACGAGTTGATTGAAAACGTTTCCGATCCAGATCAGGCTCTCGTCTGGAAGCATGGCGTTGTGCTCAATCAAGGACGTGTCCGCGCTGAGGTGATTGAACGCTCCCACGATCGCGAAATTCGTATCCGATTAAGCGGCAACAACCAGCGAGACTTGCTCGTGACGCTCAACTACGAATTCGAGAAAATCCACAAGAGCTTCGAGGGGTTAGACTATGACACGCTCATTCCCTGCAACTGCGCCACCTGCAAATCTAGATCTGAACCTTATACCTATACGCTCGATCGACTCAGGCAATTTATGGATCAACGTCGTCCAACGATCCAATGCTACGAAAGCTCTGAAGATGTCAATGTTCGCCGTCTGTTGGATGACTCGATTGAACCTAACATTGATCACCGACTGCGAGGAATGGGGGCAGAGTTCTTAGGAAAGCAGGAGTTCCCTGAGCGATTCAACATCAATATCTACAACCACCAACACCAAGGAGATCACAAACCCGTGACCGAGATTACCAATAACAACCAGGGCGCAAATATCGCCAACTTCGTCAACGAAGCCAAAGACAACGCCCAAGTCACCGCCTCCAACTTTACCCAGACCAGTGGGGTCTCCACCACCGACCTGCTGCAAATCATCAATACCCTGCGTCAGACCGTTGCCCAATTGCCTCAAGAGACTCAAGCAGAAATTGTGGTCGATCTGGATGATGTCGAAGACGAGATCAAAAAACCAGAGACTCAACGCAATCCAACCCGCTTGAAAAAGCGGTTAACCGGTCTGCTTGCAGCGGCTTCAGTCGCCGCCACCTCCGTCGCCGCAATGAACGAATTCACTGGTAACGTCATCGATCTCGGCAACAAACTCGGCATTGAACTGCAACTTCCATCTGCCCCTTAATCAGACTCCTCAACCATTCAAAGTTCGATAACCCGCGAGGCGGGTTTTGTTCTCATAGCCGCGAATTCATTCGCCAGGTGCCCATTTCCGGCTAATCCCAATTTGCTTTGAAAGTACCCCTCCCAACCTCCCATTGGCAAGGGGAGGTGCCGTAGGCGGTGGGGTCAAGTGCAAGGTTCACCGTTTAAATGGGTATAACCCGCGCAGGCGGGTTTTGTTCTCATAGCCACGAATTCATTCGCCAGGTGCCGATTGCGCCTCAACTTACCGAGTTAACCGAACATTAGTCGAAGTAATTTGGGCTTCTTCACCCTCTGGTGGCATCCAGGAAATTCCCTGAATTTCTACCGTCTGAAATGCTGGATTAACCGTGAAACTGCTGCGAAACGCAACCGTTTGTCCGGGGCGCACCTCAACCGGAATAATATCTTCCCGACCTGTCCGAAAGATATCTGGCGCATCAGCAGAGGTGGCTTTATAGATCAGAGCCAGTTGGGTGATTGGCTGTCGGCTGTGATTGGTGATGCAACCAATCAGAAAATCTGCCCCAGTGTCATCATTGGCTCCCTGAAAATCGACATTATGAATCTCGACAGGCAACGATTCGGGTGTCGTAGAAATAGAGCTACAGTTACCTGCAACCGCTGTTTCTGTAGATGCCTGATTAGCAACAGACAATCCCAGATCTCTCGGAACTGTTTGATTCATATTGCGCTGGGCGATCGCCAACTGATTTTGAAGCTCTCCGATCAGGGTTTGAGCCTTATCATAGTTAGCATGACTGACAGGAACCGCTTGCAGTAGTTTGATTGCCTTCTCCAATTTATGAGTGACTATTCTCCAGTCATCGACTGATGCAGCAGACTTTGACCAATCTAAAGCTTGTTGGGCGATCGCCTGTCCTTCTGCAAACCCATCAACCGATTCTGTTGCAACCGGGGTGACACGATTAAAAGAGACTGTCGTTGCACTCGTCAGATCCGATGGAGCAGGCAGGGGGTTTGAAGAGGCTTCTGCTCCATCAAAACTATACTTAAACCCGACTCCACCCACAACTACAATGCTTGCCAGTAAAGACAATCCCAAGGTGCGATAGTTAGTTTTTGGGGCAGCCGAGGTAGCCCCAATCTGAATCTGAACAGAAGGCTTAAAGGCAGGGGGCGTTGGCTGAGAAGCCGCTGCACGCTTAGTAGCAACGCGAGGATAGGTTTGTTTGGAGGGTGAACTGAGTTTAGACGGAGATTGAGCAGGTGTTTGCTTTAAGGATGTTCTGAGTCTAGAAGATGACTTTTGCTTTGCAGTTTGCAAGATGAAATCAAATTTCTGCTCAATAGCATCAGAGTGGGAACTGAGTTTTTTACTGTTTAGTAGGGTCATGGGAGGGGTAAAAGATAAGGTTGATGAGATGAACAAATAGAGACGATATTACAGGGAGCAATTAGAGACTCATTAATCCCATCAAACAGTCATCTGATAGACATTTACTTGATGGATAATGGAAAATGAATAAATCAAAAACGAGTTAGTTTAAAGTACTTTCATAGTTGTCAAAAACTCCGAGTAGACGTTTGACTCACGACTGGATAAATTTCTGAGGTATTACCCAAAGCATCAACAACCCTGCCATATAAATAGAGTGTGGCTGAGCGATTGTTGGTATCAATGCACGCATAAAACCCGTTAGCTCCAGAGAGTTGAGCCGCACAGGTCGGTTGTGTAGCTGGAGCAATCAGCGCATCTACTAAAACCGTGTCACTGGTCACGGTATTGTTGCTGGCGACGACCCGACGATTGATTACAACTGGTTTTAACCACACCGTATTGGAACAAGCATTGATGTTGTTGACGTAATACGAGATCAGGCTGTTATCGGGCATCGTTAATGTCAACACACCTGTTGCAGTGCCACAGCTTGGCGTTGGAATAGACCCATTGGCAGGAACAGCGATGCGCTTTGCCATCCGAATCTCATCTGCCATAAAATCCATTGACTGATTTAAGGTAATGCGCCGCGCGATTTCAGATTCAGTTTTTTGATCGGCTCGCATCATTGAGACAATGCCTGACGCTGTCAAGGCCAACATAATGCTGGTTAATGTCATGGCTAATAGCAACTCAAGCAGCGTAAATCCGGCTGTTTTTGAGGATAATAAAACATCAATAGTAATGCGTTTCATAGGGCTGATATAGGCTGACTTGCGTTACTACAACTTGCGTTACTACAAACAGTTACTTTCGCTGGGAGTACCCGTGCCATTGTAGGTTCCATTTCTGATTAACCCCAACGGAGCAGAGATCACCAAACACGGTCGCGTAGAAGAATAGGTTGAAGACACCACAACTGTTACTGGAGCCGTTAAGGGTTGCCCATTAGCGTTGGCGATCGTTCCTTTAATGCCAACCTGAACACTTGTAACAGACGATTGCAAAGACACATTCTGAAAGCGTCGAGTCCCGGTTACTAAACAGGCTCCTGACACCTGACTAGAAGCAAAATTAAGGGTACAATTGCGGCTACTGCGAAAGGCTTGTCGTTTTGCCTCCTGGACTGCACCTTGGACATCGGCGATCGCCTCATTGGTCTTAAACCGGGAGTACCACCCTAACAAACCAGGAGCCGCGATCGCGCTGAGAATCAAGGCAATTGCCACAACAATCAATAACTCTAGCAATGTAAACCCTTGATTTGCCCCTTGTGTCGTGTGAACTGGGGAAGACGGATTTGGATAGCGTTTATCGAGATCTCTGACATTGCAACGTAGCATTGGGAATGACCTCTGTGTAGACAGTTGCGGTAGTTGTAGTAGGGCGTCCTTGTGGTGTAACCGTGTAAGCCAGTTGCAAGATTGAAAAAGGAGCTTCATTTCTAATCGTGGTTTGACGAGTCAGGGTGTAGGGTCTTCCAGAAACTGTGAGCGTACTGCTGATGACAGGAGGCAAATTTTGTTGTAGGGCAAATGCCAATCCTGACTGGCTCGTCGTTGCATTACATTTGCTCAAGGCAATGAGTGGGGTATTTTGAGCTGCATTAAATCTCAATCCGGTTGTTAATCGAACCACGTTTCCACTCACACTTTGAATCACATAAATGCTTGAATCTCCAGCGATCGCAATTTGTTCACCTGCCGCCAAACTGTAACTGGCATTTAGGGGTAAATTTTGTTGTCCTGCGGTTACATTTGAGGCGAGCGAATAGGTCATCTGATCGACCCGGTATTTAACCCCCTCAATATCTCGCTCAATCCAATTCGTCACCTCTGTTAGCGTCCGAGCACGCACCTTAAACACCGAGGTTGTGGCGATCGCCATCATGCCAAAACTCATAAATAGAGAGATCAGGACGATCGCGACTAACACTTCGATCAGGGTCAAACCCTGAGAGGTTTGTCGGCTGCTTCTAAGCAATGGCTTCTTTAATTGAGTAGTAAGCATCTCTATCGTGTGATTAGTCATAGTTCTCCTTCGACTGCATCAAAACTTAGACCGATTTAAGGGTGTTACTGAGCAACTAACCGTTCCCAAGTGCTAGCAGGGGAAAGCTTAGGGGGCAAATTTTGAGGCAAAGTATCAATAAAGTCCCAATTGGCGGTTTGGGTAACGGTGATGTTGCTCGTATTTGAACCACACGAACCAGAATTGCTCCAATTCCTTGTCCAAACGGCTCCAAAATAGCCTCCTTGCCCTCCTCCAGTTCCAGCTACCCCTACGCTGTAGTTCGGTGCCAGAATGAATGCTTCAATTCGATTATTCCCATTCAGGCAAATTGAGCTATTTTGAGGGCCATATCCATAAATCTGAAAGTTCGTCGGAGTGCATGTACTAGAAGCTCCAGTGCAGTTATGGATAATATCTCCACCCCGACTGATGCTGCCTCTCAAATAAAACCTGACCATACTTCCTGGTCGAATCGTCAAACTGCGATTGTTAGCAATGTTGAGGCTAGCAACATCATATTCGTAGACCTGATAAGTCTGTCCACGAATCACCTTCACCGTAGGAACATCTTGAGTCCGGGGCAAAGTTACATTCGTGTTGATGTTTGTTGATAACGAGTTAAACAGGGGTGAGGGAATGGGGGGTAGAGCCGGTATTCTTAAGTCTGTATATTGCGCTCGATAGGGTTGTCCTGTAGCCGGATCATTGCCCGTAACACTGATGTTGTTGAGGGGCGTACTACAGTCATTGAGCAATACATTCGCTTGAATTCTGTTGTTCGAGGTTCCTCCTTCTGCCAGCCACAGCCCTGGGACAGGGGTGCCTGTTACATCTCCCGCTAGAATTGGGATTGTAATTCTCAGTCGATTGGTACTCTGCTGATTTTGCGATCGCCCCTCAACCTCTAATATGCCTCTGCCAGGGGTGCTGCGGGGTTGGGCGGGGTTATCAGCAACATAGGTATAGTTAACCAGTCTAAACTGACCTCGACTCGGGTTTTGGGGGTCAATATTTTGCCAGCTGGTAGCCGTGGTCGCAAAGTTAACGATCTGAGCCGTCGTGGTTGCACTGCAACTGCTAAATTGAGCTGACAGGGTCGTGGTTGCGGTCAACCAATCGCTTAAGTTGTAAGTGGCGATCGCTCGATTAGCCTCAATGAACGCCTGAATCCGGGTCACTCCCCCTTCAGTAGTGTTTAAGCTACTATCGGCAGCCTGTTGCATTGAAGCTGTAACCTGGTCATTTTGAGACCGCAGCAACAATGTTCCACCCAATAGGAGAATAATTAATCCACAGACAAGGGAAATCGGTAAAGCAAAACCCTGCTCACTTGCAGACCGATTAAAAGAACCCTGATTTCTAAGTAGAGCAGCAATATACAACAACTTGTTAAACACGTCAGTTCAATCCTTCATGTAAAGACATGAGGTAGCAATTATGTCTCTGATTAGTCCTACCTGCGAGGTTGTGGCTGAGAGAGGAGACCTAAAATCTGGCGTTGCTGATCGACGTATATATGCCGTCAGGGTGTTTTGTGAAACGCCCCTACTGTCATGATCAACGTCCGTGAATCATACCTGCATTCAGCAATGCCCAAAATCTTATCTACTATCTCTTGAAAAAGCACCAACAACTTGTTAGATAAGGTAACTTGCACATCCAGATCGGGTAATTGTCATACTCAAACATGAGTGACAACGTTTTGAGTTCGTTAGTGAGGTGACAGTACTGCTATCGATTAGGACGGGGGACAAAGGGGGGACAATCCCTGTCGTAATGCATCTGCGTAGTATCCATATCCACGGGTGGAGGCTTAAGAAGAAACCCAGATTGAGTGTTAAAACTCGGCAATTGGGTAAATGGATAGGTTGATGATGTTGCAACCAGGTGTAACTGTTTCGCAGATGGCAGACGTCTCAGTATAATTACGGGGGTAATTTCTTTGAATAACACTCCTTAATTACTATTAAATCCTAAAAATGTTTGTTTTAATGAGTATTTCGATAAATTTGTTTTGAAGATGAGCATCTTTTTAATAAAGAGCAAGACTTTAAATAAAACTTGGCAACTCTGAGCAAAAACACAAATCACAATTCTCATCTTGCGGGCTAGAGACAATATTTTGAAAGGTTTTGCGGTTTTACCGAGTAGTCATCTTCAACACTTTTAATAACACTATTTCCTCAATTAAATTCAACTTTTCTCAAATTCTATCAACAAATATCTGCCACAAACCTCCGTCTTTTCATGAAGAAATTACGTCAACTGTGCAATGACTAGATATTTTTTAGAGGTGTAGCGTTTAGCACATTCGTTTTTATGTACTAAATCTCCGTTTTTTAATTAGAAAAATCACGCCAACTCTGCAGTAACTAAATATTTTTTAAGGTGTAGCGTTTTGCGACTCTATTTTTCGGTTTAAGGATGAATCACTTAATACAACTCGTCGTAAATAGGGGTGGGAATTTGGGGTGCAGGGGTGAAACCCCTGGCTTCCGAACCCTATCTGTGAAAAGCAGTACTTAGCATTAGCACTCTCTTACTCTTCCACCTTTCCCTTTTCATCCCTTATCCTTTTCTAGTTACTCAGCCCTTGACAACCGATCGCCTGCTAACGGTTTTCTTTTAGCATCTATGCAACATTTTTCCTCCAAACAGCCCACCTCCAAACATCCATTTCTACGTCTGCTGAGCTACAGCAAAGTTCATCAGCCCCAAGTCTGGCAAGCAAGCACCTATTCCGTTCTTAACACCATTTTTGATTTAGCACCCCCCTATCTGATTGGGGTTGCCGTTGATGTGGTGGTCAATCAAGAAAACTCGCTCATTGCCCGTCTGGGAGTCACTAGCACCGTTGGGCAGTTAACCATACTGTCGGTGCTGACTCTGTTTATTTGGGGGTTGGAATCGTTATTTGACTATCTCTACAATCGACTCTGGCGCAACCTGGCACAAACCTTGCAACATGAGTTGCGGGTTGATGTCTACAGCCATTTACAAGAACTGGAGTTGAGCTATTTTGAAGACCGCAGTTCAGGGATGTTGCTCTCCATCCTCAACGATGACATCAACCAATTAGAGCGATTTCTCAATTTTGGAGCGCACAATATCTTGCGCTTTGTGACTACCATTTTGTTTATCGGCAGCACCTTTATTGTGTTAGCCCCTGGTGTTTCCTGGTGGGCAATGTTGCCGATTCCCTTCATCATGTGGGGATCAATCGCCTTTCAAGGAAAACTCGCCCCTCGCTATGCCGCTGTCCGCGAAAAAAGCGGATTGATCAGCAGTCGTCTAAATAATAACTTGACGGGTATTGCTACGATCAAAAGCTTTACGACAGAAGCCTATGAGCGCGATCGCGTGATGCAAGAAAGCGAAGCCTATCGGGTGAGTAACCGTCGGGCGATCGCCCTCAGTGCGGCATTTGTGCCTTCGATTCGGTTTGTCATTCTAGCGGGATTTACCGCCACGCTCTTTTTAGGTGGCATCGAAGCGGCCAACGGTCGCCTCTCAGTAGGCACCTACGGTTTTATGGTGTTTATCATTCAACGGTTGCTTTGGCCCTTTACAGACCTGAGTCAACTGATGGATGAATATCAACGTGCGATGGCATCCATTTATCGAGTCATGGGGTTGCTAGACACACCGATCGCCATTCCCACTGGACAACAAGAACTCCCCATTCGCACCGTTAAGGGAGATGTGCAAATTCAGCACATTACCTTTGCCTACAACAGTCACCATGACGTGTTAAAAGACCTATCGATGCACATCCCCGCAGGCACAAACATTGGGGTCATCGGAGCTACAGGCTCCGGCAAAAGCACGCTGGCAAAGCTGCTGTTGCGCTTTTATGAGCCTCAGCAAGGACAGATTTTGATTGATGGCAACGACATTCGTGACCTCAATTTGCGCGACTTGCGTCGTTGTATTGGCTGGGTCAGTCAGGATGTGTTTCTGTTTCATGGCACAGTTGCCGAAAATATTGGCTATGGTAGCTTTGATGCCGATCGCGACCAGATTATTCAAGCGGCAAAACTAGCCGAAGCCCATGAGTTTATTGTGGGTCTGCCACAGGGCTATGACACCATTGTTGGAGAACGGGGGCAAAAACTTTCGGGGGGGCAACGACAACGGTTGGCGATCGCCCGTGCTCTGTTAAAAGATCCACCCATCCTCATTCTCGATGAGGCAACTTCAGCGGTAGACAACGAAACCGAAGCGGCCATCCAAAAATCTTTGATGGTGATCACTCAAAACCGCACCACGATCGCGATCGCCCATCGACTTTCCACCATTCGCCACAGTCATTGCATCTATGTGATGGATCAAGGACAAATTGTTGAGCAAGGCACTCACGAAGCGTTGTTAGACCGTCAGGGCATTTATGCATCGCTATGGTGCATTCAAACGGGAGTTCGATAAGAAAGGATAAAGGATGAAGGCTAAAAGGCTAAAAGAGACACCGTCATTCCCCCATCTTTTCGGTTCTTTTTCCTTTCTTACCCCGTGTGCGACTTTCCCCAGATCCCCGGTTGCTGTGACGCAAATCAGACTCCTTTGAGGATACTGAACGAGCAACCGGGGATCTAAACCTCTAAGTTCACATCGCGTTTTCTGGCTCTTTTATTCTTCATTTTTGCTCATCGTCCTCCTTAAGAGAGATTTTCATTTCTAAAGAACTTCGATTGAATAGAAATGACCGTGTATGCATACGGATACTATTCATGAAGCGTGATGCCTCAGGCAAGTTTGTCAACAATTGGGATTTGGAGACAAAACAACGCATTAGCGTTTCTTTAACCAGCACTGCATGGCGATCGCTCAATGAAACAGCCCAGAAACACAATATGTCTCGGTCTGAAGTGATCGAGCGACTGGCTCGTGGTCTTGAGTCTGAACCGTCGATTCAGCAATGGTTTGAGGTAAGTGCGAATGCATCCCTTAGTGGAGCTACTGTCCCTTGTCGTGACCTCACAGAACCGGAGTTAGAGGAAACGGAGACACAAGCTGAATCCAGTCTGAATGGTTTTGGCAATGTCCTTGATCTCAAGCCCATTGCTGACGGCAACCCAACAGAAGCATTGCTGCGTCGGTCTGCCAATCGAGCCAAACAACTGCAACGAGTCACAGCAGCATTAGCAGAGGCATCAACCCCCAAGCAAGTCGCTAAAGCTGTGGTTGAACGCGGCATTAGCGCACTGGGTGCCCAAGCGGGTGGGGTTTATCTGGTGCATGAAGAGAACAATTCCTCCACGGAGGGAGATGCTTCACCTTACCTGACATTATCTGAAGTGATCGGTTATCCTCAACCGCTTCTAGATCTGTGGGGTCAACTTCCCACTTCAACCCCAATTGTTTTAGTAGAGTCAGTTCGCACCCAAAAACCCATCTTCTTAAGCCATCAAAGTGAAATTCTCAAACACTTTCCCCAGATGGCAGACGTCCTTGCTATAACCCAAAGTCAGGCGATCGCCACAATTCCGCTTATTGTCAGTGGGCGAACTTTGGGAGGCATAGGCATCAGCTTTGCTAACCCCCAGCCTTTTGACGAAGATGACCGAACCTTTATCCTCACTCTCGCTCAACAATGCGCTCAGGCGATCGCCCGCGCCCAACTGTATGAAGCGGAGCAACAAGCTAGAGCCTTGGCTGAGGCGGCTAATCGGGCCAAAGATGAATTTTTGGCTGTGCTCTCTCACGAACTGCGGACTCCACTCAACCCTATTCTGGGATGGACTCAACTCCTTTTGCGAGGCAAACTCGATGACAACACCACCGCGATCGCCCTCAAAACTATTGAACGCAACGCCAAACTGCAAGTTCAACTGATTGAAGATTTGCTCGACATTTCTCGTATTTTGCAAGGTAAACTCATCCTTAACGCTTACCCAGTTAATCTTGTTTCAACCATTGAGGCGGCCATTGAAACCGTTCGTCTGATGGTCGATACTAAAGCCATTCAGTTGCAAACTCATTTCCCAACCACATCGTGCATGGTGTTGGGCGACCCAACCCGGCTTCAACAGGTCGTCTGGAACCTATTATCAAATGCTGTCAAGTTTACTCCAAGTGAAGGAACCATCGACATTCATCTGGAGCGCACTGGAGACTATGTTTCAATACAAATTCGGGATAGTGGCAAAGGAATTCAATCCGGATTTTTGCCCCATGTGTTTGATTACTTTCGTCAAGCCGATAGCAGCATTACTCGAACCTTTGGCGGTCTAGGACTGGGTCTGGCGATCGCCCGTCATATTGTCGAGTTACATGGGGGTGTAATTCAAGCTGAAAGCGGAGGAGAAGGACAAGGAGCAACATTTACAGTGACTTTTCCATCCTGGAAAGAGCCACTTCAGGCTCCCTCAGTCAACCGATGCTCGGCTTCTTCTCACGTCGATTTACAAGGAGTGCGAGTGCTGGTGGTAGATGATGAAATAGATAATTTAGATCTCTTAACCTTCATCCTAGAACAAGCAGGTGCAACAGTTACAGCCGTTGCTTCCGCATTAGAAGGGTTAGAACAATTCCGCCAAAATGTCCCTGATATTTTGTTGGCAGATATCGGTATGCCTGAAATTGATGGCTATAACTTACTCCATCAAATTCGTCAGTTCCCCCCAGAGCAAGGCGGACAAGTACCTGCGATCGCCCTCACCGCTTACGCCAGCAAAGCCGATCAACTAGAAGTCTTAGCCGCAGGATTTCAACGACACATTGCCAAACCCGTTGCCTTAGATGACTTGCTAACCGAAATTAAGCAGTTAGTCAATCAGACTTAATCGGCTTAGCCACCATGCAGCAATGCATCAGAACCTCGTAAAATGGATGAGGCAGAGTTAAGACGAGAGTTACCACAACACCCTAAAGACTCCTAAATCAAGGCATCATCTTGGGTCACGTAAGCTTTGCTTCTACCCTTACAGCGATCGCCATTACAAGAGCAAGCCCAAATATGTCTTGGACAGAGTTAAGCATTCATACAACCGACGAAGCTGTCGATTGGGTCAGCACATTGTTAGCATCAATTGACTATGCTGGCGAAACGCACATCACCCCTTACAGTCCCTCTGCATCTGAATCACCAACACAACCAGAGAACCAGCCCAGTTGGGCATTTACAATTTACTTGTATCTTTCAAGCGAGTACTCCCCAGAGGAACCCGCTTTACATCTCAGTGCTCAGGCATGGGAAGAAGCCATCCAGGATGCCATCTTTCCTCTACATCGCATTGGGTTAGTTTCATTAACTCACCGTCTGGTGCTTCCAGAAAAGCCCACTGATGTCAAAGCAGTGCAGCGACCCAGCCATCGCATTGGTCAGCATTTTGTAGTTTCTCCTGAACACCCATCCACCGCTCACTCACCCACGGTTCACCCAACGGATGACATCATTCTTAAATTGGGCAACAGCCTTGCCTTTGGTAGTGGCTTACATCCTGCCACTGTCTTGAGCCTACAACTACTAGAACAATATGTGACTCCAGCCATGCATACCCTCGATTTGGGTTCAGGAACAGGGATTCTAAGCGTAGCAATGGCAAAACTAGGAGCACAGGTGCTGGCGTTAGATAACGATCTCGTGGCGGTGCAAGCCACTCAAGATAGCATTCAACGCAATCAGATCGACAGCCAAGTGACCGTGTTTAAAGGAAGCTTAGGAGCAGGTAGCCAATTGGGGCACTGGATGGGGGGCGATCTCACTGCTGATGTCCCAACCTTTAGCCCAACTCACGCCTTTGACCTCATCGTCGCCAATATTCTGGCGCGAATCCACATATCTCTTGCCACTGACTTTCATAAGGCTCTGCGACAAACCAAGCCTCAAGGTGGAATCTTGATCACCGCTGGGTTTACCACTGATTATCAAGATGAAGTCAGTCAGGCATTCATACAAGCTGGATTTGAGGCGATCGACTCTGCCCAAAATAACGAATGGATTGCCTTGGTACACCGTCTGAAAACTGAATCTCCCTGACGCATTATGACCACATCTCAAAGGGAACGGTTTGTCCCCAACTGCCATCTGCGTTCGGACGATGCACCTCGACGTGTAAATGGGGAGCCGTACTCCAACCGTTATGCCCACTCTCTGCCATTAAATCTCCTGTCGCGACTCGTTGACCCACCGCCACACGCACTGAGTTTTGCTTGATGTGGAGATAGGCACTACGATACCCGTCATCCACCCCATCATCGTCATCCAATTTAATCAAGACATAGTTCACGTTGTTAGCATTAGCTAAAGAACCAGCCACGTTGGCCGGAAGATCAGAAACGCTCTGCTCAACCGCTACTACCACACCAGAATACATAGCATAGATGGGTGTACCAATCTCAACTCCATAATCAATGGCGTAATAATTTCTGCCAGTATGAGAGGCTTCCCCGCCAGGAGCTTGGCTAATGGGGCCTCGTCCTAACAGTGGGTCAAGAAAACCCGTGAGTGGGTTGGAGGCAGTGGGTGTGGAGTGAAGCCCAAAATAACCTGACCGAGCAGCATCTTCTGCCGGGTTATCATGTCCATAGTTAGCCCACCCAGACCAGGTTGTGCCGTCCTGTGAGGTATTGAGAGACACGCGCTGGTTTGCACCACCCACTGTCAAAACCATCTGATTCGCAAAAACATCTATTTCTGGAGCGGTTTGAGCCATGCCATTGGCAGCTACCCAAGATTGCTCCCAGGTTTGTCCATTCGTGGATCGCTTGAGGTAAACGTTATTATCAATACCTCGAACAGCGAGATAAAGCTGATTATTAAATACACTTAATTCTGGGCTATCCGATGTTGGAACTCCAGCCGATGCCCACGAGTTCCAACGCACCCCATCCCTCGAAGAGCTGAAATAGACATCTCGATCGATAGCCCCCTGAGCCGCTATGTACAACCGATCGTTGAATACCGTCAAGCCAGGACCACTGCGGGAAGTACGCCCTGTATCTTGCCAGGGGTTCCAACGAGTGCCATCGCTAGAAGTTGCAGTGTAAATTTGGTTATTGGTACCTCGTATTGCAACGACTAACTGGTTCTGAAACACGGTCATCTCTGGGGCAGAGAGGGTTCGTCCACCAATATTGGGAGATGTCCAGGTAGACCAGTTTTCTCCGTTAGAGCTAGAGCGCAGATAGATAGCTTGATCCGTTCCCTGAGCCAATTGAAATAACCGACCATTGAGCACTGCCATAGCTGGCGTTTGATAGGTTGAGGCTCCTGTGTGTCTCCAGGCACTCCAATCACTGCCATTTGTAGAGGAGCGACTATAAATGAAATTGCTATTGCTGCGTGTAACCTGATAAAGTTTGCCGTTGAATACTGCTTGAGAAATAGTGTTGGACGTATCTGAAGCAATGGTAGCCGTCGATAGACTTAAGTCATAGGTAGTATTTTCACGCTTATTACGAAGATAAACACGGACGTAATAAGTCCCTGCTTCTAAGACTCGATCGATCGCTTCTGATGTTCTTCCTCGGCGTGCTGATGTTTGTATAGCGCGGCCTTGAGCATTGAGCAACTGTAGATTGGCATCTCTCTGCAATCCATCGATAGAGGCTGCAAAACTGCTGAAACTTCTAACACGAACGCGAAAAATATCGTTTGGATTCCGCTCGTTGATATGTTCAGTTAAAACGCTTGATTGAGAAGCAAGATTGACGATTTTACTGCTACGCAACGTATTAACGGTTGAATTACTACGCATATTGCTCTTAAAAAGCTTTATACTTAGCGTTCCCGAAAACACAAAAAAATAAATTTTAAGAGCTAAAAAATTGTTAAATTAGAATTCTGTATATACACGTAAAAAAGTTACCTGGAAAAACTCATAAGTTATTTTGCCGACGTAAAAACACTAATTCATAACTCAGCAAGTGCCTTTATTCAAGGCACTTTGAGTATTTATTTCACACAAATCAAGCAAAGATATATAGCGTATCCCTGCTTGATCTATTAGCTTTGCAGTAAATTTGTTTTTAGCCAACTAGCATCATCTGATCGAGATGAATCTTCCAGGGTTACAGACTCGTCACTCCACTCACATGATCTAGAAACATGTGCCTTAGAAGATATTGAGCAACCTTCTATACCAATTTGAGCAATGCCAATCTGAGCAATGCCAATCTAATCAATCATGTGTCAACCACATAGTTATCGAACAGAGCGTGCAATAGAACGATTGTTGGCAAACAAGAGCTATTACAAGATCTTGATAGAGCGATCGCACCTCTTATAGGTTTGTCTACATTACAACCTTAAAGGAAATTTGATGTGAGATGTCACAGTAAAACTTCTAGAGTTTGATGATTAATTTTGTCTATTCAGCGTTCTATTTTTTGTGTTTTAGTGGTGTAAACACCGACTGGTTGCAATTCTACGTACGTTATGTCTCAGTTAAATTCATAGATTGAGCCTTTTTGCCACAGAATTTGCGTAAAATCCCCATTAAAAACCTCTCTCGGCAGAGTTGTTAGGATAATTACTCCGTTCAATCGGGGTGAATAATCTGGGTTTGACTGCTCATCAACGACAGATGGTTGGTCAGAAGCGGCTCAATCAGAGGCGATCGCACGATTGAGATTGCTTAGCTTAAATTTTTTAGTTTTGATGATGACCACAAACGGTGTTTGCTAAAACCCTGCATCCAAACTTCGTAGGGTCACGTACTTTTGTTGAGTACTCAACACTGAGGCTCAATCTGATGTTTATAGATGCACCAAGGAAAAAATTATGCTCACCTGGAAGATTTGGCTCAAGCGCATTGGATTAGCTGTTGTGAGTTGCCTCTTGATCGTTGGATTTCACTCACCTGTTTTTGGCAAAATGACGGCTCAAGTGACCCAACCCCTGGTTCAACAATCGGCTGAACAACAGGCTGAACAACAATCTGCCATAGCTTCCTCTTTTAAAGAAGAAGCCAATGCTAACTTGCAAACCGTAAAGTCAGTTTTGATGGCGCAAGGAATGCCAAGTAGTGGGTTAAAAACCTATGTGGCAATGATGAGCAAAACGAATGTTGTGCCTGCTACACCTCAAACTCAAGCTTTAGGAACGGTTGGAGCAGTACTTTCGGGCGATCGCTTAATTGTACGGGGTAGTTTTAGAAACCTTTCTAGTCCCCTACGCGACTATGCCATTGATCCCGTTAATCCTCCCAATCCAAACATTACCTCTGCCTTCCACATCCACCGGGGAATGGCTAGTGAAAACGGTCCGTTTCAATATGCTCTGACGGTCATGCTAGATGACACTGGACGGAGTGGCAGTGCAATGGGCGAGTATACGCTGACGGCTGAACAATTGACAGCACTGGAGAACAACATGCTGTATGTGGATCTGCATACAACCCGCAATCGGGCTGGAGAGTTACGCGCAGTACTGATGCCCTATGAATAAGTCAAAGGACACTGGCTTAAGCCCTGCTCAGGTAAGGTAGAAAGGTTGCAGGGGTCGTCTTTGGGCGATCGCAGCGGTGGGTTGTCATACCCATTTGAATTGGCTTCGCTGCACATGATTCCGTAAGGGCGTTTCGCGAAACGCCCTTACCCAGTTATCTGCCACAATCAACCATTAAATCGGTGTCAGTCTTGTAGGATGGATATCGTTCAATTGAGTTTACGCTGGAGCCTTGCTGATTCAAGCGGGTAAGAATACCCACCCCTAATTGATTTAATCGACAATCCTACGCGCTTATTTTCCACCTTACATCAGCCGTTACCAATTAGGCTACTTCAGGGATAATAGGTCAGGGATGATATCTCAAGTATGCTGCCGATATGGATGCTGAACAAGCTGCAACTCCGCTAAACAGTGCTCCTGTGGGTGCCGAGCAATCGGATGCCCAGTTGTGGACGGCACTGAAGCAAGGGCAGGTCAGTGCTTTGGGGGTTATCTACGATCGCCACGCGGCTCTGGTGTATGCCATTGCTTTAAAGACGATGAAGAATGCTCAAGATGCGGAGGATCTGACTCAAGAGATCTTTTTGCAGCTTGCCAGAACAACCTATGACCCCAAACGGGGAAGCTTGAGAACGTTTCTGGCGATTTTAACCCGATCGCGCAGTATCGATGGGTTGCGATCGCGCCAAAGAACTCAAGCCTCTTTGCAACGGTGGCGGTTGGGACACCATCAAGAGTTCACAAACAAACCAGAAGAAACTCTATATCAAGAGGAGTGCATTCAAGAAGTGCAAACAGCTCTAGCCCAACTTTCAGAAGACCAGCAACGAGTGTTGCGTCTGGCATATCACGAGGGGCTAAGTCAGAGTGCGATCGCTGAGCAACTGGGTTCACCGCTGGGCACCGTTAAAGCATGGGCACGACGGGGATTGCTAAAACTGCGTCAAAATTTGCAAGACGTATTGGAGGATGAGTAGCCGTATGAGTCAGCCGATTCCTCCAGAAGAACTCCAACTGTTAATTGCAGGTTATATTCTCAACGATCTGAATGATGAGGAAGCAGCGATCGTTGAGACACTGCTGGACGATCCAGAAATCGCAAAATCTGTGAGACACATGCAGCGAACCCTGGAAATGACGTATGACCCTCCAGAGGTGCACCCTCCTGCTCATCTGCGAGAGTCTGTAATGAAGAATGCAAATCGACTAACCGATCTACCCTTTCAAACTAATGATGTTGTGCCTCTAACAAAGTTGCCAAGATGGGTCAAAGGGTTAGGTGCGGTTGCGGCTACCCTAATCATTGGTTTGAGTATTAGTAACTATTGGCTCTGGCGATCGCTGCAAACCCAACAAGCCCAAACTCAACAAGCACCGCTTGTTTTGGCGTTGCAACCGACAGACAATCTAGATGCCCCTGCCAGTGTTTTGGTGGAGGTTAATCCTGACACCCTACAAGGGACACTCATGGTTGAAAATTTGCCGCCCCTAGAACCAGGAAAAGTCTACGTCCTGTGGACTGTATTGACTCCTGATGCGCCATTTACAACCGATGCTAAAAACGCCATTCTGACTCAGGTATTTACGGTCGAGGCAGGCAATCAAATGCAACCTCTCATTTTCCCTAAAGCATTTCAAGATCTGAATTGGGTGAAGGCGATCGCGATTACTATTGAAGATTCAGCAGAGCCACAACGTCACAACTCAGTACCGATTTTGATACGACAACTTTAACACTCTGTGCTGTTACTCAAAACACACTAATGCTCAGGAAAAAATCATATTTCTTTCAGACATTTCCTTTAGAGTAAAGGAGATAGCAGCCGTTGCAACGGTTAAGACAATCTGTGTTCTGGAATGAATTTTGTTCGTAAAGCAGCTCAGATGGTACATCAAAGCAGGCGACAATGGCTTGTGCCTTCATCGTTGCAGCTTCGATTAACAGCAGGAATTACAGCCGCTTTAGTGATAGGGCTGGGAGGCGTAGCCGTCTGGATTAGCTGGACAATGCAGCAACTTCTAGTCACAACTCATATCCAAAACGTAAAGTACATCACCGATCGCTTTCCTCACGACGTCAGTTTATATCATGAAATGCTGCCTACAGACCTCGCCGTGCAACGAGCTATTTTGCAGGCAGAGGCTGGGGTGATTGACAATTCACCGCATCTACTGATTTGGGTGACTCATTCAGATGGCAAGATGATCGCGCAATCTGAATCTCTCAAGAGTGCCCCTCAAGGGTTTCAAGACATGCTGTTGTCTCTCTCAGAGATGCCCATTCAGCCGCAAGTTTATCGCGTGGGTGATGGGGCAACCCCACTCCACACAAATCGCTATCTTCTGCTCTATAGCAATCCTCTTGTTGTAAACAACATCACGTTAGGTCAGTTTTATCTGGCTCAAGATATTACTGAAGAACAGGAGATGCTGATCACGGCCATTCAGCAAGTCAGTTTTGCCACGATTGTTGCAATCTTGTTACTGACCATTGTGATTACTATTTACATCCGGCGATCGCTCCAACCTCTCCGCAAAATGAGCCAGTTTGCCGAAACTATCTCCCTGGAAGAACTAAGTCAGGCACGATTGGATCTGAGATATGCACCCAACGAAGTCCAAGAGTTGGCTCACATGTTGGATAAAATGCTTTCTCGTTTGGCTCGTTCTTGGGAGCAGCACCGTCAATTTGTTAGCAATGTCTCACATGAACTACGCACTCCATTAACAGTGATCTCAGGCTATTTGCAAAGTCTATTGCGGCGCAGTAGCAGCTTAACCAGTTCTCAAAAAGAAGCATTAGAAATTGCTGCCGCAGAAACCGATCGGACTATCCGGCTTCTACAAGATTTGCTCGAATTGGCCAGAGCTGATAGTGGTTATCTGCCCTTGCGTTTAGAGCCTGTTGTGTTAAACGATCTGGTTAAAGAGATTGTCGGGATGGGTGAAAAATTTAGCGATCGCACCATTCACATTGAAGCAGAGCAATACAAGATTTACATTAAAACAGACCGAGATCGACTAACACAAATGTTAATCAATTTAATTGACAATGCTGTGAAATATTCTGACCCTGGCGAACCTATCGTTGTAAGTCTCGCTCAAACTGAGAGATGCACGACCATTCAAGTGATTGATCACGGGTGTGGCATTCCCTTGCAACAGCAGACACGGATTTTTGAGCGGTTTTATCGAGTCGATGAGGCTCGTGCTCGCTCAACAGGGGGAGTAGGTCTGGGCTTGGCAATTGTCAAATCGCTCGTTGAGGGAATGGGAGGACACGTCACAGTCTCCTCTAAGTTAGGTGAAGGCAGCACGTTTACCATTACTCTACCGAATGAGTAATTCTCTTGTCTAAATTAGTTTTTGAGAGTGCTCAAACAGGAATTATTTTTATCCAATGTTGTGAGGATGACAAAGATAACTCTTGTCACTCAAACACATTTTTGTGACTTCTAGCGAAGTAAGCGATCGCTTGATTTCTGATCATCACACCTCTTATCTAAATCAATTGTTGAATGTGTGAGTAGCTCCTCATCAGAGCTATATAACCGTTCATACAACTATCCATTTTAGAAATATTAGGAATATAAGTCTTAACTTGAGCCTGAGAGCTACCTCAGCAATTCTCAGCTTAATTTCAGGTTTATCTTGAAATTTCTTAGAAAAAAATCATTTTTTCCAGAGTGAATCAAGTCAAGATAATTGCATGGTTTGAAGTCATTCCAATCTCGCAAGGAAGCTGAATTATGAAACTCAATCGACTGGCATTAAGCGTTACTTCTGTCCTCATTGTTGCTGCTCCAATGGTTGGCATCGTTGCATTTCAAGGCAAAGGTAATGCTGAACAATTGCCAGCACAAGTTGTTGCACAAAATCAATCTGTTGCGATCGCATCGGGTACATTTGTTGCAGGTGAAGCTCCTACCACTGGTGTTGCCCGCATTGTGACTGAAGGCGGACATCGTTATTTAGAACTGGATGGAGCCTTTAGCACCAGCAGCATGGGTCCTGATTTACATGTTCTGCTTGACTCAACCCAACGCCCTCCACAGACCTACACCAACCTAGGAAGCGCAGTTAACTTAGGAAGTCTGCGTGAGTATACTGGTGCTCAACGTTATCCGATTCCCGATAGCATTAACCTCGCCAGTTTCAGATCAGTTGTGGTTTGGTGCCGCACAGCTAATGCAACATTTGGTTATGCTCCCCTTACTCCTGCTAGCAGTGCCAGCATTCGTTAATTGATGAGACGTTAAAAACGTCTGTAATGTCGTAAGCAGGCACCTTGATCAACAGGGTGCCTGCTTAATTTAGAAATCATTGGACACAGTAAGTTGAGTGACCTACAAGAGACGACCAAACGGATTGGTTCCAACGCCCAAACTGAACAGTAGACGCAATTAACCAGTTATCCAGACAATCAATCAACCACTTTAAATCTTCTTTAGCAGAGGTTTCATAAAACTTAAATAAGGCTGCAAAGAGCTTGGCGACGTGTTCTCGAATTGCCTTTAAGTTTTCTGGGAAAGCTCGACAAAGCAACACTATTTTGAGTAGAAACCCGATCGCAAATGTGGCTCCTAAGTTAGTAATCAGATCCACAAACATTAGATGATTCTCAAAGTTGCGAGATGTCGGAGGAACAATCAAAGCATCAATCAAATTACGACATAGATGCATCAAAAGACGATGGTTGGGCTTTGAGCTATCCCGCTCTAGGGGAGTATTGTCTAGTTGTTTATGCAACCAATGATTAAATCTGTGTTCACCATACGCAGGTTGCGAGGTGTGTTGAATGGATTTGAGCAGATACACCCCAACGTGTTGTTTGACGCTGCGGTGAGTCGGCAATCGGTTAAAGGTTGCCAAAAAATGATTCGCACTATCTTGATATGAATGCGCTCCTTCCACTTTCCCAGAAAATCGATAAATCGCAGATCGCAAATCATCAGGAGGCAGAGAAGTGGGTTTAGAAATGCCCAAATTTAAACCGTCCTGAATCCCACGATTTTCTCGGTGGCAATGTTTAGCATAGTGAAACAGGGAGCTTTCAAACTCCTGTTCACGAGTGTGCTGGAGTTGTTTGAGGGCATCGTATCCTGAATCACTGTTATCCCATTCTTTCAGGTAGTAGGGATAGAGATAGGGATATTGGGAAACGAAGCCACCAATAATTTCAACTTCGTGCGTACTGCCTGGAGGAATGAAATTAATCACTCGCTCACAGTCACGCATTTGCTGATATTTCTCAGATTGCGTGAACCGCTTTAACTGTTGACGGAGCAGTGCCGTTGTGGGGGAGGAAGCTGGTTGATCAGCAGCCGTTTCAATCAATTTAATCAGATCAGAGGTCAACCACCAGCGTCGCTTTAGCCACCAGTAATTGATGAGAATGTAACAGGAACGATTGAAGACATTGACAAAAAGTTCTTCTGCTCGGTCAGACTTTAGAATCCGGTGCAGAATCATCAAAATGTCTGGCTCTGGATAGTGATCCCCGTCAATAAACAATGCTTTGAACCGACTTAACAGTTCATCGCTGTAGGCTGTTTCTCGAAGCTCTAACCAATGGGTAAACAAACAATTCGCATCAAAATCTAGATTACGGCGACTGTAAGACATAGATAAGGTAGGTGACGCACCAGAAGGGGGGGACAACGGAGACGACAAACACCGAAAGCATATTAGATTGGACTGTACAAAGAATGGGCGATCGCTGATGCGTCACCTCAACTTCTCTGATAGCAGCGTTTAACCCCTAAAATCAATTGATTCAATAATTTAGCCGTAACTGTGCTTCAGTTGAACAAGTGAAGCCTATGAATTGGACAGCTATTGACCGTGAGGAATATTGGTAGTTTTTGGGAAATACTAATATAAATAAATACTACAAAAGCAGTATTCCTGTCAATAAAGAATAATCTTTTTACCCTTCCATTAAATCTCTTAGGTATCCAGAGTTTTGTGTAGCAACCAGTGTAGCGACCCTCTTGTCGGTCATGCTCTAAAAGGCAGCATTGGCGACTCAAGTCGCAGCTACAGAAACGAAATCTGCCTCCGCAGGTTACAAAAAGCCTGGATTAGTTTGAGTTTGCAACGATGGACTTGGATTTTGTAGTTTTAACCGCCAAAACTATCTCAGATATCTTCTAGTGATATGAAGTCTCACCTCAAGTATCTGTAGAGCCTCTCGTATTAAACAGGTACTCCATCACTAACTCCTGCAAGAAATAACGGGTCGCATCAACCTCAACCAGTGCCCGTCGATTGAGCGATCGCAAGACTTTCATCAACTCTATCCCAGACATCTGCTGCTGCAATGCTTGTTGTAAATCGCGCAAGGCCACTGGCTCACCCATTTGCTGAAGATATTCAACAATTGACTGTTCTGCCTCTGAAAGACGCCTCAACTGTTGAGCCAGTCGAGGATACATCTCTTCGGGGATCAGGGGATCGCTAAATTGTTCTAGAAACCAAGCAACGTTTCCCCCAAATACCTCTCGAATCGTCGTTGCGATCGCACTCAAGATGAAAGGATGTCCCCAATAGCGTCGTGCGATTTCTCGCCACTGATAGTCCGTTCCTAAACAGCGTTTGTCTATTAATAGCTCTTGAGTGCCAGTTGCCCCTAAACCTTTTACGGCCACCGAGTGAACATATCCATGATTTCCCTCCGTTTCACTGATTTCTTTGGGGTTCTCCCAACTCGTTATGATTAAGCAACTCTCATGAGTCGTAACGGCTACCTGGCGCAACAGATCACCATAGGCTTTGTACTCTGCTTTGTAAGAACCATCATGCACTCCACTCTCTAACACGGCCTCAAACCCATCCAAAATTATGAGGCAGCGATGCTGAGTCATATATTGCATAAAGCAAGTTAAATCCCCGTTGCTTTCTTGATGACCCGAACAATGGTAGGTCAGATCTGCTAACACATCGGGCAATAGCGGAGCTTGTTTGAGCGATCGCCAAATCACAAATTCAAATTGATCACGCACTTTAAGGGCCAATTGCAGAGCGATCGCTGTTTTTCCAAAACCACTTACGCCATAAAGCGACAGCAACCGACACAAGTTAACTCGAACAACATCGTTTAAGCGATTGAGAAGGCTGGTATGGGTATAAAAAGGATTTGCAAAAGGTGCCTCACCCCAGTCAATACAAGGATAGGGGGTTAATGGAAACAGCGTATCAGTTAAATCAATTGCTGACATAGAGACAGGCGATCGCCCTTGGGCTGATTCCTCCTCAGAAGCCGAATGCGACATCTCTTGTTCGCCAGAAACAGGGTAAGGGGCAGCCCCGATTGCCCCTTCATTCGCTTGTTGTCGTGCTCGATAGACGCAGTTTTGTAAGGTGCTTTTTGAAACCTTCTCGCCCAACACCTCTGACAAAAGTTTCCACAATTGATAGCCGACATTACGTTTCAGATGGTCTAACGAACATCGATCTTCATGCTCTTGATGAATGATCTTGTAATCTTTGCCAGCCCAAGTCCCGAGAAACACAAATCTCTGTAAATCAGTCAATCGTTTGCCCTGTCGAGACAACAACCCATCGACAAAGCTTAAGGCCTCCTCAGCTTCCATCATGCTTTTGGTATAGATGCACACCTCTGTCTATATAGTGTAAGGCTGAACTTTGCTGAACAAAGCTGAACTCTCTAAAAATATTTAGTTTTGTTTAACAGTGAAATCTACTAACTGAACTTTGCTGAACTTTATAGACCTGCCTGTTAAAAAATCACACTGAAGATCGCTGAAATCTTCTGAATTGAAGGGTTTTGAGAATCCAAATAGAGTAAATACATCACCTCCAGTAATGCGCTCTATTGCATCAGTCTTTCGTTGATTTAACACAGGAGTTGATCTGATGTCGCCATTGCAAAGTTGGTTTCGACGATGAATAACACGCGATGTTTATCCATCTCATGGTGTTTCTTCGAGTGACCTTACTCACCTTGACCATGAGGCGATCGCATTGAGGCAATTGAGCCTATAACACTCAGTTGAACTCACGTTTAAGTCACAAATTGGTTAGCTTATTGCGCTAGCAGAGCCGTTTTACAACCGGCTCACCAGGTTTAGGTTGTTATACCAATTTAATTTTTGATTGTGACAGATCACTGGGTAGGGGCGTTTCGCGGAACTCCCTTACGGAATCATGTGCAGCGAAGCCAATTCAAATGGGTATTAGCCGTTGTAACACCACAATACAAGTTAAATCCACAGCAGTTTCGATGTTTTGTCTTTGTGTTTAAACTCAAACGATGTTGCATTTGTAAACACAAATATTACTACTTTGATTACTTCCAAAGAACACTTTAGTCACACAAAAAAGACTTTTTCGGCTTATTTTCCTACCTCACTAACAACACTTTTTCAACTATGGTTCAAGTCTCAGCCCCACTCGATTACGAGAATCATCTAGAGCTGCGTTTAGTCAAAGACAAGAAACCCGATCCTCCTAAAGGTAATGGAGCAACAATTGTAACTGTAACTGTAACTGTAGCTATAACATTCGCCTTATCGTTAGAATCCAGCTTGATTTTTCCACCACCCGGTAGTTCAGACGATCCACCAGCGACCAGCGTTTCTTTTGAAACTGGAAGTGGTGGGGGGGACAAGCCAACATCAGTACCACCAGAGGAATTACCCTTTCCCGCCACCCCTGATCAGAAACTTCAGATTAATGATTGCAACGGCGTGTATTATGCTGGAGCAAACTTCCGAGTTGAACCAGCCCTGACCCCTTTGGTCATTCGAGGGGTGGTGCCAGAAGGAGAATGGGTAACACTTACCGGGAAAACTGATTCCGCTGATGGGATTATTTGGTATCAGGCTACCAATGATTCAGAACTGGAATTCTCGATTGAGCCAGGTGCTCAAAACCGAACACAGGCGAATCAAACAGGTTGGATTGCGGCTTGCTTTTTAGACTGATCGAATCACCAATTGTTTACGAATAGCTCGATAGAGCGTATCGCGTTGACGAAAGGGACGACCAATGGAGTGAATGGCAGATTGCAATTCTTCTACTGTTTTACAGGTTCCTCCCTGAGCACCTGCCATCGAGGTGATGTGTTCTTCCATCAATGTGCCGCCAATATCATTGCAGCCCCAAGTCAAAGCTTCGGTTGCGCCATCTAAGCCTAACTTCACCCAACTGGGTTGGTGATTGTCGATCCAGTTCCCTAAAAAGATACGGGCTACAGCCGTCAGCAGGAGAGCGTCTGATAAGACAGGTTGATCGCGCCCGACTCGTTTCCGCAGTGGTTTGGGAGCATCTTGTCCGACAAATGGCAACAAGATGAATTCTGTAAAACCGCGATCGCCCCGTCTAGCATTTTTTTGTTGAAGCGATCGCAACAACCCCAGATGTTTCATCTGCTGTTCGGGGGTTTCAATATGTCCTGACAACAGTGTGCTGGTGGTGGGCATACCCAACTGATGGGCGGTTTCCATAATCTCTAGCCATTCAGCCGTATTGATTTTTTCAGGACAGAGAATTTTTCGCACCTCATCATCCAACACTTCAGCTGCCGTTCCGGGCATCGACTCAACGCCCGCATCCTGCAAGTCAGCAATCACTTCGGCAAAACTCAAGCCATCTTCTCGTGCAATGAATTGCACCTCTTGGGGGGAAAACGCATGCAAATGAAGTTGGGGAAAGGCATCTTTGATTAACTTGACAAGGCGGATGTAATAGGACAGCGACTTGCCATCAATTTTTGCCTCGGTATGCAATCCTCCTTGCATACAAATTTCTGTGGCTCCCCGTTGAACCCCATCTGTTACTTTTTCTAAAATAGTGGCTTCGTCTAACCAATAGGCTCCCTCTTCTCCTTCATCTCGACGAAAGGCACAAAAGCTACAGTGCTGTTCGCAGATGTTAGTGAAGTTGAGATTGCGGTTGACCACATAGGTTACGGTTTCTCCAACCTGCTGTTGCCGCAGTTGATCAGCCGTCTGGCGAATAGCGGCGATCGCTTTATCATCTTGTTGTTGCAATAAAACAACCCCTTCTGCTTCGGTCAAGTCAAACCCTGCTAAGGCGCGATCAAGAATCGAATCAACCGTTTGAGTCACCACAGCCCATTTACCAATGACATTACTTTTAATTGTGCCAGCTAAACGGGACTGACCCGATAATTCTATAAATTGAGACAACGCCCCATCAGGGTTGCAATCGGTTCCAGCCTAGTCCTGGAAAGACGTCCAACCCCTTAGCCCAACTTTAGACGCACACGTGGGATGAAAATGGGGATCACGAAACTTGCCAGACTGACTTTCACAAGAGAACCCCACACCCTACACCCCATCCCCCAACTCCCCTCCCTAAGACTTGGCTTCATTAAGAGATTGCATCAATTGTTCAACAAAGTTAGTGTAGACCTTGCCCTCAGCAAACTCTTTGGTTTCCAAAATCTTTTGGTGAAACCCAATAGTGGTAGACAACCCCGTGATGGCGCACTCTCGTAAAGCACGTCGCATACGGCGAATAGCAGAGGGGCGATCGGGTCCCCAAACAATCAACTTGCCAATCAAAGAGTCGTAATAGGGTGGAATCTCGTAGTCGGTATAAACATGCGAATCCATTCGCACACCAGGGCCGCCAGGTGGCAGATAACCACTAATGCGACCGGGGTTGGGGCGGAAGTTATAGTCGGGGTCTTCTGCATTGATCCGACATTCAATCGTATGTCCTCGAAATTCGACCTGTTCTTGGGTCAGGCGCAGGGGTTCTCCTTGTGCAATGCGAATCTGTTCAGCGATCAGATCCAATCCGGTGATCATTTCAGTGACGGGGTGTTCTACCTGAATTCGGGTATTCATTTCCATGAAATAGAAATGCCCTGATTGATCTAACAGAAACTCAATCGTGCCTGCTCCGACATAATTAATGGCTTTGGCAACCCGAACAGCAGCACTTCCCATTTTTTCCCGCAACTCTTGACTGAGGGCTGGACTAGGAGCCTCTTCAAGGAGTTTTTGATGGCGACGCTGAATCGAGCAATCGCGCTCTCCCAAATGGATCACATTGCCATAGGTATCTGCCAAAATTTGAAACTCAATGTGACGAGGCCGTTCAACAAACTTTTCTAGATAAACCCCAGGATCACCAAAGGCGGCATCGGCTTCGCCTTGAGCGGCCATAAAAGACTTCACCAGTTCTGCCTCGGCTCTGACTAGGCGCATTCCTCGACCACCTCCGCCAGCGGTGGCTTTGATCATGACAGGATAGCCAATCTGTTGAGCGATCGCCAAGGCTTCCCGTTCATCGCTTAACAACCCCTCGCTTCCAGGAACGGTTGGCACCCCAATTCGTTTCATGGTGTCACGGGCGGTAGACTTATCTCCCATTGCCCGCATGGAGTCAGGGGAAGGGCCGATAAAGGCAATCTGGTGATCGGCACAAATCTCGGCAAACCGAGCATTTTCTGCCAGAAACCCGTAACCCGGATGAATCGCCGTGGCGTTGCGGGTTAAAGCGGCTGCAATGATGTTGGGAATGTTGAGATAGCTTTTGCTACTGGGAGGTTCACCAATGCACACCGCCTCATCCGCCAATTGAACATGAAGGGCATGGCGATCGATTGTCGAATGCACCGCAACGGTAGCAATGCCCATTTCTTCGCATGTCCGGAGAATGCGGAGAGCAATCTCACCTCGATTAGCAATCAAAATCTTGTCAAAACGCATCGTCCAGGTCGTGTCGGGTGAGGGGCAGGTAAGACAGCCTGTTCCGAGTCAACCTGAGTTGTTGTGCCTCAGCCGTACTGCAATAAAAAAATGAAGACGCGCAAATTCAGGCAAATGCGGCGATTCGGAATGTCGTACCAGAGATTTATCCTATCACGGAGGGGGAATGAGGAAAAAAGGAAAAAAGAAGAAGGAAGAAAAAAAGAGCCAAGAATTGAAGGCTAAAGGATAAAAAGAAGAAGGAATCAAGTCTAGAGCTAGAGCCTGACATGAAGCAATAGGGCATGTCGCAAAACGTCTTTAACAGAGGCTTGAGACATCCAATAAGAGATTTAAAGACCAAAAACACGCGATGTGCCCTTGAGGGGTTTAGCTCCCGGGTTTTTCGTTAGAGCTGCCTGAAAGGTACCCAGTTACATCCCTAGAAACCGGGATCTGGAATAGTCACACATAGGGCAAAAGCTAAAGAATAAAAACCAATCGGACACTCTAAAGCCCCCTTGATCTTTACTCTTTAGCTTTCTTTTTTAGCCTTCAGTTTTCCCAGACCTTAACTAGTTCTCAACGGGTGCCAGTTCGGTCGCGCCGCGAGTCCGACGACGAGTCAAGCTGTTGAACAGCATTTGCCCGATCGCTTTGACTAGATTGCCTTCTAGCTCCTGGAACATCTTCATGTTCATACCAAACGCCGCATTAGCTTCATTCACAATGCGATCGCCTGTAGCTTCATCAATCGGCATTTCATCCAACGCTTGGCGATAGTTGGCTTTGAATGCCTTCTCATCAGGAATATCAGCAAACTCGTAGAACGCAATGCCTTCGCCCTCAGAGAGGTTCATCGCCCGCTGAGCAATATTCTTGAGAATTTGCCCGCCAGACAAATCACCCAAATAGCGGGTGTAGGAATGAGCAATTAACAATTCTGGCTCAGTATTTGAGATCTCACGAATCCGTTGGATATACGCTTGAGCTGCCGCAGAAGGAGCCACTTGCTCTCTCCAGTTATTGCCAAAATAGTAGTGTAAATCGTGTTCAAGACTGGCTTTGCGATTTAGCTCAGGATAATAAATTTTGGAAAGAATAGGATGCTGACGATGACGCTCCATTTCTTCTTCCATCGCAGAATAGACGAAATAGAAGTTAGCCACCAACTTACGGTAAGATGTCTTTTCTACAACGCCTTTTAAAAAGCATTTGACGAAGCCAACATTTTCAGCCATTGTGTGAGCTTTTTTGGTGCCTTCCCGCAACTTAGTTGCCAAATTACTGCTCATGCTATTAAGTCCTAACTAAAATGTCTCGACACTAAATTTTTTTACTGGAGTATCAGTCCTTACCAAAAGACTCGAAATCCATCTAAATTGTTACAGTAGTCTGATTTGATGAGAGTTTTTGTTAAAAATTCTTACACTAACTTGAGGATGGCGATCGCCAAGCCCGTCATCGTCTCAATGGCTTGACCGATATAGGGTTCTAGCCAGACACATAGCTACAGGCTCAGTTGCAAAAGTTTACTTGAAGTTACAAACAAACAAAATTAGTTTTATCGATTATCGAGTCACTTCTAACAATCGAGAGAAGTAGAAGCGAGTCTTTGTCATTGCTTGTCGCTGTACCGTCCAGCCATTCGCCTGCAAAATGCTGACAACATCTGATTCGCGGTGCAAATAGGCGCGAGTGGCTTTACTGGGGCCTGGGAAAAAGTCACCAATTTTCTTCAACAGCGTGTAAGCCAGGGTTTTTGGGGCAAAGCTGAGAATCAAACGCGAATCTGCCAAACTGCTGAGATGAGCAATCATGGCAGCCGCTTTGTCTTGAGGATAGTGAATTAACACGTCTAAGCAAATGACGGTGTGATAGTGACCGCTTAAAGCTTCTAAATCTTGAACTGCAAATGTGGGGTTGGTAGTTTGCCCCAACGCCTCAGCCGCCCGTGTTTTTGCCTCGCCCACCATTTTTTCAGAGATGTCACTGGCGTAAACGATCGCCCCTGCCTGAGCTAGAGGAATGCTGAGACTGCCGACTCCACACCCCGCATCACACACGGTAAGTCCTGCCCAATTACCATCCGCATTCAACCACGACAAGACCGTATCTACAGTCTGTTGATGTCCTTGACGAATATCGAGTTGAACTTTGTTAACCTCACCATCGCCGTAAATGCGCCGCCAGCGATCGAACCCTGTGGCGTTGAAATAGTCTCGGACAACCGTTTTGTCATCTACGCCATTCATCATTTGCAATTTTTCTTAAACGTTCCACTGATAAATCTTAACGCAGAAAGGGGACGGAATGGGGGAGATGGGGGTGGGAGGGAGTTTTGAGTTTTGAGTTTTGAGTTTTGAGTTTTGAGTTTTGAG
>JANRJA010000023.1:0-128925 GCA_033764315.1 Oculatellaceae cyanobacterium bins.114
GGCAAATCTTGCAAGGTTGACTCTAACGTCAAATTTGGTAAGACCGTATCAGTAAGAGCTGTAGCCGAGTAAGGGGTGACAGGCATAACAGGCATGATGGTGATGTAGAAGATGAGTCAATCACGCAAGGTAGAGCAACGAAGCACCCCGATTATTTGAAAACTGGATGAATCCAGCTACTAATAACTATTGGTTAATCTAAATTTAATCTTTTTAATCCTGGTTTAACCTTGATTATCAATGGATAAACTAAAGGCTTTTTTCAAAGAGTTTTCCTTAATCTTCAAACATGTTGAACATATACAGAGATAAAGGATTTTGAACCAATAAGTCAATGCATTCAAGAAGATTTTATGAGAGCTTAAGAGTGAGTATCATAAACACAAAAAAAGTTGTGCGATCGCTCTATTTAGTAGCTTAATTCAAAAAAATTTTGGCAACTTTACTGACTTTCGATGAGGTGCTAAATAATACATTTCAAGTAGTCCTAAAAAAGTAAGGATATGCTGCCGGAGCAGGGCATATCCTTACTCAAAAATCATTACTTTTAGAGGACTGCCATATTTCATACAGGGCTTAGTGTATTAAGCCCTGTATAAGGAATTACGAGTTGATCACAAAGTTGACCAGTTTCCCTGGTACTACAATCACCTTTTTAATCTCTTTGTCAGCAATATATCGCTGTGCCAGTTCAGAGTTTCGCGCGAGTTGTTCTAATGTTTGTTGATCGGCTTGGGCAGGCACCTGAATAGTTCCACGAGTCTTGCCCATGATTTGAATCACCAACGAAATTTCATCGACAACGAGCGCAGCCGGATCGTAAGTTGCCCAGGATTGTTGATGCACGGAGTCGCTGTGACCCAAGAGGTGCCACAGTTCTTCAGCAATATGAGGTGCGAATGGAGCCAGTAACTTCAGCAAAATTTCAATCCCTTCAGCATAGATGGGCGATCGCTTACAATCGGCATCGGTGAGCGCATTACTCAATTTCATTAACTCTGAGACAGCCGTATTGAACTGATACTCGCCCTCTAGATCCTCTGTGATTTGCTGGATCGCATAGTTAATGGCATAGCGCAACTCCTTCTCAGATTTGCTCAGTTGACCCGTTTGAGTTTGAGTAGCTGGTGCTGCGCTGAACTCAGTCACCAATCGCCAAACCCGGTTCAAAAAGCGGAACTGTCCTTCTACATCGGCTTCATCCCACTCTAGATCCTTCTCAGGGGGTGCTTTGAACAAGATGAACATGCGGGCTGTATCAGCACCATATTTTTTAATGACCTCCTCTGGTGCTACCCCGTTGTACTTCGACTTCGACATCGTTTTGTAGGAAGAGACCAATGCCTCACCTGTCTCCGGATCTTTGGGATCGCTGGGATCGACCAGTGCTGAGGGAATCCACTTTTCAGTTTGAGGGTTTTGATAGGTCAAGCCCTGCACCATACCCTGCGTCAATAACCGTTTAAAGGGTTCGTCAAAATTGAGCAAGCCGCGATCGCGCAACACCTTTGTAAAAAAGCGCGAGTACAACAAGTGCAAAATGGCGTGTTCAATGCCGCCAACATATTGATCCACAGGCATCCAAGTGTTTGTTTTGAGAGAATCAAACACTTGCTGTGGATTCTTAGCATCGGTATAGCGCAAGAAATACCACGATGAATCAATGAAAGTATCCATCGTATCGGTTTCACGTCGAGCTGCTGTGCCACAGGTTGGGCAAGGCACATTCAACCAATCCTCTAGTTTGGTTAAGGGAGAGGCTCCTCGTCCAGTGAGATCAATATCTTCAGGCAACACCACAGGTAAACCTTCTGGAGGAACGGGCACAATCCCACAACTAGGGCAATGAATCACTGGAATGGGGCAACCCCAATAGCGTTGCCGTGAGATCAACCAATCGCGCAGACGATAGGTAATCGTGCCTTTGCCCTTGCCGTTTGCCTCTAGCCACTGCACGGCCGCTAAAACACTTTGTCCCTCACCTTTGCCTGCTGGGACTCCATCCAATGGCCCAGAATGCACCATCACCCCATCGTGGGGATAGGCTTCCGTCATGCTCTCTGGGTTGAGTTCTTGGTCAGCCGGTTGCACGACCACTTTGATCGGTAGATTGAACTTGCGGGCGAATGCAAAGTCACGCTGGTCGTGGGCTGGAACTGCCATGATTGCCCCAGTGCCATATTCCATCAAGACGTAGTCGGCAATCCAGATGGGTATCTTCTCGTCGTTGACCGGGTTAATGGCATAGCTTCCCGTCCATACTCCAGTTTTTTCTCGGTCTTCTGCCGTGCGATCGATTTCGCTCTGACCAGCAGCGGCGGCTTGATAGGCTTGAATCGCCTCTGCTTGCTCTGGGGCAGTCAGTTTAGGCACCAGTGGATGCTCTGGTGAGAGCACCATAAAGGTTGCACCCCACAATGTATCAGGGCGCGTAGTAAAGACAGGCAACTCGTCTCCTGCTTCAGTTTTAAAGACGACCTGTGCTCCGGTTGATTTGCCAATCCAGTTAGCTTGCATCAACTTTACCCGTTCAGGCCAGCCCTCCATTTGATCAAGATCGTTCAATAACTGCTCTGCATAGTCGGTGATCTTGAGGAACCACTGTCGTAACAACCGCCGTTCGACGATCGCCCCCGATCGCCACGATCGCCCCTGACTATCGACCTGCTCATTTGCCAACACCGTCTGGTCAATCGGATCCCAGTTCACAGCGGCTTCTTTTTGGTATGCCAAACCTGCCTTAAAAAACTCTAAAAAGATCCACTGAGTCCAGTGATAATACTCTGGAGAACAGGTCGCTACCTCACGATCCCAGTCGTAAGACAAGCCCAACCGCTTTAACTCAGACTTCATCTGAGCAATGTTTTGATAAGTCCACTTGGCAGGCGGAATGCCCCGATCGATCGCCGCATTTTCGGCAGGCAAGCCAAAGGCATCCCACCCCATTGGGTGTAACACCCGATAGCCTTGCATGCGATGGGAGCGGGCAATCACATCCGTAATGGTGTAGTTGCGGACGTGCCCCATGTGTAGGTTGCCCGATGGATAGGGAAACATGGACAGGGCATAATATTTGGGCTTGTCGCTGCTTTCATCTGCTTTGTCTAGCCCTTGCTCAGCCCAGATTTGCTGCCATTTTTCCTCGATCGCTGCGGGGTTATAACGGGACTCCACGGACGCAACTCCTTTCGGTAACAGGGTTTGTTTCCCATTCTAAAGTTTCGTTGCTCTAAATAGCTAATCCGTCAGGATGGGGATTGAACCAGTGAGAGGGTGTAGGGGCGTGAGGGTATAAGGGGTAACTCCATCACCTCATCCCCCTATCACCTCTTGCAATAATGTACAGACGCGATTAGTCGCGTCTCTTCACTCCCTTCATCTCCCGATTAGCCTTGACTCCTGACGAATGACCCTTGACCATTAACTATTGACGACTCAGCCTCTAGCCTCTTTATGACCTCTACTCTGCTCTCTGTCTTTGTTTATGGAACGTTGAAACCGGGAGGCTTTTATTACAAACAATATTGTGAAGGACGGGTTGTGGCGAGTTATGAGGCGATCGCCTTGGGTCAACTCTATGATCTGCCATTGGGGTATCCAGCGATGACAACAGGCAACGATCCCGTTAGGGGATACGTCCTGGAGTTTAATCAGCCTGAGGTGTTACAGGATTTAGACGAACTGGAGGGATACGATCCCCAGCGATCGCCCGACCAAAACGAATATGAGCGGGTCTGGGTTGAGGTGTTTGATCGCGATCGCCACTCTCTCGGCTTTGCCTGGACTTATGTGATGACAACAGAACAAGCCCTGTCACTAGGGGGCGTGTTATTGCCTCAAGGTGTTTGGATCTGTAATCAACCAATTGTTTAAAGCCAACTAGAGGCGCGGTATTTCACGCCTCTAGGCAAAGATTCAGCAAAGACGAAGACTAGCGAATCTCAGTGGGAGATTGATACAACATGATTTGAGGTGACTCAAGCGGCTCTGAAACCGTTGCTTTGGGAATCTCAATCAAAGGTTGATCGAGAGCAATCATCAAAGCATCAGACGATACATCGGGTTGAGCAGGTGGCTCAACCGCTACTTGATGGCTAGGTGCCAGTGAAGGGGCAAAACTTGAGAAGACCCCAACAAACAGAGCAGCGATCGCCACTCCACCCCACGCCATCACAAAGCGTTGCCGACGATTGAGTTGGTCAAACACCCGTTGAGTCACCTGCTCGGCGGGCTGTTCAGCCACAGGAATCGGCAGGGTTCGCATGGCCTGACGGAGCTTCAACAATCTTGAATAAAGCTGCTGCACAGATGGGTCAGTATCAAGCCACTGCTCAATCTGACGACGCTCAGACGCCGTAACTTCACCGTCGAGATAGGCACTTAATAATTCAAAGCGATCGCGCTTTAAGCTGTCTAGCATAGTGTCAGATGGAGATGCACTTGAGCTGTGGTCAGTAGATGCATCGTTAGAGGATAGCCGTTGCAAGTTATTACGCGAATTAAGGTTGGGAGTCATTTTTGCAATGAGCAGAATTGAATCACAAAGTCAATGACTAGGATGCAATGTAGGATCGATTCCATACATCTACTAGCATGATCATAAAGGATGCCACCAAAGACGGATAGTGTATCCGACCCCACCCTTAGCCAAAGTCATCTTCTGATGTCAGTAAAGCCTCAAATCTTACAGCGCACCCAAAAAGTTAGAGGATCTGCTACTGAACTCTACCCAATAGATTACCCAAACTCTACTGACCATCCAAATAATTTTGGAGTTGAGATTGTAAACGCTGACGCGCCCTGGCAATGCGAGATTTCACAGTCCCCAGCGAAACCCCTGTAATTTCAGCGATTTCTTCGTAAGCCATCCCTTCAATCTCACGCAGCACAATAGTAGTTCTGAAGACCTCAGGCAGATCGGCGATCGCCTCTCGCAATTGGTCATAAAACTCGTGTGTCATCAACTTTTCAGTTGGACCAGGATCATCACAAGCGATTTCCCAATCCATCTCACCATCGTCTACCGTTCGAGGTGCATCCAATGAGAGTGGACTGTTCACCCGCTTTCGTTTCCGCAACTCGTCGTAGAACAGGTTTGTCGCGATTCGACTTAGCCAGCCTCTAAACTTGGCTGGTTCCTGTAAACGTCGAACGTTGCGGTAAACTCGAATCCAAACTTCTTGTGCCAGATCTGCCCGGTCTGACCAATCAGGGGCAAGGTGATATAACACCTTTTCAACGTGAGACTGATAACGGCGCAGCAACTCCGAAAAGGCGTCGCGTGCAGGTCGCATTTCAGTCTGACACTGCAAGATCAAGTCATAGTTTGAGAGTTTCTCAGGCTGCACATTGGTCAAGGCGGGATTCGCCTCTGGTGACCACGGTGTCGTAAGAGATTGACTCATGGGCAGGGCTTGACTAGGAGTGGTTCCGTCTCTGAATGACGCTGGCATGTCTGAAAAGTTCCTACGATACGGCAATGATTCAACGACTCACCTAGCTCAGTGGTTAGAAGTAATGAGCATAAATTAGGATGAGTGGCACAGCCAGAAAAGTTGGCGTTGGTTTAAAGGAAGGAGTTCAGTAGAGCTACTGTCACAATGCTTAAGAGTGATTCACTTCCTTCAAAGGCTTATACCCTGAGACGCTTACAATGTATCGTCAGCCTCTAACTTTTGGAGTCATCCTGTAGGACGGTTTTTGATTTGCCCACTTCTGTCACATAGGCGGAACAGTTATAAAGATTTAAGAATTAGAGCAGTGGGATGGGGATGGGAGAGTTTTGAGTTTAGAGTTTAGAGTTTTGAGTTTAGAGTTTAGAGTTTTGAGTTTAGAGTTTAGAGTTTTGAGTTTTGAGTTTTGGGTTTTGAGTTTTGAGTTTTGAGTTTTGAGTTTTGAGTTTTGGGGCTTGAGGGGGTGGATGAGTGGATGGGTGTACCAATTCAACCAATAACGGTTACAAATCAGCGGTAGGGGTGTTGGCGTTGCTGAATGCAAGTATGATTTCCCTCATCCTTAGCCATTCTCTTTGGGGAGAAAGGAGCTAGAATCCGCTTCCCTTGCCCTTTGGGAGAGGGTGAGGGTGAGGGCGGCACAAGGATATTGATGGGTAGCCCAGATTTCTGGAAATGGTATGGACGAGTCAGTTTTCCATCGACCTATGACCCCATGACTGAATTGCGAACGAGATAATAACGAAAGTGGCAGGTGAAGACAGAATGCTAATAGAAGTCTGGGGAGTTCTGCTAATTTTCGTGGTGTGCCCGATTTTGGGTGGGTTGCCTTTAATTGCTTGGATTACACAAGGGTTGACTGGACGAAGGCTCGACCGCTTGGGAACCCGTAATGTTAGCGTTTCAGCCGCTTTTTATCACGGGGGACAGGTCGTTGGCGTGTTGGCGGTGTTGTCAGAAGCCTTTAAGGGCATTGCCGCTGTACTGCTCGCCCGATTGTTTTTTCCGCATAACCCCGCCTGGGAAATCGTGGCTTTGATTTCGCTAGTATTGGGGCGATATTGGATGAGTCGAGGGGCGGGCACCACCAATGTGGTGTGGGGTTACGTTACCCATGATTGGGTGAGTGCTGGGTTGCTATTTATCATTAGCAGCATTAGCTTCACGATTTTGCGAGAACGTCAGTTAGGACGCTTGGGGGTGTTGGTCTTGCTGCCTTTGATCACCGTGCTGCGGCATCCTCATGATGGGGGTCTCTTTGGTACGACGATTGTGTTGAGTATGTTACTCGCCGCGATTTATCGTAAGATTCCAGACGATCTAGATTTGCCAACGGATACGGCTCAAGGAAGTTCTCGTCAGATGTTTCGATTTTTTCGGGGCGATCGCGCTATTCTCACGTTGGATCAACCGCTGCACGCGGATAAAGTGGGGGCAAAATCTGCCACTCTAGCACAACTCAAACGCTGGGGCTATCCGGTGCCGATGGGGTGGGTATTGCCACCAGGGGATGACCCCGCACCATTGATTGAGTTGCTCTATCCCACACCCGATGATCCTTTAGTTGTGCGATCATCGGCGATCGGTGAAGACAGTGATACGGCATCTGCGGCGGGCATTTATGAGTCGATTCTCGATGTCACCAGCAAGCCTTTGTTAGAACAGGCGATCGCCCGTTGTCAGATGTCTTATAACCGTCCTGCAGGGGTGCAATATCGGCGCAGTCACCACTCTGAAGAAGGGGGTATGGCCGTATTGGTGCAACATCAAGTCAAGAGTGTGTTTTCGGGAGTGGCGTTTAGCCGCGATCCCATTACTCGGCAGGGTGAAGCAGTCGTGATTGAGGCGTTGCCAGGAGCCGCTAGTCAGGTCGTGTCTGGACGATTTACGCCAGAACAATATCGCGTCTGGATCCATCAAAACGATGCCCCCAGCATGACAGCCGTAGATCAACCTGAAAGCTGGGTTTTACCAGATGCGGTGGAGTTGAGCATTGAGGGTGAGGGAGATGTGCCACCCCGGTTAATTCAACAAATTGCCTATCTGACTCGTCATTTAGAAGCCCATTATCACGGGGTGCCTCAAGATATTGAGTGGAGCTATGACGGGCAACACATCTGGTTGTTGCAATGTCGCCCAATTACAACCCTATTGCCGATCTGGACGCGCAAAATTGCAGCTGAAGTGATCCCTGGTTTTATTCGTCCGCTCACCTGGTCGATCAACCGACCGCTGACCTGTGGTGTGTGGGGAGACTTGTTTACGCTCGTGTTGGGCAACCGGGCTAAGGGGTTAAACTTTGCCGAAACTGCCACCTTGCATTACTCCGCTGCTTATTTCAATGCGTCTCTATTGGGGCAATTATTTCGCCGCATGGGGCTGCCACCTGAAAGTTTAGAATTTTTGACACGAGGGGCAAAATTTAGCAAACCCCCGATCGCCTCGACCTTGCGAAACGTGCCAGGGTTAATGCGATTGGTGTTGCGAGAACTCGATCTCGATCGTGACTTTAGTCGAGACAATCGCAAACACTTTTTGCCATTGTTAACCGATCTAGAGCGTGAGCTGCCTTCAGATCTGACTCCAACTGACTTGTTAAGACGCATTGAGCGGATTCTATCGGCGTTGCACCGAGCGACTTACTACAGCATTATGTCGCCGCTGAGTCTGGCACTGCGACAGGCATTGTTTAAGGTGCCAGCCACCAAGTTAGACAACAGCCAAACCCCTGAAGTGGCTGCGATGCGATCGCTGCAATCTCTGGCAACAGCAGCCCGCTCTTTGGTGCCAAATGTAGATGACTTGAGTCAGCACCGCTCGACCATCTTTGCGGCTCTGGCAGAGAATCCTGATGGGCAAGCGGTGTTGCGCCAGTTGGATGAGTTTTTAGAGCAATATGGCTATTTGAGTGAAGTGGGTACTGATATTGCCGTTCCGACTTGGCGAGAAGACCCTAAAACAATCCGAGAACAGTTTGTGCAATGTCTGTTTAACCCAACTCCGTTGCCCCCGACCAAACGCAAATCACTCAACCCACAAGTGCGGCGGGTGCAACATCGCCTCAATCTCAAGGCACGAGTGACCACCGTATATAGCCGCTTGTTAGCTGAGTTGCGCTGGAGTTTTATCGCTCTTGAAAAATATTGGCTAAACGCTGGAGATCTAAAGCAGACAGACGATATCTTTTTTCTCACCTTTGATGAGATCCAACGGGTGATTCAAACAGACGCTCGAATCAATGACCCCTTGTTGCAGCAGATTGAGCAGCGGCGATCGCAGTTTGAGCAAGACCGCACGGCCGCTAAAGTGCCTGCGTTGGTCTATGGCAATACACCTCCCCGTATCCGCTCTATGCCCCCCTCAACGACCTCTTCATCGCGACGGTTGCAGGGGATCGGGGCAAGCCCTGGGCAAATTGAAGGGCGAGTGCTGATAGCACAAACGATGGAGCAAGGCTCTGCTGTAGATCAGGACACTATTCTGGTTGTGCCCTATACCGATTCGGGGTGGTCGCCGTTGTTGGCTCGTGCGGGGGGGCTGATTGCCGAAGTCGGGGGACGGTTATCACATGGGGCGATCGTTGCTCGTGAATATGGCATTCCGGCAGTGATGGATATTCACGATGCGACGCAGATCTTCCACAATGGGCAACGAGTCCGCATTGATGGAGAGACGGGGATCGTGGAGATGCTTTAATTTAATTACTCGACGAGAATGAGTGTGCTGATTTACTTGGATGTGTGCTGCTTAAATCGTCCATTTGACGATCTCACTCAAGAACGAGTTAGGTTGGAATCTGAGGCTGTTTTACTTATTTTAGGTCGCTGTCAACGTGGAGAATGGCAATTAATAGGAAGTGAAGCGATCGCCCTTGAGATCAACCAAACTCGTGACTTAGAGCGGAAATCTCAGCTTCGAGCATTAGCAGCTTTATCAACCCTAACAGTTACTGTTAATGAATCCATTGAGCTTCGAGCTGGATTGTTTGTACAGCAAGGGTTAGGAACATTTGATGCGTTGCATTTAGCCTGTGCAGAAGCCGGTCGAGCAACAGTGCTGCTGACGACAGATGATTGATTGATACGTTGGGCAAGACGGCAACCCGATATGTTACAAGTGAGGATATCGAATCCGGTGATGTGGTTATTGGAGGCGACAACCGATGCAGATTCATGAATTGAATCCAGTGCAACTGCGGCAAAAGGGAATTGAAGCACTGGTGCAAGCGTTGGGTGCAGTAGGGATGGTGCGGTTTTTGCAGCAGTTTGAGCAGGGCACTGGAGACTATACCCGCGATCGCCAAGCCATGCTGACTGGCATTACTTTAGACGATGCGATCGCTCAAATTAAACAAGCCCGTGAGTGAGCAAACCCAGCATTACAAGCCAAAACCCTATCACTCTCCTCCTACCTGACAATTTAGAACTTAAAACTTAAAACTTAAAACTCAAAACTTAAAACTCTCCCCTATCGTTCCTCTCTCATCTGCCGTAGCAAATCTTGTGTCGCTGGATAGTTGCAGAGTTGTGCGGTTTGCATGAGTTTTATGATGCGATCGCTAACTCATAGTGCAGAGCTAATACCTCACTGGCTGGCAAGATTGCCATTGCATACTCGCGCCCCTGTAAGTCTGCAAACTCAATTAAATAACGAGGGGATTCTGTTTCATATAAGGCAACTGCTCACAGCGATCGCAAAATAGCCTCTATAGACTGTTTCAGACTTGGTAACTCTTGTTCTACAACACCCCAAACAATATCAAGGTCAATTTCAAAATAGTTGTGAGTCAAGATATTTCGCATTCCAATCATGTTTGTCCAGGGTATTTCTGGGTGCCGATCTCTGGTTGCTGAAGAAAGAGATCGGGAAGCTTCACCAATAATTTGGAGATTTTGAGTAAACCAGGTTTGAATCAGCTCATTCTGCTCGAATGCTTGCCTACCCTGCACAGCATAGCGATCGATGCGTTCAATTGCCTCTAGAATATCTTGCAGCTTCTCGCGATCGTCTCTCATAGGGGGATCGCTTCACTGAGGACTCGTTCGCGGATGCGTTGCCGCAGTCCTTTTTCGGTAACGACATCAACCTGACACCCTAACAAGTCTTGTAGTTCCATTAGCAATCCACCCAGGTCAAACAACGTGCGGTTTGCCTCCATCTCCACCAAAAAATCCACATCGCTGGTCGCATCTGCCTCACCCCGTGCAACTGAACCAAAGATGCGGACATGATAAGCTCCATGTTTTGCAGCGACTGCCAAAATCTCTGCCCGTTTTTCTTGCACCCGCTCTGCAAGGGTCATGGTTCCCATCCCCCATTTACCGACCTACTCATCACCTTATCACCCCATTATCTGCCGTAGCAGGTCTTGTGTCAGTGGATGGTCAGAGAGTTGCACGGTTTGCCTCGCCTGCATCACCTGTTGCAAGAAGAGACAGAAGTTTTGCCAACCTGTCTGAGTATTGGGATGGTCACTTCCCAAGGAATTGAACCAAATTGTCAGCGCTGTGAGATAGAGCGGTTCTGCCTCCGTATAGCGTTCCTGCGACTCGTAAAGCCTTGCCAGATTATTGAAGCTTTGGGCGATATCGGGATGGGTTGCCTCTAACTGCTGCACTCGAATGGAAATCGATCGTTCATAGAGGGGTTCTGCCTCTGCGTAGCGTCCCTGCGAGGGGTACAGCGCTGCAACGTGGTTGAGGCTTTGAGCGATAGCGGGATGGGGGCGGCCCAACTGCTGTTCTCGAATCGAGAGCGATCGCCCGTAAAGGGGTTCTGCCTCTGCGTAGCGTCCCTGCGACTGGTAAAGTGCTGCCAGATTGTTGAGGCTTTGAGCGACATGGGGATGGGTGCTGCCTAACTGCTGCTCCAAGATAGAGAGCGATCGCACCAAGAGCGGTTCTGCCTCTGCGTAGCGTCCCTGCGATTCATAGAGTGCTGCCAGATCGTTGAGGCTGATGGCGACATCGGGATGGGTGCTGCCTAACTGCTGCTCGCGGATCGTGAGCGATCGCACATAGAGGGGTTCTGCCTCTGCGTAGCGTCCCTGCGACTTGTAAAGTCTTGCCATATCGTTGAGGCTTTGAGCGACATGGGGATGGGTGCTGCCTAACTGCTGCTCCGAGATAGAGAGCGATCGCACATAGAGGGGTTCTGCCTCTGCGTAGCATCCCTGCAATTGGTAAAGTCCTGCCAGATTGTTGAGGCTGGAGGCGACATCGGGATGGTCGCTGCCAAGGCGAGTTTCGGTATTTGTCAAACACGTTTGACACCAGTGCAACGCCTCTGCATAGGCTGACTGTCCTTCATAAAACCGGGCAAGTCCGGTGGCAGGTTCAATCAACTCTTCATCCGTTAGCCAAGGAGAGAGGGTGGTGGCGACTTCTACAAGGTGGGGAATCGCAGGCGTGACGTGCTCAAGGATGGTGAGGGTAGGCATTTGCGGGATCTGTCGCCCGACTCTGAACATGACTCGACACAGGGTTCGCTTCATCTCGTCGGTGTCTGTCCGTTGCTCTCGCTTTGCCGCAAAAAATTCCCGCAGGAGTTGGTGGAGTTGGTAGGTGCCTTGTCCAGTTCGTTCCAGCAGGTGCAGTCTGAGCAGCGAGTCATCCCGCACGTCCTCTAAGGTTTCCGGGTCTTCCTCCGGGTGACAGGCTTCCACCAGCGTCCAGGGGATCTCTGCCAGGGCAAACAGACTGAGCAAACTGGCTAACCGTTGGGCGGGTTCCTCTAGATCTTGCCAACTCAACTCAAAGGCAGCGGCGACTCCCAATGAGGCAGTCATTTCGAGCGTAGCGTCTTTGAGTACCTTCGCCTCCAGCTTTTTGTCCTGCAAGCGTTGCCACAGGGTTTCCAGGGATAGGTCGGGTTTTCGCGCCAGATAGCGCCCGACTAGCTCTAACCCCAGTGGTAAGTAGCCCAACCAGTGACAGATCTGCTTTTCTAGATCCCCGGTTTCTTCAAGAAATCGGAGGTCTTCATCCTTGTTACCCTGGATGGCAAACGATCGCAACAATTCGATCGCCTTTTCCTCCGGCAACACCGTGATCTCAAAATTTTGCACGGGCGATTGCAGGGTTAATCGCGTTGTCAGCAAGACGCGAAACTGCGATCGCTGCGGTGGCAACACGGGGGCAATATCCCCATACTGCTGCACATCATCGAACACAATCAGTGTGGTTCCGGGGTGCCAGTTGTGCCAACAGTAGGTCACCTGTTCTGGTAATTCCAGGTCTTCGGGAATCGTTAACCTCAAGTGCGATCGCGCAAACAAGACAATTTGAGTCCCCAGGTCTTCTCGTGCTTTGAGCCAGCAAATGCCTCCCGGATAGGTGCCCATGTCTCGCTGTTGCAGGGCATATTGGGCGGCGAGTTCGGTCTTGCCAATGCCTCCCATGCCAGAAACGGCTGAAATGGCGATCGCCTCTTGTGATTGCAGTTGGATGTGAAGCTGCTCTAACTCGTCGTCTCGACCAACAAAGATGGGATTGACCAGTGGCAAATTGGAGGGAATGCTGGGTGGAAACACAGGTTTGAGGCGACTGCTCGGAGATGTGACGTTGCCTGGAAACTGAGGCTGTTGGTCGGGCTTGGTGCGACCTGGAGAAAGCGATCGCAGCAACAGATCTTGCGCCTCTGCCTCTGCCACATCTACTAGGTCGACGTAGACAATTGGGCGTAACAACCCTGTGGGCTGGCATTCCTTCACCCGCACTGGGATCAGCAATCCCTTCTCACCCGTTGGGTCTTGAACAAACGCCGCTGCCCATTCGGGTGCAGTAAACGCAGAGGTTAAGTAGGTGTCTGACAATACGGCAATCGTTCGTTCCGCTTCCGACGCTGCCTTTTGCATATCCAGCACAAAGTTTCCACCCGCGCGAAAATCCCAGGCTTGAATCACCGTCGTGTATCCGCCTTCCTCCAGCGTCCAGGCAATCCATTCAGCCCAAGCGCGATCGCGTTGGTTATAGCTAATGAAGAAATCCTTCATGAGGGAAGCATGGAAGGGCTAAAACACGAAGTGAGACAGGATCGAATTCATCTCAACCATCAAGCAGTGTCCACAATAATTCGGATTTGTAGAAAATTCTAGCAAAAGCAATGGTGAGAGTGAGGTGCTCTGCTGTTCAAATGCTATCGTTGACTTCTTAAATGGGAGCGATCGCACTGCAATCTAGACCGTTCCGTATTAGAGCAGCATTTTTTCAATTGCAAACACGACTGGTTTAACTTGAAATACGACTGTTTTGATTTCAAATCAGACTATTGCTGCTTCAACCTGCATTATTTTGGTTCTGAACAGGATCATTTCTATTTCAAATGAGAACGTTTCTACTCAAAACAAGACTTTTCCTGTTTAGAACGAGACTGTTTTCTCTTTGAACAAGACCGTTCCCACTTAAAACGAAACCATTCCCACTTGAAATGAAAGTGTTCCTACTTTGATCCAGACCATTCCCACTTGAAATGAAAGTAGTTCCTACTTTGATCCAGACTATTCCCACTTCAAATTCCCAGATCCCCAGTTTCTAGAATGAAACTTACATTCCCTTTGAGGATGCTCAACTAAAAACCGGGGATCTAGCCCTAATTCACCTTAAAACAAGGAGAGTTGGGCGGGAGGTTGCTCAAAGCTATCCCACGGGAGCGGTGGCACCGGAACACCGTGTCGTTCTAGTTGATGTTGAAAATAGCGGGCATTCCCAGGCGATCGCTCTTCCACAGGGCAGTGGACAAAGAAGTAAACCTGGTTGCCTTGCTGCAAGTTCTGGTCTACCTGCGTCACCCACTCCGCTAGATAGGGACGATTGAACTCTAAGTCGGGGTGGCTAATATAGCGAATCAGGCTAAAGTCAGCAGTGACTGCAAAGCTCACGGGCACTTGCGGTTTGCGTCGCTCAGAATGCACCTGAGGGTCGTCAGGACACTCGTAGATGGGGCGAGTATCGAGCAACACGCGACCCACTTCTAGTTTCTCTAGCAACGAGTTGAGGCGATCGCTCTCGCTTGCCCGAAACCAGTCTGGATGTCGCACCTCAACGGCTAACTGAGCTTTGTCGAAGTGCCAACCTTTGAGAAAGGTGGCTAGATCCTCAAATTGCGCTGGACTATAGCTGGGTGGTAACTGCACAAACAGAGGCCCCAAGCGATCGCCCAAGTGACACATCTGATCTAAAAAGGCGATCGCTTGAGGCAAACGGTCGGCAAGGATGCCCTGATGAGTGATATCGCGTGGCAGTTTGAGGCAAAACTTAAAGCCTTCAGGGGTTTCGGCTGCCCAACGATCAACGGTGGGGCGATCGGGAATGGAGTAAAAGGTGGTATTGCCCTCAACCGTGGTGAAGCGACGACTGTAGAGATTTAAGAAATCGGTGGCACGACTCCCCACGGGGAACAAATCTCCCACCCACGCTTTATAGGCCCAAATCGCGCACCCCATCTGAAATGTCATCCCTATGCACCGCAATCTATCTGCTTAGTGTACTGATTTCACTGTATGCCTCGCCAAGTGGGGTTCCATTGGGGCAGGTCGGCTAAATAGGCTGGAGAGACACCTCGAATCCAAACATATTCATTCTCAATTCGTTCGGCTCCAACCAGTCTGGAGCCAATTATGCCCCACAACAATCCACTCACCATTAAAGCCACACCCCAAAACACAGTCCATTGATTGACCTGAGCAGAGGGCAAGGCTAACGCCGAAATCAATAAAATGGCTCCGGCTATGCCAACGATCCAGCATCTTAAAAGCAATTTTTTCTGTTGCTGCAATGCGGCTTCAGTGATGCCCAAATAAACAACAGCTTTTTTGCGAACGATGAGGGCTACGACAACATAAATCATCAGATTGACAAGAATCAGCAGATAGATGGCTGGGTGATGCCAATACAAAACGGCTCTAAACCGCTTACCATAAGCAGGTTGATTGGTTTTGATGCAGCGATCGGGCAACTGTACGTCGGGATGTACAACTAAAAGGTTTCCAGAACGCCACAGCCCTTTGGGAACAGACATTACAACCCACCTCGCTGACACCACATAGGAGCACCTGGTTTGGCATGGGTTGAGCTTGGTGTAATGCCGCAGGTTTGCATGGCACTCGGAAGAATGGCTGAACCGATGCTCAAACTGATACACAAAAAGAAACCGCCCCCTGCTAGTACCATATACAACGCAGGATCGATTTTCAACTCCAACACCGCATCTTGGGGACGACGGGGATTGTAGTAAACTGTCACCTCAGTTCCCGGTTGATAGCGACGCAGTTGTTCTTCGGCCTTAGCGAAATCGCTCCCACCCCAGCGATCGCCCACGCGAATCCGGTTTGCCTGATACCAGTTGCGATCGACGACATATTCATAGCGCACCTTTGGTTGATAAACCAGGCGAGTCTTTACTCGTTGTTCCTTCATCATGGTGCTGATGACCTTGCCACTGGTAGTCTGCCACCGTCGGGTCTGCCGTGACTTCCAAAAGCCAGAGCACGCCATGCCAATCAAGCTCAACCCGACAATGGCTCCCAAGATGACAGGAGCCAGTAACTTCAACACAAACAGGGCAAAAAACATCGTGTCATCCTTGGTTGAGTGGTTACGCTTCTCTCTAAACCTCTTTTAGCAGCAGATGGTGTGGTGTAAGGGTGGTGGAAAGCCTTCTTAGAACTTGATTGCCTAAACATTGTTTACCTATTAGGATTGTTTATCTATTAGGTAATAATGACGGAGACACCGGAGGCGCAGGGCTATCTGATGTGGGATTGGTAATGCCTGTTAGCTGTTCAAAGAATGAAGCTCCCGTATATCCGACAAGAAAACCAATCAATAATCCACCCCAGAAGTCTTCTACTGAAACAAATGATTGAGTATCAGATTTTCTAGCCATGAATATAATGGCTATTCCACTCAGAATTACAGCTAAAATTATTGACACTAAAGCTCTAAAACCATCTATATAAGTAACCCCTTGAAAAGTTTCGACTGGGGTTACTTGTAAAAGCCGAGCAACTGCTCCAATTAAACCACCTAAAACAGCTCCAGTTAGAACTGAGTAGACAGACGGTCTAATAGATATCTCATGAGCAATGGTATTAGTAAAAACACCCTCTTCTCCGATATCTACTTCTTCTGAAAGTGCAGGAGTAGGGGCTTTAGCATGAAAGCAATAATTCACATTGAATTGAAGACGATATTGGGATGGAGTAAAAATTAAAGATCGCTCAACATATAAAACTGCGGTGTAGACGACAGTGCTACCTGGTTGTAAAGCTGTATTTCGAGGGAGAGAACTTTCTAACTCGATAGTTCTAGAACGAGCTACTGTTTCTTGAAAGGCTCCTTGATCATAAATCTCTAGAACTCCAATATTTATTGGATTACTTTGGCTACCACCAAAATGCAGATGAGTTTGATTTTGATCAGAAATAATCCTAAAGTTACCAATATTTGTTCCTTCTACATGTACATGTGTTTGCCCTCTGTGCTTTAAAGCCTTTAGTTCCTCTTGTAAGTCATATATCGTACCCTTAATTTTTGTAACAAAACGTTGAGTAGACTCAGTTCCCCCGTTACCTTTGTCTACTTCTTCTAAAGCTCTAGTGAGTTCTTTCTGTAGAAGATCAATTTTTGCTTCTAACTTTATCTGTTTTTCTTCTTGAGCTGATTCTATTGGCCTCTGTTTATCTTTATTGCTTGCCTTCTTGGTATGTAACCCCTCCGAGGTTGCCAATTTCAGCTCACTGGGTAAACTAACATGAACCTGGCGTATCCAAACAGGTTTATCAAAAGGATTTTTAACTAAAACAAACAGTGCAAATTGGTTCCCAGCTGTGATATCACGAGTTGAAAGTGTGACTGACAAGTCGAGCAGTCCGCGTTCCATCAGTTGATCAGAATCCATCCGTTACTACTTCTCCTCATCAACTTGCACGTTAAGTCATCAGCTTTCATTCTGCTGCTAAAAAAGATCGTCGATTTTCCGAGAAACCCTCTCGTTGACTATGCAATCACAGCAGTTACATAAAGATACTGTGCCTCTCACAGTGACATGACCTACACTGACAATGCCTCATCAGTTTGGCTCACCACCGTACCGGAATAGACCAAACCTCGTTGCATATCCAGTGTCAAGATGGCTCCATCCCGAATCACTTCGGTTGCATCTTTAACGCCCAAAATCACAGGGACTCCCAACCGCAACCCGATCACGGCTGCATGACTCGTGAGACTATCCTCTTCAGTGACGATACCTGAGGCTTTGCGAATAGCCTCCACAAAATCGGCAGTTGTGCGGTTAGCCACCAAGATCTCACCCGGATTAAAGTTACCCACATCCATTGGGCTATGGGCAACCCTGGCGCGACCACTGACAGAGCCTTGACCAATGCCAATACCTTTCCCTAACACGGCAGTGACAACTTCAACTTTGATTAAGTCGGTAGAGCCTGAGACGCCTTGCAGGGTTCCAGCGGTCATCACTACTAAATCGCCCTCATGCAGCATGTGCTTTTCTTGCGCTACGTTGAGAGCGGCTTGAAAGGTCTGCCCAGTCGAAGGCAAATTGAGAACGAGTAAGGGTTTGACTCCCCAAACCATCTGGAGTTGTCGGGCTACATCGACATGGGGTGTGACTGCCAGAATAGGAGTGTGGGGACGAAACTTGGAGACATTACGGGCCGTTGCTCCGGTTTTAGTCAGCGTCATAATGGCAGCCGCTTTGAGCTGTTCTGAAATGCGCCCAACTGCTTGACTAATGGCATTGGGGATCGATCGCCCCTGAGCACTTTCCATGTTGCGGAGGGGTTGGTCTTGCTCAATCCGAACAGCGATGCGAGCCATCGTCTCGACGGCTTCTACCGGATATTTACCGACGGCTGTCTCATTCGAGAGCATCACCGCATCTGTGCCATCTAAGATGGCATTGGCTACGTCTGAGATCTCAGCCCGTGTGGGGCGAGGGTTGCCCACCATGCTATCGAGCATCTGAGTAGCCGTAATGACCGGAATTCCCAATCGATTAGCTGTCAAAATCAACCGCTTCTGCAAAATGGGCACTTCTTCAGCGGGTAGCTCAACCCCCAAGTCGCCGCGTGCCACCATAACTCCATCACAGATCGAGAGAATCGATTCCATCTGTTCGATCGCCTCGTGTTTCTCGATCTTGGCAATCACAGGTACATTCTTTCCAGCACTAGAGATCAATTCTTTGACCTCCAACACATCTTGCGGATTGCGGACAAAACTGAGTGCCACCCAATCGACGCCTTGGTCTAATCCAAAAATGAGATCGGTTCGATCTTTGTCAGTCAAGGCTTTGATAGAGAGATAAACCCCTGGAAAGTTAACCCCTTTGTTATTCGATAAAACGCCTCCAACGACCGTGCGGCAGTGAAGTTGGCGTTGAGCTTTATCTATTTTTTCGACCTTCATCTCAACCCGACCATCATCTAATAAGATGTTGGCTCCCTCAGGCACTTCATCTGCCAGCAGGTCGTATGTCACAGCACTCATCTCTTGAGTACCCGTCATCGGAATGCTTGTCAAAATGAAGGGATCACCCTTCTGCAAAACAATGGAGCCATTCTCAAATCGCCCCAATCGAATCTTAGGACCCTGCAAGTCTTGCAAAATACCAACAGGCTGGTTGAGTTCAAACGAGAGTTGCCGAATTAGACGAATGTTGCGTTGATGGTCATCGTGGGTGCCGTGCGAGAAATTGAGACGCAGCGTAGTCGCCCCGGCTTCGATGAGTCTACGCAGAACATCTGGACTACTCGTTGCTGGACCAATAGTAGCTACTATTTTTGTTCGACGTAGAGAATTTTGCAACTGCATGGAGATTCCAAACGTGACGGGTTGAGGGAATAACGAGTTTAATAACTTGCGTTTAATTCAGTACTAGTAAATGGTGACGTTTTTAACAGCGAACCTGAGGTTATACGGTCAAAACTGTCTCAGATTTAGTAATACCGTTGAATGGGTAGAAAATGAGCCAAGGTAGACAACCTATAGCAACTTTTATGTGATTTGGGTACTGTCATCATCCCACAACTCCTTTTTCTCATCACTACAGAGTAAGCTTGTATCTTTGTAAAGAAAAAAAGGTAATTACAATAATTTTGGTTGCCGACTCAAAGGCAAGAGGGATAGTAACACGTTTTATGAGTCCTTGTATCAAGTGGAACCGAAATATTAGTTCTAAGAACACAAGAGGCACAAAGAATATCTCTCTGTGCCTGACTCATGCAGCTTGTTGAGTGCAACTTAGGGGTTAGCTTCTCAGGTGCTTAGCGCAACTGACTTTGAGCGTCTCCTGACAGCACCAGAGACGAGAGATCTGAAATAGTTGCACGTGGGGCATTGATCTACCGGAAGTTATTAGGATTCAAGCGATCAGGGTTAGATTGGGTTGAGAATCCACCTTGTAAGCGTGCTCCAGTGCCGCCATCAGCGCGGTCTAAAAACGGACGCAGATCAATGCCATTGCTGGCACGACGACGCGATGGCAAATTGAGTACTTCGCCGATGCGATCAAATAGGTCATCTTGACCCCGACCAGAGTAGGTGTTAACCCCATCGGTTTGTTGACCACTATCGGCGACAGCTAGATTTTCAAAGACGCGATCGCGCGTAGCGACGGGGTCTTGTCCAGGGGGCACGGTCAACACAATGCGGCACCCTGAGTTGCGTTCGGTGGTGGCACAAATCACGTTGTAACCGTTCTCCGTGCCTGTGCGGAGTTCTTGCAATCCGTCAGGTCGATAAGACTCTAAGCGACGGCTAATCTCAGCACATCGACGTTGTGGAGTCCACCCTCCACCCAGCAACGAGGGCACTGCCCAGGCATAGGCTTGATTGGGTTGGCTTTCGGGGTAATACATCACGGTATATTCCCCGTTTACGGTTTGGCAGGCAAATCGGGTACTGTCTTCAATGCGAGGGGCGGTGGAATCGCCAGAACTTGACTGCTTGGCGGGTGAAGTATTGCCAGTGGCGATCGCAGCTAGAGCCGTTCCGCTGATCAGCAGAGTGCTTACAGACAGGCTAACTGCCGCAGCAGCAACGCGGATCACAGCCTGCCGAAATTTCCTGGAACTCGCAGGTTGGATCGGTGAAGGCAAGGTGTTAAGGTTCCTTACATGCTTAGAACCCCCACTCAGAGAGTGAATCAACTGTGGCGACATAGATGTAATCCTTTGGGAAAGGTAAATTATTGGCTGTGGGTCATCAAAACCGACGAAAAGCAGGGGAGTTGAGGAGGCATTGGCAGCAAATCTAAGATGTGTTTGAGTTTCCCTAAGACTTAGACGAAGCTCAGCCTACTTGGAGCTGGAGACGTGGCAAGCCTTGACTTTGGCGATCACGGATGATGAGTTCGGCTTTAATATCGTCACCTCAAAACTCTTGCTATCTAATCGGACGCCGATCTACAGCACAAAGTGCCTGAAAAAGGGTGCATCAGAGGTCGTTAGGGCTATAAAAACTTTCTATCAATGGGCGATCGCGCAGTTCCATTTTTCCTAAAAATTCCTGACTTTTAGAGCTTGACTGGCTAAATCATGAGATGTTGTAAAATTTGGGGACGAAACTAAAATGGTTCATCAAAATTGTTATATTTGGCGGTTCAAGCCCTTTATCTTAGCCAGTTTGAGAAGGGTGATAGGTTTGATCAGAATTGAGTGAAAAATCACACTCATAGGTAATACTTATATTCTTTGAGCGAAATTACGGTAAAGTTTTATAACAAAAAGTTTGTGTCTCTTGCTACACTATTTTCTGGAATAGAGGATTGTCCAGTGAGGGCTATTCCCTTAAGAATCTGACTGCCGCTTGGGAACGCGCAGAGAGGATTTCTTCCAGAAGAGAACACAACGTAAATCAAGATTAATCACAACTGGCTTGTAAAAAGCCAGTTTTTTTTACAAAAGTATTGCCTATCCCAGCTTTGGCAAAATTTCGGGCAATAAATGCCCTGGCAAGATTCCCAGTGCCAAGTTTTGTCCAGCTAATCCATTGGTGTTATAGATGGTTCGCATGACTTGAATGACACAGTTCAAGGCTGTTTGTCGAAAATCAGGCTTGTGTTGCCATCCTTCAAGAGCCTGTAAATGGTGCCGTAATGCTTGTTCTAAATGGGTAATTTGAGCATTGGGTTCTAAAACAATTTTGGGATCAGAGACCAATTGATGATGGGCTAAACCCAGGTTGTTGTGAGTGGCAAAGACATCAAAGTTGAGGGGACTTGATTGTGGGTTAGTTGCCAACTTTTCAGTGGCGACTAGCGTTGCTTCGTAGGCAGCGATCGCCGCTTGCAAATAGTCAGTGCGTTGTTTGACATCCTCTTTACTGTGATTGGCTAAGTGCCAACATGCCGTCCCCAAATTATTTTGAGTTGCCGCATAAGCAACCGGAGCAGTCGCAAATGTGCGATATTGCAAGGCGATCTTATAAGCACCCAGTGCCAGCCGCAGCCAATCTTGAGGACGCTCATGTTGTGCCAAGTTCCAATAAGCTGTGCCCAAATTGTTTTGGATCATGGCATAGCTTAACGGCTCTTGGGCCGCGTTGTAATATTGCAATGCCTCAGAGTAAGCGGCGATCGCTTGTTTCAGATAAACCTCTGGTTGTTGGTGCTGTGCCAGATTCCAATAGGCTGTGCCCAAGTTATTTTGAGTCGAGGCATACCGCAGGGGATCATGCTCTGCTTTGCGATGGCGCAGGGCCTGCTGGTATGCCTGGATCGATCGCTGCAAGTTTTCAACTGGATCTTGATAGCGGGCTAAATCAGCATAGGCAGCACCCAGGTTGTTTTGAATCATGGGATAGGCACTGGGCTGCAACTGAAAATTGAGCTTAGTGAGTGCTAGTTGATAAGCTTGAATGCCTTGTTGTAGGTGAGCGAGAGCCTGATCAGGACTGGAAGCATAGCGAGACAGCATCCAATACAAGTTGCCCAAGTCGTTGAGCACGTCTGTCCACCAATCTGAGGTTTCATGCAACCAGACCAACACCTGTTCATAAGCCTGAATGGCTGTTGTCAGGTTTGGTGGCGACACCTCTCCTTGCTCAATGCGATCGCGGTAGAGGTTTCCTAAGATGCGATAGGCTTCAGCTAATGCAGCAGGTGGGGCTTGCTCTTGGTGCAACAACTCAATCTGCTGTATCAACAACTCTGGCTCAGACTGCAAATCGTCAAATGCAGGGTCTAGATTGCCAATCAGTCCGGTGGGTGGCAAAGCGTCTTGGTGTGCCGTTGATGCCGTGGTTCCTGGAGGCTGAGTCCCATGAGACTTAATAGATTGAGTGGGAGGTGTTTGGGTGTTAGAGGTTTGAGTCTTAGATGCTTTGGGCTTAGGTGCTTGAGATGGAGAAACAGTTGCTGGAGGAAGGGTAGGAGCCGTCACCTTTGCCTTGACAGCGACCTGGGGAGGAGCATCCATCACTTTGACTGAGGTTGCCCCCACTGAGGTGGCAATCCGAGCAGTTTGAGTTTGCAAGACAAACGCTTCATCTTCATAAGCGGCACTATGTCCATTGCTGTCAGATTCAGGGTTTTCTTGGGCTAACTCAGGTAAGTCTTGAGTTAACAGTTTCCAGAGATGCTCTTGTGCCTGATTAGCCTCTAAGACCAGAGCGTCTTCTTCCTCCTGAGTGGTATTTGAGTCAGGTTCGGTTGTAGGGGCGGGAGTTGGGGAGGTTGATTGACTGGGGGATGCTTCCTGAACCGGGACAGGCAGTGGAGTCGGATCACCGATAAACTCAAATACAGCACTGCGACACCGCCAAAAATCAGGTGCAGAGTCAGGCAAGGTGCGTAGCCAGGGTTGAGGCACCCACAAAATTAGGTTTGACTCTAATATCGATAAATTCCGTTCAATTCCCTGTAGATGGGTTAAAAATAGCCGTTGAGTAGCCGCAGGCTCACGGCTCAGTTGTTCAGTGCCAACAAGCTGAAACGCCGGAATAGGAGCACGTCGATTGCCATATTGAGGAGGAGGCGATTGAGTCAACCATTGAGCCATTTGAGCGATCGGGTTGGGATCGGCCAGGTTGAGTGGCAGGGTGATTAAACGAGGATATCGAGGAGTCGGGGTTTGTTGTGGTTGGCTGGTTGGAGCTTTAGCAGCCGGGGTAAGGTCTTCAATCAGACGAGCTGCAAGGCGATCGCGCAGGTCTAAATCATCACATACGGCGACAAAAATTTGACGACGCAAATTAAGACTCAACGCTAATCGGAGGCGTTGATACGTCTGCTGGTTGAGTCCCAAAATTTTGCGGAAGGATAGATCAGTCACAGCAAGACATCACAATCGAAACGACGGAAAGCAAGGAGGATATAAACCTCTTCCAGGTCTTTCAATCTAGGTCAGGATAAGATCGCGGCTGTCCTTGTTGCTCCCTTTGTTTCTCGTCAAATATTTTTGTCAGGAAGATAGCAAAAATAGAGCGGACCTTCAAATTGAAAGCCCCGCTCTGTATGAATTGGATGCTAGATCAATGCTGTCCCTCTAAAGCTGGAGGGAAGATCAGTCCCTCGCTTAAAGCCCAAACCTTTTACAACAAACTGGCGTTTGATAGGAGTCCTCAATCATTGGTGAGGTTGGGGAATTGTAAGCTGTGCACCCCGTCGGAATGCATTTCTTGGAACTCATTTAGGATTGCTATGGATTGATCAAGCTTTTATTTTGTTTACAAAAAATCAACAAATTTATAAAGAGGGTTTATAGCAGGCAACTACGACACAGAAATGGCGATAAAAATTAAGCCGCCAACTAATGCCAGACCGCCGATTCCAAGGATGGTGTAAAGCGTCTTTTGTCCTTGAGTCGGGGGTTCTGCCTGGTACATCTTAGGCTCGTTTGCAAAGTTGTTTAGACGACCGCCTTCTTCTGTGGTGTAGGGCATGAATAAATCCTCGATAATTTATCAGTTCAATTAGGTTAGCAAAGATTGTAACAAAAAGCTAAGTTTTTTTTACTCTCTATGAAGGAGTATTCCCATTTAGATATATTCTCTAACTGCTTTATCAGAATTGCTTCAAGAGAGCCTGTTCTTTTCTTCAGATGCTCTCATTTTTTGCCGATGTAAACTGTTGCCAATGTTGGAGCGATCGCCCCTGAGTACCTCTCTGAGTAACAGTGAACAGGTTTGGTGTGCAGGTTGCTTCACGAGTTCTTTTAAATTAACGAGGGTAAAAACTCTGAGAGTTGAGCTTTGCAATGGGTTGAAACCATCGTGCCGTCGAAATTTCATCGCTTGAGTGAGGCAACAGACAGGAGTAACCACCTCTTTAAGAGCATAAAGAAGGTATGAAAATATACCATTTCTATGGTTTTAGAAGGGGTCTAGTCGTTAGGGTAGTTTCAGGGAAATTACTGAGATCAGTGTTTAGGCAATTGAGCGATCGCGCACTGAGTTGTTTCTCATTTTTGATTAGAGAATTACCACCAGGAGGCTCACATGGCGAACATTCGGCTTGAAGCAGAAAAAATGACGCTCAACAATGCAACTGTTGAAGCCGCATCGTTTGCATCGGGTGGGTCACTCGCCAAACTGACCAGTTTGACTGGTAGCTTTAGCACGGTGTTTGCGGGCTTGACTGGTTCTTATCAAGTGGTGTTGGGCTACTACGACGAAAATGATGGGGTCGGTCAGTTAGCTGTCAATCTCAACGATACTCAACTTGATACGTGGAGACTGGATCAAGATTTAGGAAGTTCCCGGGCGGCGTCTAATACCTTTGTGCGCCGTACGATTGCGGCTAATCTGGCGATTACTCAAGGGAGTGTGATCAATATTCTGGGCACTCAAGATGCGGGTGAAAACGTTCGAGTAGACTACATTGAGTTCATCCCGATTGTGGCGTCACCCAGTCCTGCACCTGCACCTGTACCTGCACCCTCTCCTACCCCTGCACCAACTCCGACTGCGACCCGTGTGCGCATCGAAGCAGAGTCGATGACGCGAACCAACTACGTTGTCGAGTCGGGTAGTTTTGCTTCAAATGGTCAGTTTATTAAAGTTGGCACCAGCGATGGCGGTTCGGCCACAACCACCTTTTCAGGAGTAGCGGGTACCTATGATGTTGTGATTGGCTATTACGACGAAAATGACGGGCAATCTCAAATTACGGTTGAACGGAATGGTGGGCAACTCGATAGCTGGCAATTGACAGAAGAACTGGGTAACAGTCGTGCCAGTAGTGGAACCTTTCGGACGCGAACAGTCGCCTCTGGACTGGCGATCGCTTCTGGAGATAGCTTTAAAGTCTTGGGCACCCTGATGGGAGGAGAAGCTTCTCGCATTGACTACATTGAGTTTGTTCCGGTGACGGCATCACCCACACCATCACCCACACCATCGCCTACACCGACCAATGCTCTAATCAATGGCACCAGCAGTAACAACACCCTCAACGGCACCTCAGCCAACAATGTTATTAATGGGTTAGCCGGAGACGATACGCTTTACGGTCAAGAGGGTGACGACACATTAGATGGTGGAGTCGGGCACGATCGCTTAGACGGTGGAGCGGGCAATGACACGGCAACTTATGCCCAGTCCAATCGAGGAATCATTGCCAACTTAAACACGGACGTTGTTCTGACATCTTTGTTTGATGCAACAGCACAAAGTCGCATCATGCCGTTGGGTGACTCCATCACCTCTGGGCAACACACCGTTAACCCCGTTCCCGGAGCTTACCGCATTCAACTCTGGCAAAACTTTGTGACCGATGCTCTCGACGTTAACTTTGTCGGGTCTCAGGTCAATGGTGGCAGCAGCTTGGGCGATCGCGACCATGAAGGACACTCAGGTTGGACGGTCAATCAGATTCGTGACTTGGTGAATACTGGAATTCTCAACACTTATCAACCTGATGTGATGTTGTTGATGATTGGCACCAATGACACGAGTACTGCCTCTGGCAGCACCATCATCAGTCGGGTCAGTGGGTTGATTGATCGGATTGCTACCCTTTCTCCAAATTCGATGGTGGTCGTCTCGACGATCGCCCCCATTCAAAAAAGCAGCACTCGCGACCAACGCGCCAAAGACTTTAACAGCCGCCTACCGGGGTTAGTTAGCCAAAAAGTCGCGGAAGGAAAAAATGTTTATTTTGCAAATGCAGGAGGCTCCCTTAGCACCAGTGACCTGACCTCTGATGGTTTGCATCCCAGCTCAGCAGGATATAACAAACTCGGCAATGCTTGGTATCGGGCGATCGTAGAACGGGATACGCTGACCAGCGTTGAGAACGTGATTGGGTCTAACTTTAAGGACACCCTGATCGGTGATGGCGGAGCCAATGCCTTAGAAGGAGGACGAGGAGACGACCTGTTGACTGGAGGGGGCGGTGCAGACAAATTTGTCTATAAAGCTTATCAAGATGGTGGTGACACCATTACAGACTTTGGCAGCACCGATGTCATTCAAATCTCGGCCTCAGGATTTGGGGGTGGTTTAGTGAGTGGAATCGATTTAAGCAATAATACTGTCGCTACAACGGGCATCTTTGTTAACGGCAGCACTGCCATTGGCAATAGTGCTAATTTCCTCTACAACAATGGAATCTTGAGCTTTGATATTGATGGTGTAGGAGCACAGGCAGCGATTCGATTAGCAACGCTGAGCGGTTCACCCAGTTTGAATGCTAGCCAAATTGCGATCGCCGCATAACTCAGGGTAATAGAGCAGGGTAAAAGGCCGATTGAATTTTTGATTGTGGCAGTTGCCTTAATACTCAGCACTGATAACTCTTGCTCACTCTGGCAAAAACGGAAACAAATCATAGATACCGCGACGAAACTCTAGCAGAAAGATGATTTGCCGGATTTCAGGACGCAAGAGAGGGACGCGATCGCGATTTTCTAATCGAGTTTGCAGTTCAGCATATTCTGCGGCTGAGAGGGGGCGACCATCAATGGGCGATCGCGCCTCTAAAATAATTTGGGTTCGTGCTACTTCTTCGGGCAGGTCACTGGCAGGGGGAAGAGTGACTTCAACAGGGGTAACTTCAGAGGCGATCGCCCCTTGGCTCGTGTTTATGAGTGTTATGGCGATCGTACTTCCAACCAACACCATCCAACAGCTTAGTTTACGGCTCATACCAATCTCTCGTCTCAGCATCGTTTTTAAGGGTTGACGGTCAGACCAGGGGGTAAAGGTTCCCCACAATAGTGATGAATCTCGGCAATGCGATCGAACAACCAGGAATAGGTGTGTCGATAGTGTGGGATCAAAGCCAGGGGACTGAGTAAAGCGGCGGCGGCAATATCTGCTGCTGTCAAGCAGTTGCCAACTAGATAAGCTTTGGATTGCCAACGGTCTCCTAAAATCTCCAATGCTTGGCTTAGGCGATCGGCAGCAAGCTGAACACGAGCCGCATTCATGCCATATTGCGATCGCACCACTTGAATCACCAACTGACTCGATAGCGATGGGTCGATCTGCTTACCTTCACCCGCTCGATAGGCATAGTAAACAAATCGGGTAGCCGTGCCAATGCTTTCGTCTAGCCAATCTTCTAAAAACCAGACCTCACGAGCCGCTGTTTGATCCGCAGGTAGCAATGGAGGGTCAGGATGGATCGACTCTAAAAACTGCAAAATGTGAGTAGAATCCCCAATGGCATGAGGTTTGCCCTCTAACTGGGGCAGCAAAACAGGTAGGGTTGTAGTGCCAGTTAAAGGCTTGACCCGCAAGGCGTGTAAACCTGGTGTCAGATTCTCGACCTCAAACGAGATGCCCTTGTACCGCAATGCCAAGCGAGCTTTGCGGCAATAATGCGAGGTGCTGAATTGCAATAACAGCATTTCTGAAACGAACAGCCCTGAAACAAACAACCCACACCAGCATCCTAGCAAGAGAGCCACCCATTCAGATGAATTCAAACTCTCAAACTGCGCTTTTGTGGGTTGTTTTTAATAAATCAACGGTCTGTGCTCTAGAACAAATGGATTACGACGAAGGAGAGGTAGTAGGAGTCGGCGACTCTAAAGGAGCGGTAGCAGGATCAGGTGCTCCTAAAGGCGACTCAACGGGTGCGTCTGCTGGAGACTCAACCGGAGTCGTACTTTCACCGCCACATGCTCCTACAACGGTGGCTAAACCTAGAATCAAAAACAGTCCCACGACTTGCTTGTTCATATAATTCCTTTTGCAGACTGCAATAACGGTAGACATTGAATCAAGGCTCGACGATCAAAACACCCAGTACTTTTGCACCGAATACTTTGATGAATCACCCAATCCGTTTTATCGATCCGTCATCTGTCTCTACATCTGCAAAAAGGGAGAAGCAGGCGTTAGGACACAACCCACCCTTTGGTGTATTGTCCTGCTGTTTGTGATATGGATTAGACCACAGCGGGTGTGTTTAGATTACTTTGAATCGTCTCCCGATATTGGCTCTTGGGCTTCACCCCCTTGAGTTGAGTCACCAGGGCTTTGTCCTTAAAGAACTGCACGGTTGGAGTTCCAGTTACTCCGGCAGACTCTGCAATTTCAGGATCTTCCTCAATGTCAATCTCAATGTAGTGAACCTGACCATCAAACTCATCGATGACCTTGCTCAGCATAGGTTTGAGTGTGTGACACGGCCCACAGGTGGGAGAAGCATATTTCACCACAATCAGGCGATCGCTGTCGTGATACAGCTTCCGCAACGCATAACCGCCGACATGACGAGTTCGGTTGACATCAAACTCAGCTGCTTGTTCTTCTTCGGTCTTGTAGTGATGCTCTTCAGCGGGTTTCTCAGAATCAGCCGATTGGTGGAACTCCTGCGCCAATCCATTTACTGATAACCAGCGTTCTGCCAACATCGCTGCCATACAACCTGTTCCAGCAGCAGTAATCGCCTGACGAAACTCGTGGTCTTGCACATCGCCCGCTGCATACACGCCTTCAATGTTGGTTTCGACAGAACCTGGCTTAGTGACGATGTAACCCACGTCATCTAACTCAATCTGTCCTTTAAATAGAGAAGTATTTGGTGTGTGCCCGATCGCATAAAACAGACCACGAACGTGCAACTCACTTTCTTCATTGGTTTGCACATTCAAGAGTTTGACTCCTTTCATGTGCTCTGCTTCCCCAAACACATCCAGAATTGTCGTATTCCAGTGAACCGTAATTTTTGGATTGCTCAATACCCGATCTTGCATGGCTTTGCTAGCCCGCATCTTGTCGCCGCGCACCAGCAAATGCACATGAGAGCCATACTTAGTCAGATAGACTGCCTCTTCTGCGGCAGAGTCACCCCCACCAACTACAGCTAACTCGGCACTGCGGAAAATAGGGGTTGCACCATCGCAAATCGCGCAAGCAGAAATACCCCGGCTCCAAAATTGCAGCTCACAAGGCAAGCCTAACCGTTTTGCGGTTGCACCTGTGGCAATGATGACGCTGTTGGCTCTGACCTCACGCTCCTCAGAACGAATCACAAATGGACGCTGGCTGAAATCAACATGGGTAACGTCTTCAGTCACCAACTCTGCACCCCAGCGAATCGCTTGTGCCTTCATGTTATCCATCAGGTTAGGACCAGTGATGCCACCTGGAAAGCCTGGAAAGTTTTCGACTTCGGTCGTGGTCATGAGCTGTCCACCCGGTAGCCCTCCAGCTTGAAACCCTTCAAAAACAAATGGTTTTAAGTTTGCCCGTGCGGCATAAATGGCGGCAGTGTAACCAGCCGGACCCGAACCAATAATAACGACGTTTTCAACGGTTGGGTTTGTCATAGGTTTACTTAGATGAACTCATAACGACTACGCTTAATTGAGTATAACGTGCCTCATGGAGAAAAGTAAACCTTTATTTCCGGTCGCGTCTCTTCTATCGCTGCAAACAAAAATTCCCTCGTCACAATGACAAGGGATTTTTGGAAAATTAATGAGTTCCCCACAACGCCGTCTTACCTCAGCTTTTGACCTGGATGAATCCAGGTGGGGTTCTTGGCTTCAGTTTGAAGTTTCTGGGTACATGCCCAGTCTACTGCCACTGAAACAATCTTGCGCCCCGTATGAGTAGAGTTGTAGATCATAAAACATTATTGGCAGTCACCAACGCCGCAGTAGAACCTTTCCCTATTGTAGCTAATGATAAGAGAGCGACAAGGGTAGAGAGTCAAAATCACTCTTGCAGGTGATCTATCTTGGCTTTTGTTTTAAAACGGGGGATGCTTTAGCAGACTCGATCGCGGCGTCATCCCGGTTTTTTGCATCTGCGATTCCAAGATGAAGGCATACAACGAGCTGGTATGCATCAGTTGATCGTGGGTGCCGTGAGCAACGAGTTTGCCCTGATCCATTAAAAAGATGCGATCGGCGTTTTTGATCGTGCTGATGCGTTGAGCGATGACAAAGCTGGTGCAGTTTTTGTGGCGCATCAGGTCATCTAAAGCATTGTGGATCTGGCTAGCCGTTTTGGCATCGACGGCGGAGGTGCTGTCATCCAAGATCAAAATGCGGTAGTCGGTGAGGAGAGTTCGGGCGATCGCCACCCGTTGTTTTTGACCCCCCGATAAGCCAACCCCTCGTTCTCCCACAATGGTGTTGTAGCCCTCTGGCAAACTCTCGATAAACTCATGAATTTGAGCGGTTTTGGCGACTGCGATAATTTCCTCTAAGGAGGCGTTAGATTTGGCGTAGGCGATGTTGTCGCGCAGGGTGCCAGAAAACAGGGTCGTTTCTTGAAAAACGATGCCAATTTGCGATCGCAAACTTTCGAGTTGCAGATCTCTCACATCGACTCCATCAATTCGTATAGATCCCTTAGTAACGTCATAAAACCGGGGGATCAGGTTCATAATCGTGCTTTTGCCCGATCCGGTGATTCCCAGTACGGCAATCAGTTCTCTCGGACGAGTTTCAAAGGAAATGCCATTCAGTGCCTCAGTCGTTGCACCGGGATAGCGGAAGTGGACGTTTTCAAAGGTGATGCGTCCAATGCATTGAGTTAGGGGAATGGCGTTGGGGCGATCGCGAATTTCGATTTGAGCATCCACCACTTCATAGACCCGATCGGCAGATGCTGCCGCTTGAGCAATGACGGGGGCGGCAAATCCCACTAGCAAAATGGGTTGCAAAATTAGCAGCAAGTAGGAATTAAACGCCACTAACTCGCCAATGGTGAAGCTGCCCTCAATCACCTGAAATCCGCCATAGGCAATGACGGCAACCCCAATTAAGTTGCTCAACAAAAAGATGTAGGGAAAGGTATTGCGAATGGCTTGAATCGTTCGCATATTGACCCGAATCAATTCATCGTTGAGATCGGTATAGCGAGACATCTCAGCGGACTCTCGGACGAATGCCTTGACCACCCGAACGCCCATCAGGTTTTCTTGCAACACAGCATTGAGATCCCCTAATCGTTCTTGAGCCAGGGCAAAGGTGGTTTGATTTTTAGTTAAAAAGCGTGCCAGGATAAAGCCTGCCAATGGAATCACGGCTAACGTGACCAGTGCCAATCGCCAGTTCATGATGATCAAAATCACCGCCGTTGTGACGAGTGTGACCACAGAACTAACCACCTGAATTAAGCTTGTGCCAATCAAGGTGCGGATCTGCTCAACATCACTGGTGATGCGAGTTAGCAGTTGCGAGGTTTGAGCTTGATCATGGTAGCTAAAGCTGAGATTTTGAATCTTTTTAAAGATCTTGTTGCGTAGATCGTAGGCAATGTTTTGCGAAAGCTGTTCTGCCCAAAAGCTTTGCCCAAAGTTAAAAATGCCGCGTCCGATCGCCACCACTACCATTGCGATCGCACTATAAAACACCACATGCAGATTTTTCTGAGATATTCCCTGGTCAATGCCCCAGCGAAACAGTTGCGGGGTAATGGCGTTGGCAGCGGTTAATAACAAGAGGCTTGCGATCGCCCCGGTGACGATAAGCCAGTAAACTTTGAGGCTGACTAAAACCCGGTTGAGCGATCGCATGAGAAATTTCGCAGTGAGCTACAGACACTAGCTTATCTGCTGACCGCTCTCTCAAGCGGGATAAATCCTGAACTTCTAGGATGAAAATGCTTCAAAAATGTAGAATTTCTGTCTTTTGAGGGAGATAGCTGGCGGCTCAAAGTAGCAGAAACTAATAAAACCACGCGTTCGATAACTGCTGTTTGATGACGATACTTTGAGGTAAAGCAGATGGTGAAGTTGTGGGTTTTTCTACTGATTGTTGGAATTGTGTGGATTTTTGGAACACTTCCCTGGATTCTGATTGGGGATTATTTATGTTCCCATGAACCCCCATTAGCTTGCCCCGATCCATCTCAGTTTTGGCAACAAGTAGGGGCAGTAATCGCGGTTGATGTCATGTTTATTGGACTGTGTGGATGGGCAATCTATCGGCTCAAACAATTGCATCGACTAGATCGACCAAAACGGCAACGACGGGCTTGAGGGTTTGATTTCAAGTTCACTTAATAACACGAGTTCAAAAATGAAAGGGGAGTCAGGACACGTATAGATCAATCCTGATCCCCTTTTTAAACCCGATTTCAAGAAGTAATGAAGTCCGTTAATGACGGTGTCTTCACAGGAACGTAACGAGTGACCGAGCAATAAACTAAGCGATCGCGGCTTCAGCTGCTGCACGGTTTTCAAACATTTCAAATACACGATCTAACTGAGTCAGTTCAAAAATGATGCGGATGCGGGAAGAAACGCCGCAAATCATCAGCCGCTTATTTAATTGTTGAGCTTGAGTTAGGGCGGCTACTAATGCAACCAGACCAGCACTGTCCATCGACTCTACAGTATTCATGTCTACCACAATGTTAGAGACTGATTGAGTCGTAATGCCTGCTAACAGTTGTTGGCGGAATTCATCAGCGTTTGCTGCATTGATATGACCAGAAGGTTGGATAGCAGCGATTTGAGGACGGGCGAGAAGGGTTTGCATAGGTTCGTTCCGTTTGACTTCAAGAATTAAAAGCAATGAATCATTGCCTGATGTCTACGACGATATCCGCAATTCTCTGGAAGGGCTACTCATCTTAGGTAGATTGACTGAATCTTCAACTTGGGATTAGGGATATAAAGTTTTGGCTAAGTAATAGCACGGAGATGGTAGCCCTTGATGCATTTTGACTAGAGGGCGGCCCATTTATGGGACATTACAAGGCTGTGTGGGATGAAAGGTCATGTGACATTAAAGGCGATCGTTGATCTCAGCTTTTCTGCAAACCTCTGTGGCATCTCTGAAAAATCAGAGATTGATGTGGGCAAACTATCAAAACCAATCTTGGTCAAGGGTAAATAGTACTGAATTCAGTACTGTCTAAGCTTTGTAAAGAGGGTTAAGGGTCACTGGTCACTGGTCATTGGTCGTTGGTCATTAATCGGGCGCATCTACTAGTTGGGGGACTGAACTTGGTGAATGAATTCACGGCTATTGGGACGAATGAGGGTTTTTGAACCTGCGGAGGCGGTTTTTGTTCTGATAGGTGCGGTTTCAACCGCCACTCCCCCGACCGTCAAATGCACCCGCATTAACCTCATCTGCGACTATTCCAGATGCCTATCTGACGAGGTCATCAGACTCCTTTAAGGCCGTTGCAACCAAAAACCGGAGAGCTATTTTAAGTCGCTTTATCTCTTCTACATCTCCTGATCAGTGCTTGCACCCCTGGTAATTCTGTACTCACTTCTTCTCATTGAGTTCTCATTTAAATATGGCTATCTCTAAACCTTCCACGCCCAACACAATGGGGCGGCGATCGTTCCTGTTTTTAAGTGGAGCGGCGTTTGTGACAGGGCTGTCATCGCTTGCCCCTTCAGCGATCGCCCAATCAGTGCAACTCCGACGCAGTACAGTGGCTGGTGTTCCCCTTTATCAAACGGTGATTGACCTATCAGACCCCCCCACCTTTTTGGCGGTCGGGCTTGCCAACAACCCCAGCTTAAGTAACCCATATGGGGCTAATGGGGACGAATCGTTTGGTCAAATGGTGTCTCGTTATCACGCAGCGATCGTCACGAGTGGCACCTTTTTTAGTCTGGATGCTGAACGGCGCATTATGGGTAATTTGGTGTCAGGGGGAGAGTTTTTGCGATATAGCCCCAATGAAAACTATGGGACGACACTAGGATTGCGTGCTGGCAATCGCCCCGAACTGACGACAGCACGAGTTGATGGTAGACCCAGTTGGCATCAGCACTGGTTTTCTATCACAGGTGGCCCTCGTCTTTTAAGGAATGGCCGTGTTTGGCTGGCTCCTCGCACCGAAGGATTTCGCGATCCTCGGATTTTTGGAATTGCGGCTCGCTCAGCAATCGGCTTTCCTGCTAGTGGCAAAAAATTGATTTTGGTGACATTTTTGCGAAATCTGTCTCTGTCACAAGAAGCCCATGTCATGCGGGCGATCGGCTGTAGTGAAGCCATGAATTTGGATGGCGGCTCATCCTCTGCTTTGGCATACCAAGGCAGAATTTTGATGCAACCAGGACGAGAACTCACCAATGTCATCGTGGCCTATGATGCCCGACATCCTGCTCCCCATTTTTTGCGAGATTCCTGGTATCGTTTTCAATCGGGCGATCGCCCAAGCCAAGGGTGAAGAGCAAAAAAAGAAATCAGGATCAAGAATGAAAAGAAAATAAGGGTAAAGGGTGAAACCAATGACCAGTGACCAGTGACCAATGACCAGTGACCAATGACGTTTTCCCCTTTACCCTTCTCGGCTTATTTGCTGTTTTGAGCCAATACCCGTTCCATCACCTTATCGGGCACTTCTTGCAAGTGGTCAAACTGCCAGTCAAAGAAGCCAACCCCCATCGTCAGCGATCGCAACTCAACAATTAATGTGTGCATTTCGGCTTGTGGTAGATGGGATAGAACCTGATCCCAGCCCTGCCAGTTAGGTTTGCTGTCATAGCCCAGAATCTGCCCTCGTCTTCCACTTACAAGCCGCAAGACTTTAGAGGTAAAGTCAGTCGGCACATTAATCGTGATTGCCACAATCGGTTCTAGCAAGGTGGGTTCACATTTCCGCATGCCTTCTTGCATAGCCAGTCGAGCCGCTTGTTTAAAGGCTTGCTCTGAGCTGTCAACACTGTGATACGACCCGTTGGTCAGGGTGACAGACACATCCACCACCGGGAAGCCGAGCGGACCATGCCCTAACGATTCCCGCACACCCATCTCAACTCCAGGAATGTATTGCTTGGGGACGACTCCACCCACAATCGTTTCTTGAAATGTGAAGCCTTTACCCCGTGGCAGCGGTTTAATTTCGAGGTAGACATCTCCAAACTGCCCGTGTCCTCCAGTTTGATGTTTGTAGCGTCCGTGCACAGTTGCTGATGATTTGCGAATCGTTTCTTTGTAAGGCACTTGGGGCAGATGAGTCGTCATCGGCAGATTATACTTACGCCGCAAGCGATCGAGTGCCACCTGTAGGTGAATGTCGCCCTGTCCCCACAAAATCACCTCATGGGTATCGCCATGCTGTTCCCAAAAGAGTGATGGGTCTTCTTCTATCAACTTGTTAATTGCGCCGCTCAGTTTCACCTCATCACTGCGCTTTTCAGCGGCGATCGCCAACGCATAAACTGGGTTCAGATGTTCCGCCTTGGGCAACAGATTCACCAACTGAGGATCAGAATTGAGGGTATCCCCGGTTTTAACGCCTTCCAACCGTCCCAAGGCAACGATGCTACCCGCTGGAGCTTGGGGCACGCTTTGTTGTTGCGATCCAGTGAGTTGATAAACACCGCCCACTCGAACCCCATTTAACACAGCCCCGTCGGTCAAAACGCCTTGCCAAATTCGCACTAGCGAGAGCTTGCCTCCTTGAGGGGTGAAGTAGGTTTTGAGCACTTGTGCCAAGGGAGTCTGCCCATTTCCTGGCGTAATACCCCGTCGTTCAGCGGTAGAGTCTGACTCTGGTGCTTCTCGCAACAGGGCATCTAATAGAGGACGAACGCCAAAATCTTGCTCAGCAACCCCAATAAACACAGGCACAATCAAATCTGCGCCGAGTTCCATCTTGAGATCTTGCAAAATTTCATCTTCTGAAGGGTTAATTTCCTCTAACAGTTCTTCCAGCAGATGGTCATCAAAATCTGCCAATGTTTCTAACATTTCCAAGCGGGCTGCCTGCTCTTGGTCTTCTAAATCGGCAGGTAGGGGAATCGGGTCAGCAGGTGCTCCAGGATGGTATTTATAAGCTTGTTCGGTGACGAGGTCAATAAACCCTTTAAGATGCTCACCTTGTCCGATGGGATATTGATGCAGCACGAGGGGACGGCTAGAGACTCCCTTTAATGCCTGGAGGATCTCAGCAATATTGCCCTGTGCCCGATCCATTTTATTAATAAAAACTAAATGGGGGATTTCCCATTTGTCGAGAAACTGGAGCAACGGAGCCAACGTCATGACGCGATTGGCATCTGGCTCACACACGACGATCGCCGCATCTACACCTACCAGAGCATTGTAGGTTTCTTGGACAAACTCAACTGAACCGGGACAATCGAGAAACGTAAAATGAATGCCGCCATAATCGGTACTGGCGGCATTCAACTCAACACTCATTTGGCGATCGCGGGCTTCAGTCGAACTATCACCCACGGCATTGCGGTCAGTCACTTTTCCTTTACGAGAAATGGCTCCAGTGACAAACAAAAGGCTCTCTAACAAGGTTGTTTTGCCACTTAAATACGGTCCCACGATCGCCACATTTCGTGAGCCGGAAAGCACGTTTACACTCATAAAAACCTCACTTGACTGATAAGAAATTGCAGCAAAGGTGAAACCATTGACCGTCAACAGCCCACCCTTAAATCAGGAGGTTCAGCAATCAACAGATGAGTTAAAAATAGAGAGATTGGCTACAGCTTGCTCTCCCACATGATTGGGAGCCAGGGTAAAGAGCCAAAGGGATAAGATGCTGATAGCTGAAGGATTAGATGAAGCGTTCCTAACTACTAAACCAGCCAAACAATGAAGATAATTTTGATTGAGAGTTGATGAGCTAACGTTGAATCGTGTATCGAGGAATGAAGCGTTAGCAACTTGACTGGCTTAATTTCAGATTACCGTGTTCTTAACCTGATTCAAGGCTCTAGTTAGGAAAATTTATGTCACGAAATGATTGCAACTTACTGTTACAGTTCGCAATGGTTTTGTAGACGATTTTTATACTGTTGCGACTCGTCCTGTTTTAATCCAATACGCCCAATCTTCTCGACCTTGTTTTTGGGCTTGCTCTACAGCCAGATGCACCTCATAGGGAACTTTCAACAAGTCCACTTGCCATGTGTCACCTTGTTTTTCAAGTACTGCGTAGGACGCCAATGGCGAATAGTTTTGCATGGCGTGATAAGTAGGAACATCGTCGTCGTAAGCAGGAACGCCTACACTGCCCGGATTGACAATCAGTTGCCCTGACGCGAGTTGAACAACCCGTGGAATGTGGCTGTGCCCACACAGAACAACGGGTTGTTGAATACCCTCTAAATACTGGAGGATGGCGGTTTCGGCTCTAACAGTGGGCAATCCACTAGAAACGTCTTCCAGGAGGTAAATCAGATCATGGGTAGGAATGCCATGACAGGCAAAAATGGCTTCGGCAATGACGGTTGTTTTCGGTAAAGACTTTAACCACTGAACTGGCTCGTTGCCCAATTCATTGAGCATAAAGGTCAGGGTTGGATGGGTCTTTCCTTGAGTTGGATCAAACTCATACACCTCCCGATCCTCATTGCCCTGAATAGTGATGGCATCGATTGTTTGCAGGAGGGTGTAGGTTTCTAGAGGTTTCAAGGGGCCATACAAGATATCACCCAGATTTACAAATTGGGTGATTCCCCGACGTTTTGCATCTTCAAGCACTGCTGCCAATGCCCACACATTGCCATGAATGTCTGATAAGATTGCAAATTTCAAAAGAGCTGCCTCCCTTGCCAATGGGCTGATATCTGTTAAGCCCTAATCTAACGTCAGTTTCGTTTATAGAGTCTAGCGAATGAAGTCGCGCCTATCAAAGCGAAGTCTGCGGTTTCAGCCGCCAAAATCCTGATGCCAAATTCGCGTTAATCTACTTGAAATACCAAGTTGTAGAGCAGTTGTGGAGCGCGATCGCTCTCATGTCAGTACTTGATAACACACAAATTGAGTGATCCCCTTGTAAATACCCCAAGTGGGTACTTCTTGTGGACTGAATCCACCAGTAAAATTCTCTCGTGTGAGAATTAAGGGCAACTATGACAAGGACAGATCTGCTTTGGATTTCACTTATCGTTGCCTCCAGTGTGGCGATCGCTCACCAAGAACCTCTGATAGCACAGTCGATCACCGCTGCGCCCGACGGCACGGGTACTGTGGTTCAGCGATCGGGCGGTGTCCACACTATTCAGGGCGGCAGCCTGTCTGGCGATGGGCGAAACCTGTTTCACAGCTTTGAGCGATTTGGCTTAAGTGCAGAGGAAGTCGCCAACTTTCTCAGTACCCCACAAATCCAAACCATTTTGGGTCGAGTGACAGGGGGTGACCCCTCCATTATTAACGGGTTGTTGCGAGTCAGTGGCGGCAACTCCGATCTGTATCTGATTAACCCAGCGGGAATTTTATTTGGAGCCAACGCTCGACTCGATATTCCTGCCTCGTTTACCGCTACGACTGCCACAGGCATCGGGTTTGGTGATTCTTCTTGGAGTGCGTTCGCTTCCAGCGACTACTCTGCTTTGATAGGGCAACCCACCAGTTTTGTCTTTAACACAGATGCACCGGGAGCAATTGCTAACTTTGGCACGTTAGCGGTCAATCCGGGTGAACAGTTAACCCTCATCGGCGGCACTGTATTAAATGTTGGGACGCTATTGGCTCCGGGGGGTGTCATCACGATTGCCGCTGTACCTGGAGAAAACCGAGTCCGACTGAGCCAATCAGGAATGCTATTGAGCCTGGAGCTAGAAACCTTAAACAGTGCAGATGCAGTAACCGAAGTCGCGTTGCCATTTACCCCTCTATTGCTGCCAGAATTGCTCACCGGGGGCAGCATTGAGACTGCCTCTCAAATTCAAGTCAATGCAGATGGTACGGTGCAACTGACCGGATCAGGTACCCCTATTGCTCCAACTCCAGGAACCGCCATTCTCACAGGAAGATTGGATGCCGCGAACCTGACCAGTAGTTCCCCATCTTTGCACCCCGAAGTTAATATCGTGGGCGATCGCATTGCTCTGCTCTCTGCCAACCTCGATGCCTCTAGCCTGAGTCAAGGGGGCACCATTCGCATCGGTGGTGACTATCAGGGACAAGGCAATTTGCCAACGGCACAAATCACTTACATTGATTTGGCGACACACTTAAGGGCTGATGGCATTTCCTCTCTGACGGGTAGTGCTCAAGCCAACGGTGGCAGGGTGATTGTCTGGGCTGACCAAACCACCCGGTTTGACGGCAGCATTACCGCTCGTGGGGGTGAGTTGGGGGGCAATGGTGGATTTGTTGAGGTTTCTGGGCTACAAAATTTAGCCTTGACCGGAACGGTCAATACCCTTGCCCCCAATGGGTTAGCTGGAACCCTGTTACTTGACCCCGCTGATATTGTGGTGGTTACGCCCTTTTCATTGCCGCCCGCGTTTACAGCTTTGAGTCAGGTGGATGGGTTTGCTGATCCGGATATCACTCCCAACACATTGGACGTGTCACTGATTAACAATGCCCTGACAAATGTGACGTTGCAAGCGACTAATGACATCACGTTTAGTGCACCGATTAATATCCAAACGGGTGGGGTTGGGTTGACGGCTTTAGCCAACAACAACATCAGCGTGAATACGACGATAACTACGCGAGGGGGAAATTTGACCCTGATTGGTGACAACGACAACTCTGGCTCTGGAGTCGTCAGGGTTGATACGGGTCAGTCGATCGCCACAAATGGTGGAGCCGTGACAATTCGGGGGCGCAATGCCACCAACACATTTGCCTCTGGTGTTGGAGCCTCAATTCTCAGCCCCATTGACTCTGGTGGGGGTGATATTCAAATTACGGGTGAATCCACCTCAGCCACTGGGTTATCGAGTTTTCAAGGCGATCGCGGCATTAATTTGGGACCTGGTGCACCCTTAAACTCTGGCGGTGGTGATATTACGCTGACGGCTAGCAATGTCCAACAACAGGGCATTGTGGCGTTTGATCCGATTAACTCTGGTGGAGGAGATGTTCGCATCACCGTCACCAGTGCTACGAACAACAACCTGACTTTGCTTGATCCTGTCAATGCTGGTGCTGGAGACATTGTCATCACCACAAATGAGCTGACTCGGTCTGCGGATGCCACTTTATTGGGCAGTGGAGATATTACAATTCAGCCGTTTACTCCCAGTCGAGCGATCGCCCTTGGAAATACCAGTCCTGTTCCTATATCGGGGGCACTCGATCTTGGCACCCTTGTGGATGGCTTGAGTGGTTTTAACCGCATCACCATTGGTCGAGCGAATAGCAGTGGGGTGATTAGCCTGACGGGACCTGTGCAAGTGAGCGATCCGTTGACGCTGCGATCGCCCCTTGGCTCCATTGACACCACCGGAGGCAGCCTCCTCGGTTTAGACAATGCCACAATCACTTTGCTTGCTGGCACCTCTCTAGTCACAGGAGATGTGACCAATCCTGGGCGGGCCATTACTCTGACCAGTCAAAATGGCCGTGTCGATACTCAAGGAGGATTGATTGACACAGGGAATGAGGGCACCAATGATGGAGGGGCGATCGCCATTACTGCCGCCAGTGATATTGTCACGACTCGACTCAATACCTCTGTAGAAATTGGAACGGCTGGAGCGATCGCCCTCACCAGCACGAATGGCTCCATTACTTTGAATGGCGACACTTTAGCAACAGCCACCACTGGCAATGGGGGAGAGGTGGCATTGACAGCTCAACGAGGATTCGTTCAGGCAGACACAATTCGCACGAGTGCAACGGCCAACGCAGGGGATGTCACGATTACTGCTCAAGACAGCATCACCACAGGGGATATCGAGACTGAGTCGTCGAGTGGCAATGCAGGCGATGTTACGCTTGATCCCAATGGCGATGTGCAGGTCAACACGATTAATGCCCAAAGTGCGACCGGCAATGGGGGCACTGTTAACATTACGACACGGCAATTTTTTAGAGCATTAAGTACCTTTCGCGATCGCAACAACATCCTGGCAAGTATCTCGACCGCAGACAGCACAAGCGGTGGGGCAGTTACCATTCGACATGGGGGTGGTGACACGACTGCTTTTATTGTGGGTGGCTCCACTCCAAATGGCACGAGAGGGAGCATCACCAGTGGGGGCACAACGTTGAGGGCATCCCCTCCTCAAACATTGCAGGGCGACTTCATTGAGGGCAATATCCAGGTGTTGACGGATGATAACCCGCCGCCGCCTCCGCCTCCGCCGCCCCCTCCAGGATTGCAGTGCCCTCCCAATTGTCCGCCTGATATCGCCCCCCCTCCCTCGTTTATCCCTTCAACTCCGTCAAGTCGGGGCAATGACAATCCTTACTTTGCTCCCTCGTTACCATCTGAGCTGTTTCAAGCCAAAGACTTGAATCTAGTTCGTACGACACTTTTAGAGTTACAAACAGCCGCCCAGATCAAAACGGCTCTGATCTATATCAGCTTTATCCCAGCAGACTTGGTTGCCCCAGCCGATTACGAGACGCTAGAAACCAACGCTATTCAGCAGTATCAGCAATATCTCCAACCCAACTCCTCTGTCACCCACGCTCCTGGCTCCTGGCAACCACAAGATAGCGACCAGCTTGAGCTACTGATTATTACGGCAACAGGTGAACCCATTCGGAGGCTTGTCCCAGAGGTCACTCGTGGTCAGGTGAGACAAGTCGCCGATCGCTTCAGGCAACAGGTCACCGATCGAGCTAGCATTCGCGCCAACAACTATCTCAGCACAGCCCAACAACTGTATCAGTGGTTGATTGCTCCTATCCAATCTGATTTAGCAGCCAACGAGATTCAAACCTTATCCTTCATCCTGGACCCAGGATTGCGATCGCTGCCGCTCGCCGCCCTATACGATGGCAAGCAGTTTTTAGTTGAGCAATATAGTGTCAATTTGATGCCGAGCATTAGCCTGATTGATGCCAGTTACGTGAGTCTTAACAATGTGCAATTACTGGCAATGGGAGCCTCAGAATTTACTGAGTTTGTTCCTTTACCGGCTGTGCCGATCGAGTTAGAGACGATTACCTCTACTCGATCAGGGGAGTTATTTTTAAATGACTCCTTTACGCTGGCAAATTTGCGACTTCAACGCAATAATCGTGGATTCGGCATTGTTCACTTGGCGACCCATGCTGAGTTTCGCCCAGGACAACCTAATAATTCCTTTATTCAACTATGGGATCAGAAACTACAACTCGACCAGTTTCGTCTGCTTAATCTCTACAATCCGCCTGTAGAGTTGTTGGTTTTAAGTGCCTGTCGCACTGCCTTGGGGGATAACCAGGCTGAGCTAGGCTTTGCGGGCTTGGCCTTGCAAGCGGGAGTTAAATCAGCTCTAGCAAGCCTCTGGTATGTTAGCGATGAGGGCAGTCTGGCATTTATGACAGAGTTTTATCGCCAGTTGCAAACCGCACCTACTAAAGCCGAGGCACTCCGTCAAACTCAACTGGCTATGATTCGGGGCGAGGTGCAGTTGGTAGATGGGCAATTACGCGGGACTGAAGACAGCATTTCTCTCCCGGCTAACCTCGCTCATCGACAAACGATTAACCTGACACATCCTTTCTTTTGGTCTGCTTTTACGTTGATCGGTAGTCCGTGGTAATGGGTAGATGTGATGCTGGGCGGGGTCGTGAGTGATGATTCTAAATCCCTCAGTTGCCCATCGCATCATTTTTGAAAGAGAGTTGACATTAGCACTCTCTTAAGGCACTACTCTGACAGGGGTGCCCACATCTACGATCGCAAATAGCTCTTGAATGTCACGGTTATAAAGTCGCACACAGCCATGCGAAGCTTCCCTGCCTACCGATTCAGGGTTGGGAGTGCCATGCATTCCTACCCAGTTTTGACCATCCGTCCAGAACCCAATCCAGTAGCTTCCCAGCGGGTTGTTGGGGGAACCTCCTGCAATTACCTGTCCAGTCAGTGGGTTAACCCAGGTCGGATTGTGAATCATCTGTCTGACCTCAAAATCACCAATGGGGGTGCGCCAACCCTGTCGCCCAACCGCAACTGGATAAGATTTGAGCCGTGTCTCTCCTTGATAAAGCGTCAGTTGGCGATCGCTCAGGTCAATTTCAAGGTGAGTGGGAGTTGGGGTGAGATTAACAATCGTGCCATTTTGATCTGTTTCTAGTGCGTAACTGTACTCGTAGTAGGGGATGACTTCATTGGCTGTCAATGACTTGGGTAGATTGAACAAACCAACGACTAAAAAAAAGCCAGTAACGGCGATCGCTCGAATTCCAGTTGCCATATTTCCTGCTAAAAATAGCCCGAAACGTTCTCCAAATTTGATTGTTTTACCCTCTCAAAGAGAAGGGACTTAAAAATAAATTAGCGCAGCTCTAACAGGCTATTCCTATCTTTAAACCAAAATAGCATTGACCGATTATGACTTTTGATGGGGTCAAGGATCATCTACCTTACTAAGGATTACTATCTGAATCTAAAAAAAATACTCAAGATAGCAACAATATTTTTAAAAAAATCGGATCGAAGCCAACAAGATGAGTTACGATTATCGCAAAATTGAGGGTTAATTTTATGGGCGTGAGGTCAAAAAATTTAGTGGGTCTAGCCACATTCATCGTCTCCTCACTGGTGCTTGTGAATGCCGCTGTTGCTCAAAATGCAGACGATGAAGCGGCTCGACGTGAGGTAGCTGAGCAACCTGCTGTTTGGGAAGCATTTCAAGATGCTTATTATCAACGAAGTGGCAACTTCTATGACAATCGGGAAATTCCAGGTAATGTCACTTGGATGATTGGCCCCTTTCCAGAAAACAATATTGCCGCTGATGGTCGAGCTGTGCATCGAGTTTATCGAGATGTCTTTACTCAACAAGCATTGAGTGATCCCTTAATGCGTACCGCTGATGTGACTAACCCATTTGATACTTCTTTGTTGCTGTTGCCAGCGATTCAACCCACGAGCAGCTTTCCATCAAATGATGATCGGGTTGATACTATTCCTGCACCAACCGCATTGCCTCCAACACCAACAGGTCCAGTGCGGGCACTCTATTAATTGAAATCGAAATTATTTCACTCAATAAAGCTCAATCCTCGGCTTTGATAATCAAGTCGAGGATTTGTTTTGCGGCAATGAACTTTGACTGGCTATCATTTAATCCACATTTTTTAATTGCACCCTTCTGACTGCCTGACAAATCTTTATGCTTGGCGATTGAAATCGCAGCTACAGGAGCAAAATCCGCCGACACGGGTTACAGAAAACCTTGATGCATCCAGTCCGCGTAGGCGGACTTCGATCGGATAGGCGCGATTTCAATCGCCAGCCACAGCACGGAATATTAAGGGTTTCAGAACTTTTGTCAGTCAATCAGTGCACCCTCTGTGAGCCTTTTTCAAAATCCCCGGTTTCTGAGGATGGGAATGAGGTTCCTTGGAGAAGACTGAGGAGAAACGGGAGATCTAGACCCTTAAGGTGTGCATCGCGTTAGTGGGTGACGCAATCCAAGATGATGCACTTGGGAATCATCTTGAGACAATCCACGAGTGCCATCGGCGTACTTTAATGAACGTTGAGAGCAACAAAAATTAACAATACTGTCCTGAGGAATGCAGCTTGCATGATAAGAATTATTACGGACTTTGATGGTCCCATTATGGATGTCTCTGAACGTTATTATCGGGTTTACCAGTTTTGTTTAGAGGCCGTGCAACAGCCAGGTCAGTCACTGACGGTTTTGTCTAAACCTCAATTCTGGCAACTCAAGCGATCGCAGATTCCTGAACGCCAAATCGGGCTAATGTCTGGCTTAGATGAAGTGCAAGCCCATACATTTGCTCAACTGCGTCGGCAGATCGTTCATACGCTGCCCTATCTCAAATACGACACTCCGGTTGAAGGAGCAATCGCCACCCTTGAACGCCTATATCAAAGCAAGGTTGACTTGGTTGTCATGACGTTGCGACGAGTGCGTGAATTGCAAGATGCCTTTGATCGCCATGATCTAGCCCGCTTTTTTGCCAGCGATCGCCGCTATTGCCTGAGCAATGATTACGTCAAAACCACTGACGTAGAAGACAAGCCCCTGCTCATGCAACAAGCCCTTGCTGATCTGACCCCGGTGGATCAAACCTGGATGATTGGCGATACCGAAGCAGATATCATCGCTGCTAAAACCCACGGGATCAAAGTCATTGCGGTGCTTTGTGGAATTCGCGATCGCACCCAATTGCTACAACATCAGCCCGATTGGATCGTGAATAATGTGGGCGAAGCAGTCGATCTAGCCATGCAGTTGTCACCAGAAACAAGCCTCGGTTATCGAGGTTAGCTTCCACCTGAGTGGGATCACCCTGGCTCTAGCGTAAGAAACTGCTGATTAACCAAAGCAAAATAAAGGCAATACAAGCCGCAAAAGCTTCGGGTAGTACCTTAATAGAGTACAAAAATGGCTCAATCAATCCACTCAGCCACAGCCCTGTGGCTACCCCAACAATCAACCCTACCAGGGTTAACAAGAAAGCACGCCCAAATTTGTGCTCTTTTCGATTGAGGAAATAAAGACTAAAACCGACCCCTAAAGCTAAACCTACAGGAGGAGCCGCAAGACTTAACAGGCTTAACGCAGCAAAAATACCAGCAGGCCACAAAATATCAGCCCGACTGGGAGTATCGATAAAACGTTGTAACCAATCCGGAGTTTGTTTGGGAGGAACTGGAGTAAACTCAGGAGGAGGTTCAACCAAGCGTTCAGGAAAACGAATTCGATCAGGCACCTTAATCTTGCCTTCTTGACGCAGCCGTAGTCGGTCCATCAGGATGGCATCATACGCTGCCTCAATTGCTTCTAACTGCTTGCGATCGCTTTCATGCTCTTCCATCAACCGATTTCGAGCATCTTGAATTTCTTCAAATGAAGCGTTTTCATCGACTCCAAGCCGTTGGTAGTGATTCAGATCACTCATTGATAACCTCCAGAAGACCCCCACTATACTCGATTATGATTGCCAATAGCAAAATTAGGAGCATTCCCAGAAAAACAGCACTGATTAATAGGTGCTGCCCCCGTGTAATTATCTAGGAGACTTCAGCAAAAACTTGCCATAAATTGACCCCACCATCCTATGTATCTTAAAAATCTTCAAATTCTAAGGGCTAATTATTTGCATTACGGGTTTCTAAGCACATAATTAGTTTAATAACCGCTTAATATGTGTAGGGTGCCTACGTTAATTTTGAATCTATTTGCATCAAACTTGACTGCTTGATCGAACTCTTCATCCAACATTTATAGATATCTCCCCTCCTCAGTGCAACCTATGGCTATGGCTTCAGCCAAAATTCTTGTAGTTGATGATGATCCGTCAATTCGGACATTGATTCACCGTTTTCTATCCAAGCAGAACTATCAGATGGAATCTGCTGAAGATGGTAAGACTGCTCTAGCGGTGTTTGAACAATTCAACCCCGATCTCGTCATCCTGGATGTTAACTTACCAGATGCAACAGGCTACGCACTCTGTCAAGAGATGCAAAGTCGAACCGGTGTTTTTGTCTTGATGTTGACCAGTCGCGCCGACGAGGCTGACAAAATTCGAGGGTTTGCTCAAGGGGCTGATGATTACCTCACAAAACCCTTTAGCTTAGGCGAATTAGAAGTCAGGGTAGGCGCAATTCTAAAACGTCAACGCCCTGTTACCACAGCCGAACAGCAATGCCTGGTCTTTAATGGTCTTTCCATCGATCCAGTCCGGCGAGAAGTGACACTCAATAGTGAGATTGTGCCACTCACCGCTTTAGAGTTTGATTTGCTGCATTTTTTAGCCAGCCACCCCGGTCGAGTTTGGCGACGTGCAGAGCTTATTCAGAAAGTCTGGGATTACGAATATGTCGGTGATCAACGGGTTGTTGATGTGCACATCGGGCAAATTCGCAAGAAGATTGAGATTGACACCACTCAGCCTGCGTTAATTCAAACGGTTCGTGGAGTGGGTTACAAATTTGAAGCCCCTGACTCTGCTGGCACTCCAGCGTGAGTTTAGCGTTTCGCTCGTCTTCTTTGGAGCTAACCTGACTGTCGCGATCAATCCAACTAAAAAATGAGAGCCAACTAAAAAATGAGGGCATCTAGATGCCCTCATTTCAACTTTAAAGAGGATCAAGGGGCTAAACCTCCTTGCCCCAATCCAGTGTTAAGCTTTCCAGCCTTGAGCTACCACTTCTGCAAGGTCAACCACACGCTGGCTATAACCCCACTCGTTGTCATACCAGGCAACCACTTTCACCATGTCTCCACCCATAACCATCGTTAAGTGAGAGTCAATGATAGATGAGGCATCATGCCCCCGATAGTCGCTCGAAACCAGTTCTAATTCGCTGTATGCCAAGACGCCCTTTAAGGGACCTTCTGAAGCAACTTTAAGAGCTTCGTTAACTTGCTCTTTGATGGCTGGCTTTTCAACTTGAACCACCAAATCTACAACTGAGACGTTAGGAGTGGGTACCCGCAAAGCGATACCGTTGAGTTTGCCACTCAACTCAGGAAGAACAAGAGCAACCGCTTTAGCTGCCCCCGTCGTTGTCGGCACAATATTGAGAGCCGCAGCCCGTGCTCGGCGAACATCACGGTGGCTAGCATCCAACAGCCGCTGGTCTCCGGTGTAGCTGTGGGTAGTCGTCATCGTCCCCTTGATGATGCCAAAGCTCTCGTGAATCACTTTGGCGATCGGAGCTAGGCAGTTGGTCGTACAACTGGCGTTGCTGATAATAGTGTGCTTGTTGTGGTCGTAATCTTTATCGTTGACACCTACGACAAAGGTGCCATCATCACCCTTACCTGGTGCAGTAATTAAGACTTTCTTGGCTCCCGCCTCTAAGTGTTTAGAGGCACCCTCTTTGCTTGTGAAAACACCCGTTGACTCAATGATGAGGTCGATATCCCAAGCACCCCACGGCAGGTTCAAGGGATTGCGATCAGACGTACATTTAATAGTCTTGCCGTTCACCGTGATGGTGTTGTCATCAGCACTGATGTCGGCATTTAGCTTGCCCAGCATGGAATCGTATGAAAGCAAATGAGCATTGGTTCTGGGGTCAGATGTGTCGTTGATGGCAACGACCTCCAACTGACTGTTGTTTCTCGTAAGCCAGCACCGCAGAAAGTTGCGCCCAATGCGCCCAAATCCGTTGATCGCTACTCTAATCACTGCGTCTTGCCCTCTTCAATGAATCACCATTTAACCTCTCACAGGAGACATCGAATTCGCAGAATCGGAAGATTCATTGCCTCTTTGTAACAGGATTTGTTAATGAACCAGATCATACACTTTAGCGAGTAACCGTCTCAATACTTAGAGTGACGGATTGGGATCAATATGGAGATAAGGTGAAAATTTTTAACACAGACAGCTGAGTAGTTTGGGGGAGAAGGATGGAATGATGGGGTTTGAGAATGACGCGATCGCGGGAAAACTGGCTCTCTCACCCTTATATTCTCTTCCTGTTGCTTTTTCAGCCTCTTACTCTGAAGCCTAAACTGCTAAATGTAAAGATTTTCCCGGTTGATATAAGCAAAGACAGCGTCTGGCACTAAGTAGCGAATGGAGCGGTGGTTGTTCCCCAACGGAAACCGCTTGGCATCGCGCCTATATTGCCGAATTAGACTACTGGAAACTTCAAATAAGGGCATGTGCAAGACTTGCCAGTGAATTTTTAGGTTTTGTTGTAGTAAGGCTTGAGCCACCTGGGTGCAGAGTTGTGGGGTGGTTGGTGAAGCCATTGACTTGGTTGCCTGAGTGTCTGGCTGGGTCAGGAAACGGGGTGCTACTAGCCAACTGCACTGTTGCACTAGCTCGTGACGACGATACCACTGAGGCAAGGTTTGAAACGCATCTAAGCCCAGAATCCAATACCACTGGCTCTGAGGATGGTGTTGTTGCAGCTCAGTGAATAGGTCGATGGCGTAGGACGGGGTTGGACGATCGAGATTAACGGTAGAGAGTGCAAAAGCCGGATGAGAGGCGATCGCCGCTTTGATCATAGCTACTCGATGGGAGACGGCTGCTAAATCAGTGGGCGATCGATGGGGAGGATGATAAGTCGGTACCCAAAGTACCTGATCCAACTGAAGTTGATGCAGGGCAGTCTCTGCCATCAACAGATGCCCTAAATGGATGGGGTTAAAGGTTCCTCCTACAATTCCCAACTTTGGCATAGGTTTGCCAACCGCTCGTATTCAAAACTGTCCAGATTACAGATTGACCAAAGGAATAATACAAATCAAGAGGATGTTTTAGCTCAGTATTTTCCTGAGTCTTTGACGAATTCCTTGTTTTTACATCAAATCCAGCTCAAGCTAGGTTAAAACAACATAAGAAATCTCAGAGCCTTTTGCTCAGGTAGACCTACTAAAGGCAATCTGCCCAAATAGGCAGGCTGAACAAAATCAGTCAAGGGACTGGGTCTACTAATGTGGCTCTGTAATTTTTAAGGTGCATTCATGTTTAGCAAAACCAGAATTGTTGGCTGTTTTTATAAAATGCTGGCGATCGCAATGATTCATTCAAATCCTGGATGAGTTGTATCGCGACAAAACAATTCTTGCTATGATATCCGCGTGTTATTGGTGTGGTGTGGTGTTTGAGGAGCTAAAATGCTGAATTCTGTCGATTTCAGCGGGAGACCGTTCCATTTCATTGGTATAGGTGGCATTGGTATGTCGGCTCTCGCGTATGTTTTGGCAAAACGTAATTTGCCGGTATCTGGATCGGACATTTCCCTCAGTCATATTACACAGCGTTTGCAAGAACAAGGCGCGCATATCTTTTGGAGCCAGGATGCAACTAACCTGGACTTTTTTCAACGGTCGGCTCTGACGAATGGAGACGTAGCGCGACCTGGCTCAAATGGCACGGTTGCGGTAAAAACAACCAGTGAATCCTTGAAGCTACGAGAACACACTTTGGATCAGGCAACTGTGTTGCTCTTGCCTCAGGTTATTTGTTCTACGGCGATTAATGCGGCTAACCCTGAATATCGTGCCGCGCTCGATTTGGGCTGCCCCATCTTTCATCGCTCAGATTTGTTAGCGGCCCTCATTCAAAACTATTACAGTATTGCGGTTGCAGGAACCCACGGAAAAACCACCACCAGTAGCATGATTGGTTACCTGCTGCTCAAGGCCGGCCTTGACCCAACCATCGTTGTGGGTGGTGAGGTCAACGCTTGGCAGGGTAACGCTCGTCTGGGTGAAGGTCCCTATCTGGTTGCAGAAGCCGATGAATCAGATGGGTCATTAGTTAAGTTTGCGGCTGAGGTAGGGATCATCACAAATATTGAGTTAGATCACCCAGACCACTACACCACTTTGGATCAGGTGATTGAGACCTTTACAACCTTTGCCCAAAACTGTCGCACCCTGATCGGCTGTATTGACTGTGAAACCGTCCGTCAACGCTTTAAGCCGACCATCAGTTATAGCCTCCATCTAGAATCTCAAGCGGATTACACAGTGGATGACGTTGTCTATGGAGCAGAAGGAACCACTGCCCAAGTCTGGGAGCGGGGTAAGCCGCTCGGACGGTTGCATCTAAAGTTGTTGGGTCAGCACAATTTGAGCAATGCGTTAGCGGCGATCGCTGTTGGACGGCTACTGAACCTCAGCTTTCATGCGATCGCTCCAATTCTCACCACCTTTGAGGGTGCCCGTCGGCGATTTGAGCACCGGGGTGAAGCCAACAACATCTTATTTATTGATGATTATGCTCACCACCCCAGTGAAATTCAGGCAACCTTAGCAGCGGCTCGCCTTCATGCAGCCTCTAATCAAGCCTCACGGCGAGTGGTGGCGGTGTTTCAGCCCCACCGTTATAGTCGGACTAAGACCTTCTTAAATGAGTTTGCTCAGGCATTTGGGAATGCTGATTTGGTGGTGACAACCGACATTTACAGTGCTGGAGAACCAGATTTAGGATTGGTGAGTGGCCCTCAATTGGCAGAGGCGATCGCCACCTACCACCCACAAGTGATCTATCAACCAACTCTGCTCACAATCACAGACTATCTCAAGCAAGCCTTGCAACCGGGAGACTTGGTGATGTTTTTAGGGGCAGGCAATCTCAACCGCACTATTCCCGATTTAATTGCTCACTATCAGCAGATTGAGCAAGCCTCTGCATCAACTCACTGCAAATAATCCGCTATTCATGAGCACCTCCCTACGGTTTAATAGTACTCATCTGACTGATTCCCCGGTGGTTTCAGGACAGCGTTTGCCCGAACCGATTCGATTGCCTAACACTAATTGCTTGATTAAACCCCAAATCACGCTAGCCCCCTTAACCTCATTTCGAGTGGGGGGTATTGCAGAGTGGTTTGTAGCACCTCGCACGCTCAACGATTTGCAAATGAGTGTAGCGTGGGCACAAACGCAGGGCTTGGCAATCACTGTGCTAGGGGCAGGCAGCAACTTATTGATTAGCGATCGCGGCTTACCAGGACTAGTCATCGGCACCCGACACTTGCGTTATAGCCACTTTGACCCCACAACCGCTCAAATCACAGCTGCCGCTGGAGAACCCATTGTGCGATTGGCATGGCAAGCCGCTGAGCGAGGATGGAGCGGTTTAGAATGGGCAGTTGGTATTCCTGGTACCGTTGGGGGTGCCGTTGTGATGAATGCCGGGGCTCATGATGGTTGTGCAGCCGATGTGTTGTTGAGCACTCAGGTATTAACCCCACTGGGTGAGGTGCAGATCTTGTCTCAGGCTGACTTGGGCTATCAATATCGCACCTCAGTTTTGCAGCGCGATCGCCGTCTGGTGCTTGAGGCGACCTTTCAGTTGAAGCCAGGGCTAGATCCACAACAGGTCAACAGCACCACAAAAACTTATTTAGAGCGACGTCACACCACTCAACCCTACCATTTGCCCAGTTGTGGCAGTGTCTTTCGCAACCCCAACCCCTACAAAGCAGGTCAATTGATTGAGCAGGCAGGGCTAAAAGGGTACCAAATTGGCGGGGCACAGGTGTCAGAGATGCATGCCAACTTCATTGTGAATGTTGGTGGGGCGACTGCGAGTGATATCTTCCAACTGATTCGCTATGTGCAAGCGCAGATCTGGGAGCGATGGGCAATCGATCTGGAGCCAGAGGTGAAGATGTTGGGTGAGTTTGTGGATGATTAACGGGGTTCACGGAAGAATCGCAAAGCATCCCATAATCACCTTTGTCAAAACGTTTTGCAAAACACCCCTATCCCCTCGTGCTTAGAAATTTGGATGACCCAGGGTGCTAGTTCACGACCCCTGGAAAAGCATGCTATATTGGTTTTAGTTAAATAGTTATTTAACTACTTGACTCTGGTTAAGCCAGAAATGTCACCTTGCAAAGAAAACTCGCGATCGCCCATCCCCTCATTCTGAGCGATCGCCATTGTTGCTCTTGATTGTTGATCTTGACTCATTTGCAAACATTGCAGCCCAAGGAGCTTGTTTATGTCTAATTTGACAGTACCCCTGACCCTTACAGAGGCTAATTTTGCCACAACAGTGTTAGCTAATCCGACGCTCACTTTGGTTGATTTTTGGGCACCTTGGTGTGGGCCTTGCCGCATGGTTAGCCCTATTATTCAAGAGCTAGCCACTGATTTTGCTGAACAAGTGACTGTCGCCAAACTCAACACTGACAACTATCCTCAATTGGCAACTCAATACAATATTCAAGCTATTCCCACGTTGCTGTTTTTCCAAAATGGGCACGTTGTGGATCAGGTAGTTGGCGTAGCGTCTAAAAAGACGCTTGCTGCAAAAATCAATGCTTTGCTCACTCAGGAAAACCTAACTTCTCATCAAGCCGCTTAATTGGATGTAGGTTGGGTTGAGCATGAAACGCAATGTCCATATGGGTTGCGCGATCGCCAACCCATCCTACAAATAATGGTGCCTAATTCCTGAACGGCACTTTCCGTGAACTCAGAGAGATTGGGAGAGGTGCGGTTTATCGTGTGACTCTGCCGCTAGAATACACATCACACCTGGGTTAAGGTTCGATCAAGACGTAGAGAAATACTTCTAATTGAGTCAATAATTGGGTGACATCTTGCAAAGCTGTGTCCCATAAAGTTGGTTCTAATGTAATCGGATGAACAGGTCTAATGTTTAACCACCGATTGACTAACGTACTCACCGATTGAGCACCTTCCCACAGGGGTAATAAACAGGCCGCCAAACTATCGTTGATCACAACTGAACCAACCGCAGGCATTGAGAGATGTTGACTGACATCAAAAGTTGTTTGATGAGCAATACAATCTTCTAAACACGCTTTGATGTGGGGTGAATTCAATTGTGGATGAAGAGTGACGATCGCCTCTTTCCATGTTGTTTCTTGCCACTGAGCTACTGGCAAAATCGATGGAATATCTTCTGGATGACCACACCAAAAATCGAGCAATCGATGAATCGGCTGCAATAATTCAAACAAATGTAATCGGTCTTGAATACTGATTTCAGGGAAGCTCATCTCCCAAAAAATGGGCAAGTTTTCTGGCTCTTTAAACAGATCCATCAACTCCCAATGCCGCCAATTTACCATGCTGATAAACTCTAAATCGGCTTGCTCTAAGGCATGAAACATATCGGGAATAGTGTATCCAGTATCGCCCTGAAATAAATAATTCATCAGCAATGCCTGCCGACCCTCTGCTTCTTCATAAATCGGCGTCCAGGTGCGCGACTTGAGATTTACCTGATCTTTGAGTGCTTTCATCGTATCGATCGCAATCTCCATTTCTAGCTCTTGTGGATTGTGATCAAATAGCCCCATTAATTGAAAGACTTTTTGAGCCCGATAGAGATCGGCTCGTTGCAGTGCGCTATGCAAATTAGCGCGAATAATTCCTTTAGGTTTGAGCACACTGCTAAATATTTTTAGACCAATCGCTGGGTCTGGAAATAAGTAGAGAACCTCATCGCAATTGATGTAATCAAATTGCAAATTTAATTGATAGACATCCTGAATTTTCATCACATGAAATTCAGCCCGATTAATGCCGTGATAACGCAACCGCTGTTCTGCTAATTGAATCGATTCTTCTGATAAATCGATGCCAATAATTCTGGCATTGGGGTTTGCTTCTGCGAGCACCAACGACTTATATCCTGTGCCACATCCTGCATCTAAAATCACCACTTCTTGATCGGCAACAAGTTTTTGTTCCCGTAAATAAAAAGGAGTGATCCAATTATGGATAAACAGATCATTGAGATCCTCTTTGGGAGATTTTTCAAGAGGCACTCTAGGATAAGGACCGAAGTTAAATTGCTGACGAATTTTATCGAACAGCTCAGATGTCAGATTCTCCATACCACTCAAAGGTTAAGAAATGTATCCTAGATGAGGACGCTAAGGGATTGGACAATGGTGGCAGCTCCGCGAATTCTCATTTGGTATCGCAATGACTTGCGAATCCACGATCACGAACCGCTGCATCGAGCTTTGCAGCATACGCCTCGTGCTTTAGACATTGTTCCGGTCTATTGTTTTGATCCTAGACAATTTGGCACAACATCCTATGGGTTTCCGAAAACGGGTGCATTTCGGGCTCAGTTTTTACGAGAGAGTGTGGCAGATTTGCGGCGATCGCTGCGATCGCTTGGCTCTGATCTCTTAATCCGGCAGGGGTTGCCAGAAGTAGTGTTACCCGAAATCGCTAAGACTTTGAGTATCACAACTGTGTATTGTCATCATGAGGTGACTTCTGAAGAGAGTGCAGTCGAGACGGCACTTCAGACGGCACTGGAGGCATTAGGCATCAGACTCCAACAGATGTGGGGTCATACGCTCTATCACCCGGATGATTTACCCTTTGATCTTGCCCATATTCCAGAGGTGTTCACCAATTTCCGGAAACAGGTAGAGAAAGAGTCTACTGTGACCCCTACTTTTTCCACGCCGGAACGGTTGCCTGCTTTCCCTGACCTTGAACCGGGTGAGCTGCCTGACCTGGCAGATTTGGGGCTAGAACCCCCCTGTTTTGACCCACGGGCGGTGATGCGCTTTGTAGGAGGGGAAACAACGGGCTTGGCACGACTCAATGCTTATATTTGGGAGCGCGATCGCCTCCGCATCTATAAGGAGACTCGTAACGGCCTGTTGGGCGAAGATTATTCCTCTAAGTTTTCCCCCTGGTTGGCGTTGGGCTGTCTATCTCCTCGGTTTATTTACGAACAAGTCCAGAACTATGAACTTCAGCGGATTCGGAATGACTCAACGTATTGGCTCATCTTTGAATTACTTTGGCGAGATTATTTTAGATTGATCTGTGCTAAGCATGGCGATCGCATTTTTCGCAAATCAGGGTTACAGGGTGTAGCGATCGCCTGGAAAGAAGACTGGGATCGCTTTGCTGTATGGCAGGCAGGCATGACCGGATTTCCTCTGGTTGATGCTAATATGCGCGAACTGGCCGCTACTGGATTTATGTCAAATCGCGGGCGGCAAAATGTCGCTAGTTTTCTAACCAAAAACCTGGGGATCAACTGGCAAATCGGCGCAGAATGGTTTGAGTCGCTCTTGATCGACTATGACGTGTGTAGCAATTGGGGCAACTGGAACTACACCGCAGGAGTCGGTAATGATGCTCGTGGGTTTCGCTTCTTTAACATCTTGAAGCAATCTAAAGACTACGACCCTCAAGGAGAGTATGTGAAACACTGGTTGCCCGAACTCGTAGATGTGCCTGCTAGTAAAGTCCATCAACCTTGGACACTGTTGCCCGTTGAACAGCAACGATTTGGAGTCAGACTGGGAGTAGACTACCCCAATCCTGTGGTGGATTTATTTAAGTCTGCTGAAGAGAATGAGAGAATCTATAATGCTGCGTTTGCCCAACCTCTAACCCGCAGTTCCAGTGGGAAGAGGATGAAATCGAAGGGCAGAGCTAGAGTATGAGGACGGTTCTCGTTGCCCCAACTCTCTCACAGCAGCCTTTGAAAGGATTTTGACTTTGCTAAACCTATCTGATCGCTCGATTAAAAAACTAGTTCAGTGGCTCATTATTGCTGTACTGTTTCCGTTGGTCTTTCTCGATGGCTGGCTGGCACTCAAGGGGTTGCAATACTTTCAACCGTTGATCACGGTTTTTGTGTTGGCCTCTTTGCTGGCATTGCTGCTGAACTACCCTGTGCAGTTTCTGCAAAGAAGAGGGATTAAACGTGGTCAGGCCGTTGCGTTGATTTTGCTCGTTACGCTCTTGGTCGTGGTTATTTTAGGGATTACTCTGATTCCCCTACTGTTAGAAGATTTGGGAGAGCTGGGGCAGCTTGTGCCTCAGTGGTTAGAGTCGGGCAACCAGCAATTGCAATTGTTTCAAGATTGGCTGGCCAGTCAAAACTTGCCTGTGCGTTTGGGGTTGGTGGTGAATCAGGTTGTCAATAGCCTACCGAATGAATTGCAAGAGCTGGCCGATCAAGTGGTGACGCTGACCTTAGAAACGGTGGGTGGGCTGTCAGAGCTGTTGTTAACCGTTGTTTTGACGTTTTATCTGCTGGCCGATGGCGATCGCCTGATCCAGGAACTGTTTCGTCGCTTGCCAGAGCCATTGAGTAGCCGAGTGCGAGAGTCATTACGCCAAAACTTTCAAAACTATTTCATTGGTCAGGCTGCTTTAGGTTTGATCGTGAGTGTGTTTATGACGATCGCCTTTGCAGTGTTGCAAATTCCCTATGCATTGTTGTTTGGGTTTGGCATTGGGGTCATGGCACTGATTCCTTTTGGGGATGTTGTGACCTGTGCCATTATTAGTGTGCTGTTAGGCTTCCAAGATTTTTGGTTGGGGATCAAGGTAATCACGATCGCCCTTGTGGTCGATCAAATTATTGATCAGATCATTGCTCCACGATTATTAGGTCGCTTTACAGGGTTACGCCCCATCTGGGTGCTGGTGTCGCTGCTCATTGGGGCAAAAATTGGTGGTCTGCTGGGGTTGGTGATTGCTGTGCCCTTTGCCAGTTCTATTAAGAGTGCACTGGGCGGATTTGAGGTACCTGGCTTGAATCATTCTGATGAGCCGACTGCCGCAGACCCAACTGAAGCTTTCAGCGATCGCCCTAATTCAGATCAGGAACCGTTGGTTAAAGAGGTATCTTGACTGAGATTATTCTTGTTCTTGAGGTTTGATAGGGTCAATCACAATTGCCTCAATCCCTTTGCCTCGACGCTCTAACCACAGTGGAATGGCGATCGCTGTCGCAATGATGAGCAAGGTGACTACCCCAAATTGAGCAACCCCTTGAATCAACACTTCTAGGGGCACAATTTGACCGACAAAATAAGACAGGCTCACCATCGCAGACGCCCATATCGCTGCGCCTGCCAGGTTCCACAAAAAGAATTTTGGGTAAGGCATTTTGGCAATGCCTGCCAAGGGACCCGCAAAAATTCGTAATAGAGCAACGAATCGCCCCAAAAACACCGCCTTTGCAGCATTTTGGCTAAATTGCTCTCTGACCTCAATGAGTTTCTCTTCACGAATTTTAAAGAGCTGACCGACTCGACTCAAGAGCGACCAACCGCCATAAAAGCCAACCCAATAGCCAATGTTATCGCCAATGACGGCTCCTGCTGTTGCGCTACCTAAAACGAACCAGTAATTTAACTCATCGCTACCGGCTAAAAAACCACCCACCAACGTAATGGTTTCGCCGGGGATAGGCACTCCTGCATTTTCTAGCAAAATACCTACAAAGACGGCTCCATAGCCATAATGATGGGCTAGTTCCTGGAGTGTTTCCAGTGAGATCAGCTCAAGGGACATGCAAGGTAGCCTTCACAAACGTTAATACAACTCTCACTTTGATGATGACGCAGTTTCAGGAGTCATGTCAAATCAAAAGCGGTTGCCAAGCTCCAACCTATCGTAATTAGGAGTTGATTAAGACGGGATGCAGGAGTTCCACTTCCTTTAGCAAAACTGTCAAGACAGTTGCTATCGTTGCACATCGCGTCCTGATTGACTGACAAAAATGATCAAACCCTTAATATTCCGTCATTTTGCGTTTTCTATTCCTTACTGTTTGCGTCCTGCTCTTGCCAGATGCGATGGGGTACTGCACCTGGTATTGCCAGGTCTTGAAGGGGTTGCCCGCTAATGCAGTGCCAGTGGCAGGTAAAGAGATTAGGAATTTGGACTCCAATACTGGCGATCGCTGGAGCCGCCGGAAAGGGAAAGAGGCGATCAAAGCAGATCTGATCCTCCTGAATGCTAAATTGCATGAGATAAACGGATGGAGGAGCTTGGTGCGATCGCAAGAGTTGTCCTCCTAGCCGATAAAGCGGTTGTCGTAGGCGATCGCTAAGGTGCAGGGGTTGGTAGTAGGAAACCTCTATAGAGTCTGTCTGAACCGCAGACGTCTCTAACTCAGACCCAATGACCTCACCATATAACGGTCCCTTTGTGGTCAGAGCAATGGGCAACCATAGATCGCCTTCACCAGTCAACCCCCCAAATTCACGCCTAACCCACAGGCGTAACCCTTGAACATCCTGGCAAATTTGATAAATGGCTTGTCCGGCAAACTCTAATGCTTTTGGTATGTGAAGCGTCAATGGGCAAACAAGAGTATCTCTGCCTCTAGCAGAAAAACGCTGTGGTGAAGTCAGATAAACAACATAATCGCCTAAACCCAATGTCACATCAACGGCGATCGCCTGTTGCAAGGCATTCACCATCACTCCTTGCTCAACGGAACAAGGTACACAGCGACTACCCTGATGCTCAACATCAGCGAGGATGTAAACGTCAGTCACCTAAGCTGCCTTAAGCGTTGCCAAAGGTCGGAATTTGAGCACCAGTACCACCTTGAGAAAAAGAAGGCAGATCAACTTGAGTGGTGCGACGGTTACGGACTGCCAGACGATAGCTAACACTCTGCAACTCAGCATGAAGTTGACGATTTTCGCGTTGCAACCGAGCAATTTTTTCTTTGATCGGTGCCATGCGCTCAGCAAACTTTTCACGGTAGATGTGAGGCAACTCTTGAACAACCTGCTCTAGCATGCGGGAGCGGTCAGTCAGTTCTTTGACCGATTGGCGCAATTGATAAACTTCAGTATCACGTGAAGCAATTTGTTCTTGATAAAACATAACTTGCTGCTCTACCCCTTGTAACTGCTCACGCAGGGCACGCATCTCCGCCATGTGGCGTTCAGAAATTTCGGGAGCAGGCATAAAACCTGCATTCCCCTTAACTAGACGAAATAGCTCTTGGGATAGCTGCTGCACAAGTTGATCCCGCATTTGCAATTCATCTTGCAAGCGAGCCACCTCGACAGGTAAGTCAGAAGGGTTTAGGGATAAGGATTGGGTTACGCTCTGAGTCACGATATGGCTCCAATAGGCTCGATGGTGGGTTGTGTTAAATGTTCTTCCCAGCGACGGGGGGTAGCGGTGCGACGAATGTCTCGCCAAATGGTTGTTGCAGCTAATGTACCATCTGCAACGGCAATTGACACCTGATTGATACCTTCTTTTAAGTCACCCACCGCAAAAATTCGAGAATGGGAGGTGCGGCACATAGAATCAGTGACTAAATTTTCCCCTTTCCACTGCAAATCTAGACCCTTGAGATAGCCGTTGTGGTAGTGCGAACCCATTGCCACAAGCCCCGTTTCAAGCTCAACACTAGAGCCATCCTCTAGCTCTACCCCATTCATCTCATGGTGTTCTCCTAAGAACCGCTTAATGGGAGTTTCGACCAAAGGAAAGCCAAATTCCTTTAACTTTTGTCGCATCTCATCTCCAACAGAGCACAGACCGTGAGTAAAAACGGTGATGTAGGGGGTAAACCAATTGAGTACAAAGGCGGTGTTAATAGCATTTTCAGAGCCGACAAACAGCCCACACTTTTTATCTGCCATCTCGTAACCATCACAAATCATACAAACATGCAGGTTATAGCCTGCATAATCGTAGACATTCTGCATATCTGGCAACTTAGGCAGTTGATCAATGATGCCGCTGGCAGCAATGACATATTTAGAGCGAAAGACTGGATAGGTACTGTCAACTTTGCCGATTTTGACTTTAACGGCAAACGTATCGCCTTCATCTTGAACGTCTTCGACGAAGCCCCGCAGGTAGTCCCCTCCCAGATCGAGCATGTGCTCTGTACCTTGATTTAGAATCTCTCTGCCTGGAGTTTCGGGTGATAATCCCAAATAATTCCGCAAATCTTGCATCCAAAAGGAGCGACCCCGACCCTTCTCAATCACGAGGCAGGATAGGCGATATCGCTGGAGATAGACGGCAGCCGACAATCCTCCAGCACCCCCTCCAACGATAATGACATCGTAGAGGTGGTCGAGGCGTTGATCCAGGTTTTTCTTGGAGAGTTTCATAGCAGATCACTAACGTCAGGAAAAGGCGAACAGCTTTACCTCTAGCGTATCGTGCTCAATCGAGTGAATTCTGAGAATGAAGAAATTTTTAGACCCTAAGTACTGCTTTTCACAGATAGGGTTCGGCAATAAAACCAAGGGGGGGTGGGGGCGCAGCCCCCAGCCAGGGGTCTCACCCCTGCACCCCAAATTCCCACCCCTATTTACGATGAGTTGTACTAAGGACAGCAGACCCTCAGTAGGGAGGAAATTTAGGGTTAACGTGAGCACTCAGCCAAATAGTAAAACTCCTGACTACTACAAGCTGCCACACTCCCCTCGTTTTATTTTCAAACCCTATCTGTGAATACCAGAAGGAGTATGGATTGATGCAGATGGAATTCTCGGCGTAGAGACATGGCACTGCCATGTCTCTAAAGCGGCTCTAATTATACAGATGACAGATAGATAACAGATTCAGCTCCTGGAGCCATCTTCTCAAGCCGTTTGCTCTTCAGGGACAGCCACTTTGGGAGCGTCTTGGGTAATGGTGAGATAACGAATGACATCATCACTTAACCGCATTGCCCGCTCTAGCGTGGCGACTGTGTTGCCACCGCTCTTGTAGTTCATTTGAATGTAAACGCCTTCCCGCTGTTTCTTGATTTCGTAAGCTAGGCGGCGTTTGCCTCGATGTTGCGTTTCAATATCAGTTGCGCCCTGTTCGGTGAGCAACGCTTGATAGCGGGCGATCGCCTGATCGGTTAATTCATCACCCAAATCAGACCGCAAAATGTACATTGTTTCGTAATAATTCATGGAAATAACTCCTTATGGACAAATGGCTTCTGTTGCTCAATGACCTTTTTAAAAAGAATGGGAGAATTGAGGCAAGGCTGACTACTCTTACTAATGAGGCATTCAGACTAGAAGCAAGGAATTACCATCATATCTCAGGTTAAACGTTAATTCACTATGGCTCAACGCTATGTCCGGGTTCAAACCAAGGCAGGACAGCTTTATTATGGATTGCTGCATTTAGATCGGCGTGTACAGGTATTGGATGCACCCCCTTGGCTTAAAGGGCAACCCACCGACCAAGAGTTAGCACCCGACACGTATCACGTTTTGGCTCCTTGTGCTCCGTCTAAGATCATTGCAGTGGGTAAAAATTATCAAAAACACGCGGCTGAGATGGGGGGTGAAGTGCCCAAAGAGCCATTACTGTTTTTTAAGCCGCCAACGGCGGTGATTGCAGCAGATGTGCCGATTCAATATCCACCTCAGTCGGAGCGGGTCGATTATGAAGGAGAGTTGGCACTGATTATTGGCGATCGCTGTATCGATTGCACCCCCGATGAAGCCCGCCAGAAAATTTGGGGATATACGATTGCTAATGATGTGACCGCACGGGACTTGCAGCGCAAAGACAATCAGTGGACTCGTGCCAAAGGGTTTGATACCTTTTGTCCGTTGGGGCCGTGGATTGTACGCGAACTCAGTGCTGGGGCACGATTGCAAACATTTCTCAATGATGATGCGACTCCGGTGCAGTCGGCTCCCATCAGTGAGATGGTCTTTTCGCCAGAGTTCCTGGTGTCTTACATCAGCCAGGTAATGACGCTGTTACCCGGAGATGTGATTTTGACAGGCACCCCAGAAGGCGTGGGATCGGTCACTGTGGGCGATCGCATTCGAGTGGAGATTGAGGGAATCGGTTCTTTGGAAAACGCAGTGATTGCCAAACAGCCTGCTGAGAAAGCGATGGAATAGCTATCTATAGGGACGCGATTAACCGCGTCCCTATGACTTTCCTGTTACCGGGTCTGCACGTAGGCAGCATCAGATAGGGGTGGAATTTCGGCGTATCGCCCAAACGCAGATTGCACGACTGAGTAGATAACGGCTGCTACAGTTCCAAGAAAAACAATAAAAGCGACAGTTTCATTAACTAAGGGAATTCTGACAATCTTAGCCACCAAGTCAAACCAAACTAGGCTAGCAAGACTGACACCAATCCCAATTAAGATGGATTGCATCGCATTAAAACGAATAAAGTGTTGGATGCTCTCATTTCGCACTACGAGAAAATAGAGTGCCAGAAAAACTAGAAACCCACCAAAGGGAATCGACCCTATTATGATTGCGTAAATTGCAATGAACGGTTGTAGCGGGAAGAGGATGATTTGAAGCTCAGGAAATCGCAAAAAGAAAGCACGACCAAAAGAAATAATGACTTCTATTAAAGGCAACAAATAGGGCAAGCAAGCAAAGAGGCGATCGAGAGGGGAAGTAGAACCGCGCCAGGTCATGTCATCCTCGTATTTTTAAAGCGTCAACAGAAAATTCGGTTGGGGCTACGCCTAGAATAACGCAATGGGCTTTTGTGTTGTGAATCCTGCAATTATTTTCTGACCACTTATTCAATATTGGCGACCCGAAAGCCCATCTGACATTCATATTGCACTGGCTGATTGTCATTCACCGCCAGTACCCGACCACACCGGAGTTGCCCCTGTTGCCAGCGGGGTTGCCCACTCTGATCAGCCATCAGACAGGTCTGACAAACATGGTGCGGAGCGAGAATTTGTTTTTCCATCAAGATGACTAGCATCAGAACACCTCTAATGGAGCCAGCTACTTCTTCGTTGAAATCTAGCTCTGCTTACACTCTAGTAAGACTATTTTAGGTCAGCAAATCTTAACCCTTTGCTAATTCATACATAACTTTAAGGGTTGACTGCTATCTGTGTGGTGTTTATTGCAGCAATCTTAAAAAGCGATCGCCCTTTTGAGTAGAGATGAATTGAGTTCAGATACATGAGCCTCGTCATCTATCTCAAGTCGTGCTGATCAGCCCTTTGCGATTGCTATATGATGAAAGACTGGAGAGAACGGACAGCACGGGTGAAAGACTGATGGTTAAAAGCTTAAACCTTTAGTCATTAGCAAAGATTATCTTTGCTCCGGTGTGATGGCCTGCCAACATGTTTATTTGATTTCCTGGGAGTTTGCTTGTGACTCAGACCAATTTAGATTTTTTAGCAAAAACTGACCCTGCCGTAGCTGGGTTGATTCAACAAGAGCTACAACGCCAGCGAGATCACTTAGAGCTGATTGCTAGCGAAAACTTTACGTCTGCGGCTGTTTTAGCCGCCCAGGGATCGGTGCTGACCAATAAATATGCTGAGGGGTTACCCGGCAAGCGTTATTACGGCGGGTGCGAGTTTATTGATCAGATTGAGCAGTTAGCGATCGAGCGGGCAAAACAACTGTTTGGAGCGGCTCATGCCAATGTGCAACCCCATTCTGGAGCCAATGCAAATACGGCAGTATTTTTGGCATTGCTAAAGCCCGGAGACACCATCATGGGTATGGATCTCTCCCACGGTGGGCACCTGACTCACGGCTCTCCGGTCAACATTTCTGGCATGTGGTTCCAGAAGTTTCACTATGAAGTCAGTCAAGCAACAGAAGCGATCGACTATGACCAGGTGCGCGATCTAGCTCTCAAGCATCGCCCCAAATTGTTGATCTGCGGCTATTCTGCCTATTCTCGCATCATAGAATTTGATAAGTTCCGGGCGATCGCTGATGAAGTGGGTGCTTATTTGCTCGCTGATATTGCTCATATTGCAGGGTTAGTGGCTACCGGACATCACCCCAGCCCTCTTCCCTATTGCGATGTGGTTACAACAACTACTCACAAAACTCTGCGGGGTCCACGGGGTGGTTTGATTTTGACCCGTGATGCTGAGTTGGGCAAAAAGCTGGATAAGGCAGTCTTCCCTGGCACTCAGGGAGGTCCTTTAGAGCATGTGATTGCGGGGAAAGCCGTTGCTTTTGGGGAAGCCCTTCAGCCTGAATTTAAGACCTACTCTGGCGAGGTGATCAAAAACGCGCAGGCAATGGCAGCGCAATTGCAACAACGTAATCTCAAGATTGTCTCTGGGGGCACTGACAACCACTTAATGTTGGTGGATGTACGATCTGCCAATATGACTGGCAAGCGAGCCGACCAGTTGGTGAGCGAGGTCAATATCACGGCTAACAAAAACACCGTTCCCTTTGATCCAGAATCGCCCTTTGTCACCAGTGGCTTGCGACTTGGCTCTCCTGCGATGACCACGCGTGGCATGGGTGTTGTGGAATTCACTGAAATTGCCAATATCATTGCCGATCGCCTTCTCAATCCAGAGGATGCCACGGTTGCGGCTGATTGTCGTGCCCGTGTTGCAAAATTGTGCGATCGCTTCCCGCTCTACGCTCACATGACGGTGCCAGTGCCCGCGCTAGTGTAAGAGCGAAGAAAGAAGAGCGAAAAGCGAAGAAACAGACTTCAGAAATTGAATTCATTCTTCGTTCTTCACTCTTCTTGTTTTCGGATGAATTGGTGCAATGCCTGCTCAAGCTGTGGTGAAAATTCAATAGGTAGGCGATCGGCGCGGATATAGAGATCGCGTTGTGGAAAGGGCACTTCGATTTGGTGCTGCCTTAGTAACGCTTCGATGCGGAAGTAGAGATCGCTTTTGAGTGGCACTTGTTTACTGGGTTCTGCGGTCCACACGAGCAATTCAAAATCTAAACTGCTATCGCCAAAGCCAGTAAAAAAGACTTGGGGGGGTGGGGTTGAGAGCACCCAGTGATGGTGACTAGCCGCCTCTAATAGCAGCGATCGCACAACCTCAACATCAGAACTGTAGGCAACTCCTACAGGAATATGGATGCGGGAGATAGGGTTGTCGTGGCTCCAGTTAATCACTTCCCGCTCTAAAAAACGTGAGTTAGGTACGATGATCGACACTTGATCGAGGGTGCGAATGAGCGTGCTACGAGCCCCAATGCGCTCAACAGTTCCTTGAAAGTCACCGACTTCGACAAAGTCACCCACTTGAATGGGACGTTCAAAGACGAGCACCAGACCACTGCCAAAGTTTTTAGCAATATCTTGCAGACCAAACCCGATCCCTACGCTAAGGGCACTTGCCAGAATTGCCAGAGAGCTGATGTCAAGCCCCCAAATTTGCAACAGGACTAAACTGCCGATAAAAATTAAGCTGTAGCGCAGCACGATCGCCACTGCTTCTTGGGCACCGCGATTGACGCCAGTGCGCTCTAGAACCCTTGACCTCAGAAAATCGGTTGATGTTTTAGAGAAGATAATTAAACCCAGCAACATCCCGACCAGGATGATCAAGTTGGTAATGGAATATTGACTGTTGCCTAAAGTCAGGATGGGTGAGGTGAAGCTTGAAATCAAAATTCTGCCAATTTCATAGCTCCAATATCGAGTCATAGGAAAGAGTCGGGACACATAAAAGAGCACCCCAATCCACACGATTCCACGAGCGATCGCCAACCCAGCTTTGAGCAGAGTATTGACGAGTCGAGGAATGTCAGATAACTCCCCCGATGGAGCACGCGGCAACAATCGCTGAATTGCCCGATGCAACGGGTGTCTCCATAGCCACCCCAACCCCCAATGCAACGCCAACGCGATCGCCACCATTGCAGCACCCAACAATACAGCGTTTTTTAAGTAGTTAGAAGAACGATAATATTGCGCCTCCTGCACCGCTTCTTGGAGTTCTCTGGCCCATTCTCCAGCTTGTTGAGTCACCGTGTTGCCAGGTAAAACATCTCGCTGAGTCACCGTTAGCAGATAGCGATCGTTCAACACAATCGTTGGGGCTTGATTGCGCTCAACGACTTTTACGTCAACAGACTGCCGCGATCGCACCAGATCTTCTAAGGTCGAGTTAATGACAGTGGCTCGATTGCTGGCGGTCAGTTCATCAGTTGCCCCCACTTGAAACAGCACCGCTCCATCGACCACAACGGCAGACGTCGATGCTCCTTTTGCAGAAGCAGGGGTGAGCCAAAGTACTAGCACCAAGATCAGAGGGAAGGCGATCGTTTGAAGCAGGGGAAACCGAGACAACTGACGCGATCGGGCTTGACTCATAGCACAACAGACTGAAGGGTCGCAAAGAATATTAGGTTTAAGGAGCAAAAACTAGAGCCTAACGGATGGTTTGGGGTGGCTAACGAGACAAATGCATGGTTAGCGGGCGCGATCGCACAGACCAAAGTGCCCCACAGCGATAAAAATCTTCCTGGGAGTTTAGGCTGTGTTGTCAACCAATCCCCTTCATTCTTCACTAGATGGTACTTGTGCAGGTAACAGTTCCCGGCTTAGTTTGCTCCCAGCTCAGTTTGCCTCAATCAATTCAAAAAAGGCATCCTCTAACTCATAGCCCAGCATTTGAGTCATAAACTTAATTTTGCTGCGTCCATTGATCCCATGTTGACGAAACCACTCCATCAACACAAACACCTTTTGCATCACAAACAACTCCAGAGCTTCTGGATTGTATTGGATTCCTTCGGTTGTGCTGAACTGATGAGGGACAAGCATGGCAGTATAGCGGGCTAACTCTCCAGCTTCCCAATCGAGGAGATAGGGCAACCAGGGATAACGAGCATCTAAGCGGACAAACCAGAGCCGAACTTCTGGGATCTCCGACAATTCACGGGGATCTTGAGGATCACGAGGATCGGTAAACTCAAAGCGGAGTTGCTGTTCTTGGTCGGTAATGACCCCTGTTTGCAGCCACTTTTCAAGCACATTCTGGGCTGGGGTCAAATCTAAATGATTCAAACAGTCAGAACTGAGTGGAATAATAACGGTCATAGCTTCTTTAAATGAGTCGTGCGATCGCCCCTAGCCAGTCTAAAACACTTCATCACCTCAGGGTTGATGTGCAATAGACATTTGCAGAAGTTGTAAGTTAAAGTGGTAGTGAGTTTGTTTTATGGGTCTCAGTCTATTGCTTAATTCAGTCATCGTCACGTTGATCTGCTCAAAACTCTGACCTGGTTATGTTTGCATTGACACCCGTATAAAGCCAACCTTCGTTGCAATGTTTCTGCTATAGCTCCATAGACCACCATTCAATGCTGATTTTTGGAATATTGGACTGTAGAAATTGCAACACCCAACGATGAGGTGTCATCGATAAAATAGATAGATATTCACTAACCGTATAACAAAACTACTGTTCAGGTTGAGAGTGCTGGGTTATGTATAGCGAAGGGGCCATGAAAAAACCAATTCGGTCGTTAGAAGATGCTGTTGATCGGTGCCAGATGTTAGGGATGCGCCTGAGTAAACAGCGTCGATTCATTTTGGAGTTGCTGTGGCAGGCAAAAGAGCACCTTTCTGCTAGAGAAATCTACGATCGTCTGAATCAGCAAGGTAAAGAGATTGGGCACACTTCAGTCTATCAAAACCTGGAAGCATTGTCTGATCAGGGCATTATTGAGTGTATTGACCGAGCCGATGGCCGCCTCTATGGCAATATCAGTGACCCTCACAGCCATGTCAACTGCCTTGACACTAAACAGATTATGGATGTGCATGTGCAGTTGCCCAAAGATTTGCTAGACCAGATTGAGCAACAAACAGGCGTCCGCATTGTAAATTACTCCATTGATTTCTATGGTTATCGTGCCGCTGAAGCGTTAGAGCCTGCGATCGACTAAAATCGCCAGTCTCATCGATACCCAATAATTCACAAAAAAGCATTACACGGTATTGAATGAGTGCACTATATTCTGCAACCTCATCTATAGTGTTGGCATAGAAGACATGTGCAACCTCTTGAGGTGTGGCGAGGGTTTCGGTGAAGAAGCAAGTGGATCCATTTGGCACAAAAATCATAGCTGAATCTAATTGGCGACCCGAAGCAGGTTCAACCGAAGTGCCGCCTGCTAAGCCGTCTATGCCCAAGGCTGGAGTGAGCCGTGGTCATCCACCCGTGTTGCCGACGATGACCCCCGCTATGCCAACTGAGCAACCTAGCCCTAAAAAAACAGCCCCGACTAAACCCGTCAGACCTCGACGATTGAGGCGACCCAGTAAAGCCTGGACCTGGTCAGTTCTCTGTTTTAGTGCGTTGGGGCTGGTAGGTGGCTTGGGGATCAGTGCCTTTTTGTGGCTCACCAATCTGCCCCCTTTGCCGGATTGCCAGAAAATTTCTCCTCTTTCGGCGGATATGGAGCGGCTCTATTGTGCTCGTGAGGCAGCACAGTCGGGTCAGTCAAGCCAATTGATCGCTGGGATCAAACTCGTACAGGGATGGTCTTCTACCCATCCGCTTTATCCAGAAGCACAAGAGTTGCTGAATCAATGGTCTGCTCAACTGTTGGCGATCGCCCAAACCACCGCAGAAGAATCGGGGCTGGATCGGGCTGTTGAGATTGCTACCCAGATCCCTGAAAGCAGCACCAGTTATGCTAAGGCTCAAGCTGCAATGGCGCAATGGCAAGCCGAATGGAAACAGGGTGAGGCAATTTATGCCAAAGCGCAAGAAGCTTTAAAGCATCAACGCTGGAATGAGGCGGCGGCTCAAGTTCCGGTTTTGGGTCGGCTTGAGAATAATTATTGGCGGCGTGAAAAAACCAGTGAGTTAACTCAGCAGGTTTTGACTGAGAAGGCTTCTAGAGAAAGGCTGCAACAGGCCATCTTGTTAGCCACGACTGACGAACCGGATCAGTTGGGACAGGCGATCGCGCTAGTGCAAACGGTGAACCCTAAAACCTATGCTTGGCCTGAAGCGGAAGCTGTGTTGAATGAATGGAGCCAACTGTTGTTAACGGCTGGGATGCAGCGGTGGCAACAGGGAGATTTGACAGGGGCGATTACGTTGGCGCATCACGTCCCGCTTGACTTAGAGATGGAACCTGAGGCACGAAACTTGATTCGATTTAGTCGGGCTCACAAGCTTGCCACTCAAAACCTCAGCCCCTATGATCCATCGGTTAAAGAAATTTTGAGTTTGATGGAAGCGGTGTCAGCGTTGAGACAGATTGACTCTAGCAGTGCTCTCTATGCTCAAGCGCAAGCAAAAATCACCGACTGGCAACAACAAATTGATGATTTAGCGCAACTGCAATATGCCTATTGGACGGCCAGTTTGGGACAACGTATCACCTATGAAGTGGCGATTGGGCAGGCCCAACATATTGCGGCTAACCGTCCTCAACGGGTTCGGGCACAAACGCTGATTGCCCATTGGGGTCAACAAATTGAGCGGATTGAAGATCAACCTTATTTGATAGCGGCGCGAAGTCACGCGGCACGAGGAACCGTTGCGGCACTGCAACAGGCGATCGCTGCGGCTCAACAAGTGCCTTTGGGACGGGCTTTGCGAAGCGATGCTGATTTGGCGATCGCTCAGTGGAGTCAGCAAATTCAGGTGATTGAAGACAAACCCTTGCTGGATAGAGCACAAACCCTGGCACAGCAGGGCAAGTTGAGTGAAGCGATCGAAGCTGCAACGGCGATTCAGTCGGGACGTGCGCTGTATGAACAGGCTCAAACGGCGATCGCCAACTGGAGAGCAGAAATTCGAGAGGCACAAATTGCTCAAGATCGACGCATTCTCGATGAAGCGGCGTCGCTGGCGGCCTCGACTCGGCTGACCCTGGCCATTGAGAAAGCGTCACAGATTGGGTTTGGACGACCCCTCCGGGATGAAGCTCAGGCCGCGATCGCCCAATGGGAGTCAGAGCGAGATGCCATTTGGGAAACGTGGGCCAATAGCCCAGACGAGCCATCTGACTCCTCTGAGAGCTATTCTGCTGAAGATAACGGTGACTATGCTCAATAAGCTGACTATGCTCAATAAGCTGTTCTGGTTGTGAATTCTCTATAGGCACTGATGAGCGATCGCCCTCTCAACCTCATGCTGATCGATGATGACCCAGTATTTCGGCTGGGGTTGAGGTTTTGGCTGAATCAATTTTCTGATCTCACCGTGTTGGCTGAGAGTGATAGCGGCATCCAGGCATTAGAGCAATTGCAAACTCCAGCAACAACGAGTGCAGACAGGGCTGAACCTGGACAACCCGTTGCTGGGTTGCATGAGCAGTTAAATCTGGTGATTCTGAGTATCAGTTTGGGACAGAGTGATCTCAGTCAAATGCAGGGGTTAAGCCTGTGTAAGGAGATACGACAGCGTTATCCTCAGTTGCCCGTGCTGGTGCTGAGTGCCTTTGCAGAGCCACTCATGGTTGCCGCCGCACAGCAAGTCGGAGCGACCGGGTTTTGTCTTAAATCAGTCAACACAACCGCTCTGAGCCAGATCATTCGACAGGTGGCGATGGGTGAGTTTGATTGGCAAATCACCCCTGCCAGGGTTGAGCAAGCTGAGATACGAGCTAGTGCTCCCCGTGAGGAAGCTCCTCCTCTTAGCCGCCCCGATACATCTCTGACTCCTCAACCTGTGCAAAATCCCAGTCCGTTGGTGGTGTTACGGCGTAATTTGCGCTTACAGGGGTTGCAGCAGATTGATGGAGCGATCGCAGAGCTAACTGAACAACTCCAAAACCTAGATTTATCGTTGCTTAACCGAGCCGTTTTAGCCGGACGTTATCGAGAGCTACGAGCGTCACGCTGGTTAGTGCAACGATTATTAGCCACTCCAGATCTCTCCAGTTCACCTGCCAACTCAGAGAGAGCCGAGACCCAAATTATTCCTGCTGAGGCTGAGTCAGCCTTAACCAGAACATCTACAAGCGTCCCGTTGTTGAATGCGGTGATCGATCACCACCGATTGCAAGCGGTGTTGTTTGATCGAGCACTGTCAAACATTCAAACCAGTCTGCACAATCAAACAGGAACAGCTCTAGAAATCGATATTTTGCGTGAAGACAAAAAACGAGAACTGTTCTATTTAATCTTGCGAAAATTTGAAGACTTGTTGAACGAGTTGCGTTATTCTCAAGTGCAACCTGGGCAGTTATTAGAAAAGCGATCGCCAATTTTATTAAATTTATGGCAAGAGGTGACGACTGATTTTATTGGCAAATATTACACCGTTTCAGTTAAAAATCAGGCGATCGAGGTGGTTTCTAATTTGGTGCAAGCTGCCGATTTTATGCAAGCAGAGGTTTTAGAGAAAATCCCTTTTGTCACAGATCTATTAGAGCATTTGTTATTTCATACTCCATTGTTGGTGAATGGAACACCATATCCGGCTGGCAATCCAGAATCACTGACCAGAGCAGAAGCTCTCTTGGATCATTTATTGATTCAAATTGCTAATGGTGTGATGCAACCGCTCTTAAACCAGTTTCCTAATATCGAAGAAATTAAACAAGATTTTTATGATCGGCAGTTGATGTCTAACCGAGAAATTGAACGATTTAGAAACAATTTATCCTGGCGATATCGGTTAGACCGAATTGTAGTTGAACCGAGTGATATTTTTGAAAGCCAATACCGATTGTGGGTATTTCAAGGAGCGGGCATCAAGCAAATGGAGATTTATGCGCCCCGTAACCACGAGTTAGAAGACCTCTCTGGAGTGCGATTGCTCGTGACCCTGGCCCTCGAAACCCGTGATGCGATCGCCCCGCGATTGCGATCAGCCATTTCTGTGGTGGGAAGCAGTTTAGTGTATGTACTAACTGAAGTGCTGGGGCGGGGCATTGGGTTAATCGGACGTGGCGTTCTCAAAGGGATTGGCTACTGGCAAGAGGGCGATCGGGCGAAGAGAAGATAGAAAAAAGCAAATTTGGGCTACGAATGCTAGACAATGACAGAGGTAGCCTTTCATGAATCGAGAGTTGTAATGGCTTTCTGTCGCTCTTTAATCTCTAAAGCCCTCTCTAAGCTGGTCGTTACTCTTGTGCTTGGGATTGTGTGTTTCCTGATGCTAGGGACTCCTAGTGCACTGGCGGTGTTAAATGATGACCACTATGACGGCAATATTTATCCACTGTATGCCGGTAATGGTTATCTGGTGCCACCTCGCGTCACGCTGGCTCAGTCTCTCAAAGCAGAAACTCCTACGATCCTCGTTTTCTATATCGATGACAGCAGCGACTGCAAACTCTTTGCCCCCGTTGTCTCTCAACTAGATGCGTTTTATGGACGGGCGGCCAATATTTTGCCTGTGAGTGTTGATATGCTTCCGGTTAAGGCAGAGTATGACCCAACTGAACCAGCCTATTATTACAAAGGTTTAGTGCCCCAAGTCCTCGTGTTTGATCAAGCTGGGAAAGTCGTGTTAGACGAAACTGGGATGATTGCCTTTGAAAAAATTGATGATGTCTTGCGACAAGTCTTTGATTTGTTGCCCCGGGCTGAATCGACTGAACTCAGACGACGAGTGGTCAATGAAATCAATACTGAGTTGGTGCCTAACTGAGGTTTAATGACGTAGGGCTTGTCGTAATTACTCACTCACATCAAACCTATGGACTCGGTCTGGCAACAGCTCACCTTAATGAATCTATCGCCTCGGCAGTGGGTCAGGGCAAGCTATCTGCACCGTCTGGTTGGGATATTGCAGACGTGGCGGCAAGGCAGTTGGCTGATGCAATGGGCAGACCCGCTAGGTCTGGTATTGGTGGTGACGGTGGTTGGCTTGGCCCCATTTATATCAACCACGTTAATTGGGCTGTTATTGTTAGCATGTGCGGCTTTTTGGGTGCTGCTGACGCTATCGGATGACGCGGGCTTGGGCTTGACCCCTATCCACTTATTGGTGGCTTTGTATTGGGGTATCTCGGTGATTGCTACGGCACTCTCTCCGGTTAAAACAGCAGCCCTTGAGGGCTTGATCAAGCTGACGCTCTATATTCTTTTCTTTATTTTGATGGCGCGATTATTGCGATCGCCCAGGCTCCGTTCAGTGTTGATCACGGTCTATCTCCATGTGGCATTGCTGATCAGTGTGGTGGGGTTGCGCCAGTGGCTTTTTGGGGCTGATGCCTTGGCAACCTGGGTTGATCCTGAGTCAACCTTGGCAGGTACGACGCGAGTCTATAGCTATTTAGGCAACCCTAACCTGTTAGCGGCTTATCTGGTGCCAGCTGTGGTCTTTAGTGGGGCGGCAGTGTTTGCCTGGAAGAATGTGACCGCCAAGCTGTTGGCAGTCATGATGTGTCTGGTTAATGCGGCTTGTTTGGTATTGACCTTTAGTCGGGGCGGTTGGATTGGTCTGGTTGTTGCCAGTTTTGTCTCACTGATCTTGTTGGTGCGCTGGTCGAGTATTCATCTGCCTCGATTTTGGCGACGCTGGGCATTGCCGCTGGTGCTGGGAGTGTCAGCCGCGTTTGTCATCGTAGCGGTGGCAACAGTAGCTCCCTTACGCGATCGCTTCTTTAGCATTTTTGAGGGACGCGAAGATAGCAGCAACAACTTTCGACTCAATGTATGGGCGGCGGTGCAAGAGATGATTCGCGATCGCCCCATTTTGGGTATTGGTCCCGGTAATGATGCTTTCAACTACGTCTACCCTCGCTATCAGCGCACAGGCTTCACAGCGTTGAGTGCTTATTCAATTTTTCTAGAAATTTTGGTCGAGACTGGGTTCATTGGCTTCAGTTGCTTTCTCTGGTTACTGCTGGTGACGCTTAACCAGGGATGGTCTCGCTTGCAGCAGATGCGGCAAACCAGCGATCGCGAAGGCTATTGGCTCATGGCTGCGATCGCCACAATGACAGGAATGTTGGCACATGGACTGGTGGATACAGTGTGGTATCGCCCGCAAGTCAGCACCCTTTGGTGGTTGATGATCGCGATCGTCGCGAGCTATTACTGGGTCGATTCCAGCAGATCTGCGGCTGCTGTTGCAGCCACAGATAACCCTGAGCAGTAGCAACCAAGAAGCCGAAGATCTGACGCTCATTCTCAGCTAACTTGTTATCCTTCATCCCCTGGCTTTCAGCCTTTTATAAGGGTGCTCCGCCATTTAACCGCTCCCACATAAAGAAGAGCGATCGCGGCAATCCAGCAGGAGGAAAGCTGCTTTCTGGGCAAAGTTGTTTCCCTGCAACACTCATAATCTGGTTATGAACAAATGATTCCTCGTGTGTAGCAAATTGGGATGCTATTTGCTCAGTAATTATCTTGATGTTGCCACCTCGTCTCAGCGATTCACAGACGCGATCGCCATACTGCCAAATCTCTTCGTCTGACAATTGCCCCAATGCGGTGAGATAAACCTCTGCTTGAGAATAGGGCATCCCATTGTAAATATCTTGAACCACTTGCTCTCTAAAATCGCTGGGTGAAATGGCCGGTGTGCTTGAGCGACTGGAGCAACTGGTCATTAAAGCTACAAGTAATCCGATGGGAATCAAGAGACGACAGCGCATTAATGAAGATATCAAAGTAGGGGCGATCGCTTGAAAACATAAATAAGGAACTGCATCTTAACAAAATTGTTGGATGCGGAGGGGCAATTGAGAAATCGGAGTAGCATGGTGTTACCGCGTGTCGGGCTAGTCATATGTCTCAAGAAACTCTGACCTCAGCAGATCTGGTCATTCCTGATATCAGCCACATTGTCACCGAAGACGATACCCCTGTGGATAACTTTCAGTCTGAGAAGCAACAACGACTGCTCGTAGAACCGCTCTACAGTTCTCAAATTGTGCCTGCCCCATTCATCGCAGCGGCAAATGTGGGCTTGTTCTATGCACTGAAACAGCCACCGATTGTGCCAGATGCGTTTTTAAGTTTGCGGGTGCAAGTGCCCTCTGATTGGAGCCAGAAACAAAACCGCTCCTACTTTAGTTGGGAGTTTGGCAAGATGCCGGAAGTCTGTATCGAGGTCGTCTCCAATCGAGAAGGTGATGAACTGAACCGCAAAAAGCAGCTTTATGCCCAAATCGGAGTGGCTTACTATGTCGTGTTTGATCCCCTGCGACAGTTGCAAGAATCACACCAAATGAATGGTTCACTGTTGCGGGTGTGGAGGTTGACGGGAGGGCAGTATGTCGAATTAACGGCAGAACAAATTCTTAACGTGGAGCAATCGGTTTGGCTTGAAACGGTTGGGGTTGGCTTGACTCTCTGGGAAGGAGAATTTGAGGGAGTGGAAGGGTTATGGCTGCGGTGGTGTCAGCAGGATGGGCGATTAATTCCTACGGGAAAGGAGCGGGCTGACCAAGAGCAACAACGTGCCGACCAAGAGCAACAACGTGCTGACCAAGAGCAACAACGCGCTGAGAAGCTAGCAGAGCGGCTGCGGGCAATGGGAATTGACCCAAATGAGGTGTTATAAACAGAGGTGCCCTAACTGCGATCGCTATGCGAATCACAATTGATCTCAACTTAAGCTCTGAGGTAGACCAGGAGACATTATTTCAGGGTTTGACTGTTTGGCAACAGTTGGGATTATTATCGGATGCGCAAATCCGGCAATTGTGTGAAACCTATTTATCGGTTCCCTTACCTCCTTTGCCTGTTCGTCCTGATGGGCTATTGCCTACCCCTGCGATCGCCACTGCAACAGATTTTGTGGCAGTAGAGACAACGCCTGAGCCAGTGCGATCGCGGCTCTCGGTAAAACGCCCCAGCCACTCAGGTGACTCTGTCTCACTGATCCCTCGGTTGTTGCAGTCCTTTGTCGCCGAGATTAGCGTTATCTGGTTGCTGTTTCTGGGAGTATTTCTTGTTGTTGTCTCCTCTGGGGTTTTGGCGGCGACGCAATGGCGAAATTTTCCTCCTATCGGGCAATATGGCATTTTGTTTGCCTACACGCTGGCTTTTTGGGGAGTCAGTGTGTTGCTTGGGCGGCAAGAACGGTTGCAACTGACTGCCCGGATGTTGTCGATCGCCACGCTGCTGATCATCCCTGTCAATTTCTGGATGATGGATGGGTTGCGGGTGGGGCAAAGCTTGGTTGGGTTAGCCGTAACCGCGATCGCCTCTGGGGTCTTAGCTTTTATGACCCTTCAAATTCTGCGGCCAACCTCAATGGTGCTCATTGGCAATGCGATCGCTTTAAGTGTGTTGCATTGGGGCTGGGGATGGGCTGGGGTGCCGCTGATAGCAACCTATGTGGGCGCGATTGGAACTGCTTTTTGTCTACTGCGATCGCCACCACAAGAGCAACCCTCCGGTGCTTCCTCAGAACCCCCTCCATCTTTTTCTCTGGCGAGAATTGCGATCGCCTTTGCGGTCTTGCTGCTGATCGGTCGAGCCATATTTGCGGCGCAGGTGCCCCCCAGTCAGTTGGGGTTAGCATTTGGGATTTGCGGTTGGTTGCTCAATCGGTTATCGCGTCCAATGCCTAACTCAGTCATTTTGGGACGGGTGGGAGCAGCGTTGTTGATCTTGGGCTGGCTGGTGTCCGTTACTGAGGAACCGCCCTGGCAAGCGATCGCCGTTAGTGGTTTGGGCTTGGGGTTGCTCTGGCGCAACTTGCGACAGCATTGGCGACGGAGTGAGTTGACAGCGTTGCTCTTTGTCGGATTTCAGGCGTTTTGGTTATTGTGGTTTGTTGTCCCCTGGGCATGGCGACAGGGCATCTTGATGACTGCCAGTGCGATCGCCGATTCTGTGAGTGCTCCGGAACTGGCTAGTCTGGGTGGCTTTGTCTATGTTGCAGGTATGGTTGGGTTGGCCATTAGGTTGCGACGACAACACCCCTCGTTAGCGCAGCACACTGAAGGGATGGCGTTAGTGTTGGGCGGTTTGATGGTGCTGCTGAGTTGGGCTGTGCCACTGGTGCGATCGCTCAATCTGTTGATCGCAGTCTTGCTTTTAGTAGGGGTGATTCGCGATCGCCCCGCTCAGCGATTTGGCATCTACTTGACCCATGCGATTGGGCTGGCAGCTTTGCTCTCGTGGGTTGAAACGTTGTTTCCTGATCTGAACGAAATCACTGGAGCAGCCATTCTTCTCATGTTGATGGTGGCGGAATGGATGATCAGCATCGTTCCAGTGGCGTTGTTGTGGCGGCAAAGTGCCTGGTATCTAGGGCTGATTTTGGCGGCTCTAACGTATCCCTTGCTCTGGGCAACCGATCCCCTAACCTCCTGGAACTTGATTGGGTTAGCCACACCCATCATGCTCACTGTCGTGGCTAGCCGCCCATTAGCTGTGCAACCTCGTATTGCGGCTTGGTTAACCGTTCCTGCGTTGGTCTTGCAACTATTAATTCTGAATGCTCTGTCTCCCCAAATCATGACGTTTGGCGTGGGCACGCTGTTACTCTGGGTCAACTCTCGGCAGTTGCGATCGCTGGTATTGGCAATTCTCACGGTGGGTTTTGGGTTGAGTTGTGTCAGCACCTGGGTTTATCAAGCATTTTCGACTCAACTGACAATGCAGTGGGCTACGCTGCTACTGGCGATCGCCTTAACAGTCTTGTGGAGCTTGCGAGGTTGGCTTCAACGCCGACCCACTCCTATGCATACCCTATATGCGATCGCAACCGATGGTTGGGCGATCGGGCTGTGTAGTGTGCTGTTGCTGATTTTGACCGTCAATGTTGTCAGTGGGTATGGAGACTTTGAGACGGTTACAGGCTTGTTTCTTTGGGCAGCGGGACTGACAACAGGGGCACTGGTCTATCGGCTATGGGAACAACCAGCCGAATTGGGATTGTGGGGCTTGGCATGGGCAGTGGAGGTTTGGGTTGCGGGCGCGCTGCTGTACCTGAATCCGGCTGCAACAATCACACCCTTGGCGATCGCCACTCTAGCCTTGGGGTTTGTCACACAATTGGCAGGAGACGGGTGGGTTGCGTTTCGACGGGGTGTTTATCAAAATAGCTGGCACGCTATTCCCCTCACTTATGGCGTGTTAGGACTGCTCCTGTCGCACTCCACCTACACCGAATTCACCGGGCTGTATACCTTAGCGGCGGCTTTAATCTGGGTTGGGGTCGGGCGACGGCAACCCTTCTTGCAGCCGATCACCTATCTTGCTTTGGCAGGGGTGTCGATCGCGTTTTATGAGTTGCTAATTTACCAACTTTTGCAAGCTCAAGGAGGCAATGCTGGGGATGGCATCACCTTGTTAGCAGGATTGGCGATTTTGATTGCGGTGGGCGATCGCCTCCTCAGTCGATGGCTACTATCTTACTTGCGCCTTGACTGCCGAGGATTGAGCACCATTGCTGACGTGCATTGGCTATTGGGCAGCGGGTTAGCCCTTCTCGCTGTCTTCTCATCCCCCAGCGAAACCGGATTTTCCCTGTGGCTGGGGGTTTCAACTGCTCTAGCGGCCTATGCTCTAGCCAATGGCAACCGCTACTTGAGGACAGACGCGATTAATCGCGCCCCTATTACCTCTCCATACTCCACCAGCCAACCCCCAACCCCCGTATCCCACTCCCCACTCCCCAGTACGGGCGCGATTAATCGCGTCCCTTCCTACGCCCCTTCTCCCGAAGCGTGGACTTATGCAGGCATCATCGAAGCCTTTCTCTTAATCACCTACGCTCTTTATCGTTTGTTGCCTGATCCCCAGATTCTCACCGCTTGGGGAGGGGCGATCGCCGCTGTTCTCTGTCTCTTTTTACATCCTCTGCCGTGGCAGCGTTGGGGCTGGTCTGCTCAACCCTGGAAGCAGACAACGGCTGTATTACCGGGGCTGGTCGCGGCATTAACATGTTGGGGAATTGCTCTGCAAACGTTGCTAATTGTCGGCGCGTTTTATGCCTGGTTAGCCAAAACCCAGGGACAGTTACGCCTCAGCTACATCAGCGTTCTTTTGCTCGATTGGGCTATGCTGCGGTTTCTCAACCATCAGGGGTGGACAGAACCCGTGTGGATCAGCACAATTGTTGGCTGCTCAGTGCTGTATGTCGTGCAGATTGACCCAGAGTTGCAGGAACAGAGCGATCGGGAGAACCGACATCTACTGCGGCTCTTGGCAACGGGTTTAATCTGCCTAACGGCTCTCTATCAAGCTGAAATCGAACTGCAACTAACAGCGATCGTGTTTGCATTACTTACTTTGGGACTCAGTGTTGGACTGATTCTGCTAGGTATTGTGCTGCGAGTTCGAGCATTTTTGTATGTTGGAACCGCCACGTTCATCTTTCGTGTATTGCGGCTGTTGTGGTTATTTGTCAGCAGTTACTCTGCGTTGCTCTGGGCAGTAGGCATTGTGTTAGGGTTAATTTTTATTTGGATTGCCGCAACCTTTGAAGCTCGCCGCACCCAGGTCAACATCTTGATGCAAACTTGGACGGCAGAATTGTCTGTTTGGGAATGACTCAAACGGGTGACTCGAACAGGTGAATCAACAGGGTAAATCTAACGTTAAGATAGTGTTTGGTTTGATTAAGATCGTATTTAGTTGATTTACTAACGGGAACCGCCTGTGCTGAATACCCTGATTGCCGACTTTCGCATCATCTTTGATCGCGACCCCGCTGCCCGCAACTGGTTAGAGGTGCTGTTTTGCTATCCTGGGCTTCAGGCATTGGTGTTTCACCGCTTTGCCCATCAGCTTTATCGCTGGCACATGCCCTTTATTCCCCGCTTGATGTCTCATATTGCCCGCTTCCTCACAGGCATTGAGATTCACCCTGGTGCAGCGATCGGGCGAGGTGTGTTTATTGACCACGGCATGGGCGTTGTGATTGGCGAAACGGCGATCGTAGGCAACTATGCCCTGATTTATCAAGGGGTGACGCTAGGCGGCACAGGTAAGCAGAGCGGCAAACGCCACCCGACCTTGGGCGAAAATGTGGTTGTCGGTGCTGGAGCAAAGGTTTTAGGGAATCTGCAAATTGGTGATAATGTTCGCATTGGGGCAGGCTCTGTCGTGTTGCGCGACGTGCCCTCAGATTGCACGGTTGTGGGTGTACCAGGACGCATTGTTTATCGATCTGGAGAACGAGTGGGGCCGTTGGAACACGGTAGATTGCCTGACTCTGAAGCACAGGTGATTCGGGCACTGGTCGATCGCATTGAAGCCCTCGAACATCAGTTAAAAGCACTTCAACCCGCTAAACCTCAAGCCCTGATTGAGCCTATCCCCGTGTTTGCGTCGGTTTCTCGCGCAGATGCAACGGACTCTACATCTGATGATTCAGACATCGATCACGCCACTGCCTGTCGTCTGCGGGACAAAGTCATCGAAGAATTTTTGAACGGCTCTGGAATTTGAAAAGGTTGATAGCGTTAATAGTCAATGGTCAATCGTTAATTGTCCATGACGCGATGTGCAACTTAGAGGTTTAGATCCCCGGTTTCTCGTGGAGCATCTTCAAAGGGGTCTGACAAACCTCACCAGAAACCGGGGAGCTGGAGGGAATCCTGCACCGAGTCAATAGTCAGTGGAACGATCTGTTCAAATTTAAAAGTTTTAACCGTAAGGGATACAGCCGTTTGGCAATAGGCGCAACAATCAGCGTTGTTTACATATTGGCAGTTGGGCGGAAAGAAGGCGATCGATTGTTTATTGCAGATCAAGAGGTAAATCTCGATGAAATGATTAAACTATCAACTGCATCAAAACCCTTATCTGCCTATACAGACAAATTTGCTGATGAAATGATTGTTTTAACCTTACATGGAAAGACGATTGCAGTTGTTACCGCCATCAAAGATATTGATCCTGAACCCTTTTCTCTAAGCACCAATCCTGATTCTTTAGCCATCATTCAGAATATACAGTAAGAATTCAAAGCAGGTAGGAAACTGTTGTTGGAAGAGATGAAACAAGAAATTTTGTAGTAGAGCACTCGAGAACTATGCAGTATCAAGGCATAATCTCGATCGAGTTTGGAAAGTGGAGCAGTAAATTTTGTCTTTGTGGGATATCTAACCTAAAGTCGCAATGTCAGATCTAGCCAGTATTGAAAAACTTAAGTTAGAGAAACTGCTGGAAATGGAGAGCGGTTATGTACTTGATTTTTCAAACTTTACCTTTAAGGAATTCATCCTGGAAAATCTGAATATTGATATATATGACGAAAAATATAACTATCGAAGTGGCTCAAAAGCAAACCGTTTAAGGGGCTTTTGGGTAGAAGAACCTAATTTCATAGTAGGAAACCTTTTAGAAAAATTATTAGAGTATTGGAAGACAAAAAAGCTAATAGCTGGGAAAGCTATTACGCCTGAAGATGAAATGTTATTTAATGAATGTCAAAAAATTGTTGAAAGGCTGAAAGGAGACCCTGTAAAGCAAAAGAGTGAGGAAATTAAAAATCAGGAAGAATTCTCTTTTATTCGAGCAAATCTTTTGCTTGAATTTGATAGGTTTGCGCTTTTAGAAAAGGCAGAAGATAAGAGACAGAGGGGATTCCTGCTTGAAGACTTGCTAAATCGCTTTTTTTCACTCTATGAAATTCCGACACAAAAAAGCTTTAAGAGAAATGAAGGTGGAGAACAAATAGACGGAGCTTTTAAGCTTGATGGCTGGTACTATTTAGTTGAATGTAAATGGACTGAAAATCTAACAGATATAAGACAACTTGACAGTCTTTATGGAAAAGTAAACCGTTCTGGCAGGCAGACATTAGGGCTTTTTTTATCAGTTAATGGTTGGTCAAAGAATGTGTGTCCTTTATTGAAGCAAAATAATGACAAATCTATTATCCTAATGGATGGTTTTGACTTGCGATCTGTTCTCGTTGAAGAGAATAACTTACATTTGAGAGATTTACTTTTAAAGAAACTAGAACATCTAAATTTTGAAGGAGAACCTTTTTACAGTGCAAATCTCCTTTTAAGGGATATCTGAAAAGTTTTGGTAGTGGGTGGCAAATCAGTTTAGATTCCCTCTTTAAGTCTCTTTAAAGGTTGAAGGCTTTTCCTCCTTTTCTAACTGAGGGAAATATAGAAACACTTAAAATCGTTAGCATCTAAAGCTTCAACCAGCCAAACACATCAGCAATCGTGAGTTGCAAGTTAGCCACCAAATCGGGAATAGGTAAAACGTCTTGGTCTTCTTGAAGAAACTCAGGTTGTTGTCCAGATGGATAGATCAGCAGCGATCGCTCTTCTGGATCAATCAGCCACCCCATCTGACAACCATGCTTTAAGCAATGCAGAATATTGCCTGTTACTTTTGTTGGGCTTTGATCTGGAGAGAGAATCTCGATCGTCCAATCTGGACAAACGGGGAAGACATTGGCAATGTCACCATTATCATCAACAGGAATTCGATTCCATGAAAAAACTGAAACATCCGGAACAATCGAGCGATCGCCAAAGGTACACCTTAATTCTGGGAAGGCATGGGCAACTCGTTGCTTTTTGACAACAGTGTTAATTGCCGTAACCAGTTCACCCTGAATAATGCTGTGTTTTCCCTGTGGCATTGGTTTTTGAATGACTCGCCCATCGATATATTCACTCGCTGGTTTTGTTTCTGGTAACTTCAGAAACTCCTCCAGCGTGATTGTTTTTTCTGGCACCTGTACCATCAGAGGAATTCCCTTGGCTCAACAGCAATCTGGCAAGAAAGAAGGGCACAACCCACCCAAAGGGTATGCCCCATTTTAACTTCGCTTGTACGTCTACACAGGCAGCAGTGTGTCTAGAATTTCCATCGGCAGATCTAGACAAAAAGGACGTATTAGCAGTGGGGTGAAGTTCGGTAAGCTCGAATTGGTGCCATTTGCTGCTCTGGTTACAGACGTAACTTTGCTTTTGTAAGCTGGTTTGCTATGGATTGACCGATTTCACTGTCCACTCATGATCAATCTGCTGATAAATAAAGCGGTTTTGCGGCTCACCTCTCAATTCCAGGTGATCCACCAGAGTTGGTTCAAGCAGTAATAGACAGAAGGTAGGAAGTGGATTGAGTGGATCGGGCGGTGGTGGCGTGAATGGGTCATCGGGCGATCGCAGTTGCCCCGGCTCAGCCCAGGCAAATTGCACCCGTGCGGCATCTGAGAGTTCTTGCCACTGAATCTGTCGAGCTTTGACCAGGTTAAGGTCGGCGTGGCTCTCTTGTATTAGAACCAGTTGCCCCAACAGGCGAAACTGCTCACGAGTCTTGGGAAAGTACCAACACACTTCGCCCCAAGCATTTTGCGGAATCTGCACAGCTTTTTCACTGCGATCGTCTGTGATGAATTTAAGCTGGTTGGTGTCTTCTAAAAAACCCCGAAAGACGATAGTGCGGTTTGCAGGTCGTCCATCCGATCGCACGGTTGCTAGTTGCACATAACGAGCATAGACTAGAGCGCGATTGCGATGAAGTGCACGAGCGATCGCTGACCTCCAGGGAGCTAATGTCATGGAGACGTGTTACTCCTGTGCCCGCAGGGTGTAGCTATAGCGTGCTCCAGAATCAAAAGAGCCAACCCAAACGCGATAGGTTCCCGCCGATAATCTCCCAGTTTGAATGCTGGCATCTTTGTTGCGCCCTGTGTCATCACCACACAGCATCGCACCATCGGGAGCTTGAATCGCTAAGGTAGTGTCGTTGCCGCCACTGTCTACTTGAAGTGTTAAGTTGCCAAAGTTCTGTTCTAGAACTAACAGATGGTCAGGGGTGGATGACGCGCTAAAGCCTAAGCAAAGATTGCCATTGCGATCGCGATTTTCGAGGGAGGACAGAGAAAAGGAACCACCTGTGTAACCTTGAGCGGCTCCTGCTGCTGCTGAGAATCCAGGAGCGATCGTAATCGAGTCAAAATTAGCCGCTTGAGCTAACACGGGCAACGCACTCACCCCAAGCAACACGCTCGCAGTGGCGATCGCACGGGCGTGTTGAGTAATCTTTTTAAGAGTTAACTGTAGTGTTGTCTTCATAGCCATACAAAGGGAACTCGATACAAGATCTATTAGATCCTGTATTTATTTTGACTAATTGGGTGATGAATGAGTTCCTTGGATGTGCCACCTCGTAAACCGGGTTTTTGGGGTTAAAACTTGCCGATCAGTGCTTCAATGCACCGTTCACAGAGTAGCGGATGTTCTGCCGACTCGCCCACATGAGTGGAATAGTTCCAGCAGCGATCGCACTTCTTGCCCTCTGCCTCAACTACCCCAATCGCCAACCCATCAGTTTTAGAACTATATTTCAAGCCGTCTAACGGAGTTGCAGAGTCAAGTAATTCGACCTGAGAGGTCAAAAAGAGATAACGCAACTCATCAACGCGATCGCCACTTAGACTATCCTCTGGGTTGAGCGATCGCAACTTGTCTTGCACAACCGGATCAGCCACATAAAGCTGTACTTTGGCTTCTAACGAAGAGCCAATCGCTTTCTCTGCTCTAGCTTGCTCAAACACCTTGTTGACTTCAGTCCGAATAACGCGAAGGTGTTGCCAGGTAGTGCCCAGTTCGGGTTGCTTCCAACCCTCTTCTAGCGTCACCCAACCCGACTCAAACACCGAGGTATAAGGAGTTTTATAGGGCAGATATTGCCAGATATCCTCGGCTAAGTGAGATAAGACAGGGGCGATCGCCCGTGCCAGGTTTTCGATCGCGATCGCCAACACAGTTTGACAACTGCGTCGCCGCAACGTATCTTCTGCGCTGATATAGAGCCGATCCTTAGCAATATCTAGATAAAAGTTCGATAAATCAACCACACAGAAGTTTTGCACGGTTTGAAAAAACCGGAAGAACTCAAAGCTCTCAAACGCCTCTGTCACCTCAGCAAACACCTCTGTCATCCGGTGCAGCATGTAGCGATCGAGTTCAGGCAGTTGCTCGTAGGCAACCGTGTGTTGTGTCGGGTCAAAGTCATGCAAGTTGCCCAACAGAAAACGAGCCGTGTTGCGAATCTTGCGATACACATCCGCCATCTGTTTCAGGATGTTCTTACCTAACGGCACATCCGACGAATAATCGACCGAAGACACCCACAACCGCAACACATCCACCCCATAGGGCGGATCTTCTTTTTGATTTTTGCCACCTTCGATCACCACAGCTGGGTCAACCACGTTCCCCAGCGACTTGCTCATTTTGCGCCCCTGCTCATCCAGCGCAAACCCATGCGTCAAGACTGTTTTATACGGTGCATAACCATTCGTTGCCACACTGGTCAGCAAACTAGATTGAAACCATCCCCGATGTTGGTCTGAGCCTTCCAGATACATATCCACCGGATATTGCATGCCCTCACGTTGATTGGCGACTGCTGCCCACGACGAGCCAGAGTCAAACCAGACATCCATCGTATCCATCCCTTTGCGATAGGTATGCCCATTGTTGCGATAGGTCTCAGGCAATAACTCCTCAACAGACATTTCCCACCAGGCATCTGAGCCTTTTTCGGCAAAGACACGCTGGACATGCAAAATGATGTCTTCGTTGAGCAACGGTTCCCCGGTTGACTCCTCATAAAACACCGGGATTGGCACCCCCCAACTGCGTTGACGCGAGATACACCAGTCCGATCGCTCAGACACCATAGCGGTAATCCGGTTTTCGCCCTGCTCTGGAATCCAACGAACTTGTTTAATCGCCGCTAATGCTTCGTCCCGAAACCCCTCAACCGAGGCAAACCACTGTTCTGTTGCCCGAAAGATCGTGGGCTGCTTGGTACGCCAATCATACGGATAGCGGTGCACGTAATCTTCTTCTTTGAGCAGAGACTTGGCTTCTGTCAACGCCTGAATGATAGCAGGGTTTGCATTTTTTAGCACATTGAGTCCCTGGAAGGGACCTGCTTCTTCTGTGAAAACGCCATTATCATCTACTGGCGACAAAATCGGTAACTCGTACTGCATGCCCACTCTAAAGTCATCTTCACCGTGACCTGGAGCCGTGTGAACTAGACCAGTGCCTGACTCGGTCGTGACATAATCGCCACCAATCACAATCGGGCTTTCGCGGTCAAACAACGGATGGCGATAGGTAGAATACTCTAGATCTTTGCCGGATAGGGTTGCCTTAACCGTTAACCCAGTTGCAAACACCTGAGACAATCGCTCAACCAGATCTTGAGCCACGATCAGATAACGGAAGGGGTGAGCTGGCTCTCCGTAGGCTGCGACTTCAACCACGGCATAGGTCAACTCAGGATTGACTGCCACTGCCATGTTGGCAGGAATCGTCCAGGGAGTCGTCGTCCAGATGGCCACACCGAGTTCTGATAAGTACCCGTCTAATAGGGGTTTGGCAGCCTCTGAGAGGCTGACCATCGGGAAAGCGGCATAGATGCTGCGCGATGTGTGACCTTCAGGATATTCCAACTCTGCTTCTGCAAGGGCTGTTTTAGAACTGGGACTCCAGTGAACAGGTTTTAACCCCCGATAGATATAGCCTTTTAACACCATTTGACCAAATACACCGATTTGAGCGGCTTCATAGTCAGGTGTGAGGGTGAGATAGGGATGCTCCCAATCGCCCCAGATGCCATAGCGCATAAAGCTTTTGGCTTGCTGTTGTTGTTGCTCGATCGCCCAGGCTCTGGCTCGTTTCCGCAACTCAATGGGAGTCAAATTTTCCCGCTCTGCGGGTTTCATCGCTTGCAAAACTTTCAACTCAATGGGCAGACCGTGACAATCCCAACCAGGGATGTAGCGCACCTTACGCCCCTGCAAGAGTTGATATTTGTTGATAATATCCTTCAAAGTTTTGTTGAGAGCGTGACCAATATGCAATGGACCGTTTGCGTAGGGAGGGCCATCATGGAGAATAAACGGTTCTTTGGGATTCGTTTGAGACAATTTTTCGTAAATCTGATTGTCACGCCAAAACGCTTGCAGTTCTGGCTCCCGCTTCACTGCATTTGCCCGCATATCAAACGCGGTTTTGGGCAAATTAACCGTATCTTTATAGCTTCCTGGTTCTGTCACGATCGCCAAATAATGAAGGATATCAAGGATTGTATCGAACCATTATCAATCACAACTTCCCTTTGCTTCAAGGTCATCCCCCGATTTGCTGGGTACTTCTAATTGAGAACAGTGAAATTTGTGTCAATTTCTCTGACCAGTGCGAAGAAATGGTTACGGTTATAACATTACTGTTGCCGTCTACCCTGTCAAAGCTGTTATAAAACGGAAGGTTGAAATCACTGCCTGCAATTCAACCCCAATCTGCAATAGGAGAAGGGTATGAGTGTCACTCACATGGGGTTCTCCAATCATCGAGTTGGAACAACTGGGGAGCCATTGGGTCGTGGCACTGCATCTCAGTTCGCTACCCGATTGCTTCAGTCTAGCAATTTAGAGTTGTTTATTACCAAAGGCTTCAAGCCGTTTGCTGAGAATCACACGAACGCGATCGCCCAAAACTCGTTTGCCCCCTTGGGTCGCTCTGAGAGACCTGATCTGAGCCGTCGGAGCAAAGCCCGTGTGCCTGTGCCTATTAGTCGGGGTGCGATCGCTCAAAGACAGCGGATCAGAGGGTCACTCAGCCGCACCGATGGCAGTAACACGCAACGCGATGGCAGCTATGCCGATGATTTTGTGGTGCGAGGAACAAGGGTAGGTCAGCGAGTGGAGGTGACTTTAACGGCTTCCCGATTTGACACCTACCTGCAACTGATCAATCTCCGCACCGGACGAGAACTGCTGTATGGCGATGATGTGAGTGAATCGAACACTAACTCGCGGTTAGTTTTTACAGTGCAACGGGGAGGGCGTTATGTCGTGCGGGTCACTAGCTTTCGTCGGGCTGCCACAGGTGGATATGTGTTAAAGAGCCAGACAGTAGATCAATCTGCGAGTCATTTCAATTTCTATTCGGGCTATGGGTTGGTCAACGCGGCAGCCACGACGGCAGGGGCTTTGGAACAACTCCCCTTTCCTGATGTGCCTAACTTAGGTGGCAGCGACCAGGGACTCGATCTGGTCAACGCGCCAGAGGTGTGGGCACAGGGCTTTACAGGGCAGGGCATTACGGTTGCCGTCTTAGACGATGGGGTAGATTACAATCACCCTGACCTGGTAAGCAACATTTGGAGCAACCCCAATGAGATTGCAGGCAATGAGATTGATGACGATGGCAATGGGTTTATAGACGATGTGCGGGGGTGGGATTTTGCTAACCATGACAATGATCCCTCTCCAGTTGCCCAAGATGGACATGGCACCCACGTTGCCGGAACGATCGCCGCCAGCCGTAATGGGTTTGGCATCACTGGGGTTGCTTACAACGCTCGGATTATGCCCGTTCGAGTGGATGGTGATTTTAATTCTCTCAGCCAGTTTGATGGGGCGATCGCCGCTGGTATCCACTATGCCGTGCAAAACGGGGCAAGGGTGCTGAGTATGAGCCTTGGCAACAACCCCAATAGTCCACCGCTGCCCCTGACAGAGGCGGCTTTGAGAGTGGCTGAACAGGCAGGTGTGATTGCCGTTAGTGCCTCTGGCAATGAACGTCAAAGCTATGGAGCTGTGCGCCCGATTGAACCCGCCTCCTATGCGGCTCAAGATTTAGGAATTGCGGTCGGTTCCCTTGATTTTAATCGAGTACTCGATCGCGACTCCAATCCAGCGGGGGCACAACGCCTTGATTTTGTGGTGGCACCTGGAGTCGAGATTCTCTCAACGGTGCTCAATGGCACCTATGACACCAAGACAGGCACCTCAATGGCAACTCCCCATGTATCAGGTGTGGTGGCGTTGATGCTGAGTGCAAACCCCAATTTGACCCCTGCCCAAGTCGAAGATTTATTGATGACCACTGCCAATCCCAACGGCATTCGTTTTATTTAAGGAGCAATAACGGTGTTATTTAGGGGCGATCGCCAACTGGCTCAAACCAACCTTCAAACAACGCATCCCCTGACAACCACTCGTTCCAGTCAGGTTTACTCGGCCTATTCCACCCCCTTAGTCCCAACGCTTTCCGCGACTGCCCAATCCTTGAGACATGCCTTTTCAGGGACAAAATCCGATATTCGACCGACTCCCTCTCGACCGACCCGCATTCTGCGAGCCAATCAACAGTTACGGGGTAGCTTGAGCATTTCAGACCGCCTAAACCCTTTGGGTGCAGGCATTGATCTCTTTTCTGATGATTACCGTTTAACCCAAGTCAGGGCAGGACAACAAGTTCATATCCAGTTGAGTGCTCCTAACTTTAACCCCACATTACAACTGGTTAACGCTCGCACAGGGCGGCTCATTCGCGAGGGCGGTGTTGCGCTGACTTTTACGGTGCGTCGTGGCACCCGTTATCTGGTTCGAGTCACCAGCACCTATACCCGTGAAACTGGCGACTATCGCCTCAGCACCAAACGATTTACCCCCCGCTCGACGGATCAGTTCAACTTCTTTTGGGGCTATGGGTTAGTTAATGCTGCTGCTGCTGTAGCGAGTGTCGCTGGTCAAGGTGAATTTCCTGATGTCACCAATTTAGATGGCACTCGCTGGGGACTCGACCTCGTCAAAGCACCAGAAGTGTGGGCACAGGGCTACACGGGGCAGGGCGTGACCGTCGCCGTTTTAGATGAGGGAGTCGATTACACCCATCCAGCCTTGAGTAACAACATCTGGAGCAATGCAGATGAGATTGCCGATAACGGCATTGATGACGATCGCAATGGGTTTATTGACGATGTTCGAGGCTGGAATTTTGTCGATAACAATAATGACCCCGATGATTCAGGGGGACATGGCACCCATGTTGCCGGGACGATCGCTGCCTCACAAGAAGGGTTGGGGGTGACAGGTGTGGCTTACAACGCTCGCATTATGCCCGTTCGGGTCTTGGGCAGTGAGGGCGGCACCGATGATGGAGTCGCGTTGGGAATTTGCTATGCGGTTGAAAATGGCGCAGATATTATCAATATGAGCCTGGGACGCTTTTTAGGTGGGCCTCTCAGTCCCGATGTGCAAGCGGCTTTGAGAGTGGCACGAGACCGAGGAGTGGTAGTGGTGATCGCCGCCGGAAACGAACGTCAAAGTTTAGGGGCAACGCGATCGCAAAAATATACCTCCTTCATTGGCACCTATGATCTGGGCATTTCCGTTGGCTCGATCACCAGTCGTCGGCAAGTTAACAGCTTCTCAAATCCAGCGGGCAACAGCCCATCTGCTTTCTTTGTGGCTCCTGGGTTTGATATTCGCTCGACGATTCCCGGTGATAGCTATTTCTATGACAGTGGCACCTCAATGGCGACTCCCCATGTAGCTGGAGTTGTAGCCCTGATGTTGAGTGCCAACCCCGACCTTACCCCTGATCAAATAGAAGACATTCTGGCGGCCACTGCCAATCGAGGGTTAAGTTTGGTGTTGTAGGAGGGGGAAATCGGTGAGAGAGACACGATTAATCGCGTCTGTACTGAAAAGGTATGGTCAATACCTTCTGCCTTCTATACCCTTCCCTCGTCTAAATCATGTCTCGCAACCAGGCTTCTACTCGATCGCCCATTGCAATGGACGAATAGCGTTGTTCAGCTTGCTGACGACAGGTCTGTCGATCAATTTCTCCTAACCGAGCGATCGCCTCAACCAGTCCATCAATGCTGTCGGGTTCGACGAGCCATCCGGTTTTGCCGTGTTCAACGATTTCAGCCGGTCCACCCCGTCGATAAGTAATCACCGGAACGCCACAGGCCAGAGCTTCGATCGCCACGTTGCCAAAAGCCTCGACCCATTTTGGGGTCATGAGCAAGCCGCGACAACTCCCTAAACTGCGTTGCAATTGCTCTGTTGGCAAAAACCCGCCATATTGAACAGCCGCATTGGGATAGATTTGGCGAATAGTTTGCCAATACGCTTCGTCTTGAATAGCACCCCAAATATGCAAGGGCAGAGAGGCTTGATAAGCCGCAGCGATCGCATCCTCTAGTCCTTTTTCGGGGGCAATGCGTCCTATCCAGGCAAGCCGCTCTTCGGGCACCTCACAAAAATCGTAGAGCACGAGATCTAACCCATTGCCTAAGGAACGGCACTGATCACCAAACGGAAACGTATCTGCCTGGGCACGGCTGTGCACTCCAATCGTTCCTGGAAACTGAGTAACCACCTGTTGAATGGCGTGATCCATTGCATTTGTGAGGGAACCCATGCTCACCAAATGGGCGATCGGGCGATCAAAAAAAGGGGTTAGATAAAACGGCAGCCAATCATAAGCAAAGTTGATTAATGCGTCATAGTCTGCTTGGACTTGAGCGGCATAACGCCACATATTAGCCAACACTGCATCCTCTGGTATGACAACTGGAGCAGTGCGTTCCTGGGTTTGGGCTGCAATCTGCAACTGTCCTGAAATCTCTACAAGCGGCACATTGGCAAGGCTTGACCCTATCGGAGCAACGACCTGTAATCGATGCCCCCGGCGTTGCAACTCGATCGCGATGTTTCGCAGGGTCAGTTCGACTCCACCACCTAAGCCAGTCCCTAATGCACCGACCGAGGTTGAGAGCAGTAATAGATTAAGTGTGTGAGCGATCGCCTCTACTCCCTATTTTTCTACGTGGGCAATTATACATCTCCCGGCAAGTGCTCCTGAGCTTTACTCGACAAGCTAGGGCTATTACCCATGTCGGGCACTCCTCGAATTCGACCCAGTTGACCCAGTGCCCAGCGTGCCGTTTCTTGCACCTCGGTATCTGGATCACTAGCGGCATGAGCCAACAGCTCACTCATTTGGCTAACGAGATCATAAACCCGAGTAACATCTCGAATGGCGTTTTTGCGAACATCAGAACTGTGATCTTGCAAAGACAGCAACAAGGCTCGATTCATGGGCTTGAGAGTTCTAACCCCAATTTCTGAGATGGCTGCCAAAATCAAACTGCGTTGGCTTGAGTCTGCATCCATCATCAAATCAACCAGGGGTTGAACAGCTTTAGAATCGCCGACTTGCCCTAACTCCCAAATGGCTTTGCGTCGTTTAACAGGGTCAGGGCTGCGTAGATCGCCAATTAACTCATCAACAATATCAACTTTAGCTAAGCGAGTCGTCTCGTTAACCGGAGAAATTTCTGTTGGAATGGCCTCTGTGGTGGCTTCAGCGATCGTTGTTGCACCATTGCTTAGAGGCGCAGTCTGAGTGGTTGGAGTGGGTTCTGGAGTAGCCTCTGTAAAAACCTCTGTGGCAACTCTCTCCGATTTAGACGTGGGCGATCGCTCTGTGGCGGTTTCCTCATGAGAAGCGACTGAGGGTTTAGCCGCTAGAGGACGTTTAATCCGGGGGCGAGTATATCGGTAGAGAGCAAACCCCGCAACAGCAGAAGCCGCGATTAAGGCTGCCATCCACCAAAACCGCCCTCCATTAGAGGCTGTTTCTTCTGGAGTTGTTGCCCGAGAGGATGCTTCAGCGGGCACTGAAGCATTGTCTTCAACAGTTGCTGTTTGCGCCTCAGGAGAGGAGCTATTTGCAGGAGGCTCTGGGGCAGAGATATCGGCAGCAGCTTCCCGCAAACGGTCTAGGGTCGTTGTTCCCACTTGCCCATCCACTGGCAACTCCGCTTTGCGTTGAAACGCAATCACGGCTGACTTGGTCTGATCTCCAAAAATTCCATCGGGGTCTTTCTCGTAATACCCCAGTTTTTGGAGGAGCTCTTGCAGCTCAGAGACTCGCTCTCCACGACTGCCGAGTTTTAAGATAGAGCTATCTACAGAGCTATCTACAGTGGGCGATGACGGGTCAGATTGACCTGAAACCGCAGGATTATTAGGGGTTTGGGCAATGACTCCATTGACATAGCCTTGCATCACCTGATTTTGAATCGCTGAGAGTGAGGGAGGATTTAAGGCGATCGCCTCAGCAGGCCTAACTCCTAACGCCGAAGTCACGCTCAACCCGGTGATGTAAGAAATAAAGAATAAATTGATGCGATGGGACATGATTATCCGAGTTCGAGAATTACATCTGGACTGATGGGTTTCAGGTGAACTCAATGAGCTTCAATCCTAGTGATTGTAGATACAAATGCTGACCTTGCTTTGACAGGCTTCTATCAAAAGCGAACGACTAACCCCGCGATCGCAGCGTTAACTGTCACTGCGCCTGAAATGCTAGAAGCTAATTTTCTAGCAAGAAGAATCTTCATGCAAGCGACGCATTGCAGTGCCCCCTGTATCCCTAAATCAACACTTAAGGATTGCTAATTATTCTAGTCCTTTGATGCTGGCTCAGTATGGTAATCCTTCCATTTGTAAGAAATATTATTTTGCTACCAACAAAATTTCTGATAGGAATTAAACTCCTTTCTTCAGTAGTCTTAAGCTACTTGAAGTTCTTTAAAAGACACTTTAACCAAACTTCCGCGACTTCATAAGGGGCTCTCAGGTTCTCCTTCTGAGAGCACTAATTGCCCATTTATCTCCGCATTAGTAGGGCTAAGTGGCGTGCCTTCTGAGACGGTGATAATACTGGAGTCCAAAGCCATCTGTTGCTCTGGCTTAGATCGGAATAGTTGTAATAGAAAGTCTCGCTGATTGATTAGATAAATACTCACTAGCGTCAGGCTCACGCCAAACCATTGCACAGGAGTCAAAACCTCTGATAGTAATAAATTGCCAAAGAGGAGAGCAAACACAGGAGTCAAAAACGTCAAAGAACTCAAACTTGTCAGGTTGCCACTCGCCGCAAAGTAAAAGAACAACCCATAGGCGATCGCGCTGCCAAATAGCGTGGCATAACTCAATGCCAACCAGTCATAGCTGTTGAGGTTAATCCACTGCTGCGACTCATAAAAAGCCGACAAGACAAACAGCGGCACGCCTCCCAAGATCATGTGCCAACCCGTTGCAATGATGGGGTCAACATGCTGACAGACATATCGCACTAAGACCGTGCCTACGGCCATTGACAACGCTGCCAAGAGCATGAGCCACTCCCCACTTTGGAATAGCTGCTGCAACACATTGACATCGGCTGATCCGGCGATCGCCCCCCACTGCCCATGCAACGTGGCCAACACCCAGTCATCAGGCAAGCCAATCAAACTAATGCCAACAATGCCAAAGGCCAACCCCAGCCAACCCCAAAAACCGACCTGCTCGGCAAAGAGAAATCGTGCCATCAAAGCCACTGCGAGGGGTTGTGAGTCAATCATGACTGAGCCAAGTCCGGCACCTGTTCTGACTAAGCCTTCTGCTAAGAAACCCTGAAATAAAGCCCCATCGACTAGCCCAAAGAGAGCAATCCACAGCCACGCCAACCAGGTCTTGGGCTGAGAACGCCCCATCACCATCGCCACGATGAGAATGAGTGCGCCTGCGGGCACTAACCGAACTCCTGCCATAAACAGAGGAGTGGTGTGATCAACAGTCCCCTTCATGGCAACCATTGCGGTTCCCCATAAGAAAAAGGGAGCAATCAACAAGAGCGGCGCAACACCCAGCTTGGACTCAGTTAGCTTGAACTGCATTAGCATTCGTCCATAATTTATGTATTGATTCTAAGTCAATCTATATAGTTTTGTTAAGACAAATATGAGAATCAGAGGTCAGTGTTCTGCGTTAACCGTCAATTGTGAATCAGGGTGCTGAGTGAGGGCAGCACCCCTTGCAAGGAGGGTTGAGGGTTAAGCAGCCATTGATATACGGGGAAATAGGGCAGGAGGCGGCAGGAAAATCGTCTTCATATCCTGAGATTTGGAAAATAATTGGAGAATAATTGGAAATGTTGTTTTCTCGGTCTCCTCACCCTTTGGCTGACTTAGCCTTCTACTGGTTCTCTATTATTCCCTCATCTCCTTCAGGGGGATCTGTTTCACCAAACCGCTTGAAATTAGGGCAAACTAGAATTCAGCTTTATTGATAAGCTTCGTTCACAATTGAGTAAAAAGGACTGTTTTGGTGAGGGTAAGCCTTACTGCAATTCAGACCACGACCCGCAATTTTTGATTTTGAGTATTTAAAACATTATGGTTTGGCCTTTTAAGCCACGGTTTCGCAAACAAATTGCCCGTATTGAAGTGAATGGCGCGATCGCCGGAGCTACTCGCAAACGAGTGTTAGAGGCTCTTAAAACGATTGAAGAGCGCAAATTTCCAGCCTTACTCCTGCGAATTGACAGCCCGGGTGGCACAGTTGGAGATTCTCAAGAGATTTACAGTGCCCTGAAAAAATTAGGGGAAAAGATCAAAATCGTGGCTAGTTTTGGCAATATCTCTGCATCAGGTGGAGTCTATATTGGCATGGGTGCAACTCACATTGTTGCCAACCCCGGCACGATCACAGGCAGCATTGGTGTGATTTTGCGGGGCAACAATCTAGAACGGTTGTTGGATAAAGTCGGGGTTTCTTTTAAGGTGATCAAGTCTGGCCCTTATAAAGACATTCTGGCGTTTGATCGAGAGCTAACCGATCCCGAAAAGCACATCTTGCAAGAATTGATTGATGTCAGCTACGGCCAGTTTGTGCAAACCGTTGCTGAAGCGAGAAATTTGTCTGTAGACACCGTCAGAAGTTTTGCCGATGGTCGCATCTTTACCGGGCAGCAAGCCCTGGCATTAGGAGTGGTCGATCGCTTGGGTACTGAAGAAGATGCTCGTCGGTGGGCTGCTGAGCTAGCTGGGTTAGACCCTGAAAAGGCTGAGTGCTATACGTTTGAAGAGAAAAAGAGTGTTGTCAACCGATTTCTCTCAGGCAGTGGTGATACGATGCAGTCTTCTGTTTGGGGCGATCGTCTGCCCATTGGGCTACAAAATCGGTTAGTCAAAACGGCTGAGTGGCTGGAGTTTGAGATCTCAACGAGTGGTTTACCGTTATGGTTATATCGTCCTTAGTGTCGCCATTCGTCATTGAGGTTGTGAATTTTGAGGCGATTGATTTTTAGAAATTCACAATCAATCGCTGAAACGTTGTATTAATGGGGTGCAACGATCAAAATTAACAGTACTGAAACACACCGTGAAATATCAGGAGGATGATTACGTGGGCTGGCGAGTGCAAGCAATTCGAGGGGCAACAACTGTTTCAGAAAATTCAGTTGAAGCAATCAAAGAAGCAGTAACCGAGTTATTGGATGAGCTAGAAAGCTGCAATCAACTCAACCCGAATGATATTATCAGCGCCACGTTTTCAGTGACTCGTGATCTGGATGCCATTTTTCCAGCGGCGATCGCCCGTCAACGCCCAAACTGGGACAACGTTCCTCTGTTAGATGTGCAACAGATGCATGTTGAAGGTAGCTTAGAGCGTTGCATTCGCTTTCTGATTCACGTCAATATGGCCGATCCGCTGATGAAGATCCACCATCCCTATCTGCGGCAAGCCAAAGCCCTGCGACCCGACTGGAGCATGGCATCTCTATAAGAAGGAAGAACGAAAAAAGAAGAAAGAATGGAGTTTCATGGCTTCTCAAATCCTTTTTCTTATTTCACTCTTCATTTTTCTCCTGTTTAAAGAACTGATCTAAAATCTCTTTGGGTGGGCGATCCCAGGCATCAATGTGCTGATAGATTAATGCCTCTGAATTGAGCGAATAGGTGGATGTGCCGTTAAAGAAAATTTTGGCTTTCCAGGGCACTCTTAATCTGCCGCGAACCGTCCACGTCGCTAGAATTTCAGCTGGAGCAGACCGTGAAACCGTATGTAAATCGAAATAAATCTCTGTGAAAAATAGGCGGGCGTGAAACCGCAGTGTCCAGAAGATAATGCGGTAATTGAATTTGCCTCTAAAGGTGTTGACCGGGTCACGAAAAAAAATATCTGATGTGTAGATGTCATAGGAAATGTCACGCTCAAACAGCGTCGGCAAGTCAGCCCACAACGTTTTAATCACTGATTCGATTTGGGGTTCAGGTAGTTCCATGTCCGGTTATCCGTTGTGGCAGATTCATCTAAGCGTGATCTCCCGCATACTACCCCAAAACTGAATCCAGGGAATTTCGGGAGTCCCTGTAAACTGCGGATCTCCCATTCCCAGGACAGTCCAGTTACCAGTCTCTAACTGCCCCACATCGAGCGACACAAACGGCACATCAATCTGAGCGATCGCCCCAAACACGACTGCCATCAATGCTTCCTCTTCAGGAGTCGAGAGATAGCGTCCGGGGTGATCGCCTGACCAGGCATAGCCATAGGTGATCAGGGTTTGGCGATACAACACAATGCGAAAGATGCGTCCAAGCTTCATGCCGATTGGGGTTTGATACGATCGCAGAGGGATGGCGGCTTGTAGAATGACGTTGTTGTGCGATCGCCTCGGTTGTTGAAGAAGGGGTGTCGTCAGCTGTTGCAGTTCTTCCAGAGTGGTGGCATGGGGGCTAAGAGGGTTGAAGGACGCTTCTCCGCGCACTGAGATTGGCAAACCGAGTTGAGCGATCGCCGCTTCACATTGATTCACATGGGTTACCACAACACTCGTGGGGATCAGGTCGTGCAATCGATTATAAATCTGCTCAAAATTCTGGATGGTCTGGTGTTCCGCAGGCGAGTTGAGGAGGCGAATTCCTTTTTGCAGAGCTTGTTGATAAATGGCTACATAGAGAGCACTGGTAGGGGTTTCACCAATCCACACGCCTGCCGTTTCACTCGATTGAGGCGGCACTTGCGCTAGAGCAGGGGCTACTGCAAGAGCGGTAGATGTTACTTGAATTGGGTAAACTGGCAACTCCAAAAGTTGGGCGATCTCGACGGAGGCAAGTAGCCCTTGATTTCGAGTCGGTGCTGGAGAGGTGTCAACAACATCGCTGAGAACAATCATGAAATGAAAGAGGGCAGTACACTGGAATAATCCCCTGAGTTCTAGAAGATTGTCACATAAATATGGGTCAGCAAGCCTACCTGGAAACCAAGCTGTCTCCTCCCGTTGCCGAGAAGCGTCCTCATATCCTGAGTATTCACGACGATGAGCGGATGGATCCGTATTACTGGATGCGCGATCGCACCGATCCGGCTGTGATTGCCTATTTAGAAGCTGAAAATGCTTATACTCAGGCTGTCATGCAGCATACAGAGGGGCTACAAAAAGCTCTTTATCACGAGATGCTAGGGCGGATCAAGGAAACGGATTTGTCCGTTCCCTATCGCAAAGATAACTTTTATTACTACACCCGCACTGAAGAAGGTAAAGCCTACCCGATTTACTGCCGCAAAAAAGGCAGCTTAGAAAGTGAAGAAGAAGTACTGCTCGATCAGAACGTTTTAGCTGAAGGGCATGAATTTTTTAATCTGGGAGTGGTGCAGGTTAGCCCAGATCATCAGGTGTTGGCCTATTCCGTAGACACCGCTGGCAGTGAACTGTATACCCTATATTTCCTCAACCTGGCTACACGAGAGCTATATCCAGAGGCGATCGCCGAAACGTACTATTCCCTTGAATGGGCAAATGACAGCCGCACGGTGTTTTACACCCAGGTTGACAGCACTAATCGCCCCTATAAACTGTTTCGCCATCGGGTGGGCACTCCTGCCACTGAAGATGTGTTGGTTTATCACGAACCGGATGAGTCTTATTTTCTAGACATTGGCAAAACCCGCAGCGAAGCCTACCTGCTGATGAGCTTAGAGAGTAAGCTCACCTCCGAGGTGCATTACCTTAAGGCAGACGATCCTCAAAGCCAGTTTCGGATGATTCAGGCGCGATCGCACGGGATGGAATATAGCGTCGATCATCACGGCGACTACTTCTACATCGTCACGAATGGAGATGCGGTTAACTTTAAGTTGGTCAAAACCCCCGTGACCGCCCCTGACCAATCCCACTGGGAAACCGTCATTCCTCACCGAGAAGAGGTGCTGCTATCAGGTATCAGTGTTTTTGTGGATCATCTGGTGATTTACGAACGCCAGGGCGGATTGCCCACCGTGCGGGTGCAAAAGCTATCCACAGGTGAGGAACATAGCCTTGCCTTTCCAGAGCCAACCTATTCTGTACGAGAAGGGAGTAATCCAGAATTCAACACTAATATTCTGCGGTTTAGTTATTCGTCGATGATTACCCCGTCCTCGGTGTTTGACTACAATTTGGACACCCAAGAACGGGAGCTAAAAAAAGAGACAGAAGTGTTAGGCGGATACGATCGCACTCAATATGCCAGCGAGTGGATTCAGGCTACGACAGCAGATGGGTTACAGGTGCCTATCTCGATTGTCTACAAGCGTGGAACGCTCAAGGATGGCAGTAATCCGCTATTCCTCACAGGCTATGGCTCCTATGGCATGAGCTATCCAGTCACTTTCTCGTCTAACCGTTTGTCACTGCTCGATCGGGGTGTCGTCATTGCCCTCGCTCATATTCGGGGTGGCAGTGAGTTGGGGCGCAAGTGGTATGACAACGGCAAATTTCTCAACAAAAAGAATACGTTCACGGATTTCATTGCCTGTGCTGAGCATTTGATTCAAGCCGGATGGACGAGTTGCGATCGCCTTGCGATTAGTGGTGGCAGTGCTGGTGGGTTGCTAATGGGAGCCGTGATCAACCTGCGTCCTGATTTGTTCAAGACTGTAGTAGCCGATGTGCCCTTTGTTGATGTGGTCACGACGATTCTTGACCCAACGCTGCCCCTATCGGTGTTGGAGTGGGAGGAGTGGGGCAACCCCAATGACAAAACCTACTACGATTACATGAAGTCCTATTCTCCCTATGACAATGTCACCGCCAAAGACTATCCAGCCATGCTGATCACCGCTGGCTTAAACGACTCGCGTGTGTCGTATTGGGAGCCTGCCAAGTGGACGGCTAAATTGCGCGATCTCAAAACCGATGACAACCTCTTGTTGCTCAAAACCAATATGGGTGCTGGTCATGGGGGTGCCTCAGGGCGTTATGAGAGCCTCAAAGAAATTGCCTTTGAATATGCCTTCTTGTTAGACCAATGGGGGATAGCTAAACCGCAATAAATCGCGTTACAAGTAAGATCGTTAACCGTAGGCATCTCATTTCTGTAACCCAACCAGCGGTTGAATTGATCATCATGCAACAGACATCATGCAACAATTTATGACTGAGTTGCGAGTCCGCCATTATGAGATGGATGCTTTGGGGCACGTCAACAATGCCGTCTACCAGCACTATTTAGAGCAGGCAGCGATCGAACATTCAGAACATCTTGGCTTTACACCCGATCGCTATCGAGAACTGGGTGGGCTATTTGTCATGCGACGAGTCGAGATTGAATACCTGCGTCCAGCGATCGCTGGGGATTTACTCTCGATCACAACCTGGCTTCAAGAAATGCGGGGGCCACGGGCGGTGCGGTCTTACGAAATTCGCAAAGGCAGCGAGTTAAATGCTGAGTTATTAGTCACTGCAACGGCATTGTGGGTTTGGGTAGAAGGTGCAACTATGCGTCCTCGTCCCATTCCTGAGGCAATCTTGGCAACTTTTGGACAACTCACCCGCAAAGAGAGAGCATAGGCAATGAATGCGATCGCAGAGACCTGGCAACACGACTACCTGGTAACCAACGGGGTGCGTCTGCACTACGTCACCCAAGGTGAGGGTTCCCTGATGTTGATGCTGCACGGGTTTCCTGATTTCTGGTATTCTTGGCGGCACCAAATTCCTGAATTTGCCCGCGATCACAAGGTCGTTGCTGTAGACTTGCGCGGTTATAACGACAGTGATAAACCTGCTGAGAAGTCAGCTTACACGATTCCTGAGTTGGTTCAAGATGTCGTCGGCATAATTCGGGGGTTGGGGTATGACCGTTGCATTTTGGTGGGGCATGATTGGGGTGGGGCGATCGCCTGGAATGTAGCCTACACTCATCCTGAACTGATTGATCGACTGATTGTGCTCAACCTGCCCCATCCCACTAAGTTTCAACAAGGCTTACGCACTCCTCAACAGTTGCTTCGTAGTTCCTATATTTTCTTCTTTCAATTGCCACTGTTACCTGAAGTGGTACTGCGGTGGAATAACTACCAGGCGATCGCCACTGCATTTCAAGGAATGGCGATCGATAAAAGTGCTTTTACTGCCGACGATTTGGCAGCTTATAAAACAGCGGCGGCGAAACCGGGAGCCCTCACTAGCATGCTCAACTATTACCGCAATCTGTTTCAAAACGGGTTGAAACTGAGCGATCGCCAATGGGGCAAACTCAAAATCCCCACGTTACTCATTTGGGGTGAAAAAGATATCGCTTTGGGCAAAGAGTTGACCTATGGCACCGAGGCATACGTCGAAAACCTACAAATCTGCTACATTCCTGATTGCAGCCACTGGGTACACCATGAGCAGCCTCAACGGGTTAATCAAACCATCCGTGAGTTTTTAGCCACTTGAAAAGTTAGATACGATACAATCAAGGACAATCACACATTATTCGCAGACTGTCATGCCCGAAAGCGGAGTCAACGTTTGCCCCGTTTGTGGTGTCAAAATTATAGGGATGATCGGTGGAGATCGAGTCCTATTTTCGGTCGGTCCTCCTGGCACCAGAGCAACGTTGTGGGCACGGGTCTGTCGATTTACTCAAAAGCCGGGTTGCATTAATAGCAACTATCAGGCGAGCAGTGAGAGTCAGTCAAACGATTCCTACTAATCTAGACCTTAGAGTGACCAAAAGCGATCGCTTTTGGTCAGGGGTAGTTGCCTGCACTGTTTTGTAATGACGGCAATACCATAATGGAGTTATGCAGAAACTACTTTTTACTGATCGCGAAACCGTTAAAGGGCGCGCCATTTTTCTAGGGGAGAGCCTAGATCTAAAAGCCCTAGAAAGGGCAGATTATCTAGCCACAACCCCTCTTGTTGTTACGGCTGGAGAAAATGGTTGCGCTGTTCTCTTTCGCTATGGGGCGATTGTTCTATTTGGCTTAGGACCCGTTGAAGAAGTTTCTTTTCTGTCGTACTTAAAGCCCCTCGTCATCCAACCTTTTTCATCTCCTGAAACAGAAGAAGCCTCGCTTAACCTTGACCCTGCGGCGGCGGGTCGGGTTGAAAATGGCATCATTTGGATTCAAGAGTTTAGTATTGCTTGCCTGCAAATTGTCGCTGACATTTTGGCTAAAAGTGTCGTACTCGCTCACTATGAGGCGGGCACTGCCAACGTATTTGACCAGATCGAACCCTTTGCGGATGAGCTACAGCGGACGACTAAAAATGAGCGATGGGGAAAAGAATTATTGCGCCAATTGGGGACGACTCTCTCTATTCAACACAAAATTGTGGGTCGGGTTGAAATTATTGATAAGCCAGACTTGCTCTGGGATATGCCTGATCTAGAACGACTTTATGCCCGTTTAGAAAATGAGTATGAGATTCGAGAACGGCATATGGCGTTAGAACGCAAGTTAGATCTCATCTCTCGAACAGCCGAAACCGTGCTCGATCTGTTGCAGCACAATAGCGGCTTGCGAGTGGAATGGTATGTCGTCAGCTTGATTGTGGTGGAGATTTTACTCTCACTGTACGACTTGTTTTTTCAAGTATAAATTTAGCTCTAGAACGATTCAGCCCGATTGACTGACTCAAAATCTGACGAAGCAAGGGTTAACCTCCGTCGCGTCTGCCCCGTTAAGCCAACTAGCTAGCTAATTTGGCTAACGCTGGGCGATATTCAGCAGGTTTAACTTGATGCTTGACCAAGTTGGCAAGCTCTTGGAGTTGGCTGATGGCTTCTGCTCCTTCAAGCTTCATCAACTCTCGATCATCTCGCATCTCGGTCCAGGTGATCCCATAATCAGAAACCAGGAAGCGAATCAAGTGGTTATCCCCAAGGCTAACCATAAACGAAGCACTATTCATCTGACCGCCGCAGGTATAGCAAGACGCGAGATAGCCTCTCCGCTCTAACACGGTTGCCAGAGCCTGAAGATTCATGACTAAGTCTTGTACAAACTGACGATGTTGTTCTGCAAGTCTTACAAACACGCTTGACCTCCTATCATCACCACACTCAATTTTAGCCTTTTTAATAATTTATTAAGAATCTCATTTAATTTAGTAGTGCGGTTTCCAGCTAAGATCTCCCAAGCGACAGATAAACCGAAAAAAAGACTGAAATTAAATTCGTATCCAACCTGCATACGATAACGAACTCGTTGCTTTTACAAAGTATCTAGAGCAACAATCAGCAATCAGAATTAAAAAAACTGGGCTATCTCACTATTTATCTTTCTCTACATTAGCCCCAATTTTAAGATTCTGCTTGTATAAAAGAATATTCCGTTTAAGCTAAAGCAGAGCGATCGCACTGAACCCCAGTGTGGATCACGGTTTGTGAAATTAAATGAATCTAAGAGGGTATTCATCCATCTTGCAGGTCAGTCAGGATGGATGAATACCCTTTACAAAAACTTGACTTAAATAGGGGAATGCAATGACTTTAATCAGCAATGCTAATTAGCTTGCCACCATCCTAGACTAGGACCTAGTAGCCGTACAACGAGCCAGTAAGCAACTAATACTCCGATACCAACCCAAGCACCCCGATTACTTAGCTTGACAAACTGCTGAGCCTGACTTTTTTTGATAGGCAACCAGGAAAGAATGTTTTCCTCCTGACCATATTTCTCGCCTAAGATTTCCTTGCGTCGTTTTGCGTCGCCCATGATTGATTCCTAAAACGCACTAGTGAACTGATCATAGCGTTTCTGGTAATCTCTTAAAACATTGACCAGAGGCTTAATCTAGCATTGAGTAATCTAAAGATGTAAACAAGTCGGGATCAATGTAGTTGATGCGGGCTAGAGGGCTGAGTGCCGATAAAACTTGTTTGCCATAGGAGCGGTGATTGACTCGGTTATCGAGCAACGCCACAATGCCTTGAGCATCCCGTACTGGGGCGATCGCCCGTTGCATTTCACTTAAGGCTTCTGGTAAGAGATAAAGCCGAAACCAATCTTGGCGCGATCGCTTGTAGTGAGCGACTCGTCCTGCCACCAGAGGGTCTTCGAGCGAGGGGATAGGCAATGTGGCAATCACCAGCAGGGAAGGAGCCGGTAAAACCACTTGATGGTTGCGCCAAAACTGCCAACCTGTTACCAAAATGCCCTGGTCGTCTAAACAGGTCTTTTCGACTTGAACTCGCGATCCATATTGGGCTGCCAAGATAGAGCCGACCTGTGCTTTGAGGGGCACATCTCCCACAATCACCACAGTCAAGCCTCGATAATCGGAGCTGGCACTCAACAGCAGATGCAGTTGTTGCATGAGTGCTGCCTGAAACTGAGGAGTGTTTGGCAACGGCAGGCGATCAGGCAGGTAGAGCTGAATTAATTCGTGTTGGCGATCGGGAGAAAATTTGAGACAGGTCATATCGCCCAAGCCCAATCGTTGCCGATAAATCGGAGCCTCTACCTCTAAATCAAGCGCACCGCCAACTAGCACAACGGGTTGTTGCTGCCACACCGATTGGAGAGCCCCAGATACATCCGCCGGTCCACAGTGTAAGGAAAATTGCCCTTGCCGCCGAGTCACTTCCGTCCAGATTAATTGAGCGTCTTGTTGCAGGTGTTGCCAAAATTTGCGCCAGTTTTCGGGTAAAACACTCTCAGCATTTGCGCCAGTTGTTGACGTCAGGATTTGCCCCAAGTGGGTTAAAACGTCCTCTTCTGTTGTCTCAATTAAGTAGCGATCGTAAGGGTTTGAAGGATGCTGAAAGATAGAGCGGGTGAGCTGCACGCGGGCATCGCGAATCATATCGGTGTGATGAGGACAGGCCAGCATTAACTCATCCCAATCGCGGGGAGCAATGTTAATCGTCAACTGATCACGCACCCATGTTTCTAAGTCATCTACCCCATCTAGGATGGTGGGGATTCCGGTTGGAAATCTGCCCTGATTAAACAGGCGATCGCTCAACCAGGCTTGAGGAGAGGTGAGCAATAAGCCTTGAAAATCATCGTTAACCCAGCGATCGCCCGTGCGAATGGCTTTGTGAGTTGAGATCCACTGCCGCAACCGAGGGATCTCGACCATGAGCAAACGCTGTTGCACTGCCTCTGATACCACCAGAATTGCCGACCCCTGCCAAATCAACAGAGGCATTAAATAACTGAGGCGGTAGTGTCCGTGATAACCCGATGGTGCCCCTGCTTGAATCAGGGCACTGCGCCCTACTCGAAGAGCACGAGCAACCAGTCGCGCCATTGTTAAATGGTGTGACCAGTAGGGTTCGCCCTGTTCTCGTAAGAAGGCGCGGAGTTGTTGATGGACTTCTACCTCAATCACAATCTGGAAGCAGTGATGTTAACGAATGAACTTTATTGTGACACAAACCTGAAGAGACCTTTGTGATGATTGTCAGGATAGACTGGGCTACAAGTCTTGCTGTATCGTTGATAGCACTTGAATCCCAAGGTGAAATGAAAGTTGGCATTGTTGGTTTAGGACTGATTGGCGGCTCGATCGCCCTCGATCTGCGACAGTTAAGGGGTTACACAATTTTAGGGGTGAGTCGGCGACCCGCAACCTGTCAACAGGCGATCGCCCGTGGGGTCGTAGACGATGCCAGCCCTGACTTGGCGATCTTATCAGCCGCCGATGTGATATTTCTCTGCACCCCGTTAGACGCGATCAAACCTACTGTAGAGCAACTGCTGCCTCATCTTGCCCCAACGACCGTGTTAACAGATGTTGGCTCGGTGAAGCAACCAATTGTCGAGGCGATCGCCCCCCTCTGGCACAATTTTGTTGGCGGACACCCAATGGCAGGTACCGCTGATAGCGGGCTAGATGCTGCCCAAAAAGAATTGTTTGTGAATCGAGCCTATGTATTGACTCCCATCGACACCACCCCTCCTGATGCTGTTGAAGTCGTAGCCACGATCGCGCGATCGCTGCAAGCTCAGGTTTATCAATGCGCTCCTCTGGCACACGATCAAGCCGTCGCGTGGATCTCTCACTTACCTGTCATGGTCAGTTCTAGCTTGATTGCTGCCTGCTTACAAGAAACCAACTCAACCGTTTTAGAATTAGCTCAAACATTTGCCAGTTCAGGCTTTCGTGACACTAGCCGAGTGGGAGGGGGCAACCCAGAGCTAGGGCTAATGATGGCAAAATATAACCAAACCGCCCTGTTGCGATCGCTGCAAACCTATCGCGACCAGCTTGATCAAACGATCTCTTTGATTGAGCAAGCCAACTGGGAAGCTTTGGAAGCCCAGTTAGAGCAAACCCACGATAGTCGCCCTACATTTGTGGATTAAGGCAATTAGATCCCTGGTTTCTCATCCAGGCAAACTGAAACGTTAACCCGAATCAACTTACAGAAACCGGGGATCTCAAATGGCGCATCATTGAGTTCTGACAGGGTTAGTCTTCTGGCAAAATCCACTGCGGGGGTGCCGTCATCTTTTTGCGGATGGCCTCATCCGCGATCGCCAACATCTCATCGAGCGACTTTTCTTTAATAAACTGTGAGGCTTGTTCACGATATTGCAAATTGGGACAGCGATCGCCCAAAACACACCCGTTGATACAAGCTTCAGCGCAATTGATATTAACTTCAGGATTCATATTAGTTCTCCCTGAATCTCTTTCTCTGAAAATAATCCAGCTACAACCCCGTTCAATCTGTCTATGGAAAGTATTTAACTTTACAAATCATAACATCATCAATGTTGCAGCTTGACGCTGATAAATTTCCCACATTTGGGTATAAGCCTTTTCTAACTCACGAGTAAATTGCCGTGCATTCCATAGAGGAGCGGTCTGGCGCGATCGCCAGAGTTGCCACGCGATCTGATCGCGCAGGGCAGCATCTTGGCCCAATCGAATGCCCCAGTCTATATATTCTTGATCTGTCCAGGCAATTCCTGCTTCAACTCCCGCATTCATCAGCATGGTGTAGCTGTTACGAGCCGCAAATTGATTCCCTACCCGTGTCACCAGTGGAATGCCCATCCACAAGGTTTCCAGAGTAGTCGTAGCCCCGTTATAAGGAAATGTGTCAAGCACCACATCCGCTAGTTTCAGGTTGGCACGATGATTCTCTTCATACGCCTCATTGGATAGGAACTTGAGGCGATCGCTCTCTACTCCCTCCTCAGCGGCAATTTGCTGGAAAAAGGCTTGCAATCCCTGTTGATCTCCTGATCCCTTAATCAAGAAATAAGCATTGGGAACGGCTTTGACAATCTGCATTTGTAACCGAATTGTGTCAGGGTGGCGTTTATAAGCAGATTGGGCACTGAGATAGACGATCGCCTCAGCGGGAATGCCTAAATCGCTGCGTCTTAGGGTAGGCACTCCTACCTCAAAGCCATCCACTGCAATATAGGTTTGAGGCAGCCGCCAAATCCGTTCGGCATAATATTCCTGAGCCACATCAGGCAACACATAGGGATCGGCCAAAAAATAGTCAATTGCTGGTAATCCGGAAGCATCCAGCCCCAACCAGGTCACTTGAATCGGAGCTGGTTTCAGAGCCATCACCCCACAGGTGTAGTCAGCCGTGATGCTGTCTAGGTCTACGAGAATGTCAATTTCATCATCTTGAATAGCTTTTGCAATCCCCAAAATGTCGCCATCAAAACAACAGGCATGGGTGGCTTGGCTGGCAAACCATTGCTTTGAGAAGTCATCAATGCGACTTTGATGATTGAAATAGGCATAAACATCAAAGCGATCGCGGTCATAGTGCTGAAACACCCATCGACACAACCACCCTACAGAATGCCGCCAGAGGCAGCGCGAGAGATAGCCAATCCGCAATTTAGGGTGAGCCGATCGAGAGAGCCGTGTTAGGGAATAGGGTTGATAATCTTGAGCGTGTTTTTGAATAAAAGCTGTGACGCTGTCTTGATAAAGATGAGACAACTGGTTCTGCAAGGGACGATTTACCGCAGGGCGATCGCCAAAATAGGGGTAAAAGAAAACCGGAGTGCACATGATTGACGCATCTAAAAACTGGTCAGGCTCAATCTCGTACTCCGTTAGAAAAGAACGCAATAAAGCAGTACCGCGATCGTGTACCTCCTCGGCTGCCTGCCACTGTGCCCCAGCAGTCATTAAACCCCGTAGCACTAGAGCATTGCCCATGAGTTTTTGAATGGCAGTTTGGCAACCTACAAAATATTGTTTTGCCAGCTCGATGCCCTCTGCATGTCTGCCCACATCTTGATAAAACGAGGCAAGCCTCAGCAGGGTTTCTGCATGGTGAGGATCAAGCGTTAAACAGACCTCGGCATAACGACAGGCTAATTGAGGTTGCCGTAATAGTTTGGCAAGTATGACTGCCTTTTGAAGCAGTAACTCAATCCAAGTGGGGCGATCGCTCATATACGGCACGCTTGCCCGCACTAGTTCCAGCACTAAAGGATGTTCTAACGCCTGATCTAAAGCTTGCTCTATAACCTGCTGTAGGAGTGTCGCCTCAAGCGTGGAGGGGTTGGCTTGTAACTGGGTAATCAGATCTAGATCTTCAATGACTTCAGGGTTAAATGGCTCTAATCGAAGAGTCAGGTGCAGCAGGTGCAACAGATTATGAATGTCATTAGGATTTAGCTCTCGGCAATAGTGTCGAATGCCCCATGCTAACCGCCACTCTTGGCGAGTAGTGCGTTGTTCTGCCTCTGTCTGGAGAATCTCCAGCAATTCATGAGTCCACTGTTCTATCTGGTCGGGTTCCCCCTCCGTTATGGCCGTAAACCAGATCAATTGCGCTTCTGCTTCTTGCTCTTGCAAGAGGTGCGCCAGACCGAGATACCAATAGCATTGTTTGAATGTTGGGGAAATTTGAAGAGCCTGTTCACACAGGGTTGCGGCTTGATCGTAGTCATTTGAAGCGATTTGACTAATTGCCTGCTGCAACAGTTGCTCAACCGATGGAGGGTTAGAAGATGGGAATGAAGCCTGAGAATTCACAGTTTATTAAATTGAAGCTACACTGGAATTATCTAAAACTTGAGTGCGGGGACGGGGGCTAATTATATGCTCTGGTGCTCCCTATGATAAACAGGGTAAAAGCTACCAGGAGACTTAAACAGACCTGGTAGCTTTTTATTGTGCTGAATCTGCAAGGAAACCTCTAGAGGGGTAAGGCGGGCGATCGCATTTGCAATACTATCATCCCGCTCTATTGACTGACCCTATTAGAGATTAGGGACAAACGGTCTTACCAGAAACGGTAGGAGTCAAGGAAGGAGAAGTACCTTCACAGAGGATTGCCAATGTAGTAGCGGTGTTATCAGTACCGACACCGACCCATACACGACCTGCATAACCCTTCAGAGTTGCAATAGGGCTAGCTGTGGTAACGGCTTCAGCAGTTGTACCAGAACCACCAGGCGTAGAAGCATAGGTGTAGTTTTTGGTGTTGCTGATACCCAATTCCAGGTTAGACAGGTTACCAAAGGTGTTCTTCTCAAGGAAGTATGCTTGTTGACCCCGGTTGATAGAACCAACGTAGGTGGAAGCTTCAGACTGACGGGCTTTGTTGGCTTGGTTCAGGAAGGAGGGTAGTGCGATCGCTGAGAGAATACCGATGATGATGATAACAACAAGCAATTCGATCAGGGTGAAACCTTTATCGCTTTCTTTGCGCTCGATCAAGTGCTGAAGGAACTTTGCTTTCAATTCGGTTTTCATGGAATGTGTCTCCTTGAGTTGCGGGAATATGATTTCTAACTCCTGGGTATAACTTGCCCAGCTTTTGCCTGGTTCATATCACTTGCTGTAAAAAAACTGACTATTTTGATGCTGAGTCTTGTTATTGACAGATAGGGTTCGGAAATATAGCTTTGGTCAGAAAGCTTAAGGCAAAAGTAATGGCTCAAGTCCTGATGCTGGGAAAGCTTTCTGACTCGCCTCCGCCCCATTGAATTAAAACCAGGGGGTTTTTGGGGCTTGGTGCCCGTGGTCAGGGGTTCCACCGTTCGGCTGAGTTCACGACAAAGCCCCTGCACCCTGAACTCTGCACTCCACTTATGGGTGCTGTACTGAGTGCGGTTGTAGCAAGATGTAGCAGAAAGCCTCTAGTTGTTCCAGCAGTTGCTTTAGCTCTTGCAGAGCCGTTTGTTCTACGACAGGTTCTAAAGTAGCCGGATGCAAAGGGCGGATTTTGAGATATCGGTTGACTAGAGCCTGGAGAGATTGAGGGCCTTCCCAGAGGGGCAAAAGGGTTGCCGCAAGAGGGCTATCGAGCATCACTGCACCAGGAGCTGACAGCTTAATATACCGGCTAATCTCAAAAGCTGTTGAGACATTAATGCAACCCATCAAATGATCTTTCACCGTGTCTATTCGCAATAGAGGATGCAGGTGAACCGTGCAGTTTTGCCAGACTTCCTCATCCCATTGAGACACAGGGGTAGGAGGAAGGCTTTGAGTGGGGTGCCCACACCAAAAATCAAACAACCGATTTACTGGGTGTAACAACTCAAAAATGTGCAACTGCTCGGCGATTGATGTCTTGTCAAGCAACTGTTGCCAGCGAGGGGGTAATTGAGTTGGGTTTTTGAACAGGTTAGGAATTTGCCACTGCAACCAGTTCACCATGCTAATGAACTCTAACCCTGCCTCTGCAAACATGGAAAACAACTGAGGAATCGTGAAGCCTTTATCTTCTTGAAGGAGATGATTTGCCAGGATCTCTGCCATGACTTGCTCCGGATTGTCGGTCGATTCATAGCGGCTTCCCCATGCCTGAACTTTAAGCCTGATGTCGGGCTTGAGGGTTTTCATGGTTTCGGAGACAATGCCAATCTCAAACTCCTCAGGGTTGCTATCCATTAAACCCATCATCTTGAATAGGTCTTGAGCTTGATAAAAACTCTCTCGTTGAAAGTAGCTGTGCAGGTTGGCTCGAATGATCCCCTTGGGTTTTAACACTGATCGCAAAGCGGTTAACCCCAGAGTGGGATCGGGTAACAAATACAACACTTCGTCACAGTTGATAAAGTCAAACTCTAGCCCCAACTCAGTCAAGTCTTCGAGGGCGATCGCATGAAACTCAGCATTGGTGATGCCATGATGCTTGAGGCGCAGATCGGCTAACTCGACCGATGCAGGTGATAAATCAACCCCAATCACTCGTGCGCCAGGGTTAGATAACGCTAGATTGAGGGCTTTGTAACCACTGCCACAACCCGCATCGAGAATGAGGGTGTCTTTGGTGTCTACGACTTGCTGATAGCGTAGATAGTAAGGGGTTACCAGATTGTGTAAGAACAGCGAGTGATAGTCTTCTTGGGGAAATTTATCAAGGGGGACTCTAGGATAGGGCGCAAAGTCAAACTGTTGTCGAATCCTTTCAAGCCTTTCGGGGGTTAGGTTATCCATGAGTGGGTTGTTCTAACAAGACGTAGAGAAATGGGTGTAATTGATTGAGAAACCGCTTGACCTCGGCGATCGCTGCTTCAGTCGTGATGGGTTCTAGCGTGATGGGATCACGGGTGTGTAGCTTGAGATAGCGATCGACCAGGGTCATGAAGGATTGTGGTGCTTCCCACAGGGGTAGTAGACAGGCGGCTACATGGCTCTGCAACACAACAGGTCCCAAAGTTGGTAGATCAACGTATTTACTGATCTCAAATGATTTAGCGTTGATCACAGTTTGGAGCAGATCAGTTTTGGCGCGATCGTGCCGAATTTGAGGATGCAGGTGAATGATGGCAGTTTGCCAGTCTGCATCTGTCCACTCATCTATTGGTAAAAAATCAGCCTCTGCATCAGGATGCGTGCACCAACAATCTAATAAGCGATTGACGGGATGCAGCAATTCATAAAGACGCAGCCTTTCAGCGATCGATGCCCCCTCTAAACTCATTGCCCAAATCGCAGGCAAGTTATCGGGATCTTGAAACAGGTCGGTGACATCCCAATGTCGCCAGTTGACCATGCTGAGAAACTCTAGGTCGGCTGTCTCGATGAGGGCAAACAAATCGGGGATGGTAAAGCCTTTATCACCCACCAGCAAATGATTTGCCAAAATTTGACCACTATTTTCTGGTTTTTCCCATTCGGCTTTCCAGGCTGTGGTTTTAAGTTTGACATCATCCTTCAAGGCGTTCATGGTTTCAATTACGGCGGCAACGGCACTATCAGCCGAATCCTCATCCATCAAACCCATCAATTTAAATAATGCCTGTCCCCGATAAAAGTTTCTGCGTTGCAAGGTGCTATGCAGGTTGAGCCGCAAAATGCCGTTTGGTTTCAACACTGATCGCATGACATTGAGTCCTGCAACCGGATCGGGGATCAGATAGAGCGTTTCGTCGCAGTTAATATAGTCAAACTCAATTCCCAATTGGGGCACGTCCTCGATCGCCAATCCGTAAAACTGAGTAGAGTCAAATCCGTGATATTCCAGACGCGCTTTGGCTAACTTAATCGATTCTTCAGAAATATCAATGCCAATTATGGTGGCCCCGGGGTTAGCTTCTGCCAGAGTGAGTGCGTTAAAGCCGCTGCCACACCCTGCATCCAAAATAAATTTATTTTGAGTATCAATAACCTTTTGATACTTCAGGTAATAGGGCGTTACTAAATTGTGTTTATAGAGCAGATTGTCATTTGTTTTAGGAGACTCTTCTAACGGAATCCGAGGGAATGGGGCGTGATCAAACAGTTGACGAAGTTTTTCTAGGGATTCGGAGACTTGACTGTCCATGAGTTGATGTCCTAGTGCTGGTGTCCCAAATAGGGCAAAGGTGGAGGCAAGTGACAGGTGTTCTTGGCTCAGTATTCCCACCTGCTTCTTCTTTGTTACTTCATCTGTGCACTGGCATCAGGGAATGATTTGCTGTACTTAGTACTGCTTTTCACAGATAGGGTTCGGCAATAAAACCAAGGGGGTGTGGGGGTTGTGCCCCCAGCCAGGGGTTTCACCCCTGCACCCCAAATTCCCACCCCTATTTATGACGAGTTGTACTTAGCGATTTCCCTGATTCAGTAATATCCCCATCATGAACTAATTGACGTTAGGATATTTGAATACCTAATTTTATAAAGGTTTGAAGTAGAAGGTTTGACTGCACTTCTAACAACGTCGGAATTTCCGGCTCATCTCCATAGATTAGATAATGGGCTGACCGTCCTTCACCAATATATTGCTGCCACTCCGGTAGTAGCGGTTGATGTGTGGGTTAGGGCAGGGGCGATCGTAGAGCCAGAGCAATGGGTTGGCATGGCTCATTTCTTAGAGCATATGATTTTTAAGGGCACCGATGATTTGCCACCTGGCTATTTTGACCAGGTGATTGAAAATCGGGGTGGCATCACTAATGCAGCGACAAGCCACGATTATGCTCATTACTTTATCAATACGGCAGCCGATCACTTATCCGATACGTTGCCTTGTTTAGCAGAGCTACTCATCAATGCAGCCATTCCAGAAGACGAGTTTTGGCGAGAACGCGATGTCGTTTTAGAAGAGATTCGTCAGGCCGAAGATGACCCAGACTGGCTGGGGTTTCAGGCATTGATGGAGAGTGTTTATCAATGTCATCCCTATGGGCGATCGGTGTTGGGTAGTGCTGAGGGGTTGCTGGCGCGATCGCCAGATGAGATGCGTTCCTTTCACCGGGCTCACTATCAACCCGAAAATATGACGGTAGTGGTAGTGGGTAATGTCGATGAAGCCGTCACTCTAAAATTAGTAGAACAGGCGTTTAATCGTTTTCCGATGCGCCCTGATCTGCCATCTCTCTCGATTGAGGCAGAGCCTCCGATCACCGAAATTCGCCGCCAAGAATTGTATTTACCCCGACTTGAGCAAGCCCGATTGTTGATGGGATGGGTGGGGCCAGGGGTCGATCAGTTGCGTAGTGCCTATGGGCTAGATTTGTTGTCTGTGTTGCTGGCAGGTGGGCGATCGTCTCGTCTGGTGCGGGAGTTGCGAGAAGAGAGACAGTTGGTGCAAGGGGTGAGCAGTGGATTTTCGTTGCAGCGAGACTCCAGTCTGTTCACGATTAATGTTTGGTTAGAGCCTGAATATGTAGATGTTGTAGAGGGAATTATTGGCGATCGCCTCTCTGAGTTAATGACCCATCCCATTGGTGATGCAGAACTTGCACGTCACAAACGGCTGTTGTGCAATGACTATGCATTTTCGACCGAAACATCCAGTCAATTGGCGGGTCTGTATGGGTATTACAACACCATTGCTCAAGCCGATATTGCTGTCCTGTATCCCAATCAAATTTGCAGCTTTGAAGCACAAGAGCTGCAACAACTGGCAAGCCAGTATCTATCGCCTTATCACTATGCGGCTGTAGTGCTCAAGCCTTTAACCGTTTGAGCTAACTTCGGTTAGTGGCCCGCTTTTCAATTTCGTGTGTTCTTCAATTCCACCCTTCATCCGTATGCCCGTAAATTTATATGTGGCGCAGACGCTACAGAATCGCAATGTTCATCGTGCCGTTTTAGAAAACGGCATGACTGTTTTAACGGTAGAAAATGCTGCCGCAGATATTATTGCAGCCCGCATTTTTATTCGAGCTGGAAGTCGCTATGAAACAGCAGCACAAGCCGGAATTTCTCATCTTTTATCGGCGGTTATCACTAAAGGAACCACTCAGCTCTCATCGCAACAAATTGCTGAACAGGTTGAGTCAGTAGGAGCCAGTTTAGGTACGGATGCTGCCTCTGACTACTGTTTACTCAGCCTCAAAACAGTCTCGACTGATTTTGTGGAAATGTTGCAACTGGCGGCTGAGATCTTGCGATCGCCCACGTTTCCGGCTCCTGAAGTGGAGTTAGAAAAGCGGCTCACGCTTCAAGGTATTCGCTCTATGCAAGAGCAACCGTTTGCGATCGGGCAAAACCAGTTGCGTCAGGCGATGTATCAGCAGCATCCCTATGCTTTTTCTGGGTTAGGCACTGAGGTAACAGTGTCTCAACTCACCCAGGCTGACTTGCAAGACTATCATCGGTCTTATTTTCGTCCTGACAATATGGTAATCAGCATTGCCGGACGAATCTTGCCAGAAGAGGCGATCGCCCTGGTAGATCAGGTGTTTGGAGGTTGGTGCCCACCAGAGGCTGAGGGACAAATTCTGCCGTTACCTGCCCTCCAGTTGCCCGTAGTCACTTCTGATCCCCAATCTGTCGTTACAGTGCAAGAGACGCAACAGGCCATTATCATGTTGGGCTATCTCGCCCCTGCTGTGCAAAGTACAGATTATGCGGCTTTAAAACTGCTGAGCACCTATTTGAGTAATGGTTTGTCGAGTCGGTTGTTTGTCGAATTGCGTGAAAAGCAAGGGTTGGCCTATGAAGTGTCTGGGTTTTATCCCACTCGGTTAGATACTTCACACTTTGTGGTTTATATGGGCACCGCTCCTAGCAACACAGCCGTGGCGATCGAGGGGTTGAGACGAGAGGTCGATCGACTGGGTCAAACCCTCTTGAGTGCTGACGAGTTGCAAGCTTCTAAAAACAAGCTGTTGGGTCAATATGCTTTGGGTAAACAGACGAACGCTCAAATTGCTCAAACCTTTGGCTGGTATGAAACCTTAGGGCTGGGAATTGAGTTTGACCAAACGTTTCAACAGATGATTTCTGATGTCACGGTTGATGTAGCTCAAGAAACGGCTCGCCGTTATCTAGGGCAACCCTATGTCTCCTTTGTGGGGCCAGCGATCGCGGTAGATGCCCTATCATCCCCAATGACTTCCTAGTCTGCCGTGCGGAGCGCGGCACATCCTGACTTAAGAATCATGACTTTTAGAGCACTCCCGCTTTTGGTTTTTTTAGGCATTTGGGTAATCTCAAGGATATTCAGTCCATGAGGTGACTAATGGGTACGAGCTTAGAACAACAAGCGGCGACCTGTCTGACTCAAGGTGACTACGAAACAGCGATCGCCCTCTATAGTCAGGCGATTGAGATTGACTCTACTGCCAGAGCAAATTACTGGTCTTTAGGCTTGGCCCAACTGCTGTATGGCGATGCCTGGGAAGCCCAAGCGGTTTGGTTGTCAGTGCTGACCAATGCCACCCCAGAAACAATTGACGACTGGACAGCAGAACTGCAAGCAGTTTTGAACAAGGCAACTCAAACTAGTTTGAGTGCAGCCCGATTTCAGCAAGCTACTCAAATTTATGAGCAACTTTTAGAACTGGATGACGAGCAAGCCCCCATTCATGATGCATTAGGTCAGGTCTTAGCCCTGCAAGGTCGATTAGAAGAGGCGATCGCTCATTGGCAACAGGCGATCGCGATCGATCCCACCTACATCAAAGCTCATCGTCAAGCCGCAGAAACGTTGCAAAAAATAGAGCAATTTGAAGAAGCGGTAACTCACTATTTAGCCATCCTTGAGTGCGTACCTGCTGATTGGTCTGCCACTTATAACTTGGGCTTGTGTTGTTTGCAACTCAATCGGTTAGATGATGCGGTTTTGTATCTCAATCAAGCCATTCATTTAGACGCTAATTTTGCTCCTGCCCATGGTGATTTAGGAGTAGCCTGGTTACGACAGGGTGCACTAGAAAAAGCAATTTCTGCTTGGCATCAAGCAATCACCCTAAATTCTGGTTTAGCTCAGCCCTACGCTGTTTGGGCAAATACCCTGAAACAACAATCTCGGTTAGATCATACGACATCGATCAATGCAGAGTTTTTGAATGGATTGAGCAATCCATCAGAGTTATTCAAAGCCTATCTGCCGTTAGGGAAGCTGCTAGTTAGTCAAAGCGTAGTGGAGAGAATTGGCATTCCTGATGAGGTAGCGATCGCCACTTTTGAAAAAGTGTTAGAAGACAATCCCAATTCGGCTGAAGGATATTTAGAACTGGGAAAACAACAACTAAAAATAGGGCGATTAGAACAGGCAATCGCTGCATTTCAACAGGCACTGCTTCTCCAACCGGGCAATGTAGAGACTTATATAGAAATGGGCAAAACCCTAGCTCAAAAGCATCAATTTCAGGAGGCGATCGCGTCTTACCAACAAGCCATTGAAAGAGATGTCAACCTGGCAGAAATCTATTTTCATTTAGGGGATGCTTTGGCATTAAAAGGAGATAGTCAAGCGGCAATACAGGCTTATCAAACTAAGATAAAACTTCAACCAGAGGCATTTGATAGCTATGATGCTCACTATCGTCTGGGGGTTTTATTGGCGGATCAAGGTCAACTGTCAGAGGCGATCGCTCACTTTCATACAGCGATGAAATTAGCCCCACGGTTGGCAACGGCAGTCTATCAAGTTTGGCTTAAATTCAACCATAATCAGCCTGATTTAGACTGGCGATCGCCGCTATTGCCTGTTGATCCACCCCAAGGTTTTTATCAATCTACTGAGGAATGGGCGACTGAGCAGGGATCAACAAGCCACTATTGCTCTATTTATCCTGCCGAAACTATTCAACTCAAACTCCCTAAAACATTAGAACCCAATGTTGATTTACGCTTTCGATTTGGTGAGAGTTTAGAATTACCTCGTTCCTTTGTGGCGAGTGTTCCTCAAGGCCGCTATTGGATTGATGAATGGAATAGAACAGCCGTGATTACCCCTGAAAATAAAATCTTGGGGGATGTGTCTCCCGACTTTCCCATTCTAAGTCCAGGACATCCTGATAAACATCCCAGTCAACACTCGACTTTTGCACTGCAAAAGCTTCCCCCAATTCAATCCATCCAAGGAAGTGTTGCTATCTTGTCGGCCTTATTTAATGATGCCTATTTTCACTGGATGTTTGATGTGATTCCACGTCTAGAATTAATTCGTTCTAGTGGAATCGACCTAACAGAAATCGATTATTTTTTGATTAATCAAGGTCTTCCTTTTCAACAAGAAAGTTTGGCTCGATTAGGCATTTCAGCGACCCAAATTCTAGAACCCAAAAACTATCCCCATATCGCCGCAGATTATTTAATTGTGCCTTCGTTTCCAGGGGTGATTTCCTGGATGCCCCGGTGGACGTGTGAATTTCTACAAAACCTCTTTTTAGATCAAACTCAACTGGCTCAAGCTGAAAAAATAGATCGTCTTTATATCACCCGCAATCAAACGAGCAATCGTCGCGTGATCAATGAAGTAGAAGTCGTTGATTTATTAGAAAAATGGGGTTTTCAAAGTGTTGCCTTAGAGTCAATGGCGATCGCTGAACAAGCTGCCCTGATTCGTCATGCCAAAATTATTGTTGCTCCTCATGGTGGGGGGCTAACCAATATTGTGTTTTGCCAACCTGGAACGAAAGTAATTGAATTGTTTTCGCCCAATTATGTCTATCCTTGTTACTGGTTTATCAGCAATTTGCTCCAACTTGAGCATTATTATTTGTTAGGTGAAGTTCCCCTTGGGTTTCAGTTCAATAAACTCTTGCATCCAAATGCCCGTACAGAGGATATATTGATCAACATAGATCGGTTGACCGATACGTTAAAGTTGGCAAATGTTATTTAATTCACAGGTTGTCAGTTGACCTATGGCATGGATTTAGTGAACTTAAGACAGCAAGCTGCACAACATTTGGTGCAAAACCAATATGCTGAGGCGATCGACCTATATGAGCAGTGCATTGAAAGAGCACCAGATGAGCGTTCTCTCTATTGGCATCTAGGGTTAGCTTTGCTGCTGCAAGGAGATGAATTAACTGCTCAATCAACCTGGTTGTCTGTGCTCAGCCAAGACGATCCGGATCAAATTCAGCAGTTTGTGGGTGAGTTAATTGTAGTCTTAGAGGATGTTGCCCAACAGCGGTTGCAATATGCTGACTTCATTGCTACTGAGAAGATTTGTCGGCAAATTTTAGAGTTAGATACCACCCATGAAAGGGCGGCTCTCAATTTGGCAGATGTGTTGTTTAAACAGGGCAAATTAGAGGAAGCGATCGCCTGTTATCAACAACTGCTACAACTCAAGCCAAACGACCCTCATTTGTATAATAATTTAGGAGTATTGTTTGATCTACAGGGACAGTTTCAGGAGGCAATGGAGTGCTATCAATCTATCATTGCCATTGACCCAAACAACGCTACCGCTTATTACAATCTAGGGCAATTATTAGAGCAACAGGGTCAGTCGAATGCCGCGATCGCTCACTATCAAACGGTGATTCAATTGCAACCCAATAATGCAGCCGCTTATTACAATTTAGGTCATTTGCTCGATCAACATGGGCGATTAGAAGAGGCGATCGCCTATTACCGAGTTTTGATTACGATCGACCCTGATTCGCCCAAAGCCTACAGCTACTTAGGATTTGCGCTCAGTCAACAAGGGAATTTTGACGCCGCGTTGTCTTGCTATCAGCAAGCTCTAGATTTAAACCCCGATGATCCTGAAACTCACTGGTACAAAGCATTTTTGTTACTGCAATTGGGTCATTTTGCTCAAGGGTTTGCTGAGTTTGAGTGGCGTTGGCAGTTGCCGGGAGCAACCTTACCTAACTTCACGGTTCCTGTGTGGGATGGCTCATCCCTTGCAGGGCGCACTATTTTGTTACATACCGAATATGGATTTGGCGACACCATTCAATTTATTCGCTATGTCGATTTAGTCGTAGAGCGGGGAGGACGTGTGGTTGTTCAATGTCCTCCGTCGCTGATTCGGCTGCTGGCATCCATGCCCCATATCCAACAGGTCATTCCTATGGGGATGGAGTTACCTGCCTTTGATGTCTATGCTCCCTTGTTGAGTCTGCCTCACATTTTGAAGACAACCCTAGACAGTATTCCCTGCCAGATTCCCTATTTATTTCCCCCGGCGCAGGGGATGTTTATGCTGGAGGCTCCTCAAAACACACGGCTCAAGGTTGGAATCGCTTGGGCGGGCAACCCAGATTATCCTAGAGACCACAGTCGTTCTTGTTCGCTTCAACAATTTGTCGATCTGCTGACGATACCAGAAATCGCTTTTTTTAGTCTGCAAAAAGGAGAGAAGGTCGTCGAGTTAGTTAATTTACCTGACTCCATTGCCATTCAAGACTTGAGCGGGTTATTGAATGATTTTGCTGACACGGCAGGGGCGATCGCCCAACTGGATCTGGTCATCACCACTGACACGGCTGTCGCCCATCTAGCAGGTGCGTTGGGCAAACCCGTTTGGGTGTTGCTCTCGTTTATTCCCGATTGGCGGTGGTTGCTCGATCGCGACGATAGCCCCTGGTATCCCACAATGCGGTTGTTTCGGCAGTCTCACTTAGAAGATTGGGCAGGGGTATTTGAGCGAGTGGCTCAAGCGTTGCAGCAACGACTACTAGACTGAGTCCTGGATGACCAACTAGGGTTGAGAGCCTAGCGAATAAATTCGCAGCTATCAGAGCGAAGTTCGCCTTCTCGAACTACGGAGAATAAAGGGTTGAGTGAACCGACGCAGGTCGGTTTTGCTTCTGTAGTTGCAGTTTCAACCACCAAAATCCTTATCCTGAATTCACGTTAACTAGGTTTGACCAGACCTTGGCCGTCTTTACCCCAGCGTCCACATACCACTCTCTAGTTGCATGGCTCGTTGTTGTTGAAACTGCGTCAGGGAAACAATCGGTAAGGACAGGGCTTGTGCCTGGGCGATCGCGGTTGAAGCTTTGTGGGGAATTTCAAATCGACCCTGAATTTGTAACAGCAACGCCTGCCATTGAAAGGGTTGTAGTTTGCCTGTGAGCGAAATGCCAGGTTCCTCTGCCTCAAGGTCTGGGTTTGATGCTTCAGCCCAAAGCTGCATTAACAGACTGGAAATGAGCAAACCTGCTTCTGCTTCAGCGATCGCTGTCGTGTCAATCAACAGGGCAATCTCGGCGCGATCGGGGTGGGCAATCAGGGCTTGGATCAGAGGTGTTAATGAGGCTTGAATCTCCTCTTCGGTCGCTGACCAATCCGGAAAGACCAGCAAATTTAAGCTTCTAAGATTTTTAAACACCCCATAGATCTGATCAAAAACATCTCGGCTCAGCGTTTCGCTAATGGGTTTGTGATAGGTCAGTGAGGTGGCTAGAGCGTCAAGTCGCAAGTCAAACGGCTGCGATTGTTTGGTTAATTCGATCACTGCTAGCCCGTTGCCATAGGGATAAACCCAGCCATAATCTGTTTCTTTTAAGGCTTCTGGTGCAGTTTGAATCCACAGTTGGCGAGGATTGTAATCAATCAATTCAGTGGCAATTCGTTGAAAATAACTTGTGTTGATAGCCGCTGAGGGAATGATGTAAGTTGAGGTGAGTAAGTTGAGATAGTCTTGACTAAATTGGATATACCAACCACCATCCAAAAGCTTCCCAAAAGGCACTGTAATTAATGCTTTGCCCCCTGGTTCTAAGAGGTCATAAATTTTGGCGATCGCCTTCAACGGTGCCTCAAAATCATGATCTTCGGCATTCCCTGCATACCCTTGTCCCACGTGTTCGACAGTTGAGAGGCAGATAATGTTAGAAAATTTTTGGTCTGAAGGCAAATCCATTAAATCGAGATTTTCGACTCCTAGAGCAACCTCAAACTTGTCAATAATGCGCCTTGAGCGAATGCCTAAATAGTCACTCAGGGCATTTTCGTAATTTGATAAAACGTTGCCAATTTCTAACAGGTTTTGTTTGGTTTCAAGCTGCGCTAAAAAGGTAAAAGCAATGGGAATTTCTACAGCCCGTTCTGCCAAATTGTTTTGGTCAATGCGATTGTAGTAGAGCGATTTACCGTTCCACAGAAAAGTACTTTTCCAGCGCATAGTTCACCGCTCTCTTACTCAGGCGTTTTAGGCTCAGTTCCGGTGGTGTCAGACTCGGCAGTCTCAGGCTCAGTATTATGAGTCACGGCATCAATATACTGACTTTCGATCAGAAAAGCACCCCTGGTAAAACGAACCCCCCAATAGCCACCCGGTCGTCGATCTAACACTGTCCCTTCTTCACCTATCTGAATCACATTAGGAGGACGAAGCATAGGCATCGATTCAGCCGTTTTGACATAGGGGGGTAGGGCGATGACTCGAACGCGATCGCCAATGGCAAACTCTTTTTCCTTGATCTCAGACATAGGGTAGTTGAATTGGATGGATGGGCTTGATGTGGATTGTAGATGCTGCCCGACCCTGACAACCCCGATTCGCTTGATTATCTTGCCTGGTCTAGGCGGATGACGTTAAGGAACTTGCCAAGCTCGATCGTGATATCGATCTGGCTCGGCGTAGGGATCAGCTGTAGGATGCCCGTGACCGTGTCCATGCCCATGATCGTGCCCAGACACCACACCCCCTTGAACAGCCGCTAAACGAAATTTACACATCTCGCAGTTCATTTGCACTTGCCCCAACTGGGTCTCAATTTCGCGATCGCGCAAAACTGACAATAGGTGAGGATGCATTCCCATTTCGGGTAAGCAGGTCATGGAGATATCGGGATATAGCTCTTGTTGTTGAGCCGTGATATCAAAGATTTTTTTGACCAATGCTCCCGTAAACAAAAAGTAGGGCAAGACGATAATGCGTTTGGGGCTATACAAACGGGCCCGCCGGAAGCCCTCTTCTAGGCGGGGGTGGGTAATGCCAATAAAGCAGATCTCAACGGTGTTATAGCCGCTGCCTTCCCACAAAATTCGAGCCAGTTTATACACATCGCCATTAGCATCAGGATCACTGGCTCCGCGTCCGACAAACAGCAAGACGGTGTCAGCCCTTGAAATGCTGTTGGGGTTCCATCGGGGTTGATCTAAATCAGACAGGCGCGATCGCCACAGATCTAAGATGCCAGGAGTGATGCCAAAATGTCGCCCATAGTGAAAGGTTACCTGGGGATGTCGTTGTCGAGCGCGATCGAGTTCATTGGTGACATCAAACTTGTTATGGCGAGCTGCAAACAGCAGAATTGGCAGAACCGACAAATCAGTGTAGCCCTGCTCGACACAGGCATCGACCCCTTGTTGAATGCTAGGCTCGGTCAACTCTAAAAAGCAGGGAACCACAGGACGAGAAGAATCGAGTGATTGATATGCGGCTGCAAAGTCGAGGAGGCTTTGCCGTCCATCGGCGTCACGACTGCCATGCCCTACTAGCAAGACAGGACGCTGAATGGGCAGAGGTGACAACGTAATTTCTTCGGAAGAGGTAAAATCTAACGGATGTGTAACTGAGAATTGAGTAGGCTGTGACTGAGTAGGTTGTAATTGAGTGGAATGGTCGGTCGGAATTGTCATGCTAAATCAGACTCCGTTCCTGTGCGACGCAGGAAATAGAGTGAATAAACAGCCCAGCGGCATCCTGGCTTATAGTCAGGGATGGCGAGCGGAATCAGGCTCTATATTCATCCTCGATTCAAACTCGTTGATCCTTGCTACATTACAGTTGCGGCACAGCACCGGAATCTAACCGGATTTTCCCGACAGAGCTGTTGTTCACTAGTGCTCCGTTATCTTACCTTATTGGCAGGTATCCCAAAATCCCTGGAGGAGGGGTTGCTGACCAGAGGCAGTGACTTGATTGATCGGATCTGGCCAAGATACATAGCAGTCCCAAATGGGTTGTAAGAAGCACACCTCAACGGGGTGCGCTTCTTATTACAACTCCCTATTCTCACACATGATTTAGGACTGTTATAGGTGGATGAGGTAATGGGAGAGCAAAGTAAGTTTTGAATTTTGAAATTAGATCAGTTGTATGGCTTTGAGGCAACAAATTGCATTCTATTTAGAGGATATTGAAACCCCCCTGGGGCGATTGATTAACTTTGTCATTACCGGGTTGGTATTATTCTCCTCTGCCATATTTATTGCTCTGACTTATCCCATTTCCGATTCGGCGCGAGCCATTCTAAACGTAATTGATACAGGCATTCTTGTTATTTTTTTAGTTGAGTATTTATTGCGATTTTGGTGTGCTGAGAACAAGGCAAAATACATTTTTAGCCTGTATTCTCTGATTGATTTAATGGCTATTCTGCCTTTCTTTTTAGGGGGAACAACTGATATTCGGTTCATTCGATTATTTCGCTGGTTCCGAATTTTGCGACTCATTCGATTTATTGAAGGAAGAACAATTTTTGGCTATGTTAGCAGCGAAGATAGTGTGATTGTGAGCCGCATTTTATTCACGATCTTTGCCATTGTTTTTGTATTTTCTGGATTGATCTATCAGGTAGAGCATCCCTCTAACCCAGAGGGATTTAAAACCTTTTTGGATGCAATTTATTTCTCAGTTGCGACGATGACCACTGTTGGATTTGGGGATGTCACGCCAAAGTCAGAAATGGGGCGGTTTTTGACGATTCTCATGATCTTGACAGGAATTGCTCTCCTGCCTTGGCAACTCGGAAATTTGATCAAGCGATTAGTCAAAACAACGGATCAGGTTGAGATTGCCTGTCTTCAATGTGGCTTATCTGTCCACGATGACGATGCCCAATTTTGCAAAGCTTGCGGGACTGCCTTGAAGCCAAGAGATGCTTAACTAACTGCCGCTCCACGTTGCGCTTGGCGCATCTGAATCTGCTCTAAGTTGCCGATTGGAATCGCTGAAATCAACTGACGGGTATAGGCTTGCTGAGGTTCGCGGTAAATCTGCTCGGCAGGACCCACTTCCTCGATTTTGCCTCGGTTCATGACAACGATGCGATCGCTCATAAACTTGACCACACTCAAATCATGGGAGATGAAGATGTAGGTGAGTTTGAATTCCTCTTGCAACTCTTTGAGCAAGTTCAATACTTGTGCTTGCACCGAGACATCCAGTGCTGAAACGGATTCATCACAAATAATGAACTTAGGATTAAGGGCGATCGCCCGAGCAATGCAGATGCGTTGGCGTTGACCACCCGAAAACTCATGGGGATAGCGATTGCTACAGTTGGGGTCTAGACCGACTCGTTCGAGCAAGTAGGCCACTCGTTCTGCTCGGTTGCGCTTACTGGTGCCAACTCGGTGAATTCTGAGGGGTTCCATCACAGCTTCCCCAATGGTCATGCGTGGGTCGAGGGAGCTAAACGGATCTTGAAAGATAATTTGCATTTCTCGCCGCAGTGTTCGTAGCTCTTTGGAGCTGAGTTGGTTGATGTCGCGCCCCTCAAACCAAACTTGTCCACCCATTGATTTGACCAAACGCAACAAGGTGCGTGCCAGGGTTGATTTGCCACAGCCTGACTCACCCACCAACCCCAGTGTCTCACCGGGATAAACCTCAAATGAGACGTTGTTGACTGCCATGAGATAGCGTTGGGTTTGCCCTAAGACGCTGCGAATTGGGTAGCCCACTTGCAAATTGTTAACCTTAATCAAGGGAGATTGTTGTTGGAGTTGAGCTAATCGCTGGCGGAGTTCTCCTTCACTCACCTCAGCGTTCATGCGCAACGCCTGATCGACATCCAACTGCTTTTCTTGAATCACTGGTTCGCCATTGGAATTGACTTCGACTTCCATAAAGTCAGCCACCGTAGGCAAATACTTTAAACGGCGATCGAGCTGAGGGCGACAGGTCAAGAGTCCTTTGGTATAGGGGTGTTGTGGATTGGAGAAGATATCTACAACTGAGCCGTACTCTACAATCTTGCCCTGATACATGACGGCGACTGTGTCGGCAATATCGGCAATGATGCTTAAGTCGTGGGTGATAAACATGATGGACATCCCCCGACGATCGCGCAACTCTCGCAGCAAATCGAGAATCGTCGCCTGCACTGTGACGTCTAGGGCAGTCGTTGGTTCGTCAGCAATCAACAACGAGGGATTGCAGGAAATCGCCATAGCAATCATCATGCGTTGAATTTGCCCCCCCGATAACTCATGGGGATAGCGATCTAAAATGGCGTGTTTTTGGTGATTAATCCCTTGACGAATATCCCGTTCAGAAGGAGTTTCAGGCATCTTGGCAGATGTTTGTCGCTGCTCCTGCCACTCCTGCAAAAATCGCTGTTCTAACTCCTCGTCACTGGGCAACAACTTGACCTCTTGCAGCAAGTTAATGGCTCTGCGACGTGCCTCTGGCAGAGCAATATCTTCGTGTTGTTGAATGGCCTCAATCAACTGAAACCCACAGGTATAGACCGGATTGAGTGAACTCAATGGTTCTTGAAAGATCATGGAAATCTTGCCACCCCGATAGCTCTGGATCTGCTCTTTTGAAACAGAGAGCAAATTGATCGGATCAGATGGCTCTGAAGCTGACTCTGAGGGGGACGTTGTAGCTAACTCTCGAAACCAGATCTCACCGCCCAAGATTTTTCCGGGAGGGGTGGGCACTAAGCGCATGACCGCCAGAGCTGTTACAGATTTGCCAGAGCCAGATTCACCTACAATGCCCAAGGTTTGCCCTCGTTTGACCTGAAACGAGATGTCATTGACCGCTTGGATGATGCGAGTATCGATTTGAAATTGAACTTGTAGGTTGCGAACGTCTAAAACAAGATCACTCATGGGAGCAAGCACTCAAAAGGCGAACATGCCGAAGTTGGTTACAGCAATTTTCATGGGTGTATGCCACACCGTTCTTTTACTTCACCTGAATACACAGGCATTCGTTGTGTGGCACTCGTCTGAAAACCGCTGTAAATGGATTTTAACAGTGGCACAGCGGTTGATGTGTCATTTCCAGCATTTTGCCTCTAAAAGGCGTTGCCTTTTGCCTGAATTCTTTAGTTTGAGCTAACTTCACGCGATCGCTCTCGAACCGATTGGTGTAATAAGCCCATTGCTTCAACTTGCTGAAAGGCTTGTTCGATGGTTAAACCCTGGCTCACCGCAACATGCATCAGGGCAATGGCTGCCGCGATCACCGCATTGCCACAGTGAATCAAGATTGGCTTTTCTAAGACATCAATTTGCCTCAAGACTCTCAGAGTCAATGCTCGATCGAGGGTTTCAGCATTGACTGGAATGTTTTGGTAATTTAGCCCTAACAACTCGGCTTCTTGTTGTTCAGTATCAGGAAACCCAAGTTCATCTGGCGATCGCAAATTTAGAACCGAGTGATAGCCCTCACAGACAGCCTCTTTTAACTGAGTTGAAGTGACTTGTCCGGCGATCGCTAGATCGTCATTAATTCTACGAATAGTACTAGAACTAAGCATTGCAGCCTCCTGCAAATTAGTCATTACGGGGCATTCATGCTGAGAGGTCATTGACAAAGCAATGTCGTGATATTGAGTAGGTTCAATACCAGGTTCAATACCTAAGAACTCATCAGGCATTAATCCTCTAACGGCAAAGAGGCTTATCGTTCAATTAAGCTGGAAAAAACAGCCTAAAAGCTCAATAAATAAGCTTCTAAACCTTAAATAAAGGGGTAGAATCGCTTGCTCTGACCAACCCAAAAGAGTCAGTGAGTGACTAGAAAGCTGAGTAAATTTAGCTATAACTTAAAGTTACGAAAAGAATATGAGGAACTTGTGAGGACAGGATGCTTTAGACAGTAGGGCTATCTGAGACTTGTTTGCCCAAAATCTTTTGAAAGGGTTTGCTTTTGATCAAGTGGATGACGGAATAGGCAACAGTGCAAACCACCAGAATGATTGAGAGCCAGTGTAGCCAGGGCACATTCCAGCCTAAGCGGGCAAGCCCTAATAAGAGGACATCATCGATCAAGCTAATCAAGAAGGGCAAAAGAGAACTCAAAATAAGCTGAGAGAGGTCTTCTAATTCAATATTCATATACAGTGTTATTTCTTAACAGAATGTTATTTTTTAACAGAGTGTTATCTCTAATGAGTGATCGCAGAGTTGAAGTTAAGCGATCGCTGCTTCTAAGACTAAAAAATAGTTCCGTGGTCAACGGTTAAAAAGTCTTACATCTAATGAAATCCGGTTTGGAAGATGTCGTAATTGCAGCTAATTGTGACTAACAATAGCGGATCTCAACCGCATTTTTGGGGTAATCCCGCATTTCGCAATCTTGCGCTATAAAACGTTACGCCATCTTGCCGACAAATTTACGTTCTCAATCGACTATATACAAAAACATCGTTCCACTCTTGGGGTCAAATAATAAATGGTAAAGATCGCCTTCGTAGCTGATGTAACACTGGCTTGAGGGGTGAATCCAGACATTCCACCAGAGCCGCATCGGGCCATGAGCAACGATATTCTGGCAAGGTCTTGCCTCGTTGGGTGTCAACTCTAACTGGTGCTGAGCCACAAAAGTGTTGATAAAGTCTTGATTGGTTTGAAATCTGAAGAAGAACGATGAATCAATGCCCCAGCCTTCTATCAAAAAGTGGGCATTAGATGCTGATAGTGCAGACATTGCCTCAGCAGGGGTTTTAGTGAGGTGTTGAAACTCGGCGATCGCCTCTGTGCCGCTTGACTCGTCTATGACAAATAGGTTGCTAAACAGCCATAAACCGAAACTTACGATTCCTACAAAGGCGATCGTTGAACCAATCCAGACAGCTTTACGTCCCATGTTTCATTCCAAGTTACAAATAAATTGGGGCAACTTTACCCGCTATTATTCATTCCTGGATTGAGATTAATTTTGGGGAGAGTCTCGACTTATACCCATTGCAACAACCACCCTGTGACTAAGAGCCTATCCGAAAACCTGAATTGCCCTTATAGCAATACATGCAAAAGCAAGGTGGATCATCGCT
>JANRJA010000029.1:0-15543 GCA_033764315.1 Oculatellaceae cyanobacterium bins.114
TTTGGTCAATTTTGCAATTGTCCGAACGATTGTCGTGAATCTGTTTCGGGGACACGGGTATAGCTCAATTACTCAAGCCATTCGTCGGGTTGCCCATGATATCCCTCGCCTTTTTTCCTTTTTTCAGTAGATCAGCCCTGCTTTGGCAAGGGGAGGTTGGGAGGGGTACTTTCAAATCAAATTGGTATAAGAGAATGTCTGAGGAGGTTTTGGCAGTTAAAACCGCGACTACAAAAACCAAGTCTGCAATGGCGGACTCAAATTAATCCAGTCCTTCTGTAACTTGCGAGGCAGGTTTTGCCCTTGTAGCGTTCGGCTGAGGCTCACGCCGAAGTCTGCGACTTTAGTCACCAATGCTGCCTAAAACTAGACTTGAGGCATATCTCTCAAAGCACCTAAAATGCTGTAAAGCGATCTGTAAATAAAGATAAGCTTGTTACGAGTAACCCTGGTTTGGCGTGATAATCTAGCGGTCTTAGTGCTAATAGGAATGTCAAGTAATTTCTCAGGCACTTAAGGTGAGGGACAAAAGCTAAGACCTAAATTGAGATCTTTCTGTAAGGTTTGTGGTTTTGTCCTATGCTTCAGTCTTAACAAGAGTTCTCTAGCTTCTACTTAAGATTATTGTGTTTCAGCTAAATTTTCCGTTTCTCAACCATTCATTCTGGAGCAGACGTTTAACTCTTAAAAGAGTTTTATCTGCTTTCCTCATGGCAACCCTTTTGATCCTGAATACCGGTTGTGGTGGTTCATCCACGTCATCCAACAGCCCTACTGCATCCACTAGCCCGACTGCATCAAGCAGCACTATAGAGGCGATCGGCGACGGCGAAGGAACTGTTTCGATTCTGGCTTGGCCCGGTTACATCGAGCGTGGAGAAACTGACAAAAACTATGACTGGGTGACCGCATTTGAATCTGAAACAAGCTGCAAAGTCAGCGTCAAGACAGCGGCAACCTCTGATGAAATGGTGACGCTGATGAATCAGGGTGGCTTTGACCTGGTCACCGCCAGCGGAGATGCAACCCGACGGTTGATTGCGGGCGGCAAAGTGCAAGAGGTCAATACCAAACTCATCCCCAGTTGGGATACGGTCGATCCTCGTCTGCAAAATGCTCCCTGGCACACCGTGGATGGCAAACACTATGGAGTTCCCTATCAGTGGGGTTCCAATGTGTTGATGTACAACACCGAAGTTTTTTCTCAACCGCCTACAAGTTGGAACGTTATCTTTGAAGAGCAGACCCTGTCCGATGGCAAATCCAATAAAGGACGGGTACAGGCTTATGATGGCCCCATTTACATTGCGGATGCTGCTCTGTATCTCAAAGCTCATCAGCCAGAATTAGGCATTACTGACCCCTATGAGCTAACCCAAGAACAGTTTGATGTGGCGATCGCCCTCCTCAAGCAACAGCGCAAGCTAGTGGGTCGTTATTGGCATGATGCCAACGTACAGGTCGATGACTTTGTGAATGAAGGGGTTGTTGCTTCCAGTTCCTGGCCTTTTCAGGTCAACCTGCTCAAGAGTCAGGGTGCCCCTGTGGATAGCGTGATTCCCTCTGAGGGTGCAACCGGATGGGCAGACACTACGATGCTGCATGCGTCTGCTGCTCACCCTAACTGTGCTTATAAATGGTTAGAGCATTCTATTTCGCCCAAAGTTCAGGGAGATGTAGCATCCTGGTTTGGCTCCGTTCCCACGGTTCCAAAAGCCTGTGAAGGCAATGATCTGCTGGGCAAAGAAGGCTGTGAAACCAACGGTTTTGAGAACTTTGATCAGATCAGTTTTTGGCGCACTCCCATTGCCCAGTGCGACTCTGGAGCAGCCTGCGTGCCTTATTCTAAATGGGCGTCTAGCTACCTTGAAATTATTGGTAGTTGATCATCTGCGGGTCTTATAGCCTGATGAGTAGGGTGGGCCATGCTCATCCTACTTATCTGTGTAGATTGCAGCAATACCCTGCTTGGTGAGGTACGGGGTGCAGGGGTGGAACCCCTGGCTGGGGGTGAAAGCCCCCAACACTCCCTGCACTCAAGCAACTTGCACACCGCTATAGACAAAATGAATAGGGTAGGCAATGTCCCACATTGCGGATACACTTCAATCGGATGGCTTTAGGAGAGGTAAGGGTGAGTACTGAAAGGCTTCCCGCAGTTGAATTTGTTCATGTCAGGCGCGATTTTGACGATATAACAGCAGTGAATGACGTGAGCTTTACTGTGCAGCAAGGAGAGTTTTTCTCGATGCTGGGGCCTTCAGGCTCAGGAAAAACAACCTGTCTCCGGCTCATTGCTGGGTTTGATCAGCCTTCTGCTGGCAGTATTCGTTTGGCGGGGCAAGATGCAACCCGGTTGCCGCCTTACGAGCGAGATGTCAACACTGTTTTTCAAGACTATGCCCTATTTCCCCATATGACGGTGGAAGAAAATGTGGGTTATAGCCTGATGCTCAAAAAGGTTTCTCAGATGGAGCGCAAGAAGCGTGTTTCTGAGATGCTGGAGTTGGTGCAGCTAGCCACGTTGGGAAACCGCAAACCGTCCCAACTCTCTGGAGGGCAGCGACAGCGAGTCGCCCTTGCCCGTGCGCTAGTTAACCAACCACAGGTGCTGTTGCTCGATGAACCGCTGGGGGCATTGGATCTCAAATTGCGTCAGCAGATGCAGCTTGAGCTGAAATCGATTCAACAGCGATTGGGGATCACTTTTATCTTTGTGACCCATGATCAAGAAGAAGCATTAACCATGAGCGATCGCCTTGCCGTCTTCAATCAGGGCAAAATTGAGCAAATCGGCAGCCCACTTGAGGTTTATGAGCATCCAGCTACCGCTTTTGTAGCAAATTTTGTTGGAGTTTCTAACCTAGTCAGTGGTGCTCTTGCCCAGACGTTGACGGGGTCTCCTCACCTTTTTGCAATTCGTCCCGAAAAAATTGAGATGGCGGCTCCTGATACCGAGGTTTCAGACCACGTTGCAAGTGTGGTTGGCTCTGTCCAGGATGTACTGTATTTGGGCATGTATACTCGCTATCGCGTGCAGCTACAGCCCGAAGGATTTTTGACGGTGATCGAGCAAAATCGAGATAAACCCCAATGGAGTCGGGGTGAAACGGTTCGACTGATTTGGGAGAAAACACACGCTTCTGCCGTGGTAAATGCATCATGACCGACACATTATCGTCTCACCGCGTTCAGTCACGGGGACGGCAGCTTGCCAGTTTTTTCTACCAGCATCCCCAGTGGGTTTTAGTGTTGTTGCTGCTGCCTCCGCTGCTGTGGTTTGGTGTCGTTTACCTGGGGTCACTGTTGACTCTGCTGCTACAAAGCTTTTTTCATCTGGATGATTTCACCGGACAGGTTGTGCATCGGCTGACGCTAGACACCTATAGAGACTTGCTGACACCATCGAATCTCAACATCGTCCTTCGCACGGTTGTGATGGCGACGATGGTAAGCCTCACCAGCATTCTGTTGGCGTTTCCGCTAGCCTATTACATGGCGCGATATGCGTCGCCACCAGTCAAGGCTGTGCTTTATCTGGCGGTGGTGATGCCCCTGTGGGCAAACTACCTGGTGCGGGTCTATTCCTGGAAACTCATTCTGGCAAAAGAAGGGATTTTGACCTGGCTGATTCACCTGCTGCATTTAGACTGGCTGTTGAATGCGCTCTTGAGCTTGCCAGGAATTGGAGGCCCTTCATTGTCTGTATCGGCGATCGGGATGTTTTTGGCGTTTGTTTATCTCTGGTTGCCCTATATGATCTTGCCAGTTGAGGCTGCCTTAGAGCGAGTACCCCAGTCTTTGGTAGAGGCTTCGGCTGATTTGGGCGGTCATCCGCTAGAAACCTTTCGCTATGTCATTTTGCCTCTGGCCTTTCCAGGAGTGGTGGCTGGGTCTATTTTTACCTTCTCACTGACGCTGGGTGACTTTATTACGCCCAGCATTTTGGGTAACTCTAGCCCTTTTATTGGACAAGCTGCCTATATCTTGCAAGGCACGGCGGGCAACATTCCTTTGGCAGCCGCGTTTACCGTCGTTCCCCTGATGATCATGAGTATTTACCTGACGATCGCCAAGCGGCTAGGAGCATTTGATGCGCTCTGATATCGATCGCACTCCCATTCGCTTAAAAATTGCTGTTGGGGCAGTGCTGTTTTTTCTGTACTTTCCCTTTGCGGTGATTTTTTTGTATGCCTTTACGACCGAAGATTCCGCCTATACCTTCCCCCCGCCTGGGCTGACGCTCAATTGGTTTCGAGTCGCCTGGGAACGCGCTGATTTGTGGCGATCGCTGTTGTTCTCTCTGCAAATCGCTACTGTCGCTACGGCGATCGCGCTTATATTAGGCACCTTAGCTGCCGCTGCTGTTTACCGCAGCAAGTTTTTTGGGCGAGAGACCATCTCGTTTGTGCTGCTGCTGCCCATTGCCCTACCAGGAATCGTGACTGGCATTGCGCTGCGATCGGCGATCGATCTGCTGCATATCCCCTTTAGCTTTTGGACGATTGTGGTGGGTCACGCCACCTTTTGCATTGTTTTGATCTACAACAACGTCCTGGCCAGATTTCGTCGCACAGCTCGTTCCCTTAGCGAAGCTTCGATGGATCTGGGGGCAGACCAATTTCAAACCTTCCGCTACATCACGTTACCTACATTGGGCACCGCACTGCTAGCGGGGGGAATGCTCGCCTTTGCCCTCTCGTTTGACGAGGTTATCGTTACGGTCTTTACCGCTGGTCAACAAGTCACTCTGCCCATCTGGATTTTGGATCAACTGACCAAACCTCGACAGCGACCCGTCACTAATATCGCAGCGATCTTTGTGATTATGCTGACGTTTATCCCGATCCTCACTGCAAACTGGCTGACCCGCCAGGTTGGAACAGAGAAATAGAGCACGCTAAGATCGCCGTGAAATTGTGCAAAACGATCGGAGTGTAGTGCTCTGTAGTGTTGCTATAGCCATAGTTATTCAGGTTAGGACGGGGTGCAGGGGTTCCACCCTTGGCTGGGGCACCGCCCCCACACCCCCTAGGTCCTAAATTAGCTGGCTACAGCTATATAAGCTCGATCTCATGACCCTTTTTATAGGTGGCTTATGCTCTATTGCCTCGGAGATCAATGCCCGCTTTGCAACGACTGTTATCGTCATACGCAGCCCTCACCAGGACGCGATCGCTTCGCATCTTTGCCCTACGATGCCACAACGGGTACCTGTGAATGGTTTCAGTCTAATCAACCCAGCGAGGTACTCATTCGTGAGACGGCGTACTATATTTGGCGACGAAACGGTTGCCCGGAGCATTGTGCTCAAGAGCATTGGGATGAAGCCTATCAGAGCTTATGTTTGAGCACCGGGAGACTCATCTCAGCGTAGGCAAGCTACAACCAAAGGCTATTCATGAGGGCGTTTTACGAAATGCCTCTAGTGTAGGGATCAACGTCTATAAATCATATCTGGATTGAGCAACACTCACCATCTTTTGTCAGTCCGCGCAAACGAATCGTTAGCAGGGGTTTGCGATCTGTAACTGTGACTGCGTAAAAGTTAACTTTACGCGTGTAGTGGCAGTTTCAATCGCCAAAATCTCTGTCCCAAATCTAACCTAACTGACAATCAAAAATAATTCTCGAATCCCTTCACTGCCAATCTCAACCGCTAGTGCAGCTAACAAAAACCCCAACAACTTGGTGGCAATAATCGCTCCTTCTTCCCCAATCAACTTATCGATTTGAGAGGCTTGACGCACGATCGCCCACGTCACTACCATCGCAGAGACAATGCCAACTGCAACACTCAATTGTGCCTCTGGCGACTCTGACATCAACAACATGACTGTGGTGAGGGTGCCAGGGCCAGCTAACAGAGGCAAGGCAAGCGGCGTAATCGCCACATCGCGCTCTTGATCGACCACAGGCGTTTCTAAATCGCCCTGTAACATGTCTAGTGCGATCAATAACAGCAACAGCCCCCCTGCGACCCGCAGCGATCCCATGCTGATGTGCAAATAGTCCAACAGGGCTTGTCCAACAAAGGCAAACGCCAACAGAACGGCCGTTGCTACTAGAGTGGCTCGGTTGATCACACTATTCCGTTTCTCTACTTCCATCCCCTTTGTTAAGAGGGAAACGATGGGTGCATTACCTAAGGCATCTGCCAAAACAAACACTGCAACAAAGGTTTGAACTAGGACTGACGTGTTCACTGTGGCAAGCCAGAAAAGGGTTTCTCTTACAGTAGCGCAATTCAATCGTCTGGAATAGCGATGATGGAAGGGAATGGGAAGAGAGTTTTAAATTTTTAGTTTTTAGTTTTGAATTCTGAGTGATCTAAATCAAATCATGCAACTCAAAATTCAAAACTTAACCTTCAAAACTGAATCCCCCCTTCCCCTCGTTAACCTGGTACTACAACCATTGACGATTCAACTTATCATGCAACTCAAAATTCAAAATTCAAAACTTAACCTTCAAAACTGAATCTCCCCTTCCCCTCGTTAACCCGGTACTACAACCATTGATGATTGATGATCCCACTTATCATGCAACTCAAAATTCAAAATTCAAAACTTAACCTTCAAAACTGAATCCCCCCTTCCCCTCCTTAACCCGGTAATACAACCATTGACGATTGACGATCCCACTTACAACCGACAAAACTTTCGTTGTTGGTCGGCTTGAGGGAATTGCCACGAATAGGCAAAGTGGCTGATAGAGCTAACTTGAGGTACAGCTTGATGAATGGCTTGCATTTGTGCTTCTAAAGAGGGTCTGCCGTTGGCGGCTTGCCCCCAAGTGCCTGCTAGCACAGGCATAATTTTGGTGCCCCCTGGAGCCTGACTAAACACTCGTTGGACTTGCGCCACAATGCAGTCAGGTGTGCCGCAGATCGCGTAAGACATGGGATGCCACTCGATGTTGCTGGGAAAGCGATCCCAGGGTTGCAATCGAGAATCGTAGCCTCGCCCGATCGCCAGGTTGCCATCGGGGAAAAAGACTGCTCCAGCCGTGATTCCCTGGCGTTGTACCGGGAGAATCGACATTCCTAGAAAATCCAGCACGCCTTGAATCGCGTGAGCCACTGATAAACGCCACAACTCTTGTTGCAGATAAGGTTGGGCTTGTTCTGAGGTGATGGCTGTATTGCCATTGGGATTTAGCCCTTGCCAGAGTGGCTCTCCATCTTGAGGATAGAGACTGTTTACACTGGAAACGTCGCTAGCCGTGATATAGCCGCGACTGATAAAGCGACGAATTAACTCCCGTCCGCTTTGATTGAGTGCGCGTTCATACAAGGCGTTTTGTGCCGCAGAGCCATAGATCCACAGGTCACTAACACGACTGGCAACAGAAGCTGCCCCTGTGCCACGAGGATAGCGAATATAGTCAAACAACACCCCATCTGGACGACGACGGGCGATCGCCTGTACGAGAGCGTAATAATCTTGCTTGGCCCGAATATTGTAAGGGTCGATAAAAGTTTCGTCAGAGTTGACGCTGCCAAAATCGGCATTTAACCCAGCATCGGTACGAAAGTTTAGGCTGGTGTGTCCAGTGCCGTTGCGGGCTAACACTTGATCAGCACCGGGTCGCTGGCTGTAGGTATAGCCAAAGTTCATCGTAAACATCCAGGCATAGACCTGTAGACCCCGTTCACGTCCTTTAGCGATCGCCTCTGCCAACAAATCGCGATCGCCATACCCCGGTGCTCGAACAATCGACACCCACGACGTATTGTTATCGCTTTGGGGTAGGAGTACCTGACCATTGGCAAAGACTTCGACGTAAACCTGGCTATAACCCCGGCTCACAACGTTGTCCAAAATTTCTTCGAGTGCACCAGGGCGGACATCACAGGGATACAGGCGCAACCAAATCGCCTGGTTTTGTAACCAACTTTGACGACGACACTGTCGCATCGCAGTCGCATGTTGTGTGACCAATGCCCTATATCGATTTTGAGCGGTGCGATCGCCCTGAATGGCGGCCTGCCGCAGAGCAGCTGTTTGTGCTATTTCAGTGGCTGACAGTTGGCAATAGGGAGCCGTTTGTGCCTGCGCTGTCTTGCCCCAACCAAGAGTACTGACAAGGCTGGTAGTCACGAGAGCCACAATCATGTGGCGTTGAAACCGACCGGGTTGCAGATGAGAGAACGGACGCAGAAATTTCATTGAATTGTAAGTACCACTCTTCTATACGATTTCCCATGTGTTGATGTCCTTTCAGGATAGACATCTCAACGATTTTGGGACGTTGAGACGCCCCTTCAGGTGCCCGTTATTGGGCTTGAGTCAAGTCCAGAGCACTTGACCCTTGGGAAACGGCTTTACATCGAAACTGCTTCACATGGCATAACACTGCTGTTCGATCTCAACTCCTATCTAAAGTTAGATAGCCAAGTAAAGAAATGATTCATAAAATCCTAATAAGTTTAATTCATAAACCCCAAAATTGCATATGGTTTCTTGCCCTTAGGATTCATCTCTGATGAATGCTCTAGATGCGTTTGATTTGCTTCCTAACATTAGCTGGAATCTTTAATCATATCCACACAAAACTACACTATGATAGCGAACTCCCCCGCCCAAGTTTCAAATAAACAACACGAAGTTACTAATCCAGAAACTCAACTTCAACAACTTACAGTCGAGTCAAGAACTGATGCCGATATTGATTTAGAGTTCTTATACACGCGTGACGTTGAATTTCGCCAAGAGACAATTTACTTCATTGTGGTTGATCGCTTTTATGATGGTGATCCTGATAATAGTGAAGGGCCAAACCCTGAGCTGTATGACCCACAGGGTGAGGATTGGGGCAAGTATTGGGGGGGTGACTTGCAAGGCGTTATTGATAAATTAGATTATCTAAAAAATATGGGAGTAACGGCTGTTTGGCTGACTCCTTTATTTGAGCAAGTGGAGGCTCTCTTTGTTGAACAAGCGGCGATTCATGGCTATTGGACTAAAGACTTTAAACGAATTAATCCTCGCTTTATTGCCAAAGATGAAAACCCCTCTCTAAACGCCACTCAAGACACTCGAAATACCACCTTTGATCGACTGATTGAAGAACTGCATAAGCGGCAAATGAAGCTGGTGTTGGACATTGTTTGTAACCACAGCAACCCTGATTTTAGTGGTAAGAAAGGGGAACTTTATGATGATGGCGTGAAAGTTGCTGACTTCAATGATGATGATGATCACTGGTATCACCACTACGGACCCGTGCAGGATTGGGAAGATGACTGGCAGGTGCAAAACTGTGAATTGTCGGGGTTAGCCACCTTCAACGAAAACAACGTCAATTACCGCAACTACATCAAATCTGCGATTAAACAATGGCTCGATCGCGGTGTTGATGCGCTGCGGGTAGACACAGTAAAGCACATGCCCATCTGGTTTTGGCAGGAGTTTACAGGTGATCTTCAGATGCACCGCCCAGATGTCTTTATCTTTGGCGAATGGATTTATAGCCATCCTTCTGACGATCGCTCCGTTGAGTTTGCCAATCACTCTGGCATGTCGATGCTTGATTTTGGCTTGTGCGTTGCCATTCGCTCGGCTCTTGCTCAGGGGGCAGAGGGTGGGTTTCATCTCATTCAAGATATTTTTGATCAAGATGATCGCTATTTTGGTGCAACTGAACTGGTGACATTCATCGATAACCACGATATGCCTCGGTTTCAGTCGTTAAACCCTGATCCAGCGATGCTGCTGGTGGCGATCGCCCTGATTATGACCAGTCGAGGCATTCCCTGTATTTATTACGGCACCGAGCAATATTTGCACAACGACACCAATGGTGGCGACGATCCTTACAATCGCCCCATGATGCATCAATGGGATACTGAAACTGACCTCTATCGGGCGATTCGCCATCTCTCAGGGGTGCGGCGACTCAATCCGGCTCTGTCAATGGGGAGCCAGTGGCAAAAATATCTCACCTCCGATGTCTATTGTTATAACCGCCGCTATCGCGAGTCGCTCTGTTTTGTCGCACTTAACCGGGGCGAAACAACCACAATTCCCGAAGTGCAAACCGATCTACCTGATGGAGAGCATACCTGTGTTGTCACCCGCAACAAATACACGGTGCAGGATGGCAAGATTTACAACCTGGAAATGGAGCAACGGGGTGTGATTGTGCTCAGTCATGTGGGAGAACGGGTCAAGGGGCAAACCATTGTGCGGGTACAACTCAATGGAGTGCAGACCCAACCTGGAGAAACGATTGTGGTGATGGGTGATTGCCCAGAATTAGGGAATTGGGATATTGCCAAGGCGTACCCTCTGGAATACATCAACTGCAACACCTGGTTTGGTGAGATTCCCTTTGAGGAGAGTGCAGGTAAGTTAGTGAGTTATAAGTACGCCATGTGGCGTGAGGGGCGATCGCCTTTGCGAGAAAATATTGTGGCACGTCGTTGGGTCGTTGCCAGTGAAGGCACTGTCAAATGGCGTGACATATGGGCATCAGGGCGAGAATCTTAGACAAGATACAAGTAAAACGAAGAGACGCGATTAAATACAGGTGACGCAATTAAATACAGGTGACACGATTAAATGTAGGTGACGCGATTAAATACAGGAGAGACGCGATTAATCGCGTCTCTCCGTTTACCTGTAATTCTCTCTATCGGTTGTACCACTCAGACAGAGTTGGTCCACTGGGGTTGTTAGTAAACCGATAGCGTGTTCCGGCGGCAAACGGGCGAGTTGCGGTGATCCCTGTTTGAGGATGAATAATCACAATTGTGCTGAAATTATTGCCTGTAAAAACCTGTTCATCTCCAGGTTGGAGGCGATAGACTCGACCCGCCACTTCGTAACTCACAGGATAAAACATTTGGTTTGAGATCGTGGTTCTCACCGGGCCTTCAGGGATTGTCTCTTGACGAACCACATTCCCCCCTGGACACGACCAACGGTTGAGAGTACGAACATCAGCACATGCGCCGAGAGGGACGGCAGAGTTTGCACAAATCTGTTGGGTTTGAAATACTGAATTTCTCGTTTCAGTTTGTACGGTGTTCTCAAAATAAGCAAAAAATCGACCTGATTCGATCACATTGCGACGTTCAAGAATCTCATACTGAAACTCATTCTCACCTTCTATCACCCGTAATCGTCGATTGCTGTGGGTTGTTCCAAATTCAATCAGAAATGGTTCTGAAATACTTCCTTCGTCATACTCCCGATTAGTAAACGGTTGATCATCGGGTCTGACTCCTGGTGTGATATTGCGAATCACCACTCGGCGACGTCGAGCGGGGGGAGTTTGCTCCGATTTAAACCAGGCTCGCACCTCAGGATCGACCCGTCCAGGGCACTCCCCGGTGTATTGGAAGGTGGTCAGCGTGATGTCGTTGATCTCGCGAATTCCCTCAAAAACCAACCCAATTTCTCGGGTGCTTGGTGTCAGCGTAGGTGATGGAGACTGGGCTGACGATTTAGAGGCTACTAAAACTAGTAACGATGCAGTGCTGGTTAGCAGGATGCGGCGGACTGTTTTGGCAGTCGAGAGTTGTTTGTGAGCGGTCATCCAAAATGGGGGCATGAGATCCTCAATCAAATCTTGCGAGTAGATGGAATTTTGAAATTGTAATTATTCTCCTTCAAGGGATTGTACTGCATCATAATCGGGATGATCGTATGCGATCGCTCTCTGTTTTTAATAGAAAAAACTCAATATCCACCATGATTTAGGCGAAGATGATTTAGATGAAAACCCAAAAAATAGCGTGGTTAAATCGGTGGGTCGTGGGATCGTGGTCGTGGTGGCGACTGGGGCGATCGCTCCTGTTAATTTACGTAACTGTCTGCCTCTATGTTTGGTTCACTGCCGATCGCAAGATATTTTTGCCGCCCCCCGCAACTTATGCCCAAATGTCTGAGCTTATGGGGGGCGATCAGTATGCGGACAAGGTGCGATCGTTTGTAGATTCCTTGTAGTCATACCGATCTATAGCAATCCCAAATGGGGTACGCCTTTCACAACCCGCTCATCTCACAACTGATTTAGGATAGCTATAAACAGACTTTAGGACGCATTGAAATTCAAAAAGACGTGGCACTACTAAGTCTGCACAGTTTCTCTAGGACAGTCTGGATTAATGTCAAAAGGAGTGTTTAGCAGCTATGGAGTTATCTGAAAAAAAGCTTACTTTTATGCTGAAATTTCACAAGATTTAGGCTTCACTTTGTCACGAAACTGTGAAATTTACTATGAAATTTGGGGAGATGCCCTGTAGGAAGTTTCTTCGCGCTACCCCACGTTAGGAATCACCTTGCATCACGGTGATATCAAGTTGTTGAGTGTCACATAAATGTTTTGATCACGATCTTCACGAAGCTCTCTTATCAACTCTGATCTTTGGTTTTGATGACACTAACTGTTTTTAATAAAAACCAGACTGCTATAAAGCTGAAATGCCTGATCCCAATAACTTTCATCCTTGCGAAACACATCAATGTGCGATTTAAAGCTGCTGACCAACGATAAGTGCTCTAAAGCCGTTTCAGCAAAGGGCGTAAACTCTGCCCAACTGGGAACGTCGGGCAATCGATTAGTTAGAAACTTAGCCAAATTATTCCAACGTAACCGATTGGTGGTTTGTGTCATGCGGGTGCCATCCGTTTGAGTGACATCAAAAATCATCCCCTGTTGAAACTGGTAAGTGCTATCGCAGAACCGCAAGATACATTTACGTTTGGGCAGATGCAAGTCCCAAATTTGGGCATAGTCCTGGGTTTGCTCACGACGCTTGAGTTTATTCCAGGCTCCCAGATCAATCACATCTTCAAAAATGGGTAACAATCCCTCTACCCGTCGTGTGACCTCTGACCACTCAAAGGCAAGCGTCCCTAATTGATCACTTTCGTTAAGACAAACGATCGTAGCTTGAGGTGAGGCAGCTTGTATGTGTTGTACCCGAAACACTCGAATTTTTTGAATCTCTGGCAACGTGACACAAAAGGATGGAATGCCTGCGTTTGTAAGCTGTTGACTATAGAATTGCAACTCTCCGATCGCCCCAGTGCGATAGAGTCGCCAACTGCGTTGAGATAAGTGAACCCGTGCCGTGTAGGGGTCAATTTTCATAATGCGGGCAAAATTTTGGGCTGCGGCTTGTCGGTTTTCGCTGCTAACCGGCTCCACGATCAAAAAGCTAGAAACTAAACTACTGGGATCAGCCGTTGCCTGAGCGACAGCCTCCTGCTGTTGGGCTTGGGCAGCGGTTTCGATGCGTTGCAACCCTTGTCGAGCTTGCAGAGCCAATTTAGGATTGCTAGTTTCCTTTAATAGCTTTCGATAAGCGGCTTCGGCTGCCTCTGGTTTCCCTGACACTTCCTGCAATCGGGCTGCATAGAACTGCACCCAGGGATGATCGGGAGCCGCTTTGAGCAACGGTTTGAGCAATTGAGCTACCGTTTTATAGTCTCGCTGTTCAAAGGCTGCTGCCACCTGTTCAAGCTGCGCCGGAAGGGTCATGGCTGAGAAATTGGGGTTAAGGTGTTAAATTTAGCTTAAATGCTTTTGCTCATTCTGGCATCGACTCTAATACAGAGGCAATTAGGGCGATCGCCACCAGTGGGGTTGTCACGGCTCGTAACACCCGCTGTCCCAACGATACAGCTTGGTATTTCTGAGCGATCGCTTGTTGCAATTCTGCCTCAGTCCAGCCTCCTTCAGGGCCAACGGCAATCACAATCTCAGGCGGAGGTTGAACAGTGACTTGTGAGAGACAGGTGAGTAAATGGGGATAGTTGCCGCGTGCTTCGCAAATGTAACGAGTTGCTTTGCCTGTGGGATCAGGGCTAAGAGCGGTGCTGAAGGGAATTGGGGCCGTAATGTGTGGGACGATTTGCCGTTCTGATTGCTCTGCGGCTTCTTGGGCAATGCGCTGCCACCGATCCAGCTTTTGAGCACTGGGGTTAAGCAATGTGCGATCGCTCACAACAGGGACAATGGTTGTCACTCCGGCTTCGGTCACTTGTCGCACAATGTCATCCATGCTGTTGCCTTTGGGCATGGCAATCAGCAATGTTAGGGGAATGGGCAGTTCGGTATGCGCGGCGATCGCTTCTAAAATGTAAGCTTCTGAATCGGGATCACTGAGTTCTGTCAGCCACCAATGCCCCGCCCCATCAATGGCAATAAAGCGATCACCAGAGTGCAATCGCAATACCCGCGTGAGGTAATGACGTTGCTCAGCCGTCAGACGAAGGCAATGGTCTGTGCGCTGATGAGGAGCAATAGTAATGCGTTGCAACTGAGTCAAAAAATGGATTCCTAAACACGTGATTTCTAGACACGGGCTTTTAACGTTTTCCTTGACTTACTGATTGAATACAGGAGCGATCGCCATGCAAATTGGGGCAGAGCTAACATCCGTCGCCAACGCCAAGGTTCTTGATAGAGTCGATACATCCATTCCAACCCATTATCGCTCAGCCATTTAGGGGCGCGAGTTTTCACCCCTGCCCAAATATCAAAGCTACCCCCGACCCCAATCCAAATAGAGTGAGGACAGAGATGACGATTTTCACTGATCCACAACTCTTGCCGAGGAACTCCCAAGCCGACCAAGATGATGTCTGGTTGCAGAGTCTTTAAGGTTTGACACAGGTTGGCTTGCTCTTCTGGAGAAATGTAACCATGTTGAACCCCTGCGATCGCCAGTCCTGGAATTTTTTGTTGCCAGATTTCGGCGGCTTGCTGGCACACTCCAGGAGCACCTCCATAAAAGAAAACCGAATAGGGCGCACTGGTGATATCTACCGCTAGTGGCAGCAAGGAGGCAGGATAGGCAGAGGCATGTAGAACAGATTCAGCTAGCTCAATGCCGGGACAACGTTGGGCTTTTTTGCCCTGCAACCAGAGATAAAAAACGATGCCTGACCCGTCCGGAATGATTAAATCGGCTTGACGAATAATAGAGGCTAATGTTGGATTTTGCTCTGCCTGCATCGACATTTCAGCATTGAGCGTAACAACATGAACCCCGTTGCGCTGGTGACGTTGTTGAAACAGCCAACCCAAATAATTGTTCGACAGGTGGAGTGGCAGCCCAAACACTGCAAACTTCTCCAGCGACGGTTGAGCTAACTCCCGCATTCAGATGTCCTCCCTTACTGCTCACACCAAATCAACATACGCTCACTTCACACTCATTATGCAGGGGATGGCGATCGCCTGCGTAGGATTATCTCAAGAAAAAGGGGTAGGCTAAAAGCACTACCCCAGTTTGGGATTGGACAACTAAATATCTGCCTCACGTTCACCCGTCTGAAGACTGTTAGGTCACTAAAAACTCATGAGCCAGGTTGTCGGAGTCAAGCACTCTGCCGAAAGACCATGAAGGGATTGCTGCATCCATCTGCCAAATGCTTTGCCCTGACTAGTGCTGTGTCACAGCTTAATTTTAGGGTAGACAGAAGTGAGTTTACATCGAGCATCATCGATCTTCATCTGCCAATCAACACCCCGTTGAGTGTTGTTAACATCAGTTGACCAAGCGGCCGTTGCCTCTCGTAAGGT
>JANRJA010000033.1:0-7435 GCA_033764315.1 Oculatellaceae cyanobacterium bins.114
ATGATGAACCCGTTCCCATACCTCATCTGGCAATCGATAGGCAGGGTTGATCTCTGTGAAGGACATCGCTCGTTAATCCCTGAAACATCCTTCTTAAAAGCATCTCACCCATTGAGACGTTTTCGGATAGGTTCTTAGTGCGATCGTCTCGCTCGCAGGCAAAATGCTCGTGCTACAGCTATCTACAAATTAATTGCACCCGCTTACTTACCTGTAACCCATTCCGTTAAAACTTCAACCTATGGGCGACTTTCCCCAGATCCCTAGTTTCTGTGATGGAAGTCAGACCCCTTTGAGGATGCTCCACAAAAACCGAGGATCTAGCCCTGTTTTCCTCACACTTTCTAAATCCAAAAACCTCGGACTTCACGGAATCCTTTTATGAAGTTCAGACCAACCTGGGCACAATAAGGGTAACTCGTCATGGGCTGTCAAAGGGTCAATGATGAAGCCCTGTCTATCGCAGTATCCCTGTTATGAGGAAACAAAAAGACAGATATTTAGAGCGTCTGAAGATTGCCGACATTGACAATGTCTTAGAGCAACTGCCAGCCGAAGCGAGGGCATGGTTTGAAGACTTGCCCTGGTACCAACGACGCTATGTTCTGTCTTTGTGCCACTTATTGCGCGTGGCGTCTCCAGAAGTGCAGGCCGAATTTTTAGATGAATACACCGCCGATGGGGTCGTGTCTCGCAAGCTTGAAGATCATGAGACCCGGCAGCGAGTCCAACAGCTTTTAAGAGAATTTAATATTCACGTTGAGCTAACTGAACTAGTTTTACGGAGCTACATTCGGCAGTTTTACATTCACTCTGCCCAAGACACGCGCAGACAACCTGATTTATATCTTGAGTCAGCCCTCAAATTGGTGTTTAGCAGTGAAGAGCGCAGCAATGTCTTTAACTATGTGGCGGGCTTTGAACTCTTGAAGATGATGTTTTGCATGAGTTGGTTGCAACATGAACGACTCTATCGGTTGCAACGCAATCAGGAAGAGTTCATGATGACCTACATCAAGCCGATCCAACATGCTCACCGGGTGAATAGCATCATTGTCCCCAGGGATGCAGGGATATTTTTTGCGAAGCGCACCTATTTTGTGCAAACCCCTAAAATTTCTCAGCGCAAGCTGATAGAGCTAGTGATGGCAACTTTTACGACAGATATTACCTCTAACTTTGGGTTTTCCATTATTCGCCATCCACAGTCGATGGTTTTTGATATTGATTACATCTTTCAACCTGAACAAGAATTGATTTTTAGGTAAAACTCCGGGACGTGACTCGTTACAATACGGTCGGGTTAGTTTTGCTGACCTGTAACGATATGCCTGTGTTTGGAGTATGCGATCGCCCCGTTCTCATCGTCTTAGCAAGTCTTACCCTAAAAGCAAACGGTCTGGATGTGCTAGACGGTTCTTTTCCCTGGTGCAAGTTGTGTTACTCGTGTTTGCGATCGCCATTGCTTATTGGCAGATTGAGGGATATCTCAGACAACCTCAAGCCATTTTGGTATTGGGAGGCGCGACTGAGCGCGAAGTCTATGCTGCCCAGTTTGCTCAAGAGCATCCTGAGTTGCCGATTTGGGTGTCATCTGGTAGTAACCCTGAATATACCGAGTGGGTTTTTGCTGAGGCAGGGGTTGACCTCGCTCGGCTCAATCTCGATTTTCAGGCAGTAGATACGGTGACAAACTTTACGACCCTGGCTGACCGGTTTAAAGCCAGCAATATTCATAGCCTTTATCTGATTACCTCCGACTATCACATTCGCCGCGCCCAAATCATCGGGGGAATTGTGTTAGGCAGTCGAGGCATTCATTTTCGATCCGTTGTAGTCCCATCAGAGCGATCGCCCGAAGCTCTCGAAAAAACCATTCGAGATGGAGCAAGAGCCATTTTATGGGTTGTGACTGGACATACTGGGTCTAGCCTGGGGCGTTTTTTTGGTCGCTCTTAGAGAGATGGCTCGACTGAGCGTTCGACGGCTCAACTGACATGTGGGTGGATCAGCCGAATGACAACCAGGCTTGGATGTAGAACCAACTCTAGGTTTTTTCTTCTCTCTTCTTTACTTTTCTCTCTTCTTCAATCTGGCAAAAGCAAGATGTAGAAACCACCCGCAACACACTATTCTCAAATCTCAGTCTCGCTTTCAAACCTGAATGATCAGGAGCATGGTAGAGTCGAGGCAATTATCCTTTCATGAAATTCTTCCACCCAGCTGCCTTATGCCGTTTCCAAGAGTCAGTGGTATTCTTTTACATCCAACTTCATTTCCCGGTCGTTTTGGCATTGGAGATTTAGGAACAGCAGCCTATCAGTTCATCGATTTCTTGACTCACAGTGGGCAACAGATCTGGCAGGTCTTACCGTTGGGCCCCACAGGTCACGGCAACTCACCTTACATGTCTTATTCCTCAATGGCGGGCAACCATCTGTTGATCAGTCCAGAGTTGCTGCGCGATCAGGGGTTGTTGGACGACTCCGACTTTTATGATTTACCAGAGTTTCCACTCGATAACGTTGACTACGACGCGGCGATCGCCCGCAAAACTCCTCTCTTGCTCAAAGCGGCGGCTACGTTTCAAGCAAAAGCAAGTACCGAGCAACGACAACATTTTGAGGAGTTTTGTGCCAGTCGAGCTTTTTGGTTAAATGACTATGCCCTGTTTATGGCATTAAAAGGGGCGCATGACGGGGCAAGCTGGCATCAGTGGGATGGGGCGATCGCCCAACGTCAGCCTGAAGCGATGGAGAAATGGCGACTGCGGTTAAGCAGCGAAATTTTCTACCACAAGTATGTGCAATACGAATTCTTTCGGCAGTGGTCGGCTGTCAAAACCTACGCCAACGATCGCGGCATTAGCATTATTGGAGATATTCCCATTTACGTGGCTCACGACAGTGCTGATGTATGGGCATTTCCACAATATTTTCATCTAGACCCTGAGACAGGCGAACCCGCATTGATGGCAGGCGTGCCACCTGACTATTTCAGTGCCACTGGGCAGTTGTGGGGCAACCCCATTTATCGCTGGGATGCCATTGAAGCCTCTCACTTTGAATGGTGGATTCAGCGGTTTCGTGCCTTATTAGAATTTGTTGATCTGATTCGGATTGACCACTTCCGAGGATTTTGTGCCTATTGGGCGGTCAATCAAGGGGAAACCACTGCCATGAACGGTGAATGGGTGGATGCTCCCGGTGTGGCGTTCTTCAACACCCTCAAACAAGAGCTAGGCAGTTTACCGATTTTGGCGGAAGACTTGGGAGTGATCACCCCCGATGTTGAGGCACTGCGCGATCAGTTTGAGTTTCCTGGCATGAAAGTTTTGCAATTTGCCTTTGGGTCTGACAACGACAATCCCTTTTTGCCGTTTAACTATGTTCGTAACTCAGTCGTCTACACAGGCACCCACGACAACGACACAACCCAGGGGTGGTTCACAACACTTGCTGACTACGAACGCGATCGCTTTCTCAACTATCTGGGCTGCACCAGTGCCGATGGCATCCACTGGGATCTCATTCGTCTGGCACTGAGTTCGATCTCAAATCAGGCGTTGATTCCCCTTCAGGATGTGCTGGGGCTGGGCACCGACGCTCGCATGAACTATCCCGGCAAAGCCGATGGCAACTGGTCTTGGCGATATCGACCTGAAGCACTGTTCTCTGGGCATAGCGATCGCCTGCGACATCTAACCACCCTTTATGGACGTGCCCCCAAACCTAAAGCACACAAACCTGAGCATTAAGCACCTCTTTAAATAGGCACCTCTTTAAAAAGATGCTGTTGTGCCACTTCCTATTCCCCGTTTTTGACATGAGGCTGCTTGTGTGAGGCATTGCACCTGATCAATTGGGTTTTAATCTTTTGATTTCAACCCATTTCTGGCACTGTATCCAGCAAAATAGAAGTAGAGCGAGTTCCTTTGCCCCCTACTCACTAACACTGACCTAACTACTGCGCCCTCACCCAACTACAATGACCCAGACCCCTGACTCTAAGGGACTGTCTCAAGCTACACCACCTGACTCAACGCCATCTCTTTCAACTGCACCTCGCCTAACCCACATCCTCAATCGCCTGCAACCCAACCCTGAAACGGTAGTGTTGCTATTAGCGATCTTGATTGGCACGGGTGCTGGCTCAGGGGTAGTCATTTTTCGATTTCTGATTCAACTGATTCATCGCTTCATGTTGGAGGAAGTCAGTAGTTTCTTATCGGTTTGGGGACATTGGACATTAGCTCTAATTCCCCTGTTGGGTGGTTTGATGGTGGGTTTGATGCGCTGGCAACTCAAGGATTTTGGTCCAGGGTTAGCCGCGTTAATGGAGATGGTGCAGGGTGGGCGAGAACTGTTACCTCTCAAGCCGATTAGCAAGATGTTAGCTGCTGCTATTTCATTGGGCAGTGGGGCATCACTGGGTCCTGAGGGGCCAAGCGTTGAGATTGGCGCAAATTTTAGTTTGTTGTTGGGGCAGGTGTTAAAAGTCTCTCAACAGCGACAACAGTTATTACTCAGTGCTGGGGCAGCGGCGGGTCTGGCGGCGGGGTTTAATGCGCCGATCGCTGGGGTGTTTTTTGCTCTAGAAGTTGTATTAGGCACCACGTTTGCGACCTCTGCGGTGAGTGTTGTGTTGTTAGCGGCTGTGGTTGCCGCCTGGATTGCTCAAATTGGGTTAGGGTTTCAACCTGCTTTCTCGCTGCCTGCCTATGACGTACGCAGTTTATTGGAGTTGCCGCTGTACATCGGTTTAGGTTTAGCCGCTAGTTTGATCTCAGTGTTGTACAAGAAACTGATGGCACTGTCGCAACAGTCCTTTCAAGGACAAGTGGCTGGATTGCGCTGGTTAGCCAAGATTCCTTATCCACTCCACCCAGTCTTGGGGGGAACCATTGTTGGACTGGTTGCCCTCTATTTTCCGCAAACCTTGGGAGTCGGGTACGAAACTGTAGAAGCCATGTTGCAGGATGTGCAGTTTTCCTTGTACCTGGTGTTATCTCTGTTGGTGGTCAAATTGGCAATGACTGCCCTCAGCTTTGGCAGCGGATTTGTGGGGGGTGTATTTGCGCCTGCGCTATTTTTGGGAGCTTCGTTGGGGTCTGCCTATGCCAAGCTGTTGGCGATCGCCTTTCCTTCTCTACTGCCCTATATGGCATCTCCTCCGGCCTATGCAATGGTGGGCATGGCTGCCGTTTTAGCTGGAAGTGTGCGAGCACCGTTAACCGCCATTTTGTTGCTATTTGAGTTGACGCAAGATTACCGCATTGTTTTGCCGTTGATGTCAGCTGTGGGGTTAAGCATTTGGTTAGTTGAGCGGTTGCAACCTACGGTCGTGCTGGATTCAGATGGAGAACAGCAAGAGGCTAAAGTAGAAGCAAATACGGCAACGGAGTGTTTATTGCCGTTACGCGTAGCTGAGGCGATGCAACCGATCCCGCTGATATTGCCAGGTGATGTGACGCTGGAAGCCGCAGGGCGATCGCTGGTAGAGCGTCGCAGTCACTGTGCGTTGGTGCTGGGGGATGAACAGCAATTGTTGGGAATCATTACGCTGCAAGATATCAATCGACTGATGACCCGCACTAAAACCGAGGCAGATAGTTGGAGTGTGAGTCACAAACCTGTTAGCCAACTCTGCACAACAGACGTGTTGCACGCCTATAAAGATGAGTTGTTGTCAGAGGCGATCGCGCGAATGGCGGCACGTGGGCTACACCAATTGCCTGTGGTTGATCGAGAGCATCCCAATCAGGTGATCGGCTTATTAACCGACCAAGACATCACCCTGGCACAAAACATTGCCCGCACCGAAGAAGTTTTGCATACCGCTGCCAAGCATCAACTCACCGAGAGTAATGGCAAAACTCCGGAACTCAGTTCTATAGCAGCCGAGAGGCTGGTTGAACGGGGTGCAGGGGTAGAACCCCTGGCTGGGGGCGCAGCCCCCACACCCCCACTGTCCTAACCATCTACTCAATTGCTATAGTTCTATTCAAGATTCTCCCTCAACCTTGCCATCTTAAAGTGTGGGCTGGACAGGGAGGCGATGTTTGATGCTGTTAACCTTTTCATACAGTTGACAACGGAATAAAAACCATTGCTGACTGAAATGTGAGGAATACCGCCAGCGATCGTAGGCAGGAACTGCAACATTCATTAAAAAGTGGCTCCAACGATTGACCAGAGCTTGAGTCGTGGTTTCTTGAGCACGACGCTTGCCATTCTCGATCATGTTTTGATACAGCTTTTTATCCCATTGAAGACGACTTAAAGCTGTGATCAGATCATCAATGGATGTGACTTCAATATAGTCTAATTCGCTTTTGCGTTCTGCTCTAAAAGCAGAGTCAGGGCCTAAGATTGCAGGCACACCTGCATGCCAACAGTTATAGAGTTTTGTAGCAGGTTTGTGAGTGCAATCATCGCCATGAAAATTTCTCACAGCGACCACCGCATCAACACTGCTATAGTCATTCCAACTATTAATTTGTTCACTATTACGAGTGACATAATGATCGCGCGATCGAAAGTGCCACGTTAACCCCATATCTTGTAGCTTATCTGCCCAAGAGTGATCTAAAAGTTCGGGGGCGAGATTGTCGCCAGTGCCAAAATAGTCAATATTTTCAAAGCGATCGCCTCGCTCTAAGTCTCTTGGAATCAACCCGATTTGAGGCCAGTGCGGCATAAAATAAGAGGCTTTAGACGTCAGTTGGCTCACTTTTATGTCATGATGCAACACCTCTAATGAGTTGCCTAATTTGGTCGGGTTTTGGACGACTCGACATTGAGCAAACGGATGGGAAGGCTGATCTGCTTCAATACAAATGACTAAGACTTTAGACGTGGGTTTAAAGCCATAGGGCAAGCTTCTGCGGTGCGCTAAAACAATTCCTTGCTCAGGTAAGGTTCCCGTTAATTGACACGGAAAATTCGCTTCTCTTAAGCGTAAATAAGTCTGCATCACCCATGCAAATTCTCCATCTTTCATGACCTTCCATCGTCCTTCAACCGATTGCCATTTCCAGAACGAGAGAACGTCAGCCTTTAACAATTCTGGGGGAATTTTTTTGTATTTCGGCAGATAGAAATAAATGGGTGGTAATTGATCAGCCATAAGAGTTCTTACCAGGATGAACGTGACGATCGCCTTCATTCTGGCTTCACTCATTGCAAGCATCTACTTTTTTGAGAAGTTCCCTCTAAACCTTTATAGTTTTAATAATTTTTTACAAAGATGCGATCGCCCAGGGAACTTACTTAACATCAGTTCGGTTTAAGAGCCTAGTGCTGTGTCACAGCTTAATTTTAGGGTAGACAGAAGTGAGTTTACATCGAGCATCATCGATCTTCATCTGCCAATCAACACCCCGTTGAGTGTTGTTAACATCAGTTGACCAAGCGGCCGTTGCCTCTCGTAAGGT
>JANRJA010000035.1:0-39253 GCA_033764315.1 Oculatellaceae cyanobacterium bins.114
AAAAAGTCATGAGATCGCAGGACAGATGTTTGATAACGAGTACGATTTAGCAATTGCTGTCATGAATGGAATGGAAGCTCGTAGCCAAGCAGGTAGTTATGCACTGGAGCGTTTTATATTTAATTACACCTAGCTACTTAACTACCCTTGTAGGGGTAGTTAGATAGAATCACGTCTGTCTATCTACCTTTATGCAGGGAATTAGGCAGAATCGTATCTGTCTAACCACCCAAAATGGCAATTAGGGTAGACGAGATTCTGTCTATCTCGCCAATTGCGGAGTTTAGGCAGATTTTATTCTCAGATTAAAAAATGGTGGCGAGACTTTAGCAAATCTTTATAGAGATATAAGTCTACGCCGTGTTATTGAGTACATGGATACTGAAAACCAATGACTGGATCAAAAGATGTCATTCGACTTAAGCATTATTTTGATCAAACCCAAGAGAGTTACGTGTATTGGATTTGGTGTGAAGTGAACCCATCAAAAAGCACAGCTATTGCCGTGCTCTCTAGTGTTTGTTAGTTTGGCTCAATCAACTGATCTGTTTCTGGTTATTCTTTTCCATCCTTTCACGGAGTCAGAGCAATACGAAGCAGTTTCCCTTTTGGGGTAATCGTTGTAATTCTTGGGGCGTTTATTTGAAACATGAGGACGTTGATTGAAAACACGGGAACGTTGATTGAAAACACAGAGACGTTGATTGAAAACGTTGCTACGTTCAAAGAAAACGTGATCAGCGGCTAGTTTTTGCCTTGCGTCTATGAATTGCTCAGTCGATAGGCTAGCAAACCACCTGCCATAGTTTCAGATTTCCTATAGGAAACGCGATGTGCAACTGAAGGGTTTAGATCCCAGGTTTCTCATTGGAGTTGATCTAAAAGTATCTGATTACACTACCAGAAACCGGGGATCTTGAAAAAGTCGCACATGGGGTTATAGGAAACTAATCGCTATTCATTCGATATTACGATCATGACTGAATCAGTGGGTCATGTAGTGCGAACTAAAGTCTGATCCCCAGTATTTAAATCAGGTCAAGGTTATTTCCGCGACAGACCTTACGGATAGTATGTGGTACTTTCAAAACGAGAAGTCTGAGAGGCTTGCTGGATAAAGGCTAAACCACGCTTTGCCAGGAGTGCTACGTCAATAGATGAATGAAGATGGGTTCTCCTGCCTCTTGCTCTCTCAACCCTGTCGGTCTGGCATCGTATTTGTAAGAGTATAGAGACGTATGTATCGATTCCAGATCAGTGCGGTTACACAACCTGGAGAAACGATCGCCCTGGTTGGTTCAATTCCTGAACTGGGCTCATGGGATGTAGTGCGATGTGTCCGGTTGCGAACTAGTCGCGATCGCTATCCACTGTGGTCAGTTGATCTTGACCTTGATCCAAATGAGGTATGGGGATCGGGCAATTTCCTAGATAGTTCAAAAATTGATTATAAATATGTGCGAATTCGTTTAGATGGCAGTGTTGAGTGGGAAGCATGGGGCACCAATCGTTGGCTGCCCATCGAAGCTGAAACCCTGCCTAGCACTGTCATTGTTGAAGATGGCGTGTTTGGGAGCATTCCATCTTATCCTTACGGCTATTATGAGGAACCCTTGGTTCAATCTGCTCCTCAAAGCGAGGAAGGGCTCAAGATAGTCGTGATTGGCAGTTCTGTAGCGTTGGGGTGTAGTGCCTGGTTATTGCAGGGGTGGGCATGGCATCTGGGGCAGGCATTGCAACAACGCTATGGGCACCAACTGGTAAATCTATCTGAGATCGGCACCAATGTCAGCACGACGATCGCTCGATTTTCTCAAGTGGTGGCACCCGAAAAACCTGACATTGTCATTATTGCTCTTTCATTAGGAAATGAGGGTTTAGCCTCAAGTCCCCCGTCACAACGACGGGCAATCCAACAGCACTTTGAAAACGGATTGCACCAGTTAGTGAAGATGACACGGGAATTAGGGGCGCGTCCTATTTTGGGTGGGGTGTATCCCAATGGAGGATACCTACCAGAACACTATGGCTTGTTGAGAGAAACCCACAAGTGCATGCTCACGTGGGGCGTTCCTGTGCTGGATTGGCTATCGGCAGTAGATGACGGTCAGGGACGCTGGAAACCAGGGATGTGGATTGACCCTGCCCATCCCAATACTCTAGGACATCGACAGATGGCTGAGGCGATCGACCTGAGCCTGTTTCAACTCACCAAAGCTGACCTGGTCGCTGAACCCCATTCCTATCTCCCCGTCGAAAACCCCCTTTATCAAGACAACAGGGGGTTTCATGTGTTTACCCGCAAAACTGAAAATAGCTTACGGATCATCAATACCTCCCCCTATCCCTACACCATTGCGCCCGATTGGCAAAACTTGCAAATGGCGATACGGGCTAGCCGACCCACCCCAGGCATTTACCTCACCAACCTTCCTGCAACAGGAACCGTGCCCTTTCTCTTTGTCGAAAACGATGGAACGATCGCAACGACCCTTACGATTCCCCCGACGGCTGATCTAACTTTTTATCCAGCATTTCATTTCTTTGCATCACAACGGTCAAATATTCTCTTTTATGATGGGCACCTGGGAATTCTTAAAGCCAGTGATCATCGCCTCTATGTGATCAATGAGTCAGACCACGACTACAACCTCCACCCGATGTGGAAGGAAGTTCGAGCGGCACTCAAAGCCATGCCATCGGGCGTGTATGAAGACCTGGCTCACCCTGATGCTTCCTTTCGCACGCTGATGATCGGCAACGATGGGTTAGAGAGCCGAGTCAAAGTAGCTCCTCGATCGGCAATCGTTTTAGACTACAAGTGCAGTCTCTCGGAGATCAGCCGTGTAGCAATCATTCCCTTGGGCGATCGCTGTGCTGTGCGAATGCTGTTGTATAAGCTGGAATATGACGGGCCTGCCTTTCCCTTTGATCTGACCCGCAGCACTAATCTGGCAGACGTGGCTGACATGATTCAAAACGGGTTCCAAGACATGTGGAATCCTGCTTTTTTACACTACAATCACGACGCCCGACGCATTTATCACACTAAATGGACTGGGTTATCTTTTGCTCATGAAGCGGAAGAAAGTGATGACCCTGTTCATGATATGTCTCCCGTGTATGAGCGCATGCGGGTTCGCTATACGGCTCGCTCTAGACGGTTTTGGTATACGCTGCAAATGTGTGACAAAGCATTGTTTGTGCGAACTGGGTGGTGCGATCGCGGCACTGTAATTGATCTAGTCCACAAACTCGAAGACAAATGCCAGGGAAAACCCTTTCGTCTCTTGCTGATCTCGCCACAGGCATCTGATGAATTTGCTGATCTTCCCAATGTGCTGCACCACAATCTAGAATTTAACCCCGATCATATGTATGAAGACTTGGGGCATTGGCTCTATTGCACTGAAGTGATGCGAGATATTCTTGACTCGCTAGGTGTATCAAGCAAAAATCTCTTTTGGTGTCCACCTAACCCTCCACAAGAGTAGAGCACTCTATCTCAGTATCAAAACATTGTCATAGAACCTGATTTGGAAGAAAAGATCTGGGCTTACAGGAGAGGAAACTGAAGTCCCTAGAAGGTGGGATGAGGGCAAATTAGTTGTATACATCACATTAGGTAATGTAATAGCTTGGGAAGATTGACCCATGACCCTACTTCTAAGCTTTTTCATGAATCAAATAAGATTGCTACATAAACCGAATAAATCTTTGTATAAACAAATTATTCCTTACTATTTCTGTGATTAAAAAAGTTCACTACATGAACAGTTTTGCACAGTCTATTTGTATGGAGCGGCATATATCGACATATCTTAGTCTGGAGTTTGTCTAAAAGTTTAGATAAAAGTTTAGATAAAAGTTTAGGTAAAAGTTTAGGTAAAAGTTTAGATAAAAAATATAACAGCTCTAAATCATTTGTGAGATTGGGGAGTTGTCAGAAGCGTACCCTATTTGGGATGGCTACAGAATAATAAAGTTTAACCATCAGACCTTAAATAATTAAGCTTATTTTGAATGATTAGATCTAAATTCAAAATACTTATGAACTTATTTTTTATATGGAAACGCTGTATTATTTAAGCGTATAAAATAAAAATCTGTAGAATGTTATGAGTGCGGAAAATATCTGAATTAGGATAACCGCCTGCGTTTCTTAAACTTGAAGAGGTCTAGAAATGGAAGCAAGATTCATTAGAACCCTTGTTTTATTTTTTATACTCACTGTTGTCTTTGGCATTCTCGAATATTTTTGGCCCAGCATCCCCAATCAGCCCCGGTTACGGCGTGGGCTTGGGACAGACATCCTCTATTGGTTTGTGACTCCGATGGTTAGCCAGATTTTGGCTGTCATTGCTGCCTCTATCGTGCTCTTGCCGCTTTATGCCCTGCTGGGGCGATCGCTCGAATTAAACAGCATTTTGGCAGGCTATGGTCCGGTTGCTCGATTACCCCTATGGGTGCAAGGGCTGATTGTGATTTTGATTGGAGATTTCATCGGTTACTGGACTCATCGAGTCAATCATCGGTTCACCCCCCTCTGGAACTTTCACGCCGTTCATCACAGTGCAGAGATTATTGATTGGTTGACTGCCGTTCGCATTCACCCTATTAACGATATTTTTTCAAAGGGGTTGAAAATTATTCCTATTCTGCTGATGGGGTTTTCTCCAATCGCCGCTGAACTTTACTCCCCCATTCTATTTAGTTATATTGCTCTGATTCATGCCAATGTTCCTTGGAGCTATGGACCTTTTCGCTATGTGATTTCTAGTCCTGCATTTCACCGCTGGCACCACGAAATGGATAAAAAAGCGTGGGGTAAAAACTATGCTGGGTTATTCCCAATTTATGACCTGATCTTTGGCACGTTTTATCTGCCTCGTGGAGAACAACCCAAAGAATTTGGTATCTATGGCGAGACGATGACCGACAACTTTATAGGTCAAATGCTTTATCCATTTCGTCATTGGAAATTTCTTCGGAAGGCTAAAGACTCATTAACCAACTCCTAAACCTCTTGACAGTCCGCTATTAGCGGCTCACCAAAGTGAAGCAACCAGGCAAGGTGATATCAGTCCCCCATTTGGCTCACTTAGGACAAGCCGCTTAACCCGTTGTCAGCAAGATTTAGAGCGTTGAGTGCAGTCGAAACGCATCTTACGTTAATTTCACCCAACTCCTGATTCAGCATTCTCTACCTTGAGGGAGCTGAGTTTCTACTGTCACGTCTTGATAACCGCCTTTGTGCAAAATGGTTTCTATGAGTTGCTTAGCGTTTTGATTGGCGATGGTGAGGGCATTACTTTCACAAGCTTCAGCTCTGATTTTTTGTAACGCATTGGCTTGAGCACGTTCTTGCAACGCCAATTCTGCATTGGGACCCAGCCACTGACGATAGTGTGCCAGGATGCTAGAGCGATTAACATCCAGGGAAGCATCGGTGATATAGGGAGGAGGCAATATCACTTGAATTTGGCGATCGCCCATGTTCATTTGCTTAACTTGCAGTTCACTCAGGTCAATTCCTGCTCGCACGGTGCCCACTCCTTCATAGACCAGGTTAGTGTTACCCACGTTTAATCCCAACAGTTTGCGCTTTTGCTGCGTCACGATGGTGGTTTTAGTCGATACGTTAACAGTGGTCAATTCTGTCATATCTTTTAAGCCACTGATAATTAGCGATCGCACCTCAGAGGTGGCGGCAGGTTGAGCACCCCACCGAGTTTGTGCCATTGGTAGCCCAAACCCAATCAACAGGGTCACAGTCACAATCATCAAAATGCCCCACACCAATTGGGCAAACATTGTTTCGATCACGCGAGTCATGATGGGTTTTAAGCCATTGCCAGAAGTCATGGAATCGTCCTGTTTGTAGTGCTAACTCAACGCTATCTCAATTTCTCTAATTCTGTCTTGTCAGAAGATGAGCGATCATCCCATGACGTAAAAAAGGACACCCTATTCACGTTGAGCCACACTCATTAGATCAGATGTACAGGATCGCCTACAGAAATAACTTTGCCCTCTTCTAAAGCAGATGATCGGGTATTGACAGCCAACCGATAAAAGTGATTAAAGCGCGATCGCTCTGCCCACGCAGGTAATGTGTCTTGCCGTTTTGCAATAAACGTTTTTTGAAATTGGGGGTAAGCTTCTCCTGTTTGGGAGTTACGCGTCACAACAACACAACGTTGACAGGGATTAACCCCCATAAACGTGACCTCCCCAATCTGAAAATTAACCGTTGCCTCTGGGGTTGTAAACAGATGGTCTTCCCAAAATGCAGGAACTCCGGCAATTTCGATATTGGCACGAAACCGTAAGCGGATTTCTTCAACATCCAGGTTGGGATACCAGGAGGCGATCGCTTCTAGGGTTGCCGTGCTAATCAACGTGGGACCGGGAGAGGCCAAATCATCTGGAAATCCAGTTTCGAGGTTGCGTTTGATCGACACCGAGAAGCCAAAATAGTGACTCAACCACGCTTCAAATACTGTTTGACTCGTTTCTAAATTAAACGTTTGCCGATCTTCTGATTCGTCTACCCATAAAGTGACGGTGTGAGTAACAAGATCAAATTGAGTGCGGAGTCGATGGACTTGACTGTTGCGCTTACCGTTGACGAAGTGCCCCGATGCATCAAACATCGCAAACTCGCGATCGCCCTTTAAAGCACCCTGTTTTAGAAGGCTTGCCTGCTCAAGACTAACCCGATCTAAAGACTTAATTGGGTAGATAAATAGGTTTGAAACGTAAGGGCTGATTGTCACCATAGATCTTGTCCTGTCCCCATTCCCAGGGTTTTAGCGAGTCGATGAAAGAACACCCTGACAGTATAGAGGACAGACCGATGCCTCTAAATATCTAGCCCAATAACTAAACGATCAGACGTTGCTACACTCTTTAGAAAATCTTTTTGAGAGGAGATTAAGAATGGAACACCTGATTTTTTGGATGTTGGGATTTGGCATACTTTGGGCAGGTTTGAAACTGTTTGACGATGAAGCCATTCTCATCGCCACTGCCATCATCGGTTCAGCCTTTGTCTTGATTGGTCTAATTTCTGCTCCCCTACAACTCCAAATTGGCATTGAAATAGGGCTGATTGTTGCCCTATTCAACGTTTGTATGCAGTGTATCAAGCGGGGCGATCGCCCCTAATCAAACAAAAAGCTCCAAGCAAATGGCTTGAAGCTTAGAGTAACAACATATATAGCAGTCCTAAACCAGTTGTCAGTGCAACCCATTGGGGATTGCTCAATTGAGTTTAAGCCGCTCGTTTTTGAGGGATAGTGGGCTTCGGTTGAGAAATGCGAGGTTTCATGGTGGTCACTCGAAGCTGTTGAAGAGCTTCAATCATCTCAGCTTTTTTGAGATGTTTGTTCTTCCCATGTGCATTCCTCCACTTAATGCCTGCCTGCTGACATTGCTTGCGTAACTCCTCAACCGGGGTTGATTTACGCCGAGCCGTGGTCGGCTCTTGAGTTGGTTTCGGTGAAACCGATTGAGTTGCACTAGCGGAAGTTTGAGGTCGCCATTTATCAGTATGTTGCAACCGATGATGAGCATAAATCGCAAACGATCCAGCTAGATATCCAGCACTTAACACTTCGATGACAACCGTAGCTTGTGTCAAAAATGATTCCATTGTCAAAAACTCCTTAAAGACCTTAAGAGGTGTCCCATCTGCCCCAGTCTGGAGAAGGGATGTAGCGATGACTGGGACTAGATACTGATCGGACAGGTTTCATAGATCTGAATATGACCAGATGTGGAAATTGTAATTGAATTTTTGATCTGCGAACTATAAAATTTGTATAACTTTTAAGGGATATGGCGATCCGAACAACACAGTAGTAGTGATAGGCGTGCGAGTCGCGGCTGCATTTAAAGTTGCCATTATGATGGTCATGGCAAGTGCTGGTTGAGTACCTGAAATGAGTAAAGCGATCGCGATCATCTTGGCAAAAGCCAGTGCCAACCGTAAAAGAGCTAGAAATTCAAGTTCAACCCCCTGCCCTAATTCTTCTCTGACCGATCATTCTGCGCTATGCATCTAAAAGATGCCGAATGGTCGCCACCAGTTGCTTGAGTTTCACAGGCTTTGCAAGATAGTCGTTGGCTCCTGCCTTTAAACAGCGATCGCGATCGCCCTCCATCGCCAAAGCCGTCAAAGCAATAATTGGAATATTGGCTAAATGGAGATCTTGACGGATAGTTTGAATAGCGGTTAGACCATCCACTCCTGGCATTTGAATATCCATCAAAATTAAATCAGGACAATGCATTTGGGTCAGGTCAATCGCTTCCTGTCCATTTCTAGCAATCAACATCTGATAATCATGCACCTCTAAATAACTAGAGAGCGTATCAATATTACCCTGGTTGTCTTCTGCTAACAAAATAATGGGGCGATCGTCTACAAATACTTGCTCTGTCGATCGGGAGGTCAGTACTTCAGATGAAACAGTGCAAGTTTGCTTGTGATATATGTCTGTTGACAAAGTAGGGAATACCATCTCTTGATGGCTGGAACGGTAGGGTAATCGCACCGTAAAACAACTCCCCTGACCTAACTGGCTCCTGAGGCTGACAGAGCCTCCGTGAAGTTCAACAATTTGTTTCACCAGAGTCAATCCCAATCCGGTGCCTTCATAGTGACGATTGAGGCTGCTATCAATTTGCACAAAGGGGCGGAATAGTTTCGTTTGATCTTCTGGGGCGATACCAATACCCGTATCAGTTATAGAAAACAGAATCCAGTGGTCAACAACCAAGTTCTCTGAATGCTGGCTCTTCTCTAAAAGGGTATCTTCAGGGCTATCAGGAATGTTTGGCGGATCACAACTCGACTTTTGAATCGTCACTTCAAGCGTAATTTGACCGCAGGCAGGCGTAAATTTAACAGCATTATTGAGCAAATTGATCAGCACTTGTCGGATTCGACGCTCATCTATCTCAATCGCACCTAAGTTTGGGGGCAAAGACGTAATGAGCCGAATCTGTTTTTTAAGTGCATCTTGTCTGATAAATACAAGACTAGAAGCACAAAGATGGTCAATCGAAACTGTAGAAATATCTAACTCTAGCTTGCCAGCTGAGATTTTTGAGACATCTAAAATGTCATTAATCAGTTGCAGCAGATGTTTCCCACTGTTAGAAATAACCTCAACATATTGATGTTGTTTGGCGTTGAGTTCCCCAAATATTTCTTCCTTTAGGGTTTCAGACATGCCTAAAATAGCTGTCAATGGGGTTCGCAATTCGTGGCTCATATTGGCGAGAAACTCGTCTTTGAGGCGGGTAGCACGGGCGAGTTCTTCGTTGGTGCGTTGCAGTTGGGCTTCTGATTCTTTGCGATCGCTAATATCACGCACAAAAAAGACCACTTCATCATTTCCGCAAGGGGCAACGCGCACCTCTTCGTAGTGAGGTTTGTCCTCTAACCAAATTTGTTGTTCATAACTCTGCACAGTCTGAGTTGCAAGAGCCTGTTGCATAGCATCATATTGAGTCTTGGCGTGAACGCCTGAACCATTTGAAGCTAACCCTTCAAAAATACTTTTGCCAATCACTTGAGCAGGCTCCACCATATTGTTAGGCTGGGATGTTAAAAAATCAACATATTGACCGTTGCGATTAACCCGAAACACTAAGTCGGGTAACGCCAATAGTGTGGCTCGTGCCCTTTCTTCGCTGCGTTGTAGAGCCTCTTGAATGGCTTTGCGATCGCTAATATCCATTGCAATTCCAAATAGTCGATTCACATGTCCTGTTGAATTGCAACTGACTTCTGCTTTCGCAAAGATATACCCAGACGAACCATCAGCTCGGATGATCTTGAGATCAGTGGCATAAGGTTCCCCATACTGAATGGCTCGATCGACTAAGTTGATAAAGTGTGATCGATCATGCGGTGGAAAATAATTTTGAATCAGTTGTTCATAGGTTGGTGCAGCCTCGTCTGGATTTAGCCCAAATATATTAAAGATCTCAGCCGACCAAGCTAGTTCTTTCGTTTGCACATCTAACTCCCAACTGCCCAGCCGAGCCACCTGTTGCGCTTCGCGCAAGCGAGCCTCACTCTGTTGCAAAGCCGCAGTTCGTCGCTCTACCCGCTCTTCCAAGTCGCGGTTTAGTTGTTGCAGTGTAGATTCAGACCGTTTGCGATCGCTAATATCGAGATGAGTGCCGATCATCCGCAAAGGGTTGCCAGCCTCATCCCATTCCACCACCTTGCCCCGTGCCAACACCCAAACCCAGGTGCCCGACTTGTGACGCATCCGCATTTCGCATTCATAGACCTGAATTTCTTGGCTAAAGTGTTGTTCCAGTAAAAGATTTGCTTTTTGCAAGTCTTTAGGATGGGTATTATGTCGCCACGTTTCAATCCCAATCGGTTCTAGTTCTTGCAGAGTATAGCCAATCATCTCTGCCCAACGGTCATTAAACGTTACAGTTCCAGTTTGAACCGACCAATCCCATAAGCCGATTCCCGATCCTTCAATCGCGAGTTGCAAACGTTCTTTGGTTTGATCAAGTTCAAGGGTGGCTTGTTGACGCTCCACCCGAATCCGAGCATCTCGCACTTCTCGCCGCACGGCCTCTGGCAATCGGGTTAAGTTTCCCTTCATCAGGTAATCATGAGCACCCGCTTTCATCAATTCCACGGCCAATGTTTCCCCAATCGTGCCTGATACAACGATAAAGGGAATATCGAGTTGACTGTGCTTTAAAATCTCCAAAGCCGTTGGGGCATCAAATCCGGGTAGCCGATAATCTGAAATGAGCACATCCCACGAGCGGTAGGGCAACATTGTAAGCAGGGCGTCAGCCGTTATCACCCGCTCCCAAGTGACATCAAAGCCACCTCGACGCAGTTCTCGGAGCACTAACAGGGCGTCGTCTTCCGAGTCTTCAACAATCAGGACGTTCAGCGGCTCATTCATAGCTTACAATCCTTCTGGTAATGGCTGATTAATCAATGCCCAATACAACCCCAATTGGCGCACTGCCTCAGTGAACTGGTCAATATCAACAGGCTTTCTAACGTAACTATTGGCTCCTAAGCTATAACTCTCAACAATATCGCGCTCTTCACTAGAGGACGTGAGAATGACTACTGGCAGAAGATGGGTTCGCTCGTTGGCTCGAATCTGTCGTAAGACCTCTAGTCCATCAATTTTGGGTAGTTTTAAGTCTAGAAGTACAACAGCTGGTAGCGGCTCAATATTAAACACCATTTGTAATGCCTCTTCACCATTTCGAGCGATGAGAATTTCATTGAGGACATTGCCTCGCCGCAATGCTCGGAGAGTCAGTCTCTCATCATCAGGGTTATCTTCAACCAATAGGATTACCCGTAGAGAAGTCATCATTTAAGCTCCTGTCCTGATAGATGCATGAGGTACGGTGAAATAAATGGTTGCCCCTTGTTCTATGGCTCCTTCAGCCCAGACCCGCCCCCCATGACGATGGATCGCGCGTTGAACGGTAGCTAAGCCAATGCCCGTACCCGGAAATTCATGGGTGTTGTGTAAGCGTTGGAAAACGCCAAAGAGCATGTTGGCATACGCCATATCAAAGCCTGCTCCATCATCACGGACAAAATAAGTGGGTTGCTCTTCCAGTTGAATGACTCCAAATTCGATGTGAGCGGTGGTGTGGTGACTGGTAAATTTCCAGGCATTTTGCAACAGGTTAGTGAGAACAACCCGCATCAGTGTGGCATCACCAGAAACAATCACCTCCGGGGCAATCACAGTAGTCACTTGTCGTTCTGGATGGGCTGCTTGTAGTTCATTAATATGTTCTTGAACCAACGCACTAAGGTTGACAGAGTTATACTGCATCTCAGAGCGAGACACCCGCGATAGGCGTAACAGGTCATCAATTAACATTCCCATCCGACCAACATTATGACGGATGCGATTAAAGTAGTCTTTGCCTTCTTCGTTAAATTGCTCTCCATAATCTTCTAGTAAAGCTCGGCTAAAGCCGTCGATCGCGCGGAGTGGCGATCGCAAATCGTGAGAGACAGAATAGGCAAACGCTTCTAGCTCTCGATTAGAAGCTTCCAGTTGAGCTGTGGTTTGCAGCAGAGTAAGCTCTGCTTGTTTCCGATCGGTGATATCAAAGTTAATGCCAATCATGTGTTGGGGTTCACCTTGCGGATTGCGTTGTACCAGAGCATAGGCTTTGATAAAGCGAATGGTGCCATCGGGATGCACCACCCGAAATTCGGGATCGTAATCCTTTTCACCTACCAGAGCTTTTTGAATCGCGGATTCGGCAAATGGACGATCATCGGGGTGCAAGCTATTTGCCCAGGCATCATAGATATTGGTGAACTGGTCAGAGGTGATGCCATAGAGTTCATACATCCGGTCATCCCAGGTGAGAATGTTTTCTGTGACGTTCCAATCCCAAATGGCGATCGCCCCAGACTTTAAAGCCAGAGCCAGACGATCCGAAAGATTCTGCAATTCTTCTTCTGCGTGCTTGCGCTCAGTAATATCCAAAACAGTGCCAACCAAGTGAGTTGGCTGACCCATTGCATCGACAACCAACTCTCCGCGTGCCTGGACATATCTCAACGTCTCATCGCAGTGATAAATTCGGAACTCAATCTCATAGGAGTTAGCCGTTTCAATCGTGGTTTGCACGACATGTTGATGAGGGTCGCGATCGTCAGGATGAACCTGCTGCTGAAGTTCTTCAAAACTCGGCGGCCCCATTGCCAGGTCACGTCCAAAAATGCGGAACACTTGATCAGACCAGGTGATTTGCTCAGTTCGCAAGTCAAATTCCCAACTGCCCAACTGGGCAATGCGCTGAGCCGTTTTTAGGTGAGCATCATTTTTGCGGAGAAGTTCTTCGGCTTGTTTTCGGTCGGTAATATCGCGAGCCGCTGCATAGATTAAGTTATCGTAGGGGCGAGAATACCATTCAATATAGCGATAGGTGCCATCTTTACAGCGATAGCGATTGACAAAGGCCAGTATCGTCTCTTGCTCACTGAGAGTGGCGATCGCCTCCAGGGTTGACGCGAGATCATCCGGATGGACAAAGTCTAGGAACTGCTGTCCTTCGAGTTCTTCAATGGAGTACCCCAAGATCGTCTCCCAAGAGCGATTGAGACGACGGAAATTGCCTTCAATATCAGCAATACACAATAAATCCAATGCCACATTAAAGAATCGTTCTATTTCTTCTTTAGCGTGGTTGAGTTGTTCTTCCGTTTGTTTGGTTGGGGTGATGTCGATATGGCACCCGATCAACCGTAGGGGATTGCCTGCCTCGTCCCATTCGATTACCCGTCCTGTGCAGATTACCCAAACCGTAGAGCCATCTTTGTGGCGATATCGTAGCTCGTTGTAATAGGGAATCGTTCCGTGGCTCTGGACATGGTTTGTGTAACTGGTTGTGGCCTTGGGCAAATCTTCCGGAAAAATCAACTGCTTCCAGGTTTCAGGGGAGTTCAAAAGTTCATGATCGGCATACCCAAACATCTTTTTAAAGCCAGGGCTAATGTATTGCTGGTGGTTCACCAGATCAGCATCCCAATATCCCGCTAGAATCGTGTCAAGAATGTTTTCTAGAAGGTGCAGTTCTCGACGAGTTTGTTCAGCTTGTAAGCGTTCGGCCTCAGCTTGTTTGCGATCGCTAATATCAGTGTGGGTGCCCAACATGCGGAGTGGTTGCCCGTTGGCATCCCACGTCACAATTTTGCCCAATGAGAGAATCCACTTATAGTCACCTGTTTGGGTGCGTTGGCGAAATTCCACCTTGTATTCTGGAAGAAGGCCTGCCAAGTAGTCTTGATAAACCTGACCCACTCTTGGGCGATCGTCGGGGTGCAACCGCTCTATCCACTTAACGTTCGTTTCCTGAAACGTAGCTGGATCATAGCCCAACATCGTGGCATATTCAGGCGTCACGATGGCTTCTCCCGTTTGCAGGTTGAGGTCATAAAGTCCCTGGTTAGCAGCCTCTAACGCTAGACGCAACCGTTCTTCATTAATTAGGAGTCGTTGTTTATCTTGAATTCGTTCCTGGGCATTGGCGATCGTTTGCCCCATAACGCCCAAAAGCCTTTTCATCTCATCGTTCCAGGTCATTGCATGGCTAAAAGAGGCAAATCCCATAAAGCCTGTGACCATTGATTTTTCAACGATAGGAACAGACAACACAGCTCTCAGGTTAAATTGTTGCAAACCCGCTTGATCAAGCAATGCTTCAGCGGGTAACTCTGTCACATCAGGCACATAAACAATGTCTCGCTGCTTTAACCTGTTAGTAGACCAAGGAAATGCCTCCATAGGAATTGACTGGGCGATCGCTATTTGTCGCAGGCAGCCCGGTTTGCTCCATTCGTGAGTCATGCTCATCGTTGGGGCATCTGTGTCAAATTTAAACAGGAAGCTGTGATCAACCTGAGTGATTTCCCCAATCAGTTGCAGGGTGCGTTCAATCTCAGTATTTAAATCGGCTGGGCTGAGATCCACAAACCGACTGGTGATTTCAGCAATCAGTTGGTTAAAGTCTCGCTGAATTTGCAGGGCTTGCTCGGTGGCTTTGCGATCGCTAATATCTGTAATCGTACCCACATAACCCACGATTTCCCCAGAGCCGCCTCGCTCTGCCACGGCTTGACCCAATACCCAGGTCACTTGCCCTGTGGCATTTTGAAACCGATATTCTAGAGAAAAGGGGCGATTTGCCCGAATCGCGATATTCCATTCTGTGGATACCAAGTCTCGATCATCGGGATGGATGCCATTGACCCAGCCAAAGCCTGTAGCTTGTTCTGGATGAAGTCCTGCAATTTGGCACCAGCGTTCATTAACATAGAGACAACGCCCATCGGTATCCGTTTGAAAAATCCCCACAGGAGCCGTTTCAGTCAGCGTTAAGTAGCGTTGCTCACTAGCCCGCAAACTGGCTTCAATCTCCTGTCGTTTGGTTAACTCTGCCTGCGCCTGCTGATACATGGTTGCCTGCTGAATGGCGATCGCCAATTGAGTTGCGACATGTTCTAGCAGTCCTAATTCTTTAGACAGCCAATCACGTGGCTGGTCTGTCTCGATCGCACTCAACAGACCCCACAAGCGTTCACTGGTGCAGACAGGAACCAATATTTTTGCCCGCATGTGTAGATTTTGTAACAATTGGCGATGACAGGTTGTCATCGGGGCTGTTTCAATATCTGATACCACGCGGATTCGCCCTTGTTGATATGCCTCTATCCAGTCGGTGGTAAAGCAGGGATCGTTCACTCTCTGACCCAGATAAGACGGGCGTGAATCTACCTTACTCTCGGCGACTCCAACACTAGTTCCATCTGCCTCTAGCCACCAAATCACAACTCGGTCGCAGTCCAAGAACGATCGCACTGCCTCGACAGCCGTATCCAAAATCTCTGGCAAGTTTAAAGAAGCTCGAATCTGAGAGGCGATCGTCGCCATCACTTGTTCTTGCTCTGCCCTTGCCCTTAAATCAGCGGTGCGTTCTTCTACCTGCCGTTCTAATTCAGCGGTGTAATTTTCTAGCAGCTTGACCTTCTCAATTTCGAGCTGCAAGATCCTCTGTTCTAAAATATTAGATAATGTATATAACTCCAGTGGATTGAGGGCCTGCAATAAACTGGTTTGAGTCACAATGCCCAGCAATTTGCCTTGTTCACCCGTGACCACTAACCGCCGAATCGATCGCTGCTCCATGACTTGCTGCACCACCATCAGCGAATCATTAGGGCTAACCGTAAACACAGGCGCACTCATCACCGCCTGACTTTCAACGCTCTCTAAACTCAGCCCCAGAGATTGAAATTGAACAATATCCCGTTCGGTCACGATGCCTAAAGGGATCTGAACCTCCCTCCCATTTGCATCGATTCGCGTTTCCACAATCAACACTGAGCCAACCCGATGCTCGACCATTCGTTGGGCGATCGCCAACATAGAAGTGGATAACTCAGCGCAAATGACGTTAGCGGTCATAACTTCTGACACCAGGCGCAACCGCAAGAGATCTACAGGGCGTGCCAGTTGTCGCAAGCTTTCGTGAGTGATGATCCCCAGAAGAGTCTGGTCTTGATCGAGGACGGGTAAATGGCGAATGCGATGCTGTTGGAGCAGATTCACCGCCGCAAAAAAATTGGTAAAGTCGGCTTGCTGGAGAGTCACGATTGGAAATGACATCACCTCTTGCACCGTCACAGCATCCAGCGATCGCTGCTGGACACAGAGGCGCACGACATCACTTTCTGTCAAAATGCCAATTATTTCTCCCCTCTCAATCACTAATACACAACTCGATCGGGCTTCTTGATGGACGTTGTTTAAAGCATCATTGCTCTTATTGGTCGTACAAATAGCTCGAACCCTGCCCATTTGAGCGATCGCCTCTGTCACTGTTGTATTGGGTGAAACCAATAACGCTTCTCGAACGATCGCAGATTGCAAATCGGCTGAAGTAAGGGGCATTGAAGCGGTCATCATAAGCACCTTGCTTAAAGGGCTAGAAGAGTTTGAATTAACTGAGATAATTCCTTTAAACGTACCGGCTTAGCCAGATATGCAGTGGCTCCAGCATTCAAACATCGTTCGCGATCGCCCTGCATTACTAAGGCAGTCAGAGCAATAATTGGAGTTTTTGCCAGTGAGGGATTTTGCCGAATCATCTGAATAGTCTCTAACCCATCCATTCCTGGCATTTGAATATCCATCAAAATGAGGTCAGGATAATGAATTTGAGCTAGGGCGATCGCCTCCTGTCCATTTCTTGCAACTAAAACAGAATAACCTTTGACTCCGAGATAGCTAGAGACTGTGTTGATGTTAGCTTCATTGTCTTCTGCTAGGAGAATATTAGGCAAGGGATTTTCATCAAGTGTAGCGATCGCCTCTCCAGATGAACAATCTTTCAAAGCAACATCATTTAAGTTAATATTTCCTGAAATAGTATTTCCCAAAGTAACATCCCCTGAGGGGTGTGAGTTAGCCGTCGATGGCAGGGTTACTCCAGTGGGTTTGTCCTCTAAGCGACAGTTATAGGGCAACCGCACCGTAAAGCAACTTCCCTGACCCAATTCGCTGCGCAATCCCACAGACCCTCCATGAAGCTCAACGATTTGTTTCACTAAAGTCAATCCCAGACCGGTGCCTTCATAATGCCGATTGAGATTGCTGTCGAGTTGAATAAACGGTTGAAAGAGTTTGCTCTGATCGGCAGCAGCAATGCCAATGCCTGTATCAATAACAGAAATACAGAGATAGTAATTTTGCAATGAACGACACATTGCGTCAGCATCGGTTGGCACTCTTTGGGGTGGCTCTGGACGCTTGACAGATATGCGCTCTGCCAGATTGATCTCAATGGGTTCATGATGGACTTCTAGTGTGACTTTTCCCCCCTCTGGTGTAAATTTCACGGCATTGTTTAACAAATTAATCAGTACTTGCAGCATGCGGCGTTCATCAACGGCGATGTCTCCCAGATCAGTTGGCAAAACTGTAGTGAGTTGAATTTGCTTCTTAAATGCCTGTTGTTTAACAAATACGAGACTGGAAGCACAAAGATGGTCAATAGAGACTCTGGAGATATCTAACGTGAGTTTGCCTGCTGCAATTTTTGAAACTTCTAAAATATCGTTAATCAATTCCAGTAGGTGTCGCCCGCTGCGCTCAACCGTAGCGATCGCCTTTTTTTGACGATCATTAAGGGTGCCAAACACCTCGTCTTGCAATCCCTCTGACATCCCTAAAATGGCATTGAGTGGGGTGCGCAGTTCGTGGCTCATGTTCGCCAGAAACTCATCTTTGAGACGAGTCGCACGCAATAGTTCAGCATTGGTTCTTTCTAAGCGTTGTTCATATTCTTTACGGGTTCTCATATCACGAGCAATAGTGGAGAAAAATTCCACGTCTCCCTGAGGTGATTTATGAGCCAAAATCAGTTGAGATAAGGGAATTTCTCGCCCTTCAACATCTAATAAAGCACTCTCTCCAATCCAACTGCCTGTGGCGATCGCCGTTGGCAATCCTTGATTCAAAATCAGGTCTACTGCCCATTGGGGATGGTAGCTAGCAATTTGGCGTTGCCGAACAATGGTGTTGTTCTCTAAACCACAGATCTGCTTGAGGGCTGTATTGTTCCAAATAATGTTGCCTTCTAGGTCTGACATGCTGATGTAGTCGGTCGAGGCTTCTAGGATGGCAATTAATTGACGCTGTTCTTGTTCTAATCGTTTGCGATCGCTAATGTCGGTGACTCGCACCAAATTGAGAGTGCGCCCAGCTACTGTAATCGGTTTAGCCGCAATATTGCCCCAAAAAATACGTCCCCAGTGCGTAACATACTCTAGTTCTCGACTCCAAAACCCATTGCACTGCATGTCTACCGTAATTTGGACTAACTCCTCATCCGAAAAAGGGTGATGTTGCAGAGTGTGTCCCTCAATGCCAATCAGGTCTGCCTTGTCTTCTACTTCAAAGAGTTGGGTAGCTCGCTGATTACAATCCAGGGTTAACAGAGTCTCAGGATCGACCAAAAACAAGGCATCCGCCGATTCGTTAAAAACAGCCTCTCGCAAATCTCGGCTATAGCTTAGTTCGGCTTCAGCTTGTTTGCGATCGCTAATATCGGTTTCAGAGCCACTTATCCGCACAACCTGACCAGACTCATTACGTAAGGCTTGGGCGCGATCGAGCACCCACATATAACTGCCATCTTTGTGTCGGCTGCGATACTCCACTTCAAAAAACTCAGTTTTGCCTGCAAAGTGGTCGTTAACAGCGGCCATGACGCGATCGTAGTCATCAGGGTGCATTCGACTGATACACTCATCGGGCGAATCTCCAATGGCATCGTCTGCCAACCCTCGCATCTGCTTCCAACGACTCGAAAAGAAAACTTTGTTGGTGGTCAAATCCCAATCCCAAATGCCATCGTTTGCCCCTCTCAAGGCTAATTGCCAGCGTTCTTCACTACTCCGCAAGGCGGATGTGCGCTCCTCAACCCGATGCTCTAGTTCTCGGTTTAACTGTTCTAGAGCCTGAGTCGCCTGGTCACGTTCGATAGCAATGCCTGCTATGTTGGCGGCCAAAGCAACCACGATCAAGTCATATTTGTTGGGGGTATAAATGTCACGATGGTAAACAGCAAAGGTTCCCAAGACTCGACCGTCACTAGTAATAACGGGGACTGACCAGCAAGCCGCTAACCCATGCTCTAAAGCCAACTCTCGATAGTTTTGCCAGAGTGGATCAGTCGCAATATCTGAAACAATGACGGTTGCTCGACGAAAAGCAGCCGTGCCGCAGGAACCAACCCCTTCCCCGATCGCCACCCCGTCGATCGCTTGTATATAAGCGGATGGCAAATGGGGGGCACAGCCGTGGTGTAGCCTGCCGTCATCATCACAGAACAAAATTGAGCATGAGGCTTGATTTAGCAGCCCTTCCATAGAACAAATCAAAGCATTTAAAACAACTGGGAGCGGTTCTCCTTTGGCAATCTGTTCTAAGATGACAGTTTGAATTTCAAGGAGCAACTCAGCTTGCTTCCGCTGTGTCAGATTGGTGCTGGTGCCCACGATGCGATAAATTCGAGAGGCTGCATCTCGAATGGGGTTGAGAGTGGTAAGCCACCAGCTTGGTGTATCTTGAAAAACCAGGCATTCCTCATAGGTGATAGAAACTCCGGCTTGGACGCAATCTGTATAGTGCTGCCGAACCTTCTCTCCAGCAAGTTTTCCTTGCATCTGTGTCGTTGAGTACCCGGTTAACCGTTCAGCCGCCGGATTGAAGTCAACAAAACAAAAGTCTCCATTCTCTAAAACATCAACCGTAAAAATGACCTGCTCTACCCCTTCATAAATGCTGCGTAAAAATTGTTCGCGTTCTTCTATAGTGGCTTCTGCTTGCTTGATGGCGGTCAGGTCATGGGTGCTGATGATGACCCCGGCAATGGTGCCATCTAGCTCAATGTAGGGAGAATAGGTGATTCTGACAAATCGTTGTCTGTCGTTAACCCAGGTTTCCTCGTGCTGAATTTCACCCGCAATGCAGCGATCTAGACGTGGCTTTACTAAGGTCTGAAAGACCGTTTCGCCCAGCAACTCGGCAATGGAGTGACCCACCATTTCGTCCCATTGTTTTGCATGCCAGTCTAGATATACCTGGTTAACAAGCTGATAGACATAATTGCAATTGAGTAGAGCGATCCCGTCAGTGGTGGTAGAGACAACTCGCTCATATTGATGGAGAATCGCTTGAGTTTGTTTATGGCTGGTGATATCGACCCCAACCCCCAAGACGGCCAAAGTATTTTTGCCGGGTAAATTAATCGGATGCTTTTGCCACTGAAACCATTGCTCTTCTCCGCTCATGGATACACTCTTCTCTTCAGGAATAAAGAGGGAGGTTTGATGGGTAATCACAGCCCGATTTTCTTGTAAAAACCGTGTAATCAGGGCTGGATCGGCATCAAAGTCTGTACCCGTTTTGCCGAGCAGGGCGTCAATTGTGGTGTGATAAGACTCAGCGATCGCCTTATTGACCAACAAAAAACAACCATTCCAATCTTTGACAAAAATTTTGTTAGGGGTGGTGTCAATGATGGCTCTTAGCAAGGCTTGTTGTTGCTGTAACTGAAGCTCTGCCCGTTGGCGTTCACGCAATGCAGCTTGTTGTTCAGTAATATCGCGTGCCACCCACAACACGGTCTCAGGGGTTAAGGGAGAACATTTGGCATTGAACCATACTTCTGTCTCTTCAATGAGCAGGCAATATATATATTCCTGAGTTTGCCCGGTTGCCAGTGCTTGTTGAATGCAGGTCAAAAATAGAGTCACCTGCTCATCAGGAAAAAAATCTTGGAGCGATCGCCCCAATAATTCTTGACTGGGGCGGTAGAGCTTTTTGGAGTGAGTGGAGGGAATTTTGAGATATCTGCCATCTCGATCTATCACTATCACCACATCGTCCATCGCGGCAAAGAGACTCCGCAACTCCGTTTCAGAATTTCGCAGAGCCATTTCAGCTTGCTGGCGTGCCTTCAGTTCTTCCTGCAACTGCTGATGGGTGCTAGCTTGTTGAATAGCGATCGCCAACTGCACAGCAATCTCGTCTAACAGGGTTAGATCTCGGTCTCGCCAAGAGCGATAGTCACCACATTGATGCCCAATTAATAATCCCCAGAGCTGGTCAGACACCAAAATTGGCACGACCAGATTGGCTTTTACCTGATATTGCTCTAATAACGCTAGGTGACAACTGGAATAGCCAGCTCTGTAAACATTATCGATGGTGATTGTGCGCTCTGCCCCATGAAGGCGGGCAGCTTGGGCTTGAAAACAGCAATCATCAATCCGATTACCCAAAGCTGTTTTCCACCCCTCACCCACCGACTCTGCCACAATGATCCCGCTCCAGTCAGGTTGAAACTGGTAGACCAGAGTGCGATCGCACTGAAGGATATCCCGCAATGCCGTTACGGTTGCATCCAAAACCTCTGACAAGTTTAAAGAAGCATGAATCTGGGTAGCCATTTGAGCGAGCAAGCGTTCTCGCTCGATCTGTTCTTGCATAGCGCGAGTGCGCTCTTGAATTAGGAGATATCGCAAGCTTTCATCAGTGAGGACTCCCACCACCTTGCCCCGATCATTGACAACGGGCAAATGACGGATGCTGTATTGGTGAAATAGAGCCAGGGGAACTCCTAAATCGGTCAGTTCGGAGATGTTGAGGGTTAAGACTGGAGCAGACATGACCTCCGCGATCGCCACTTCTGCTAGATTTTTTCCTAAACCACTCAGGCGCAGCAGATCCCGCTCGGTCATGATCCCCACCAGGCGGTCCCCTTCTTGCACCAATACACAACTCCGTTGAGCCTGCACCAACGGCAGGCGGAGTTTACTATTGATGTCGCTAACCAACAAACAGGCATTGTCCGCAGCCGCCATTTGGGCGATCGCCTCCATCACACAAGCTGTTGGTGCGATCGTCAGAGGATGAGAAGCGATCGATGCTAAAAGATCTTCGTTAGATACCGTAAATGCAGGGGTAGACATCATCAAAATGCTCCTGCTTTAACCAATTATTCTTCTTATAGTCTAATAATGTTTTCAACTACACTCTGACTATTTAAAACATTACAATCAGTAGAATCACTGAGATTGGTACACATTCTATTTGTTAGTGGTGGCATTTTGGGCAGAGTAGAGAAAAAGGCGCGATTTTGAAAGCTTTGCCTGCCAAAAGGTCTAAAAATATAGATTATTCTCTATCCTTCAACCTATTAGGATCATCCAAGGGACTTGTGTGTACATCGTAGCTAGGGGAGAAGGGGAACCCACTCTAGTTTTAGCTCCCTCTCCCGCTCCGGGAGAGGGTTGGGGTGAGGGAGATTGGGGAAAGTTGCACATGGGGTAAACGCAATGTATTTTATAAACGCAATGTAAACGTGGTTCCTCGGGGTTGATTGTTTTCTACCGTAATTTCTCCACCATGCGCTTCGATCGCCATCTTGACAAAGGCAAGCCCTAACCCTGTTTGGTTGATCCCCGTAATAAGTGTGCCAATTTCATATTTGTCAAATAGGCTATATTTTTTCTCTTCGCTCACGCCAGGTCCTTCATCCGTAATCCGGATCGTGGCACCCCCCACTTCAAGATAGTCTGCCTGTAAAACAATTTGGCTATTTGAAGGAGAAAACTTAATGGCATTAGATAGCAAGTTATCTAAAATGCGCCGAAAAACATTGGCATCGACATTTACACTGCCTCCCGGTTCAGGCAGTTGACTGGTTATAGTTAGGCGTTTTTGATTGGCCATCGCTTCAGCATCACTCAAAGCAGAAAGACAGAGGGCACGCAAATCAATCTCAGTGCGATAGAGAACCATCTTGTCAGCTTCTATTTTTGCCATTAACAACAAACTATCAATCTGCAATTGCAGGTGGTGGGCAGCGATCGCAATTTTGTTAATTTTGTCTTGGCATTGTTCTGGTGACGCTTGCACAACTCGCAACAACTCAGTAGATAAAATAATACTGGTTAGCGGATTCCTTAAGTCATGCACCATCATGCTGACCATATCTTCTCGGACTTGTAATAGTGCCTGCAATTCATCGTGTTGTTGTTTAATTCTCAACATAGACCGCACTCTAGCGCGTAGCTCAGCACTGTGAGTGGGTTTGCTCAAAAAATCAGTTGCTCCCGCATCTAAACATTTGACCAAGTCTTCTTTGGAATTCAGTGCCGTGACCATCACAATGGGAGTATGCATCCAACCTCGATTGGCTTTGATTCGACGGCAGGTTTCAATGCCATCCATTCCTGGCATCATGACATCCAGTAAGATCAGATCGGGTTGATGCATTTCCAAAAAAGACAGAGCTTGTATCCCGTTAGCTGCATAATGTAGCTGATAATTCTCAGTGATTAACATCGCCTCTAACACATCAAAATTTTCAAGCTCATCATCTACAATCAAAATCGAAGGAGTGATATTCATACCAGAGCAATTCCTTAAGAGTGAAGTAATTCTGAGATTTTGCTGACTAAATATCGTAACCGCACTGGCTTTGTTAAATATTCGTTAGCTCCAGCCTTGATGCATCGTTCGCGATCGCCCGACATTGCCAAAGCCGTTAACGCAATGATGGGAACATTAGCAAGTTCAGGTAAAGCCCGAATTTGAGCAGTTGCTTGGAGTCCATCCATATCTGGCATCTGAATATCCATCAAAATAATGTCTGGTTTGTGAAATATGGCTAATGAAACGGCTTCTAATCCATTGTTTGCCACAATCAGTCGATACCCATATCTCGCTAAATAATTGGAATAGGTTTCGATATTAGCTTGATTGTCTTCTGCTAATAAAATTAATGGTTGTCGATCAAAAGCCTCACTATCAGATACAGGGGTAGACTGCATAGATGGTTTGGTTAAGGCAGGTTGCAACCCATAGTTATCACTCATTTCGAGTACAGGCTGATAAGGCAAAACGACCGTAAATCGACTTCCCTGATTCACCTTACTTTCTACTTCAACTCGACCTCCATGCAGTTCAGTAATACGTTTGACCAGTGCCAATCCCAGACCAGTTCCCGTATATTGACGGTTGAGTTTACTGTCGATCTGCACAAATGACTGAAACAGTTTAGGAATGTCTTCGGGTGCGATCCCAATTCCGGTATCGCTTACCGAAAAGTACATTAAATGTTGAGCATCCATTGTTGAAGCTTGAGTTTGAGTCCAAGCTTCTAACATGACAGACCCACCCTCTGGAGTGAACTTAATCGCATTGCTCAATAAGTTGATCAAGACCTGTCGCATCCGGCGATCGTCTACCCAAATGTCACTTAAAGAAGGAGAAATTTGAGAGTTGAGCTGAATATTTTTGTTATAAGCCATCTGCTTAACTAGACTTAGACTGGAACTGCACAGGTTTTGTATCGAGTGGGGGGCAAGGCTCAGCTCTAGTTTGCCTGCTTCAATTTTTGCCAGATCGAGAATGTCATTAATCAAGTCAAGTAAATGCCTGCCGCTATTCTCAATCGTGGCGATCGCCTTTTGTTGTTGAGCATTTAACGTGCCAAAGGCAGGTTCTTGTAATGCCTCAGACATCCCTAAAATGGCATTTAGGGGAGTTCTTAATTCGTGACTCATGTTGGCCAGAAACTCATCTTTTAGGCGAGTGGCACGAGCCAATTCGAGATTGGCAATTTGTAATTGTTCATTAGTGGTTTGCAAATCTGTTTCAGTTCGCTGCCGCTCATCCAACTCAGTATAGAGTTGTTGATACAGATCGGCCTGCTGAATGGCAATCGCCAACTGACCTGACAATTGTTGCAACAGAGCAATTTCCCACGCTTCCCAACGGCGTGAACAAGAACATTCATGGGCAATGAGCAAGCCCCAAACCCGCTTATTTTCTTGTTGCACAATCGGGACAACCAGTTTTGCCCGAATTTGCAGATTGATCATAAACTGGCGAGCACAGTCAGCCATCTCAGTGCGATCGCAGTCTTCAATCTGATAAATAGCCCCCTTGATATATCGCTCAAAGCAATCCGAGGGTAGAGTTTCAGCAGAAAAAGATAAATTTAGGAGCGGTGGCCAGGGTTCTGCGATCGACTCTGCTACCACCTGTCCTGAGCCATCATCATTCAAACGATAGACCAAAATGCGGTCTGCCTGAATCGTTTGACGGACTTCTTCTACCGTAACGTTGAGAATAGCGTTAAGGTCGAGAGAATCGCGGATCCGTTTTAAGATGGAGACCAGTAATTGTTCTTTCTCTAACTGTTGTTGCAGAAGCAGTTCAATCTGTTTGCGATCGTTGATGTCAGTCAATCGGACTAATCGAACTTGTTCACCTGCCACCGAGACCGTTGTACCCGCGATATTTGCCCAAAGCGATCGCCCTTTTCGGGTCACGTATTCAACCTCTCGACTCCAAAATCCAGTTGCTGCCACTTCTGCACGAATAGTTGCGAGTTCTTCATCATTAAAAGGGTGTCGCTGCAACGTGTTTTCATTGATATTTAATAAGTCAGTTTTAAGCTCTACCTCAAACATTTCTACAGCACGTTCATTACAATCAACGATCAGTTGAGTTGTTGGATCAACCAAAAAAAGTGCATCGGTAGATTTGTTAAAAATGACATCTCTCAACTCACGGCTGCGTTTAAGCTCAACTTCTATTTGTTTGCGATCGCTAATATCTAACGCGGTGCCAAACAACTTTATAACGTGTCCCTGCGTATCATAAATCGCTTCTCCTCGTCCTTCGTGATAACGAATTGAACCATCTGCCAGAATTGCTCGATAGTCGATGTGATAGGGCATTCGGGTGGCGATCGCCTGTTCTATACAGTGCTTTAAGGTTTCCCGATCGTCTGGATGAATTTTTTGTAGATAGTCGTCATACAGCAGAAAAGACTGAGACGGGTCAAGCCCAAACATGCGATAGAGTTCTTCTGACCAATGAATGACTTGAGTTTGTACATCAAACTCCCAGTTGCCAATGTGAGCTACTCGTTGGGCTTCTAGCAGAGCGGCTTCACTGTCACGAAGTCGGGCTTCAGCTTGTTTGCGATCAGTGACATCGAGGTTAATACCAATCATCCGCAGCGGTTCACCCAATTCATTTCGCTCAATTAGGGCATGAGCTTGAATGAAATGAATGGAGCCGTCAGGATGAATCACTCGAAATTCAGGATTGTATTCTCGTTCTCCCTGGCGGGCTTGCAGAGAAATAGTTTCAGCCACAATGCGATCATCAGGATGAATCGCATGGAGCCATGCTTCATAGGCATTGTTAAAGTCCGATTGTTTAAGACCATACAATTCATACATCCGTTCATCCCAAAACACTTGATTATGGGCAATGTCCCAATCCCAGATGCCAATTGCCGCAGATTTAACGGCTAACATCAATCGATCAGACAGATTACGCAATTGCTCTTCGATCTGTTTACGTTCTGTGATATTTCGTGAGATAACGGCGATCGCTATCGTTCCACCTGTGTGAGGGTGCTTAATCGGAAATGCACTATGCATCGCCGGAATCAACGCTTGGGTTTGAAAGTGGCGTAGCCTCACTTCACCTTGCCATGAGTTGCCTGCTGATAAGGCTTGTAATAGCGAGTGTTGTAACTCTCTCCAATCGTCTAAACCATGAAAATCATCAATCACAAAGTTGGTAATATCACAGGCTAGATCTAGCCCAACCAGTTGTCGTCCTGCCAGGTTTAAGTAAGTAAAATGTCCTCCTGGAGTTGCTAGTGCAATAAAGTCAGTGCTGTTTTCAACAAGAGATACTAATTTTTGACGTTCGGCGATCGCTTGCTGCAACTGCTGATTGATCTGTTGCAGTTCAGATGTCCGTTGCTCTACTCTGGTTTCTAATTCTTGATTGAGTTGATGGAGGGCACCGATCGCCTCTTGCCGTTGCAACTCTGCCCGTTTTCGGCTAGTGATATCTTCAACAACACTAATGAGATAAGGACTATCACTCCCAACCTCTTGGGCAAGTGACACGGTCAGGTTGAGCCAGATAATCGTTCGATCTTTGCGAATATAGCGTTTTTCTAAGCTATAGGTTGTTAGATTTCCCCTTAAAAGCTGATGCAGTTGTTGCAGATTGGCAGGTAAGTCATCGGGATAGGTAATTTCTTGAAACGTTAAAGATTTTAGTTCTTCAGACAAGTAACCCACAATTTCACAAAACCGTTGGTTAAATCGGAGTAAGTGTCCATCCGTCGAAGCATGGCAAATACCCACAGCTGCTTGCTCAAAGGTAATCCGAAACCGTTCTTCACTCTGGTATAGAGAAAATTCGGTCTGTTTGCGCTCGATCGCCAATGCGGCTAGATAGACCGCTATATTGACTACTTTCCAATCTTTGGCATTGGGAATATAAGCCTCTGGGTGATAAAACGCGAGAGTGCCTAACACCACCCTCGATTTAGAAAAAATTGGTGTAGACCAGCAGGATCGAAAGCCATATTGCACCATTAGATCGCGCCCAGCGTGCCACAATGGATCCGTCGAAATATCTGTCACCACAACAGGTTCCTGACGATAGGCTGCGGTTCCACAAGACCCTGCCTGAGGCCCAATCTCAATGCCATCGGCAATCGCTTGACTATAACTTTCTGGCAGACTAGGAGCAGATTCATGCCAGAGACGTTCTCCTTTGAGTAACAAAACAGTCCCTACCAGCCCATTAGTTTGCCCCTCAAAAGCTGTAATCAGGCGATCGAGAATGTCAGACAGCGGTGCATCTAAAACCATCAATTCTAAAATTTGCCGTTGACTGTCAAGCAACCACTCTTGGCGATCGCCACTATGACGATCAAGCTCAGTGAGTTCACTTTGGGTTGAGAGCGAGTGCGCCGTGATCTGATCTAACTGGTTTTTGACCTGGACAGAGGCGATCGCTTTTTGAATGGTGATTGGTAATAGCATTGGAGAGCTATCCTCTGCACCGTGAATCAGGTAATCAGTAGCTCCCTGCTGGATCAACGCCAAGACAACATCTTCTTCACCGACAGTGGCAACGACAATCGAGGGAATATGGCGAGTTTTGAGTTCCGCCAAAAATGTAGAGATCGTGTTGTCAACGATGTCAACCGTGAAAACAACACAGTCAAAATCCTGATCCCGCAGCTTTGCTCTGGCATCAGCGAGAGAATAAGCCATATGACAGGCATAATGATGTCGCTTAGCCAGTTGCTGGATTGTCAATCGCACAGTTGCATTGTCCTCAATGAAGAGGATTTGAAGAGTCGGCATGTCTATACAACAGTAGGGAGATGAGATGACATCAGAATCAGTAGCACATTTTTTTACTTGGAGTAAATTTATTAATCTTGCTACTCACATGGCAGTCCTAAACCAGTTGCAAAAATTGCCCGGTCATTCGTCTGCAATAGGCACTAAAGGGTCAGGACGATTGACCTATGACCCTACTCCTAAGCTTTTTCACAAATCAAATAGGATGGCTATATAACAGTCTTAAATCACGTGTAAGATGGGCGGGTTGTGAGAGGCGCACCCCTGTGGGATTGCTATTTACCGAAAATTATTGAAGGAAAAAACACCTCAGTAAGGGGATGGCGTAAGCATACTCAGTATTCCCCGCAGAGATTTGTTAAGGACAAAAGCCTTTACTTCTTTACTTAATGTAAATAAACCTAACAGCCAAGCCCAAACTCTTAATCATGCAACAGATGAAATGAGCACAAATTAGTAGCTAGGTGCGATCAAAGTTAACTCAATGCTGGGTTTTTGCTAAGCTCAACCCTCTTTTAACGCAGACTTTCACCGAGATTGCCTCCAATGCAAAGCCGATGTAACGAAGCCCAAACCAAAATGATTAACTCCCAAAAGTTTGGTATTCTGATCACCACGCAGAGGATGTTGGTTTTGTGACACGCTAAAGGGGGAGTGCCCATGCGAATTTTACTCAGGTTTGCGCGGGCGATCGATCGCATGGTCGAAGTGGTGGGGCAATGGTCACAGTGGCTAGTGATTATTACGGTCGCGGTTGGGTTTTATAACGTTGTTGCTCGCTATATTGGGCGATTTATTGGCTTGCAGTTGTCCTCTAATGCTCTGATTGAGTTGCAATGGTACTTGTTTTCCCTGATCTTCTTATTTGGTTTTGCCTATATTTTGAAACACGACCAAAATGTGCGAGTCGATTTTTGGTATGCCCATTGGGGTGAACGACGACGCACCTGGATTAATTTGATTGGCACAGTGCTCTTTTTGATCCCGTTTTGCCTGTTGGGATTGTATACGGCGTTTGATCCTGTGTTGGGGTCATGGGGACAACTCCCCGATGGCAGTTGGGGCACCTGGGAAATTTCTTCAGATGCGAATGGGCTACCGCGTGCCCCGATTAAAAGCATGGTGTTAGTAGGCTTAGTCCTTCTGTTATTGCAGGCGATCGCCCAAACCATCAAATATGTGGCGGTTTTGTTGGGATATCCAGAGGCAACTCAACAGCTTCACCAAGAATCAGAACACCTTCCATTTGAGTAATTCACCATGAACCACAGGGAGCAATATCACAATGGGTTATGAATGGTTGGCGATCGCCATGTTCGCCTTCTTTTTTGTCATTTTGATCAGTGGTTATCCGGTCGCGTTTTCCTTTGCAGGAACAGCTCTAACGTTTGGCGTGATTGGTTTAGCCTGTGGAGCTTTTAATCCCAATCGGTTGTTGTTGCTGCCCAATATCTGGTTTGGCACAATGTCAAACTTTACGCTTTTAGCAATTCCCTTTTTTGTATTTTTGGGAGCCATTTTAGAGAAATCAGGCATTGCCGAAGAATTGCTAGAGACGATTGGCATTCTCATGGGGCGGTTGCGAGGAGGCTTGGCCTTGGCCGTGGTGATTGTGGGCACTCTTCTTGCCGCAACAACAGGGGTAGTCGCCGCAACTGTGATTGTCATGGGCATGCTCTCATTGCCAATTATGTTGCGCTATGGCTATGACAAGCAGTTAGCCGCTGGCATTATTGTGGCATCAGGAACGCTGGCTCAGTTGATCCCTCCCAGTTTGGTGCTCGTTGTGCTCAGTGATCAAATTGGGGTGTCTGTTGGAGATCTGTTTTTGGGGGCGTTAATTCCTGGGTTAATGCTGTCTGGATCATATGCGCTTTATGTTTTGCTGCTGGCGTTGTGGAAGCCCGATATAGCCCCGGCGTTGCCCAGCGAAGTGCGAATGATGGGGGGCACTGCTTTATTTAAAAAAGTACTAAAAGCTGTTTTGCCCCCGGTTGTGTTGATCTTTGCTGTGCTGGGAAGCATTTTCTTTGGGCTAGCGACCCCAACCGAAGCTGGGGCCGTTGGAGCCGTTGGTGCCTGTATATTAGCTGCCATAAACCGTCGCTGGAATCAAAAACTGATCCGAGATGCGGCTCATTCCACAGCATCCATTACAACGTTAGTGTTGATGATTCTCTTTTGCTCCTCTTTCTTCGGTCTAGTCTTTGATGGGTTAGGTGGCAAACAACTGATTACCAGCATGCTCGTTAGTTTGCCGGGTGGTCATCTCAGCTTTTTGATCGTGAGTAACCTGGTGATTTTTGCATTGGGGGTTTTTCTAGAATTCATTGAGATCTGTTTTATTGCCATGCCGTTACTAGTCCCCGCTGCCCAAGCTCTTGGACTTGATATGGTTTGGTTTGGGGTCGTGATGGCAATTAACTTACAAACCGCTTTTATTTCACCTCCCGTTGGGTTTTCTTTGTTCTATCTCCAGAGTGTCGCGCCTAAAGAGGTGAGCACCATCGATATTCACCGCAGTGCTCTACCTTTTATGGTGTTGCAAGTTGGGGTGTTGTTGATTGTTATGGTTTTTCCTCAAACCGTTCGGTGGTTAGTGGATTTGTCATTTCAATAAATGAATGGTTTCCCTCAACCTGCAATCAACTGAGTCCAACCTCCATCTATCACCAGTTCTTCTCCTAAGATGAAGGACGAATCCTCACTCGCGAGAAATAGCACAGCTTTTGCGACTTCGTCTGATTCACCAAATCGTTTCATGGGAATGACTTGTTGCAGTTTTCCTGCGAATTGGTCTACCTGGTCTTGAGAAAGCCCAAGTTTGTTATAGATTGGGGTTGTAATTGGCCCTGGACTGACAGCATTAACTCGAATTCCCTGACCGATCAGTTCTGCCGCCAGCACACGGGTGAGCGATCGCAACGCCGCTTTAGAAGCTGCATAAATCCCTGAATTGGGCATGCCCATCTGATTGTTGATCGAGGTATTAAACACAATACTGCTGTTAGCAGACATCAAAGGAACTGCCTTTTGTACGGCAAATAAGGCTCCTTTAAAGTTGATATCCATGATCTCGTCGATGAATGATTCTTCAGCGTCTAATAAGGGTTTGAATTTGGCGACCCCTGCGTTGACAAATAGAATGTCGAGTTTGCCCCAATGCTCTTTAACTTGAGTTAATACGGTATCTAAATCAGTGAGCGATCGCGTGTCTGCTCGAATAGCTAGGGCCTCTATCCCTAACTGCTTAGAAGCGTCATTCAGACGTTCTTGATTTTGCCCTGTAATAGCAACTTTGGCTCCCTCTTGAACAAAAAGTTGGGCAGTTGCCAAACCAATCCCAGTTGTGCCGCCTGTAATTAAGGCAACTTTTCCAGTGAGTCGAGACATAAGGGGTGCTCCTTAAAAGTGGGTTATCAGGTGTGATTCATCATTGACTCGATATACCTTAGTTTTAATTCGCTATTATTGAACTATCAATGCTTCAAAGTTCAAATATCATGTCCATTCGTTCAGAGAGGGTAGAACAAAATGGATGCCCTGAGTGAGGTTTTTCGATCAATTCATTTAGAAAGTACAACCTGCTATCGCTTAGAGTTGGCTGCACCGTGGGCAGTACAGATGAATGCCTTTGATGGAGCCGTATTTCTCGTCATTGTTCGCGGCAGCAGTTGGCTTGAGATCGAAGGAATTGATACGTTGATGCCCTTAGTGGGGGGCGATTTGGTGGTTCTTCCTAAAGGTCAGCCACATCGATTGTACGATTCCCTGTCAGAGCAGCAGACAACCATTGATTTTGACGAGTTGATTCAGAGTCAATCTGAAGACTCATCAACCGTGATACAGGTCAAGGGTGACGGGCTATCAACAACTTTGATATATGGGCGATTTTCTTTTGAACCGCTGCCCGAAAACCCACTGTTGTCTGCGTTGCCTCCACAACTGATTGTCAAAGGTGAAGAAGGGCGTGCTGTTGAGTGGTTAGACACAACATGGCAATTCATGGCATCGGAAATGGCGATCGCTCGTCCAGGTGCTCAAGTGGTGATCAACCATTTAGCTGGAATTCTTTTAGTACAAGCAGTTCGGGCTTACATTATGAATCAGGAATGTCGCGATCGCTGCTGGCTAAGAGCATTAACGGATCCTCAAATTGGGGCTGCCATTCACCTGATCCATCGTCATCCTGAACAAGGGTGGACGGCTGAAGAATTGGCAGAACGAGTGGGCATCTCGCGCACCACTTTCTTTACTCAATTTCGAGAATTAGTGGGAGAACCCCCTAATAAATATCTAACTCGTTGGCGCATGCAGCGAGCCAGTCAAATTTTGCGATCGCAGCGTCTTCCTTTGAGTGCCATAGCTAACTCAGTAGGATATGAATCAGAAGCATCCTTTAGCAAGGCATTTAAGCAATGGATGGGGCAATCACCAGGAGCTTATCGACAAACCAATGCAACGGTGCAGTCATGACATAGACAGTTGCGATAGAAAAATATTAAGTATTAAATTGAAAAAAACAAACTGAATATAGAATAAAAATGGATAAATCAAGTGGTAAATTTCACCTCTCATTCACGTGGAATGGAAACGATATTTTTAATTTTTGCGCTGCTGAAAGGTTCATATTCGTTGTTTGTCGCCAGTGTAAATTGCAAGAATTTACTCAAAAAAACCGTTAAGTTATCTAATGTAAGCAGTGAAAAATTATCAGAATCAATAAAGTACTGTGCTATTTTGACGATCATTGAACTAGTTGGCACATGTTTCACGCTAATTCCTCTAATGTTAGGAGTTCAAAGCATGAGATATATACTTGTTGGTTTTGCTATCTGGTTTATAACAGGAGCAATTGAGGATTTTACTAAAATTTTAACTTACCGTTGGGAACAGAAAAGACGACAACAGCACTCTCTATAATCTATAAGAATTACAGAACTAATTGGATCAGTCTCATTGGTATATATGCCTAATTTTGTGCTATTGCTATTTGCTGTATATGATATTAGATATTTATTTTTAACCCTATGTGTGACTATTCGAGATCCCCGGTTTTCAGGCATGTAACTAGATACCTTTCAGTCAACTCCAACAAGAAACCGGGAATCTAAACCCCTAAATTACACATCGCGTTATTTTTAAAGAGTTTTAATAGTCTTAAGATAGAAGAAAGAATGTTCGATGGTTTTTCAGTAATCACTTTAGACAGCATGAATAAGCTTAATGGACAACTTGCTGTTTACTGCTAAATAGGAGGTAGAGATGCAGAATCAAAAATGTCCTAAATGTGGTGGAGAAATGGATTCAGGGCGAGTGCAGGCTGAAAGTTTAATGTACTATTCAGATTGGCAGAAAAAGCCCTTCAAGCTTGGCATACTTGTTGATCAAGCATGTGCATGTCTAACCTGCGGGTATATTGAGTTGTATCTAAATCCAGACGTTTTAAAGAAAAAGATACAAGACAACAACCCAGACATCCCTAAATAGCTAAGGCACTGCCGTAATAAAGACCTTATAAGGTATTCAGATGCAGCGGATTGACTCATGATCCTTCTGTAGAAGTTCTGTGGGATAGGAAGAATAACTCTAAGCTCTAATTTGAGACATTAAGTAAGAAGACACCATTATTTATAGTACTGCTTTTCACAGATAGGGTTCGGAAATAAAACCAAGGGGGTGTGGGGGCTGCGCCCCCAGTCAGGGGTTTCACCCCTGCACCCCAAATTCCCACCCCTATTTACGACGAGTTGTAATAGGATGAGTTGGCGATCGCGTAACCCATGCGGATGTTAAGTTGCATGCTCCAATTCAACTTGCTAGCTGAGCTTTGCTGAACGTCCAGACACGGACTCCAGAAGATGTAGATTTTGGTGAACTGACATAGGTGGCTTTGCTCCTTTGCGGTTTCAACCAATTCTTTTAATTGAGCTAATTGAGCTAATTGAGCAGTTCAATGAAGAATATACAGTACTTCTGCGCCACCACCATTCTCGATACTGCATTCTTCAAGGACAGACAAGACTATTTGATCAGCACCGAGCTAACTCTGATCGAGCAAACCTGGTTGGTGGATGAATTAAAGGGACTATTAAACCATTTACAGCATCGGGTAGTCCTCTAAAAGTAATGATTTTTGAGTAAAGACTACCCAGCATCGTTGAGGGATGTAGATTAATCAAAACCAAATTTTTGGAGAGGGTTTATAGCTTACTCCTTTGCTTCTCAACTTTTGATACCTTATAGTCATAAAAGTTCTATCTTTAGAAGGATGACTCTCGCTACTCGATGGAAGATTTGCTCCCTTTAAAGGTAAGCTGTGTCTCTTGAAGGTAGGTTGTGTCAAGATATCCCTTACCGACTTCCCTAGAATTATTGCTGGAGCGATGCGGTGCAAGACTTTGAACCATCTGCGATGGAACAATCATCGACTGATCGGGCGAATTCCCCTCCTCATCCCAAAATGCTCTCGGCACAATGGGAAGGGATGGTTTTTCAACTGATCGACGGCTCTATAGCAGGGTGTAATGCAGCAGCAGAGAAGATTTTAGGGTTTACCAAGGAGCAAATGCAGGGATGGACATTTGACACTTGCCCCTGGCAAATAATCGAGCCATCGGGGGATCCTTTGGTGACTGAGCGGTATCCTGCCAAGATTGCCTTGCAAACTGGACAGCCTTGTTTAGACGTTGTATTGGGGTTATACCATCCCAATGGCACGTTAATTTGGCTACAAGTCAACGCTCAGCCTTTGTTTCAAGTTAATGAAGCCACTCCTTATGCAGTTGTTTCTACATTCAGAGAAACGGCTGAACCCGGGGCATCGTCTCATTTATCGCAAGAGCCATCTGAGCGGTCTTTACATCAGAACCAGGATTTACATGAGGCGATTTTTAATGAGTCTACCGATGCCCTGTTTTTGGTTGATCCCACCACACTCGAAACAGTGGACTGTAACCAACGGGCCGTTGAGTTGTTTGAGGCAACCAGCAAGGACGAGTTAATTGGAATTCAAGGACCTACCTTACATCGATATCCCTTCACTCCAGAACAACGGAACCTTGTGCTCACCCATATGCAAACAGGGGCCTGGATTGGCGAAATCGAGTACGTGACCCGTCAAGGTAAACCCTTTTGGGGCAATCTGGCAACAAAAACAATTCAACTGGGCGATCGCGCCATTAACCTGGTTCGCATTACCGATATCACTCAACAGCAAACGGCTCTGTTAGAACGCCAGCAAGCAGAAGCAGCACTACATGAGAGTCAGGCTCAACTTCAACAAAAGCTGGCGGAGATCGAAGCCATTTATCAGTCGGCTCCCATCGGCTTAAACTTCATCGACACCGATCTTCGCTTTGTGCGGATTAATCAGCGATTAGCAGAGATGAATGGATTACCTGTAGAGGCTCATCTAGGGCGGACTGTGCGAGAAGTATTGCCTGCTCTAGCCGATGAAGCAGAATTGTTGCTGCGCCAGATTTTAGAAACTGGAGAACCTTTGTTAAATGTGGAAATTGTCGGAGAGACTCCGGCGCAACCGGGTGTGCAACGCACTTGGCTTGAGAGCTTTTTGCCCTTAAAAGATGGCGATCGCATCATCGGCATTAGTACCGTCTGCGAGGAAATTACTGAGCGCAAGCAAGCAGAGATCGAACGAGAGCAGTTATTAGAAAGAGAACAAGCCACACGAGCAGCAGCAGAACAGGCAAACCGCGTCAAAGATGAGTTTTTGGCGGTGCTGTCTCATGAACTGCGATCGCCCCTTAACCCGATTTTGGGTTGGGCAAAACTCTTGCAAACACAGAAATTAGGGCAAGACAAGACCCAGCAAGCCTTGGGAACGATTGAGCGTAATGCAAAATTATTGGTGCAATTGATTGATGATTTGCTCGACATGGCTCGCATCATGCAAGGCAAATTGGTTTTAGCTTTAGAGCCAGTTTCGTTACCTGATGTGGTTACAGCCGCCGTTGAAACGGTTCGGTTTGCAGCAGAGTCAAAATTGCTTCACTTGGAAGTTTTTCTCACTCCCGCTCTACAACCGATCGAAGGGGATGCCATGAGGCTACAACAGGTTATCTGGAACTTGCTCGCCAATGCCGTTAAGTTTACGCCAGAGCACGGAAGAATTTTAGTGCGTTTAGAGCAGAGCAACACCCATGCCTACATTCAAATAGAAGATACTGGTAGAGGCATCAGCCCAGAATTTTTGCCTCACATCTTTGAACGATTTCAGCAGCAGGACACCTCTACAGCCCGTCAATTTGGTGGTTTAGGGTTAGGCTTGGCTATCTCCCGGCAATTAGTCGAACTGCATGGAGGTACGATTACCGCTGTCAGTGCAGGCGAAGGACAGGGGGCAACCTTTACTGTCCAGTTACCGTTGATGCATTCCTTGCCTCAATCGATATCATCTGGTTTACTGACGCCCCAACCCCTCAATCTAAACGGTGTTCGAGTACTGGTTGTAGACGATGAACCCGATTCATTGGAGTTGCTCAAAGTATTTTTAGAACAGGAGGGCGCGATCGCCACAACCGTTGCTTCGGCTGAGCAAGCCTTAAAAGTGCTGATACAAGACTCGTTTGATGTGTTGGTCAGTGATATCGGGATGCCCAAAATAAATGGCTATGAATTGCTGCGCCAAGTTCGGGCATTACCAGGAGAGCAGAACCGAATGATTCCAGCGATCGCTCTAACTGCATACGCAGGAGAACGAAATCAACAACAAGCTTTTGAGGCTGGCTACCACATTCACCTATCAAAACCAATTGAGCCAAATCGGTTAATTACTGCCATTGCTACACTAACGCAGTCCAGTTAACCCCGATGAAGTCGCCTTTGAAGATTCTAGAGGAAACTCAGAGATCTCTAAGTCCCATCTAAGTCTCTCTGGCAACGGGTTGAGCAGAGCCAAAACCCAAATTCTCAATTGAGTTTGACGAAGCCCCTACACCTCGTACTTCCAAATTCAAGAGAACCCACAGGTTGCTTCGTTGCTTGGGCAAGAGATGCACCACTGATCACCAAGACAACATCCAAGATCAACCCTGTTTCTTAAAAAATCTCATCCCTCTTGATAGAGAGACGATTAGTGCTCAATCTCTACAATCGGATAGGGCAACGACCAATAGTATCGATCCCAAACATCAACCTATGAAGGCATTAACTTATGTATCAGACGAAAGCATATTCCGCTGCTAGTGCCACATCACCTCTGGCTTCCGACACGATCGCACGGCGCGATCCAACCGAACACGATGTGCAGATCGAAATCCTCTTCTGCGGCGTCTGCCACTCCGATGTCCATTCGGTGCGTGACGAGTGGAGCGACTTCATGTCTACGACCTATCCCATTGTCCCCGGTCATGAGATCGTTGGACGGGTCACTCAAGTTGGCTCGGCAGTAACGAAATACAAGCCTGGTGATCTCGCGGCGATCGGCTGTATGGTCGATTCGGATGGTACCTGTCCCCAGTGCAAAGCTGGCTTTGAGCAGTTTTGCCAAAATGTAGTCTTCACCTACAACTCTCCAGACAAGCACAAGGCCGCGACCGTCACCTATGGTGGTTACTCCAACAGTATTGTTGCCGATGAAAGCTTTGTTTTGCGCGTTCCAGAAAACCTCGATCTTGCTGGAGTTGCGCCGCTCCTGTGTGCTGGGATCACCACCTACTCACCCTTGCGCCATTGGGGTGTTACTGAGGGCAAAAAAGTTGGCATCGTCGGACTGGGTGGACTGGGTCACATGGGCGTAAAGCTTGCCCATGCCTTTGGTGCCCATGTCGTTGTCTTTACAACCTCACCCGATAAAAAGGAAGACGCGCTTCGCCTTGGTGCTGATGAAGTGGTCGTTTCTCGCAATGCGGATGAGATGCAGAAACACGCAGGCAGCTTCGATTTCATTCTCGATACTGTCTCTGCCAAACACGACATCAATGCCTATCTCAACCTGCTCCGACTCGATGGCAACATCACCTTAGTTGGTGCACCAGAGAAGCCCCTAGAGGTCGCAGCGTTCAGCCTGATTATGGGGCGTCGCAGTCTCTCTGGCTCTAACATCGGCGGCATCGCCGAGACTCAGGAAATGCTCGACTTTTGCGGTGAACATAACATCACTGCCGATGTTGAAGTTATCCCCATCCAAAAGATCAACGAAGCCTACGATCGCCTGCTCAAGTCCGATGTGAAATACCGCTTTGTTATTGATATGGCATCTTTGAAATCTGAATAACTATAGCAACCTGAGGGTTGGTTAGAACGAGGTACAGGTGCTGCGTCGTGAACTCAGCCGAATGGTAGAACTCCCTCCCGCTTGAGTGCTCAGGTCTAAAGCGGGTTGGGGGTTCTGCCTCCACACCCGTTCTGTTCTCTGTTTTCTTCCCAATAAGATGTGGGGTTGTTGCAAACGTGTGAAAACTAGGCATTGGAGGAGTCTCCCCCAAACCCCCTAGCAGACAGTGTTTTGGTTTACCCAAAGACGCGCTTCGCATCGGTGCCAAGTTCGGGTGTTTTGGGTGAGAGCAAGACTTTTGGCAAAGGCTCAAAGTCCTCAAAAGTTAGGAATTTAGGGGCTAAGAGGACGTGTGTATATATCGTAGCCCAACGGGATTCTAGCTCCCTTCTGCTTGAGGAGAAGGGCTGGAGATGAGGGAAATGATACTTGCATTCAGCAACGCCCGAATTCAGATGAGTTAAGGGCGATCGCCAATTGGGTACTTCGTTTTTTAAAGGGCTAGCGTTGCAGAAGTTTCAGGGCGACCTGTCCCATCTGTTGACCATAGGCAAGCTGCACTAAGAACCTATCCGAAAACGTCTCAATGGGTGAGATGCTTTTAAGAAGGATGTTTCAGGGATTAACGAGCGATGTCCTTCACAGAGATCAACCCTGCCTATCGATTGCCAGATGAGGTATGGGAACGGGTTCATCAT
>JANRJA010000036.1:0-37513 GCA_033764315.1 Oculatellaceae cyanobacterium bins.114
ACCTTACGAGAGGCAACGGCCGCTTGGTCAACTGATGTTAACAACACTCAACGGGGTGTTGATTGGCAGATGAAGATCGATGATGCTCGATGTAAACTCACTTCTGTCTACCCTAAAATTAAGCTGTGACACAGCACTAGGAATCATTGCTGGTTTTCCAATGGGTTGGTTTACCCATCGGGTCTTTGCTCAACAACGAGCCGCTCAGGTGCTGCTCTGTCGCCAACAACACTATGGGCAAGCCGAGGCGTCGTTGCAAGATATTTGTGGCACAGTTTACTAAACCGTTGCCACTCGATGCAGCAGGGTATGAAAATCGGCAGTAATAGCTCTTTGGTTGGCAGCAGTCAAAACGGGAACATGCACAAATAGGCAATGGCTTTGGGGTTGGTGCGATCGCAATTGTTTAAGCATGACGTAGTAGAGTGCATTGCAGACAAACTGTCCGGCATCATCACTGATTTCTGTGTGATTTAACTCGGCTGTAAGGATTTGGAGGTCGAGTGTAGTATGCAATATTTCTGACTCCGTGATCGCTCTGGACTCCACACTTAAGAGCGATCGCGACTCCGCCATACCACAGCAGATCACGACATCTGGTTGAAGTTGAGTCACATGGGCGATCGCTTTTTGAGGAGCCAAGTCAAAATCCACCGGGAGTTGCCGCAAAAAATGCCAGTGAGAGGGAGGGTCTCGGTGCACTATCTCCAACAGCAGGTCGTCTGACGAATTCGATCGCTGATGTGGCATCCACGGCTGAAACGAGGTCAGTAGAAGCGTCTTTGACATTTTGTCTTCAGTTCCTTCAGTTTTTGCCTTTGCCCCTAAAATAGTAAGATATCGGCTCAAAAAGGAAAAACGGGCATGACACGAATTGCTGTAGTGGACTATGACATGGGAAATTTGCACTCTGCCTGTAAGGGCTTAGAGAACGCAGGCGCAGTCACCCACGTTACAGACTCTGCCAAAGAGCTAGAACAGGCAGATGCGATTGTGTTGCCCGGAGTCGGTGCGTTTGACCCAGCCATTCAACAGTTGCGATCGCGCGATTTAATTCAACCCCTCAAAGACATCATCGCCAGCGGCAAACCCTTTTTGGGCATTTGTTTGGGTTTGCAGATTTTGTTAGATGGTAGCGAAGAGGGCAACGAACCCGGATTGGGGGTCGTGCCAGGGGTGGTACGCCACTTTCGCCATGAACCCGGCATTACCATTCCTCATATGGGTTGGAATCAGTTGCAGTTCACTCAGCCAGACCTCCCCATATGGCAAGATCTCCCGGTTGATCCCTGGGTTTACTTTGTTCACTCCTACTATGCTGACCCTGCTCAACCAGAGGTGACTGCTGCGACGATTACCCACGGCAGCCAAACCATTACAGCGGCGATCGCCCGTGATAATCTTGTGGCGGTTCAGTTTCACCCCGAAAAATCTTCCACCGCTGGTCTCAAGATTCTTTCTAACTTTGTGCAATCTGTTCGTCAGCGCACACTCGTTACAGCCTGACCCATTTAACTTGCCCATGAGTCTGCGAATTTATGGCAATCGCCAACTCAAAACATTGCCGGGGCAGGCGACCCGTCCCACTCCAGCACGGGTTCGGGAGGCTCTGTTTAATATCTGGCAAGGGGCAATCGATGGGTGTCGGTGGCTCGACTTGTGTACAGGTAGCGGGGCAATGGGGGCAGAGGCGTTGTGTCGCGGTGCAGCACAGGTGACTGGCATTGAGCAGTCAAACCGGGCTTGTGCTGTGATTCAACAGAACTGGCAGCAAGTCGCTCAGGAACCCCAGCAGTTTCAGATCATTCGGGGGGATGTGGTGAAACGGTTGCCATCACTGGCAGGTCAAACGTTTGATCGGATTTACTTCGACCCACCCTACGCCAGTGGATTGTATGAATCGGTGTTTTGCCTGATCGCTCAACATCACCTTTTGGCACCCGATGGAGAAATAGCCGCAGAACATAGCCCAGAGCATTACAGCGAAGCCACGATGCAACAACTCGTTGCAACGATACCTCACCTCCACATGACCCGTTACAAAAGCTATGGCAATACGGCGATCGCTTTTATAGGAAAAACGGAGGATTAATCGACTGCCCTTGAGGGGCACCTGCGATCGCCTCTTGACTCCTTCACCTCACCCCTCACACGGTCACCAATGCCTCAACCGATCGCCGAGGAATGTCGTAGGTCATGAAGTCATGCGCCATGATGGTATTTGGAAAAATCGCCCTAGCCTCGGCTAACAAATCATCCAGGGTGATTGCGTTGCCAGGAGCATAGCGAGGGCTAAAGTGAGTCATGATCAATTGCTTCACACCAGCACTAAGGGCCACCTGAGCTGCCATAGTCGAGGTAGAGTGCAAGCGTTGATAGGCTAGCTCAGCGTCTTGGTGGGCAAAGGTCGCTTCATGGATCAAGACATCCGCATCGCGTGCCAACGTAACTGCATTGTCACAATAAATGGTGTCGGTGCAATAGACAAACTTGCGTCCGATTTCCGGTTCACCGCAAAGATCAGTCCCTTTAATGACCCGTCCATCGGGCAGGGTGATCGCTTCACCCCGTTTTAACTTGCCATAGAGTGGCCCTGAGGGAATGCCTAACGTGGCCGCTTGCTCAACATTAAATCGTCCTGCTTTGTCTTTTTCGGCAACCCGATAGCCAAACGCAGGCACTCGGTGAGTTAAGGGTTCACAATGCACTACAAACTCGTCATCCTCAAACACGACTCCGGGTTCCACAGTGTGAACCTTGACTGGATATGAGAAATGGGTTTGAGAATAACGCCCACACGCTTTTAAGTAGTCGTCGAGCTTAGGAGGGCCATAAATGTCAATGCGACTGGGGTTGCCTGCCAACCCACAACTGGCTAACAAACCCATCAAGCCGTAGATGTGATCGCCATGCATGTGAGTGACAAAAATACGGGAAATTTGACTGATGCGAATGTCGCTCCGCAAGACTTGATGTTGGGTTCCTTCGCCGCAGTCAAATAGCCACGCCTCTGCTCGCTGCGGTAATCGCAGGACAATACTAGAGACGTTGCGCGATCGCGTGGGTACTCCTGAACTGGTTCCTAAAAATGTAAGTTGCAAGACTAAATTAACCCTAACTACCTGAATATCAGCATCTCATTCACTACCCTCTATCCTGCCACAGGATTTAATCAGACTGAAGGCTCCTTTAGAAAGCACTGATCCCCTGACGAAAGATCCTTGGAATAAATAAAGAATTCTAAAAAAATCCTTTGAAAGAAGGTTATTGACTCAACCCATAGCACAATGCTCTTAGCAAGCGTACTATTTGCTACTACTCTATCTAAAGAGCTAGTCCGATAGGACAAATTTATACCGTTAAGGAGAATGTATTCCTGTCTTAGCCCTATAGAATTCTCTCGTGAACTTTCTAAAGACACCGTTGTAACGCTGTCGTGACGTTCTATCCTCATGCATTTGCCCCTACCCTGCTTATCTGCTGTAACCGCTATGAATCAGCCCCTTGATTCCACGATCATGGCAAATCTGCCTGGACTCTCTTTACCCGTCCCCGAATTAGTATCTACACCAATGACACCTGCACATCCACTGTTGCCCCACCTTTTGGGCTTAGCTCTACCTGGAGAATTTAATTTAGATTCTTTGTGGAACACTTTGATCGCCCTATCAGGGGGTATTTTAATCCTGATTGTTGGTTGGATCATCGCTGCGATCGCGGCTTCAGTGACTCGTGGTTTACTGAAACGCACTGATCTAGACAATCGCCTTGCTAGCATGATGATGCCAGGAGAACGGGCAAACGCCGGATCTGCCATTGAGAAATGGGTTCCTACGATTGTTTTCTGGATCATTTTCATCATTGCCATTGTTGCCTTCCTAGATGCGCTTCAACTCACCACGGTTTCACAACCGTTAAATAACTTCCTCAATCAGATCTTTGCCTTTTTGCCCCGCTTGGGTGCAGCGGCCCTGTTGGTTGGAGTTGCCTGGTTAGTGGCAACAATTGCCCGCGCCCTTGTCGTGCGTACAGCGACTTCCTTTGGCATTGACCAGCGGTTGAGTCAGGCAGACCCCACTACGCCTCCTGAGGGACAGTTTCTGCTGAGCCAGACTCTGGGAAATGCCCTGTATTGGTTTATTTTCCTGTTTTTCTTGCCTCTCATTTTGGGAGTTCTCAATCTGCGAGGCCCGTTAGAGCCAGTTCAAAACCTGCTCAATAACTTCCTGGAGGCTCTGCCCCGGATTGTAGAAGCCATTATTATCGCTCTGATTGGTTGGTTCATTGCTCGCATCGTTCGGGGAATTGTTACCAACTTGTTAGTTGCCGCAGGAACGGATCGACTGGGTGGCAGAGTTGGCTTGCGTCAAACAGCAAGTGGCTCTTCACTGTCGGGGATCATCGGTACAGTAGTCTATGTGCTGATTTTGATTCCAACGGCGATCGCCGCTCTGGATGCGCTGGAAATCGAGGCAATCTCAGCTCCAGCGACCGCCATGCTCAATCAGATTCTGCAGGCCATTCCGCAGATCTTCACAGCGGCGTTGATTTTAGTAGTCGCCTATGTAATTGGGCAGTTCATTGCTGACTTAGTCTCCAATATTCTGACGAGCTTGGGCTTCAACAACATCTTCTCTTGGCTGGGCTTAGGCTCTCCTGCTCCGACTCCTGTTGTGGTGGATCCCACAGCAACCACGCTGCAAGAGCCAGGAGAACCTGTTCCATCCTCACCCCGGACTCCCTCTGAAATCGTGGGAATTATTGCCTGGGTGGGTGTGATGTTGTTTGCGGTGGTCGCTGCTACCAACATTCTCAATATTCCAGCGTTAACCGCAATCGTGTCTGGGTTGTTGCTGATCTTTGGTCAGGTGTTAGTGGGCTTGGTTGTCTTTGCCGTAGGTCTATATCTGGCAAACCTTGCTTTCTCACTCGTGACAAGCTCTGGCGGCCGGCAATCTCGCATTTTGGGACAAACTGCTCGGATCGCCATTATTGCTCTTGCCTCGGCTATGGCACTGCAACAAATGGGAGTTGCAACCAATATTGTGAACCTGGCGTTTGGCTTGTTATTGGGAGCGATCGCCGTTGCAATTGCCCTCGCCTTTGGCCTGGGTGGACGGGATGTGGCCGCTGAGGAACTCCGGGGATGGTTAGCATCCTTCCGTCGGGACTCCTAGTGATCAGTTTGCAGTCCGTTTAGTCTAATTTCTTGCAAAGAAGTCGGGGTTTTCTAAAACCTCCGACTTCTTTTCTATCTGAGGGTGAGCTTAAAGTAACCTGATACCCATTTGAATTGTCATCCTAACCATCAAATCTCTGTAAGGGCGAATGGCCATTCGCCCCTAACGGGATCTGTCACTTTTACAAACTAAATCGGTATGAGTTCGGGATAGGGATTTTGGCAGTTGAAACCGCTGACTTCGGCGTGAGCTCAGCCGAACGCTATACGAGCAAAACCGACAGGTCGGTTCAGTAAACCTTTGATTTTGGTAGTCCGCGAAGGCGGACTTCGCTCTGGTAGTCGCGAATTTATTCGCTGAGCTACTTAAGCTTGGGACTAACCTTCGATCGCTATTGGCCGAAATTGGTATACCTTGGATGATCACGGCTATATCTAGGGAAGTCCAGGTCAAAACACAATTGATAATGCAGAACCACAGCAAAAATCTCAATCGGGCAAGACCTATTCAGGCAAACAGTTCCTTAAGAGGAGCCGTTGATCCCCGAAATAAATTTGATTTCTTTAGATTCCGGGTTTCCAGTCAGAGCCAGTTTAGTGTGAGCTTAACAGGGTTAAGACAAAATGCTGATCTTGCGCTGTATCAAGGCAGGCGATTAATTGCCCAATCGAGACAAGGCGGAACTGCCGCAGAGTCTATCACTGGCACCTTGCAACCAGGCACATATTTTTTGCGGGTGGCGGTGCGTGGAGCAAGAACGCGCTATCAACTCCAGCTTTCAAACTCGCCGCTTGGAGCTTCGTTTCCGATTGGTCAAGGACCAACCCCCTGGTTTTATAGCAATGAATTCGGTTATGAGAGACTCCCTGCAAACCCCAATGAGTTAATTTTTTTGGATGCAACAGTGAGTTCATTTCTAGGAGATGAGCCTACTTTTTATAACGCTTTAAGCTTCCAATATCCTGACATCGCCACGACGCTATACACCAATGCGATCGCCCTCAACTCAACCCGAGAATCTGCCGAATTTGTGAATGGTCGTCCCGATCGCTACTTTGTCAACAGTCGCAACGAAACGGTCTTTATTCCAGGAGTTGCTGGCCTCTATAGTGGTCAGCCTCCTGCCGAAACAATTTATTTTCCTCGATGGTTTTCCTAGAAGCTGCGATGAAAAGTTTGGCTCATGCAAGAGGTTTGTTATAGTGGTCGAGGTTGTGACTGCACAGCCCTAAAACAAGCGCACTACCACCTGTAACTTTTGGTCGCAGCGATCGTCCTGAACTGTAATCATGAACGTGAGGAGCCTGGAATGACTTCTACAACCCCCGTAAGTTTGCAATGGTTGTGGTTAAGACCCCTGCTGAAATTGGCGCAAAAATCTTGGTGGATGTCTCTATTGCTTTGGTTGGTGGCGATCGCTCCGGCTCAAGCAGCTTTAGAATTGCGAGTGGCGATCGAAGAAAACGTTTCACAAGTCACTTTAGGTAGCTCGACCCCAGCAACCGTACAAGATGCTTCAGGGCGAGCGTTGGCTCAGATTCCCGCAGGTGGAGCAATAACCGCTCAATCGACCCCAGGCGGAGTGCAAATTGGTCAGTGGCAAACGGGGCAAGCTTGGATCGAGCCGAGTAATGGCGGTTTTGTATTTATTGGCGATCGCTGGTATCGTGGACGCACACTGGTTGTGGCAACTGGGAGTGGAGTAACAGCGGTCAACTATGTCGATTTAGAGCAATATCTCTATAGTGTTGTAGGGGGTGAGATGCCAACCAATTGGCCTCTTGAAGCTCTCAAAGCTCAAGCTGTTTCTGCGCGTTCCTATGCCCTCTATCAACGGCAGACCAGTGCAAACGCTGTTTTTGATGTTGGTGACACAACCTCATGGCAGGTCTATCGGGGCGTTGAAGAAGAAACCAACACCACACAAGCAGCGGTTCAACAAACTGAGGGACAAGTCTTGACTTATCAAGGGCAAATTATTGAAGCGGTGTTTCATTCATCGTCTGGTGGATATACTGAAAACGTTGAAGATGTCTGGACTCAGCCCCTCCCTTATCTGCGAGCCGTTCAAGACTTTGACCAAGGAGCCCCAGTTTATCAGTGGAGTGAAACCATTTCAGCCGATCGCTTACGGCAAGCAATCTCAGGGATCGGAAATATTCTCTCTATAGTTCCCGATCGCACCACCCCACGGGGTCGGATCGTCACAATGCGGGTCACGGGCGAAACCGGAAGTCGCGTTGTTAGTGGTGCTGAGTTACGTCGTGCCCTGCAACTGAGAAGCACTTTGTTTTCTATCACTCCCATCTTGGGGCAGGTTGCGAGTACCCAAAGTGTGCCCTCGATTCCAACCGGGTTTTTGATCGATGGGCGCGGTTTTGGTCATGGTTTAGGGATGAGCCAATGGGGAGCCTATAATCTGGCATCTCAGGGCTATACCTATCAACAAATTGTCACCCACTACTACACTGGGGCAACCCTCGCCAAAATTCAGGTCGAATAAAATATAGGTATACAAAAATTACAGGCATACAAAGCAGGGACGCGATTAATCGCGTCCCTGCCAATTAATCGCGTCCCTTCGTTTCTATGATCGCGTCTCTTATTTAATACCCTTCCAGTCGTCTGCGCCATTCGGCGTCGATCTTGTCAGATTGGGCTGCTTCCTGTTCAGTTAGATCCGTTTCAGTGGTGTATGCCAAGTTGCTGGCGGTGATCACTGTCTGGGCCGCAAACTGATGGGCATAGCTGATTTTACGTTGCAGGTCGGCGTTGGCTTCGTTTAAGAACACGGCTCGATCTTGGCGATCGCTATTGCGAGCTTCGACTCCTTTATTGCGCCATTTAATCCAAAAATAGCGAATCAGCGGAACGGTTAAGAAGGCGATGCCATAGGCCAACAAAACACCATAAATGCTACTAACAAAGGCAACTAAGCCTCCAATCTCAGCAGCAATGGTGCCATCTGCCAGCAGCGTCCCTAAGAAGATAGCACCTGCCAAATTCAACACTCCTAACCCGATCGCGACTGAAATCTGCCCTCCATTCGCCTCACTAAACCGCCACAGAGACTCTCTCAAATAGGCAGGCACACTCGTTGAGCGACTCTCAGACGCTGTCACCTGCAACTCAGGAAAGTGGTAAACGATTTGACCTTCAGGGCTAACCTCAGGGCGACCGTTAAAGCGAGTCAACACAGGCAACATAAAGGCTTCATATTCTCGGTCGAAACCAGTCCCCAGATCATCTAGATAAGGAGAAATCTGTTCTGCGACCACGGCTCCCTGGTTATTGCGAATCACAGTCGCGATCGCCCGCCAGCGTCGTTCGTCTAGATCAGCATTGGGGTCGCCATCTCCAAACAAGAAGGAGAAGATCGATTCCAAAAAGTTCATGCGATCGCCATCACCATCTCGGTGAAACTGTTGACGGCGATAGGAGCGGCGATCGTAGTAATCGGGGTAAAACACCCAAAACAGATCAGGGCCAAACCAGAATCGGGGGAAAAAGAAGATGCCACCGCCTCCACCAGAACTCTCTCGGCGATCGCCTTCGCCATCTCGACTGGAATTCAGAGCAATTAGAATAATCGTGATTGCCACAACGATCAGGACAATAGAGGCGATCAGCAAAATTCCAAAGGAAATACGAATCAAGTAGAACAACAGCTTCCAAACTTTATTCCACCATTCCTGCAACCTCAGTCGAAAATACTTGCTCTGTAAAACACTCCGAAAATTTTGAGGAAAGAGATAGGCAATCTCCCCAGCATCGGATACCTGTAAATGTCCACCCGCTTCGGATGCGAGTGCTAATAGCCCCTGTTCAGCGACTTTAATATCTAATCCGGCTTGAGACGCGACATCACCGACGGTAACGCGGTAGTCTAACTTCTCAACCGCCTGCATAATGGTAGGGTTTGGAGCCATATCTGAATTTTGATAGACCTGAGACTCTCTCTTTAGTATAGAATTTTGGCTTGAAGCATTGCAGAACTGGAATGACGGGAATTTCTACCAAAATTGATTTGACAAAAGGTTTCAGTCAACTGTCTACAGCACAGAATCAACGCTAAGGTAGACTGTAATTGCGTCGCTTATTGCTCTTAATCACGCTTCATTTAACAAAATCGCTATTATGCCTAGATCCCAACGCAACGATAACTTTATCGATAAAAGCTTTACGGTCATGGCAGACTTGATTCTCAAGTTGTTGCCCGCTAACCAAACCGCTAAAGAAGCCTTTGCTTATTATCGGGATGGCATGTCTGCTCAAGCCGATGGTGAATATGCTGAAGCATTGGCCAATTACGAAGAGGCCCTGAGGCTAGAGGAAGACACCTACGATCGCAGCTTTATTCTCTACAACATTGGGCTGATTCATGCGAGCAACGGTGAACACGACAGAGCCCTTGGATATTACCATCAAGCGTTAGATTACAACCCTCGGATGCCTCAAGCGTTAAATAATGTTGCTGTGATCTATCACTTTTTGGGTGAGCAACAAGAAGAAGCCGGAGACTCAGAGGCCGCAAACGTCCTGTATGACAAAGCAGCTGATTATTGGCAACAAGCCATTCAATTAGCTCCTAATAACTACATCGAAGCTCAAAATTGGCTGAAAACCACAGGTCGCATGAAGATTGACGTGTTTTAGAAAACTCGTCATGCGTCAGTCGTTGTGAGTCAATCATCTATTTTCTGATCCCCTATCTCAAATTTTCTATGCTCGATCGCGATCAGGTTCATAAAGTGGCTAATCTTGCTCGATTAGACCTCACCCCCGCTGAAGAGGAACAGTTTGTTACTCAGCTCAGCAGCATTTTGGACTATTTTGAGCAGTTAAGCGAACTTGACACTAGTCATGTTCAACCCACTGCACGGGCGATCGATGTTGTGAATGTGATCCGCCCTGATCAACTCAACCCCTTTGCCGATCGCGAGAGCATTTTAGAGGGAGCACCCGATCGCGAAGGGGAATTCTTTAAAGTGCCTCGCATCATGAACGCCGATTAAAGCCGATTAAAACTGACGCCGAGAGAAGATAAAGATGGCGATCGCTAATAGTAACGTGGTATAAAACAAGCCATAGATTGCATTGGTGACCAGTTCGAAAGGCTGGGGCAATAGGTTGAGTCCATACACAGCCTGGTTTTTAAGATTGAGCCGTTCTAAATCAGGCAACACTAGATACAACCCTTGAGTCACTTGATGGACGGTTTCATTTTTTGCCAAATTTCCCAGGGTCAACAAATCTCGGCTCAGATGCCCCATTAGATACACCGCAAAGGTAAACAGGGTCGCCAACAGAGAGCTTGTAAACACCCCAAACAAAATAGCGACGGCTGTCATCAATGACAGCTCTAACACTTGATAAAAAGCGGCAATGAAAACGCTGCCGATGGGATAGGGGATGTGATAAGCACTGAGCACAACCCCATAAATAATGGTCATAGTCAGCACTAACACCGCTAAGACGGCTGACAATCCTAAATGTTTGCCAACAATAAATTCGCTGTGGCTAATCGGTTTTGCGATTAAGACAAAGACCGTGCGTTTCTCAATTTCTTTGTTGACTAAACCTGTGCCTACAAATACTGCAATCACCAGGCTCAAAATGCCGATCGCCGCTAATCCTAAATCTGCCAAAATCTGACTCTCAGTGCTGGCAGATACATAGGGAATGAGCGTGCTAGCGGCAACAAACAAAACTGTAAAAAAGCCAATTAAGTAAAGAACGCGATCGCGAATGACTTCCCGAAATACATTCGTTGCAATCACACTCACTCTGCCCACATTCATAGCGTTATCCAATGGCTACATTGATTGACAAATCAACTTGACAAATCACCCACTCGTTTGCTCTCACCTCAACTCTCGTCTTGAGGAAAAAAGGCTTTCAGAGAGTTATATTCACTCAAACTCCCCTCGATCCGCCATTTTACTTTACAGTCTCGTAGAGAATATCGCACTTACACCTTAAAACGGGCTTCATATCGGGTTACAATGCAAATTTGCTATGCCATTTTTAGTCAGTCGGAACCACCTCCATGATTCAAGAAGTTTTCATGCCTGCTCTTAGCTCTACGATGACCGAAGGCAAAATTGTCTCTTGGGTCAAATCACCCGGTGACAAGATTGAAAAAGGTGAAACGGTAGTGGTGGTAGAGTCTGACAAAGCCGATATGGATGTAGAGTCCTTTTATGAAGGCTTTTTGGCAACAATTTTAGTGCAATCTGGAGAGAGTGCTCCGGTGGGTGCGGCGATCGCCCTAATTGCTGAAACTGAAGCAGAAATTGAAACCGCTAAACAGCAAGGAGCAGGCGCACCCCAGACTACAGCAGGTTCTCCTGCAACTCCTGCGGCAACTCCTCAAGAAAAAGCAGCAGCAACGGAAGTAGTGGTGCAAGCTGAGGCGGCTCCCAGCAATGGAGCTTCACCCCAAAATGGTCGAATCATTGCCTCCCCTCGCGCCCGCAAGTTAGCCAAAGACCTCAAGGTTGATTTAACCAGCGTATCGGGCAGTGGTCCACATGGACGGATTGTGGCAGAAGATGTCGAAGCAGCGGCTGGCAAAGTCAGTCAACCTGTGACTACAGCAGTAGCGACGGCACCCGTGGCACCCACTCCAGCCCCTCGACCCGTTCCAACTCTGGCTGCGGCTGTCGCTCCAGGCGAAGTAACTCCGTTTAACACGCTGCAAAATGCTGTCATTCGCAACATGATGGTGAGTTTGCAAGTTCCCACCTTCCATGTGGGTTACACCATCACAACCGACAACCTCGACAAACTCTACAAACAAATCAAACCTAAAGGGGTAACGATGACGACGCTGCTGGCCAAAGCAGTCGCTGTCACCCTACAAAAGCATCCTCTATTAAATGCCAGTTTTACTGACCAAGGGGTGCAGCATCATGGCAACATCAACATTGCCGTAGCCGTAGCAATGGATGATGGTGGATTGATCACGCCAGTGTTGCAAAACGCCGCTCAAACTGATATCTATTCCCTCTCACGCAACTGGAAAGATTTGGTAGAACGCGCCCGCTCTAAACAGTTGCAACCGGCTGAATACAGCACAGGAACGTTTACCCTGTCGAATCTGGGGATGTTTGGAGTCGATCGCTTTGATGCTATTTTGCCGCCTGGGCAAGGCTCCATTTTGGCGATCGGGGCATCTCGTCCACAAGTCGTGGCAACGAGCGATGGTCTGTTGGGCGTGCGCACCCAAATGCAGGTGAATATCACCTGTGATCACCGCATCATTTATGGAGCACATGCCGCTGCCTTCTTGCAAGATCTGGCAAAACTGATCGAAACCAACCCTCAATCGCTGACCCTGTAGAAAATTAGAAGTGCTACTGATTTCGTCCTGATCTCAGCTCAAGGCGATGTAACTCTATGTAGCAAATCTGACACTTCTACAGGTTAAACGTTATGCGTATTCCTACCCTCGCGGTTTGTGCGTTGGCAGCTTTGGCTGCTCAAGACTGGAATCAGCAGGCGATCGCGGCTTCTAGTGCATCACTGTCCCCAGAATCTGAGTCAACCAACTCGCTATCCGTCGAGGAGAGCACTGCTGAGTCAACTCAGGTCATGCAAAGCACGTCCCCCAATGGGGTCATTGCCCAACCAGAGACTTTTGGTGTGGAAGCCCTGTCTGCTAACTCCCCGGCTATAGCAGCCCGTTCTACAGAAACGGCGGCTACTCCAATGTCGAGTGCCAATGAAGAAGCAGATGCGATCGCGGATGAAAGGGTTGCGACAGATCTCCAGTTGCCGCCAGCCCAAGAACCAACCCTCCTCATTGCTCAAACGTCTCCGACCCGCCGTAATGACACTCAAGGGGCGATCGACATTCCTGTGCAACCGCCTCTTAGTCAGTCACAGTCAATGCTGACTGCTCAAGCTCAACCTGCTGTTCGTCTGGCGACTCCCACGCGAGTTACTATCCAAGGTCAGGACTTACCCGTACCTGGAGCATTGCCCACTTCATTTAGATTTCCGATTCGCACCCGCATCGTCAGCAATCCTGCAATCACGACCAATACTCCCATTACGGATCAAGAGTTTCCCAATCCACTGCCTCGTGCTAATGTTGGTTCCCTAGAAGAATTAGCTCGCTATCGAGAAGCCCGTACGGTTGCACTAAATGTCTGGGCAGAGCAAATTCGGGGCTGCATGCTGGCATATCCCAATATGGTGAGCCTACAAAATGTGAGGCGACCTGACGGAACGGTAACTGAAGAACAGATACCTGTGTTATTCAACGGTGAGCGCGGCAGCATTGTGAGCAATGCGAATGGACGGTTAGTTTGTCCAAATTGATCAACTATTGATCAACCGCTGTCGCCTTAGCCCCATTCGCACCATAGCCATCCCAGGTGGGTTGTCAGAAGCGCATTCTAACGGAGTACGCTTCTGGCAATTCCCCAATTTCTGGACAGGGTCCACCGTGGCATAGGACTCTAATCATTTCTGCGCCAGGATGTTTGAACAAGATTTCAAATTCACTGTTGGGCATTCTCAAACTCTTAGTACAACTCGTCGTAAATAGGGGTGGGAATTTGGGGTGCAGGGGTTTCACCCCTGGCTGGGGGCACAGCCCCCACACCCCCTTGGTTTTATTTCCAAACCCTATCTGTGAAAAGCAGTACTTAGGAATGAGATGAGCCTGAATAGGTTCTGTTAGAGCTAATCCATTTCCAGGAAAAAGGATAATGGTAATCTTACCCTCCTGTAAGCATCCCAAAACGTTTGCTGGGAAACGCACATAAAAGAATGAATTGTCTTCTACGCGATGCATTTCAACATGAGTAGATGGGTGCCATTAACTGTAAAAGTAACTGTAAAAGTAACTGTAAAAGGTTCTAATCCAAAGCTTACAGTTTTAGCTGCATCCTTTTGATATCAGTTTTTCAATTGTTGTTGCCATACCTCTACTTTTGCTTTTGACCAGATCGGGCAAAGAGCTTGGTCTATGGATGGAGCGATCGCCCCCTCTTCCCTTGGCTACGGTGTACACACAAGTCCTCTTAGCCCCTAAATCTCTAACTTTTGGGGATGTTGAGCCGTTGCCAAGAGTCTTGCCCCCACCCAAAACACCCGAACTTGGAACCCGTAAGCGCGTCTTTGGGTGAACCGAAACACTCTCTGCTAGGGGGTTTGGGGGAAACTCCGCCAATGCCTGGTTTTCACATGCTTGCAACAACCCTGTACCTAATTTGAAAGGAAACAGAAATCTGGGTACACGGTAGCTTCCCTTGGGGAGTTGCAAGAAAATCTTGTATCACTGGTCTTCGACTTCGCTCAGCCCTCCCAGTCCGCAAGTTGAGTGGAGTCGAAACTCACTTCACAGGCATTCTTTTGGGTTGCACACCCCTTAGATCTTTTTTTTCCTTTTTCTCTGCCTCCTCACTTTACCCTCCCCCCGGTATTAATACGGAAATCCCTGTCCGTGCTTCTGCGAAGTATCTTCTCCTCAGTAACACCAATTGTTTTTCTAACAGTTTTACCGATGTTGCTTTTAGTCATTAAAGACTAGATTCAAAGCTAGTCAAAACCATAATTACGAATTGTGAAAGATCTACCATTATTGTGGAGTGAACGATTAATCGGGAGCCAGCTTTTTCCATTTAAGTTCTGGTTTAATGGACAGGTTCGCGATGGTTTGCGATGTCAAAATAATCTCTTTCATTTACACCACACGTTTAGTCTTTCCCAAAGGGATAAAGCCTATGAATTGGCGTGTGAGCTTCAGTGCAAGGGCATCAAAGCTGCCATTACCTGCTCTGGTAAAGAATATCGACTGTGGACAGATTTACAAAGTTCTACCAGTTTAACGAGCGATCGCCTCGATTCTGAAAGTTCGCCAATCAATCATTCAGTTGCTCAGCCAACTCACTCTAATCAACACCCCTCTCAACTAACACCCCAATTTATCTAGGCTGATTGTCTAAACTAAACCTTGAATAGGGTTGATGAAATAATGCAACTCTCGCCACTCACCGCTTATTACATTCGCAAGCTGTTGCATAAGCATGAGCAAAGGCTGCGGTTTATCGTCGCACACGGTGCAGCGGTGAAAGCCGATTCACTAGCAGATTTAAATGGAGTATTGGAGAGCTTATATTTAGAAGAATCAGAAATTAAAGCTGTCACACATAAATTAGAAAAGTTGGTGACCTTCCATCAACTGCTGATGCAGCAAAGAATCAAGTACAACCCTGAGCTATCAGAATTAGAAGTGTTAGAAGTAGAGCGACAAATCTTTTGGCTCTTAGGTTTTAAGACAGGATAAGGCTTAAAAGTGGGCACACTAAGTAGGAACTGGGAACAGTTCATGGGCAGTCGAGTCAATTCAGGGTGTGGGAAATACTGAGACTCACCTAGTGAATAACACGTAGAACGTTTTAAGCAAATTCCAGCTTACGTTTGTTCAAACGCACTGTATACAGTTAAGAAGTGTATAGTTTGTTCATCTTTAGGCTGATGTATCGTCTCTCAATTGCTCTGATGTTTTAAGGAATAAAAATAAGGATGGCAGACTGCATCAGACATTTGCAAGGCTTGTTAGACCATGCCAGTGATCTTTATCTGATCTTTTCTCCTGAAGGGCGGCTTCTCTACACCAATCCGGCCTTCTATCATTTTTTGGGATATACCAAAGCAGATACCAAACAGCATTCATTTTTTGATCTGCTGCATCCTAACAGTGGCGATCGCCTGCGAAAGACCCTACAAACTCTTCAAACCAAGGGTAAAGAGCGCACGATTACGACGACATTCGTTGCTAAAGATGGCAATTCAGTCTCCCTCAGTGGTTGCATTAGCCTCCAAGCTGAAGAGGGTTCCTCATTGTTTTGGAGCGTTTGGAAAACGGAAGGTGATTTATGTTCATCCTGCTCAACCTCTGACCATGAGCACCTGCAAGAGGCGTTTCGGCAAGGAGAGTCTCGCTATCGAGCACTCGTCGAAGACCAGACCGAGCTAATTTGCTGTTTTTTAGAAGATGGCACTCTGACCTTTGTCAACCATGCCTATTGTCGATACTTTGAGCGACCCATTGAGCAACTCATAGGCACAAGCTTTTTCCGTTGCGTTCCTCAAGAAGATCGAGACATTCCTCTGCAATATGGCTCAATGTTGTCTCAGAGCAATCCTGCTGTCACCTACGAACATCGAGTCATTGCGCCAACTGGGGAAGTTCGATGGCAACAGTGGACCAATCGCGCCATTTTTGATAACCAAGGGCAATTAGTTGAATATCAAGCGGTTGGGCGAGATATCACAGATATTAAACAGACCGAGGCAGCTCTGCGAGTCAGTGAAGAACGTTTGCGACTTGCTCTAGAAGCCTCCCAGGTGGGCATTTGGGATTGTAATTTGCGAACGGGTCAAGTCATCTGGTCTACTGACGTTGAGAAACTGTTTGGTTTGCCCCCTGGCGAGTTTAATGGCAGTGACCAAGACTTTTTAAAATATGTCCATCCTGACGATCGCGAACATGTGTTTCAAGCCAGCCGTCAGGCAATTTGTGAGCGATCGACTTACGATATTGAGTTTAGAGTGGTGTGCCCTAACAATGAGATTCGCTGGATTGCCAGCAAGGGACAGGTGCTCTATAGCGAAGTTGGTAAACCGATTCGCATGACTGGCATTAACCTCGACATCACAAACCGCAAAACCCTAGAGGAATCACTGCGGCAAGTGAACGAGCAGCAAGGATTTGAAATCAAAGCCTATTCCAGCGAACTGACCGACACAATCCAACGATTACAGCAAGAGATCAGCAATCGTAAACACGTTGAATATGCCCTGCGCGAAAGTGAAGAACGCTATCGCTCGGTCATTGCTGTGTTGCAAGAGGGGATTGTTTTGTATGATGCCAATGGTTCTGTGCAGGCTTGTAATGCCAGTGCCGAACGTATCTTGGGACGATCGGCAGCTCAGATTTATGGAGAGTCGCCTCTAGATTCATCTGAGCAGGCAATTTGTGAAGATGGGTCTGCATTTCTAAGTGAGATGCATCCTGCAACCATCACACGACAAACAGGTAGACCTTGCTCCAATGTCGTAATGGGGCTTTGCAAACCCAGTGGTGGGTTAACCTGGATTTCGATCAACTCGCAACCCCTATTTCATACAGGTGAGCAGCTACCTTATGCTGTAGTCATCTCATTCTCAGACATTACTGCCCGTAAGCAGGCTGAGATGGCATTACAAAATAGTGAAGCTCTTTATCGGGCGATCGTTGAAGACCAAACCGAATTAGTCTGTCGCTTTTTAATCGATGGCACCTTAACATTCGTCAACGACGCTTATTGTCGGGTCTTAGGAATCGATCGTGAAGAACTGATTGGTCACAACTACCGCATGTTCCTTTTGGCATTAGACCCAGAAGCAGAGGCTCCCTTAATCGCCTCTCTCATGCCAGACACTTCTTTTAGTTGTTTTGAGCATCAAGTGATTTTGCCCAATGGTGAGGTGTGTTGGCAGCAGTGGAATAGCCGCGCTATCTTTGACGATCAGGGCAACTTTCTTGAGTTTCAAGCGGTTGGACGCGACATCACCGATCGCAAACGAGTTGAGGAAGCGTTGCAACAAACCACCGATCGCCTCAATGGCATTTTGCAATCAGTAGATGATGTGGTGTGGTCGTTGTCGCCCGATAACACCACCGTTTATTACATCAGTCCTGCGGCTGAGCAGATCTATGGATACCCCATTACAGCTTTCTATCAGAACCCCAATCTTTGGTCAGAGGTCGTTCACCCTCAAGACCAACTAGAGGTCAGGTCGTCGGTGCCCAACCTATTTCAAACCGGGTTGCTGAGTATGGAATATCGCATCGTTCGCTCTGATGAGACGACGCGATGGCTCTATCACCGTTCTTGGCTGATTCGTGACAATTCAGGCAAAGCCACTCGCATCGACAGCATCATTACCGACATTACCGATCGCAAACTGGTTGAAGCCGAATTGCGATTACGCGAAGCTCGATATGTGCTGGCATCTTGTGCGGGTCAGGTTGGGGTGTGGGATTGGAATCTAAACACTAACGAAATCTATATTGACCCACATCTAAAACAGATGTTGGGATATCAAGATCACGACATTCGCAATCATTTGGATGATTGGGTGCAATTAGTGCATCCTGACGATTTAGACAGAGTGATCGTGTCGATCAACAATCATCTGTCAGGGCACATCTCAGAATATGAGCTGGAATATCGCATGATCCATCAAAACGGCGGGATCCACTGGTTTCTTACTCGTGGTGTAGGGTTATATGATACCAGTGGTAAACCTTACCGCATGATGGGAACAAACACTAATATTACGGATCGAAAACAAGCTGAAGAGCAACTCCAACGGCAGCACCAGCGATCGCAACTGTTCGCTGAGATCACCCTTAAAATTCGGCAGTCGTTGCAGTTAGAAGAGATTTTACATACCACGGTTACGGAAGTCCAAAAGTTATTGCAAGCCGATCGCGTCATTGTTTATCGGCTGTGGTCAAGTGATTCTGGAACGGTTGTTCAAGAGGCAGTAGTGCCTGGATATACCCAGATTTATGGGCGAGATATTTGCGATCCCTGTTTCTCTAACCACATTGAGCACTATCGACAGGGGCGCGTTAAAGCCATTAGCAATGTCGAAACAGCAGATATTCAACCCTGCCATGTTGAGTTTTTACAACAGTTTGAAGTCAGAGCCAATCTAGTGGTTCCCATCCTGCAAATCGACCACCATGAAAGCAGTGAGGCGGCTCTGTGGGGGTTACTCATTGTGCACCAATGCACCCACCCTAGAGAATGGTCTGAATTTGAGGTCGAGTTGTTGCAACAACTCGCAGATCAGGTGGCGATCGCCCTGGCTCAAAGTCAACTGCTTGAGTCTTTGCGTGAAAGTGAAGAGCGTTTTTATGGTGCTTTTGAACATACTGCTGTCGGTATGGCAATCATGGGTTTAGACGGTCAATGGTTACAGGTCAACCCAGCCCTCTGTCGCATTGTCGGCTATTCAGAAGCTGAACTGTTGACCATGACCTCCCAGTCCATCACCTACCCGGATGATCTGGAATCTAACCAATACGAAGTGCAGCAGGTGCTTTCAGGCAAGATTCGGTTTTATCACCTCGAAAAGCGTTACTTCCATAAAGATGGGCAATTGGTTTGGATTGCTCTGAGTGTGTCTCTCGTTCGAGATGCTCAGGGACAACCCCTCTACTTTGTTTCACTGATTCAAGACATTACAGAACGCAAGCAAGCTGAGGAGGAAATTCTTAAAGCCTTAGCAAAGGAGAAAGAATTGAACGAGTTAAAATCCCGCTTTGTCTCAATGATTTCTCATGAATTTCGTACCCCGTTGACGACCATTCAATCAGCCGCTGAACTGCTAGAACACTATGAGTGGTCAGTTGAACAGCGACGAGAGCGGTTTCAACAAATTCATGCCTCTGTGCAACACATGATTCAGTTGCTAGAGGATGTGTTGTTAATTGGTAAATCTGACGCTGATCGCTTGCAAATCAAGGAAGAACGATTAAATTTACTCCTATTTTGCCAAACCTTAATTGCAGACTTACAATTAACCGCAGGGCCTAACTACCGTATGCTCTTCACCCAGGAGGGTGATATTCAAGAGGTTTTGATTGACCCAAAACTACTGAGACAAATTTTGACCAACTTATTGTCTAACGCTATTAAATATTCTCCAGATGGTGGAAATATTACTTTAGAATTGAGTTGCCAAGCAAAAAACATCGTATTACGAGTTCGAGACCAGGGAATTGGCATTCCACCTGAGAATCGAGAACGGCTATTTGAAGTGTTTTACCGTGCAACTAACGTTGACACCATTCAAGGAACAGGGCTAGGATTGGCGATTGTAAAGAGGTGTGTTGATTTATACCAAGGACGTATCACCCTAGAAAGTGAAATAGGGGTGGGGACAACATTTACCGTTATATTGCCGTTGAACCATCCAGGGGTTAAAGAAATCCATGTCAAAAATTCTAGTCATTGAAGATGAGCGACCCGTTCGGACGAATATTGTAGATCTTCTAACGGTGGAAGGGTTTGAGGCGATTGGCGCAGAGAATGGTCGAGCCGGACTGCAACTCATTCAAGAACAGGAACCCGATTTAGTCATTTGTGATGTGCTCATGCCCAAAATGGATGGGTTTGAGGTGTTGCGAGCACTGGGTCAAAGACCTGACATTGAATCTGTCCCATTTATTTTTTTAACCGCCAAAACTGAGCGATCTGATATGCGCCAAGGCATGGAGTTAGGCGCGTATGACTATCTGACAAAACCGTTTACTCGCACAGAGTTATTGGGAGCCGTACACGCCCAACTCAAAAAGCGAGAATTGATGATGCAGCAATATATGACGGCCTGTGAGCAGTCGGAACAGCTAGAGCAACGGTTACACGAATTGCAGCAGTTTAGTGATGCCAAAGGGCAACTGCTCAACAATTTGATTGATGAGTTGCGTAACCCGCTCTCTAACATCAGTCTTTCCATTCGGATGTTGAAAGAAGGCACTCCTGGTGCCAATCGCGATCGCTACCTTAAAATTTTGCAAGAAGAATTTTCGCGGGAAATTGCCCTCCTCAATCAGGTCTCAGAACTGCAACAATTGCTCACGCCAGCCAACATCAAGTTACTACGACAATTTAATCTGCTACAAGGAAAATCTGAGGGGTAGAGTAAGAGAGAACAGCGTGGAACCCATTCCAATCAACTCTTCAGTCGCTATAGCACTTTCCGGATCGGACTGTGGGAAGACTGGAAAACGGATAGAGCGATTACCCCAACGGGAAACAGCTTTACATCGCTCTTCTCAATCTCTTGGGTGAATGATTGTGTGACGTCAAGAACTCCATGCAAGAGAGCGGTTGAATGACTATGATTGAAACGGTTATCTTTGCTGGCTCAGCTTATGGAATCGCAACGTCCTAATTCCTCTGCCCATGCTCGCCAAACACGGCAGCAATTTGTCAATCCAGAAGACTATCTCTCCTATGAGTTAGGGAAAGCGGTTCGAGAGCTGCCCCCGTTGTATACGCGATTGTTGGCTGGCAGTTTGACGGCTTTAGTTTTAGGAGCCATTACCTGGGCCCACTTTAGCAAGGTAGATGAGGTTGCAACCACCCAGGGTGAGTTGATCCCAGCGCAACAGGTGCGTCCAGTCCGCGCGCTAGACGGAGGAATTATTCGAGAAATTCACGTTAAAGAGGGCGATCGCGTTGAACGAGGAGACGTTTTAATTGAACAAGACCCCTCTCTTCCAGCAGCAGCTGTTGATCGGTTAGAGCAATCGGCTGACCTGATTCGCCAAGATATTGCTCGTTTAGAGGCAGAGCGCACCGGGCAAACTAATGCTGGCACTGAATTGCAAGACCAATTATTAGCCGCTCGACTGCGCGAATTTGACACCCGTCAAGCCGCTGCTGTTGCTGAAACCAATCGCCAGTCTGCCGCGATCGCTGAAGCCCGAACGCAACTCACTCGACTTCAAGAAAATTTGTCAAACGCTAGAATTAGCTTGCGTAACGCAGAAGAGCGAGAAAGCAGTTTGCGCGGGTTAGTCGAGGGAGCTATTCCTCGATTTGATTATTTAGAAGCCAAAGACCGTTTAACCCAAGCTCAAGATCAGGTTTCTTCATTAACGCAAGAAATCGCCGGACAGCAACAAGCTATTCGACAAGCAGAGCAAGCCTATCAAGCTGCTCGACAAGCCTCTGGCACTCTTAGTTCGCAACGAGAAGGAGAAATTATTGCTCAGCTCAATCAGCGGCGTGAAGAGTTGACAAACATCGAAGGTCAATTGGAGCAAGCCACCCAACAGCGCGATCGCGAAACCCTGAGGGCACCCATCAGCGGCAGAATCTACAACCTAAAAGCCACGCTAGGAGAAGGTACTGTAGAACCGGGGGAAGAACTGCTCTCGATCTTGCCGGATGGCGACAACTTGATGCTAGAAGTCAAAGTGTTAAACCGGGATATTGGTTTTATCCATGAAGGAATGCGGGCAAAAGTGAAACTTGCCACGTTTCCGTTTCAAGAATTTGGCACGATCGAAGGAAAAGTCGTTCAAATTAGCCCTAATGCCACACTCGACGAAAATTTAGGCTTAATTTTTACCGCCACGGTTGAACTCAGCCGCACTACAGTTCGGGTGCAAAGCCGTGATGTAGAACTAGTTCCTGGGATGGCAGCCACCGCTGAACTGGTGACTCGACAGCGATCGGTGCTGACCTTCTTAATTGAACCTGTGACTCGACGATTTGATGAAGCCTTTGGAGTGAGATAAGGTAATTAAATCTTATGCTCAGGAGCGATCGCCCATTATGGCTAAAGTGTTTGATTGCATCACCGATGATTTGCAAAAATTCATTGCCACTCAACACATCTTCTTTGTCGCAACTGCTCCTCTCAGTGCCACAGGACATATCAACGTCTCCCCTAAAGGACTCGATAGCTTCCGCATCCTTTCCCCTAATCAGGTTGCTTACCTTGATCTAACAGGCAGCGGTAACGAAACCTCAGCTCACCTGCTCGAAAATACTCGCATTACCTTGATGTTTTGCGCCTTTCAAGGGGCACCCATGATTTTGCGCCTCTATGGACAGGGCAAAGTGTTGCTTCCTACTATGTCTGGTTGGGATTCCCTGGCAGAGCTGTTTCCCAACCTTCCTGGCATTCGACAAATTGTTGTCGCTGATATCGATCGCGTCCAAACCTCGTGTGGCACTGCAGTTCCATTGTTTCAACATGAGGGCGATCGCGATCAGTTGGTGCAGTGGGCAATCAAAAAAGGGGATGCAGGCTTGCGAGATTATTGGCAACAAAAAAACATGACTAGCATTGATGGATTACCTTCTCCATTGAGCTTAGAGATGAAATAGATATGGATGATATTTGGTTTGTTCGTGCTGGAAAAGAAAGTGTTTATGCTGACGATTTTATTCAAAGCAAAATTGTTGCTATAGGATGGTCATTACTTGGAAATATTGATACTAATATCTCTAAACCAGAGCTTATCAAGCTTTATCAACAGACATACATAGACCATCCAGCAGGGCGGGTGCAAGTTGCCGTGAGTCAGATCATTCGCTTTATGCAAGAGATTAAGATTGGCCACACCGTGATGACACACGATCGCGAGAAGCAGATGTATTACATTGGTCGTATTACGTCAGATTGTATTTGGCAATCTGATGCAATTGCTGAACTCCAACGCACTCGAAATGTAGAGTGGGAATATCAGGTACCACGTAATAGCTTAAGTAGCGAAGCTAAAAATACACTTGGGGCAATTTTAACTTTGTTTCTTGTTAGAGAAAACATTGCAGCAGAAATAAAATCTAAGGCTATTTTAATTCAACAATCCTCTACTAGTTCCAGCACAGTTTTAATTGCTCCTCCAATAGTTGACTCAGATCAAAGTGAACTTGAACATCAAATACGAACAGAATTGCTTGAAAAGTCAGAACTAGCTATCGAAGATCGCATTATCCGCCTTGATTGGGAACAAATGCAGGAATTAGTAGCAGGTATCCTTCGTGCTATGGGATATCGCACAACAGTTTCTCCTCGCGGATCAGATCGTGGCATTGATATATTTGCATCACCCGATGGACTCGGACTAGAAGAACCACGTATTTTTGTAGAAGTCAAACATCGTCCTAATACTAGTATTGGCTCACAAGATATTCGTTCCTTTATTGGTGGACGCAGCTCTGGTGATAGATGTCTTTATGTAAGTACAGGTGGTTACTCAAGAGAGGCTCGTTATGAAGCTGATCGTTCAAATATCCCAATTAATCTACTAGGTATTGTTGAACTAAGAAAGCTATTTGTTGATTACTATGACAAGCTTGATGAAGAGATTAAAAGCTTAATACCATTAAAAAGAATTTACGTACTAGCTGACTAAATTTAGTGAATTTGGAAGAAATTCTCCACCTTCACCTATTTGTCACAATTAGACCAAGTTGTAGTGTTAAGTTTTTACTTCAAGCAGGTGCTGATGTCAATCCATCAAGGAGCTCATGGAGAGACTGCATTGATATTGGCGAGAGAATACGACCCCAATAAAGGTTTTGAAGAAGAGTTACTCAATCAAGCAATTCGTGAAATGAAATCTCTTTTAGAAGAGGCTATGTAATAGGACAATTAAATTTTGACATGATATAGAATGGTGCGTTTACCTAACAGCAACGCACCCATCTCTACCAACTTCCAACAATTGACTCTATTGTTGAGGTTTCTTAGCCGCCTCAGTCTTTTCGCGATCGAGCTTTAACACCAACACTCCAAGAGGCGGCAAGCATAAATCGATGGAGTAAGGGCGATTGTGGAATGACCACTCTTCTGCCCATTTGCCACCTAAATTGCCCATATTGCTGCCACCATATTCACGAGCATCGCTGTTAAACAACTCAGTATAAAAGCCCAGATCTGGCACTCCAACTCGATAATGAGAATGAGGTTGAGGGGTAAAGTTGCAGACTACCACCACATATTCCCCAGAATCTTTTGCCTTGCGAAGAAAAGACACAACACTATGGCGGTTATCGCTGCAATCAATCCATTCAAAGCCATCAAAGCTAAAGTCTTGACTATGCAGGGCAGATTCACTGCGATAGAGGTGGTTGAGCTTGCCCACAAAATTCTTTAACTTCGTGGGAGCCTCATGTTGCAACAAATGCCACTCTAAATCACCCCAGACGTTCCACTCAGTCCACTGTCCAAACTCCATGCTCATGAACAGGGTCTTTTTGCCAGGGTGAGTAAACATATAGGAGTAAAGGCAACGGAGATTAGCATATTTTTGCCATTCGTCTCCAGGCATTTTGCCAATCATGTTGCTCTTGCCATGTACCACCTCATCATGGGAGAACGCCAGCATAAAATTTTCGCTAAACGCATACATGATGCTAAACGTGACGTTGTTTTGGTGGAACTGGCGGAACCAGGGATCCATGTGAAAGTAATCAATCATGTCATGCATCCAACCCATGTTCCACTTCAGGTTGAAGCCTAACCCACCGACATAAGTAGGCCACGACACCATCGGCCACGAGGTTGACTCTTCGGCGATCGTCAGTGCTCCTGGAAAGTAGCTAAACACGACATGATTCATCTGACGGAGAAAATCAGCGGCTTCGATGTTCTCCCGACCGCCATATTGATTTGTCACCCATTCACCATCTTTGCGGCAATAGTCGAGATAGAGCATGGATGCCACTGCATCAACCCGAATGCCATCAATGTGGTATTTGTCAAACCAGAACAAAGCATTTGAAACGAGGAAGTTTCGTACTTCATTACGGGCATAGTTGAATACCAGAGTGCCCCACTCTTTATGTTCGCCTTTACGAGGATCGGCGTGTTCATAGAGGTGACTGCCATCAAAAAATGCTAATCCATGCCCATCTTTAGGGAAATGCCCCGGCACCCAGTCTACAATTACCCCGATGCCATTGGCATGACATTGATCGACGAAGTACATGAAGTCTTGAGGGGTGCCATAGCGAGAGGTGCAGGCATAGTACCCCGTCACCTGATAGCCCCAGGAACCATCAAAGGGGTGCTCGGCGATCGGCAACAACTCAACATGAGTGAAACCCAATTCTTTCACATAGGGAATCAGTCGTTCTGCCAATTCTCGATAGGTGAGGAAACGCGCTCCCGGTTTCAAATCAGCCACAATCACTACAGGTTCAAGTTCACCTGTGGGGGATAAGGCAGGCTGATCTGAAGACGCATGTAGCCAAGAACCGATGTGTACTTCATAGACTGAGATGGGTTGTGAGAGTGTGTCGGTGTGGCGGCGTTTCTCAATCCAATCTTGATCATTCCACTGATAGCTGCTGAGATCTGTGACGATAGACGCTGTTTTAGGTCGAACTTCCTGTTGATATCCGTAGGGGTCAGATTTTTCGTAAATGTGTCCGGCGTGGTTTTTGATCTCAAATTTGTAGCGATCGCCCACTCCTATAGCTGGAATGAACAGTTCCCAAATGCCATTTTCAATTCGGCGCATTTGATGCTTACGACCATCCCACCAGTTAAAGTCGCCTAACACAGAGACGTTACGGGCATTGGGTGCCCAAACAGCAAAGTAGACTCCTTTTACCCCATCCACCTCAGCCAGGTGTGCCCCTAATTTTTCATAAATCCGGTGGTGGTTGCCCTCACCAAACAAATAGACATCAAAGTCAGTCAACAGGGGCGATCGAAAGGCATAGGGGTCATACATAAAGCGTTCGTGTTCCCCTTCCTTGACACGAAACTGGTAGTTTGCCAGTTCCTCCACATCCAACACACATTCAAAGAAGTGAGGGTTATGCACCGCTTGCATGGGATATTCTTTCCGTTCTTCAGGAAAGACTACCCATGCTGCATCCGCATTAGGGAGGTAAGCCCGTACGGCCCATACCGATTTACCATCTTGGGCAATCAAATGCGGTCCCAAGACTTCAAACGGATCATGGTGCTGGTTCCAAACAATCCGTTCAATCTGTTCTGGCGCAACGGTCGTCAACATGCAAATTACCTACCTAAGTCAGGATGTCAAATTAGATTTATCGATATAAGAGGGGCGATCGCTCGGCAACCATACTTTGTATTGTGCAGTCTGCCAATCAGCCCATGAAACGGTTTTGAAACCAGTTTTGTTTCAGCGTGTCAATGGAGTAGTCACACTGTACCTTATGGCATGGAATCTTTGCGGGTAAATAAAAACATCATTCAGTGACACAAGTTAAATAAAATTGAGCTAATTTGATGAATTTTTACAATAGCTGTAATAAACCGTATCAAATTCTGGCTAAACTCTCAAATCTTTCGATCAAGCGTTGAGGGTTTGAGGATCTATCTAACCTGAGTTTGGGGCAAGGATTTTGGTGGTTAAAACCGCTGACTTCGGTGTGAGCGCAGACGTTTGGCGAAGCTCAGTCGAGCCGTCGAACGCTACACGAGCAAAACCGATCTAGGTCAGTTCAGTAAACCTTTGTTTTTGTTAGTCCGCTATGGCAGACTTCGCTCTGGTAGCCGCGAATTTATTCGCTGGGCTGCTTAAACCGAACTGACGTTATCTAGATTGATGCGCTTGCCTGAGTTGCTCAATCAAACGCTCCCCAAACTTTGGAATCATAAATTTATGAGCGTGTCATTAATTTGGCATAAAGACACAGCAATATCTATTTCCTCACAAGTGTTTTAACTGTACAGGGTATTGCCTCCACAATCTTTAACAGCTCTAAAGATGGCAGGCTTAACGATTAAATAATAAGACTGGGCAAAGTGGGCTGCACCTGCCTCTAAGCATATTGAGGTCGATAGACGATAACCCCCTTGAGAAGAGCTTGGCATAGCTCCTCTAACTTAATCCATGATGACAATCACTTCTTTAATCAGGACTGAATGACGGCTAAATTCTGACTTAAACTAAGTACAACTCGTCGTAAATAGGGGTGGGAATTTGAGGTGCAGGGGTTTTATTTCCGAACCCTATCTGTGAAAAGCAGTACTAAGGGGATGGCTAAGAAGTTTTTGGCGGTTAAAACCGCGACTACAAAAACCAAGTCCACTGTTGCAGACTCAAGCCAATCCAGGCTTTTTGTCACCTGCGGAGGCGGGTTTTGCCCTTATAGCGTTTGATGGCTCGGCTGAGCTTCGCCGAACAATAAGCCCACGCCGAAGCCTGCGACTTTAGTCGCCAATCGTGCAACTGAATTCCAGAGAGAAAATTCGACCTCTGGCAGATCCTGCACCAGAGTTTGCTTTTTCTCAGGATTTGCTGTTGGATTTAATCGCGCAATTTCATTGAAATAGGGTATTCTGAGCTAAATTTGGGTTGATCTGACCGGAGTAAACATGAAACTGGCAGGGCGAGTCGGACACGTATCACCGTCAATGACCTTGGCAATTGATGCCAAGGCAAAGGCAATGAAAGCCGAAGGCATTGATATTTGCAGCTTTAGTGCAGGGGAACCAGATTTTGATACTCCTAAACACATTGTCGAAGCTGCAAAGGCTGCTCTTGATCAGGGAAAAACGAGATATGGTCCGGCGGCAGGGGAGCCAAAACTGAGAGAGGCGATCGCCCAAAAACTCCAAAACGACAATAACTTGTGTTACGGGGCAGACAATATCATTGTTACTAACGGCGGTAAACAGTCGTTGTTTAACCTGATGCTGGCCCTGATTGATTCTGGGGATGAGGTCATTATTCCTGCTCCCTACTGGCTCAGCTATCCAGAAATGGTGAAACTCGCAGGTGGCACGCCTGTAATCGTCCCTACGACAGCCGAGGCAGGTTATCGCATCACACCCGAACAACTGCGTCAAGCCATCACCCCACAAACCAAGCTGTTTATCCTCAACTCACCCTCTAACCCAACGGGAATGGTCTACACCCCCGATGAGATCCGGGCGATCGCGGCTGTGGTTGTAGAGCATGATATTTGGGTAGTCTCCGATGAAATCTATGAAAAGATTCTTTATGACGGAGCCGAACATCTCAGCATCGGTGCTGCCGGACCTGAAATTTATGAACGCACGATCATCAGTAGCGGATTTGCGAAAACCTATGCCATGACTGGCTGGCGCATTGGCTTCTTGGCCGCCCCCACAGCGATTACGCAAGCCGTCACCACTATTCAAGGTCACAGCACCTCCAACGTCTGCACCTTTGCTCAATATGGAGCGATCGCGGCTTACCAAAACCCACAAACCTGTGTCACCGAGATGCTAACTGCGTTTGCAGAGCGGCGACAGGTGATGTTAGAGGCATTGAACGCCATTCCAGGGTTGCAGTGCCCTAAACCCGATGGAGCTTTCTACGTCTTTCCTGACATTAGTAAGCTGGGTCTACCATCCATTGATTTCTGTAGTGCTTTGCTAGAAAAACAACAGGTTGCTGTCATTCCAGGAATCGCCTTTGGCGCAGACTCGTGCATTCGACTTTCCTACGCCACCGATCTCAACACAATTCGCAAAGGCATGGAGCGACTAGCCACATTTGTGCGATCGCTCTAGTTTCCTTGTTTACGACGGTTGAGGTAACGCCCTTCTTTGTCTTTTGCCTTGACAAAAAAATAGAGTGAGGAAGCCTCCCACAGCTTCCTCACTCGTTGTCGTTTCTCTAGAAATCGTTATGTCGTCACAGTTAGCGTCAACCCAGCACCCTTTACTGCTGAGTTAAATACAACTGATAGCGATATACTCCTCTGCCGTCTCCTACAAAGTCACCAATCCAGATGTTGTAAGTGCCACTGGGCCAGTTGCGAGAGACTGAAGGCATCAAGCCATCCACGTCATCAGAGCAATACACCCCATCTGGTCCTTCAATCACGAGAGTGACATCACCATCTGCTTGAACAGATGCGCGCAGACTATTAAAAGGTCTAGTCACCGTAACAACGTGGTCAGGTGCGTTAGCGGAGTCAACGTAGGTTCTCACCAAGGTTCTACCACCACTCTCGTTGGTGTAACAATCAACCAAGCGAGTGCCTCCAGACAAGCCTGTCCCAATAACAGGGTTAGGGCGGAAACCAGGAGCCAACGTGAATGATTCATAATCTTCAGCTTGAGCAGCTTGAGAGCCAAGCAGCGCAACACCAGCGGTCATTACACAAGCAGTCAACGCAACGGCAGAGGTCTTAAAAATGTTCATAAGAGTTTGTCAGGCTGAATGTTAGAAATATCCAGATGCTATCCATCGATAACACGAGCAAGATAAAGGATGTATGAAGTGTCACAGGGGTTGGATGAGAATTTAACCAACACTTTTAATTAACACTTAGGGCATCTAGTATTACTATTCACCAACTTGCCCATTTCTTCCGCAAAAGTAGCGTCTGGCAAGGTTGGATACTGCCGAAATTTATCAAGCCTTCACAAAAGCCAACCCAACCTCCGATACCCAAACTGGGGTAGTCGAGATCAGACAACTCCTACAGAGGCATCAAAAAAGACAACGAAAGACATGGCTTGTCGTCTTTCATTGCCCTTTAATGACTTCACCGTCAGTTTCTAAGTACGGTCAGTCTTATCAAGATTTACTGGCAACGGTGGCTTGATCAGCCGTAGCTACAGCCGAGGTGTTGCTGGCTGGGGCTTGCAAATGAGCTTCAAGGAACCATAGACGCTTGTCAATACTGCGAGATACTTCGGTGTATAGGTCGGCAGTGTCAGCATCACCCAGTTCATCGGTTTGGGCAATCCCTGCACGCAACGATTTGGCATAAATAGCATAGCGATCGGCGAGGGCGGTAATGTGGGCTTCGCCACTGAGGATGTCAAAGGGATATTCTGGTAACTCTGATTGTGCAGCTGCGATCCGGGCGGTGCCCAAAGCTAACGCCCCTAAAGCGGTGACTCGTTCAGCAAATAGATCAACGTATTCTTCCAGTTCTGATGCCATTTCATCAAACAGCTCATGCAGTTGATAAAAGTCGAGTCCTTTGACATTCCAGTGGGCCTGCTTGACCTGCGTTTTGAGATCCAGACTGGATGCCAGGGTTTGATTCAAAATAGCCACAATCTGAGTGCGAATGTCAGCAGGAATATCAATTCGGGTGGGATACAAAATTTGGCTACGACCGTTGCTGACCATATGTCTCTTTCCTATTTGCAAGACGATAATCACCCTCAACCATAGTCGAAACTGTTGCGCGGCGATCGCTTATAGTGATGACTTTCGTAACAATTCTTGGAATATTGACTTTGGAATATTGGCCGCTGTGACGACGAGGTGTGACACATCAAGGCAAGCTATTCCACGCTTGAGCCACAATATCACTTAACCAAAGCCGCAGATCTCGGTCTAAGATACCCTCATCCGCTAACACTTCAGCCGTCAAATCTTCTAGCGATTGACCTTGAGAACGGGCAATGCCAACTACCCCTGCGATCGCCGCTGCCACCAACTCTTCATCAACCGGCTGTTGGCGCAAATTCACTATTTCTTGAGGGTTCGTTGGAATGGGATAATCCATAACGGTCGAGGAGATATATTGCCTTTTATTAAATATGAGAATCTTGTAAAGTTTTTTAGCATAGCCAATGTATCTGTGAAGTGTAGCGCACTTCCAAGAATTGTCAACGTTAATTTTTGCAGGTTGTTGAATTGGAGTTAGCACCCAACGATGAGAGAAATTCTCTATTTAGAAATTCCCACCCCTCATACGACAGCGGTTCGAGACTGGTTGCAGCAAACATTTAAACCAACGGTAGGAGTAAAAACGCTAACCCCAGAAGGGTTTCGCCTCAGCTTTAAAACCACACCTGCACCGCTCAGCACTCCAGAAACCCAGGTCGTCTCAACAACTGCTTCAACTGTGGCTTCAACCTTAGAAACTCTAGAGGCAGAGCTTTCAGTGTTTGTCTGGTCAGTTCAGCGGACGACCTATTTAAAGATCTTTCGATGGGCAGACAACCCTGTTGAACAAGAAGCTCAAATTCTACAGCAACTCACCCACGCGGTTCGGCTGCAATTTCCTCACGATTACCCAGAGCCACCAGCCATTGACCTCTCTCAACAGTCAATCTTTGAGGCACTGGCTCCGTACTATCCTAAAACGGTGCATTACTTCCAAAAAATGCCCAATGGAGAATATGACCTCACCCGAGTTTATTGGTGGGAACAGCATTGGCGAGAGGGGGTACGAAATCCGACAACGCCACACCAGGTTGTGTTTCGATCTGAGGAAAGTGCTGTCACCTCAATAGCTCCAAGCTCTGGCTCTACCTATGACCTGATTTATATAGGAGGGGCGTTGGGTGTGATCCACGCCGCAGTGATGGCGCAGTTGGGATATCGGGTCTTGTTGCTAGAGCGATTACCGTTTGGGCATATGAATCGGGAGTGGAATATTTCCCGTAGTGAATTTCAAAGCTTGATTGATTTAGGGCTGTTTACCACTGTTGAGTTTGAAAGTGTCATTGCCAGGGAATATGTCGATGGGTTTCACAAATTTTTTGATGCTAATAACCCACCTCAGGTAAAAGCACCCATTTTACACACTCCAAACGTGTTGAATATCAGTATCGACGCTGAAAAGCTGTTGCACTTGTGTGGAGAGAAGCTGCGAGCGGCAGGAGGTGACATCTGGGATGAAACCCAGTTTGAGAAAGTAGTTATTAGTGGCGATCGCGTCATCGTGCAAGCTACCCATTTGTCTAGCCAAACCCCTTGTCAGGCAGAAGGGCGGTTAGTGGTCGATGCGATGGGAACGGCCTCACCCATTGCTTGGCAACTGAATAGGGGGCGGGCGTTTGACAGTGTGTGCCCAACTGTGGGGGCCGCGATCGCCAGCGGATTTGAATCTGCCGTTTGGGATGCTCACTATGGCGATGTACTGAACAGCCACGGAGATATTTCACGGGGACGGCAATTAATTTGGGAGTTGTTTCCAGGTCGAGATGAAGAGTTGACGATTTATCTATTCCATTACCATCAGGTCAACCCCGACAACCCAGGTTCTCTGTTAGAGATGTATGAGGACTTTTTCACCATATTGCCAGAGTATCGTCGCTGCGATATGGAACAGTTGGTTTGGCGTAAACCGACCTTTGGCTACATTCCAGGACATTTCAGCATACGAGAGAGCGATCGCCGGGTTGCCTTCGATCGCCTCATTGCCATTGGAGATGCTGCCTCGCTGCAATCTCCTCTGGTGTTCACCGGGTTTGGTTCTCTCGTGCGCAACTTGCCTCGGTTGACTGACTTGTTAGATACAGCGTTGCGTCATGACTTATTAACAGCCAACTACTTAAATCAAATTCGAGCGTTTCAAAGCAATATTGCGGTCACTTGGCTGTTTTCAAAGGGCATGATGGTGCCAACCGGACGATTTTTAGCACCGCAACGAGTCAACTCCATGCTCAATACTTTCTTTGGTATTTTGGCGAAGGAAAAGCCAGAAGTCGCCGAGCAGTTTATCAAAGATCGAGCAGGGTGGCTGACATTTAATCGCATGGCCCTTAAAGCCGCTTGGCAAAATCCGGCTTTGTTACTGTGGATCTGGCAATTGGCAGGGGCAAAAGACTTGTTGCGGTGGGTTGTTAGCTATCTCAACTTCACCTTAAGTGCCTTTTTAAGCTGGTTGTTTCAGGGGGTGCCAACGCTGGCAGATTGGGTTCGCCCCTGGTTAGAGCCGCGTTATCCGGTGTTTTGGTTTTGGTTGTTAGCCCGCAGCTATGGACTCACCTATGGAATAGGGCAGCCCCAAAACGCCAAATCACGAGGACAATTAACCCCTAAAGGTACACGCTAAAAATTGAACCTTGAGGCGTATTATCTGTCACCGAAATATGACCTCCGTGTGCTTCGGCAACCATCTTACAAAAGGTTAGCCCCAAACCAATTTGAGAGGTGCCAGCGATGCGATCGCCCAATTCATAGCGATTAAAAATACGATGTCGCAATTCCTTACTCACTCCTGGTCCTTGATCGATCACCTGAATCACAACTGAAGCCCTGTGAGTAGAGTCAGGAGTTGGCAGTTGGATAGGCTCAACTCGCACCATCACAGTGGTGTGATGAGGAGAAAATTTGATGGCGTTAGAGAGTAAGTTTTCTAACAGACGTTGAACTAAAGGAGGATCGACAGAGATTTGACTCGTGTGTTGGGGCACGTGTTTTGTGAGATGAATATCTTTAATCGTGGCGATCGCCTCTGAATGGTGAATCACGTCAGCAATCAGCCGATCAAGATCGGTTGGCACCCGATTGAGCACCATCATCCCAGCTTCCATCTTGGCTAATAACAGCAAGTCGTTAATCATCGAGTTCATCTCGTTTCCGGCTTGCTGAATCAGCTGCACCCGCTCTAATACTTTGCCTTCTAAAGAATTTTGAATCAGCAGCATTTGGCTGGCAATCAAAATATTGGCTAAAGGATTACGTAAATCATGAACAATCATGTTGGATAAATCATTGCGCAACTGCAAGGCTGTTTCCAACGCATCATATTGCTGCTTAATTCGGAGCATTGAGCGAACCCGTGCTCGCAATTCAACCGCACTGACAGGCTTCGTCAAAAAATCGTCTGCTCCAGCATTCAGAGAACGAGCCAAATCGTCTTTAGAGGTTAGTGCCGTCACCATAATGATGGGAACACACTTCCAGGCACTAGATTTGATGCGCCGACAAATCTCCAGTCCATCCATTTCAGGCATCATTACATCCATCAAAATGACGTCTGGCTTGATCTGTTCCAGATTATTTAGAGTTTCACGCCCATTTGTAAGATGAACCAAATCATAGCCCTCAGCATATAACAGGGCTGCGATGACCTCAAACATGCTCGTCTCGTCATCAACGACGAGGATGCAAAACCGTCTCTCCACTGGATGTTTTCCCCGACAACTTGTTTACCGATTTCAACGGATTTTTGGGCACATCAAAGTTCAGGAGGACTTAGCAGTGCCAAGCCTATACAGGAATTTGTCGTAATTTTTAATTCAAATTGGGCTCAGTCTATTGAATTCATAGTTTTAAGGGTCGTGCTAGCATACCAAGATTAATACGCTCAACTTGATCAAAAAATGCTGGCATGACGCCATAAAGTCATGGATTAAGAATGAGTATGAATATAATTGGCGATCGCATTGATTAATTGCTTGAGACTAACGGGTTTTGTCATGTAATCGTTAGCACCAGCTGCCATACACCGATCGCGATCGCCTGGCATAGCGAGAGCCGTTAAAGCAATGATCGGCACATACACCAAGTTGAGATCAGTCCTAATTTGGCGAATGGCCTCTATTCCATCCATATCGGGCATCTGAATATCCATCAAGATCAGATCAGGGTGGTGAGCTTTTGCTTGTTGCACGGCTTCCAACCCATTGCGTGCTAAAACGATTTGATAGCCATGTGCTTCTAGATAATCAACCATCATTGAGATGTTGGCTTCACTGTCTTCAGCTAAAAGCAATACAGGGCAATGCGAAGCGGTTTCCCCTGGAGGGCGATCGCTCCCAGACGGAATAATAGCGGGCGTTTTAGGAGACTCAAGTGAGGATGTCAGAATGTTTGAGAGTGCTGTCTGAAACTGCCGTCGTGAAATAGGTTTCACGAGATAGTCAGCTGCCCCAAAAGTGACGGCGTGCGATCGCTCATCGATCACCGATGTAATCAACACCGGAACTTGCCGAATTCTCGGATGGCTCTTGATCTGCGATAAAATTTCCCAGCCAGAGATATCAGGTAACAAAATATCGAGAATGATCAGATCGGGCACGATTCGCAAAATTTGCTCTAATGCGCCCTCCCCATAGGAGTAAATCACAGATGACACGCCAAGCTCTGCTAGATAACGCGCAGCTTGACTAGCTGCAGGACTAGAATCTTCAATAATAACCACTCGCTGAAGGCGAGATACCTCCTCCTCGATCAGGGTTTCTACCCGCGAAATAGTTAAGGCAGTTTGCTTTTTCCAAGGAAGTGTGATCGTAAAGCGGCTCCCTTGACCGACTTCACTCTCTAGCGTCACGCCACCTCTATGGAGCTCTACAATGCGACGCACTAATGCCAGACCTAGACCCGTCCCGGTGTAACGACGGGTGAGCGAGCTATCTACTTGCACAAACGGCTTAAACAGTTTGGGAATGTGTTCTGCGGCAATGCCGATACCGGTATCCACGACACTGAAATACAAGCGTTGATGACTGGGATCGGGTCTGACCTCTAACCGAATTTCACCTCCTTCTGGTGTAAATTTGACAGCATTACTCAACAGGTTGATGAGGGCTTGTCGCATGCGTCGTTCATCCACGGTGACGTGACCTAAATCCGCCGGAATACAACTATGCAACTGAAGATTTTTTTGGTGGGCTTGCTGTCTGACAAACGCTAAACTCGATTCACACAAATGCTCAATGGGAATAGTAGCCAATTGCAAATCCATTCTGCCAGACTCAATTTTTGATAAGTCGAGAATGTCATTAATCAGCTCTAGCAAGTGCCGACCACTTTGCTCAATGGTGCTTAAGGATTTTCGTTGGCGATCGCTAACAGCCCCAAACACATCTTCTCGCAGTGCCTCTGACAATCCCAAAATGGCATTGAGTGGAGTTCGCAACTCATGACTCATGTTTGCCAAAAACTCATCTTTGAGGCGCGTTGCTCTGGCTAACTCTGCATTAGCAAGGCTAATCCGTTCATTACTGAGCCGTAGTTGTTCCTCTGCTTGTTTCCGTTGGGTGATGTCGCGCCCTTCGGGGATGAGCAACACGACCTCATCGGTATCGCCTTTAATCGGCTTGATCGAAAAATCAAAGGTCACAAGTTGACCATCTGGATCAGTAACCGTTATTTCAGAGCGAAAGAATTGACCCGTTGCAGCTTGGGCGATCGCTTGATTGGCTTGTTCCTGCAAAAGTGGCGATGCCATAAACACAGGCAACCGGACAAAGGGTTGACCAATCACATCCTCATATCTGACCTGAGCCAATGCCAATAATGTCTGATTGATTTCTAAAATCGTGCCATCTGATTTAAGCAAACCAATGAATTGAAAAGCCTGATCAAAAATGGCGCGAAATTTGCGTTCACTCTGCCGCAAGGCGGCTTCAACCCGTTGCCGTTCGATTAATTCTTCCGACAGATGGTTATTGGCTTCAGCTAAAGCAGCCGTGCGCTCAGAAACCCGATTTTCTAGAACCTGATTGGCTTGCCGTAGTGCGGCTTCAGCTTGTTTAAGTGCCGTAATGTCAGTGCAAGTGCCAACCCATTCCCGAACATGACCATCTCCGTTTAAAATCGGCACACCTCGAATCCAAAAGCTTAGATAGCAACCTGTTGCACTTCTAATCTGGCATTCTTGCTGATAAGGGCTTTGGTCAATCAGAGCCTGATCCCACCCTTGAATGGCGCGATCGCGATCGTCGGGATGCAAATAGTCAAACCAGCCCTGCGGATTCAAAATCGTTTGAGGATGACCTGTAATTTCATACCAGGCGGCTGACATACTGACGTTGTGCCCTTGAGGATCGGTCGTCCAAACAATCTGCGCTGTCGCCGTTACTAAAGATCGATATCGCTCTTCACTGCAACGCAACAACTCTTCAGCGTGTTTGCGTTCAGTAATATCAGTGTGAGAACCCGCCATTCTGACAGCCGTTCCCCGGTCATCCCACAATGCCTGTCCCCGGTCTAAAATCCACTTAGAACCTATCCGAAAACGTCTCAATGGGTGAGATGCTTTTAAGAAGGATGTTTCAGGGATTAACGAGCGATGTCCTTCACAGAGATCAACCCTGCCTATCGATTGCCAGATGAGGTATGGGAACGGGTTCATCAT